>NZ_JACHLY010000001.1:2812500-3412500 GCF_014204715.1 Streptomonospora salina
GGTGTGCGGTTTGATTTGTGGATAGTGTGCGCGAGCATCTTGTATCTGCGGTGGCCAAGCAAGAGTGGCATACGGTGGATGCCTTGGCACCAGGCGCCGATGAAGGACGTGGGAGGCCGCGATAGTCCACGGGGAGCCGTCAACCGGGCGTTGATCCGTGGGTGTCCGAATGGGGGAACCCAGCCCGAGTTGTGTCGGGTTGCCGCCGTCTGAATGTATAGGGCGGTCGGTGGTGACGCGGGGAAGTGAAACATCTCAGTACCCGCAGGAAGAGAAGACAACAGTGATTCCCTCAGTAGTGGTGAGCGAACGGGGATGATGGCTAAACCGTGCGCGTGGGATAGGCGGCAGTCGTTGCGTGTGCGGGGTTGTGGGGTATGTCTGTTCCGGGTCTGCCGATCCGGTCCGTGGTGGTGTGTGTCAGCCGAAGCCGTTGGGAAGCGGCGCCGGAGCGGGTGAGAGTCCTGTAGGCGAAGGCGCATGGCATCGTGGTGGGCGTGGCCCCGAGTAGCGCGGAGCTCGAGGAATTCCGTGTGAATCCGGCAGGACCACCTGTCAAGCCTGAATACGTCCTGGTGACCGATAGTGGACGAGTACCGTGAGGGAAAGGTGAAAAGTGCCCCGGTGAGGGGTTGTGAAATAGTACCTGAAACCGTGTGCTGTCAAGCCGTCAGAGCTTCGCTTGAGTGCGGGGTGATGGCGTGCCTTTTGAAGAATGAGCCTGCGAGTCATGGTGTGTGGCGAGGTTAACCCGTGTGGGGTAGCCGTAGCGAAAGCGAGTCTGAACAGGGCGGTGGAGTCGCATGCTGTGGACCCGAAGCGGAGTGATCTACCCATGGCCAGGGTGAAGCGGAGGTAAGACTTCGTGGAGGCCCGAACCCACCAGGGTTGAAAACCTGGGGGATGAGCTGTGGGTAGGGGTGAAAGGCCAATCAAACTCCGTGATAGCTGGTTCTCCCCGAAATGCATTTAGGTGCAGCGTCGTGTGGTGCTCCCCGGAGGTAGAGCTACTGTTTGGCCGATGGGCCCGACCAGGTTACTGAGGTCAGATAAACTCCGAATGCCGGTGGAGTGAGCGCGGCAGTGAGACTGCGGGGGATAAGCTCCGTGGTCGAGAGGGAAACAGCCCAGACCTCCGGCTAAGGCCCCTAAGGGTGCGCTAAGTGGGAAAGGTTGTGGAGTTGCTGAGACAACCAGGAGGTTGGCTTAGAAGCAGCCATCCTTGAAAGAGTGCGTAATAGCTCACTGGTCAAGTGATTCTGCGCCGATAATGTAGCGGGGCTGAAGTGCGCCGCCGAAGCCGTGGGGCCGGCACGTTGGTGTCGGTTGGTAGGGGAGCGTCGTGCGTTCGGTGAAGCCGCCGGGTGACCGTGTGGTGGAGGGCGTGCGAGTGAGAATGCAGGCATGAGTAGCGATACCGGAGTGGGAAACTCCGGCGCCGATTGACTAAGGGTTCCTGGGGCAGGTTGATCCGCCCAGGGTGAGTCTGGACCTAAGGCGAGGCCGACAGGCGTAGTCGATGGATGACGGGTTGATATTCCCGTACCCGTGCGCGTGCGCCCGTGTCGATAGCCCTGATGCTGACCATGCATGCCCGTCTTCGTGCCTTCGGGTGCGGGGGTGGTGGTGTGCCTGGGACCCGAGGGGTGTGTAGGCAAGTGATGGGGTGACGCAGTGGGGTAGCTCTACCCGGCGGTGGTTGTCCGGGGGTAAGCGTGTAGCCCGGGGTGGTGGTAAATCCCTGCCCTGTTACAGGGGTGAGGCGTGATGCCGAGCCGTTTCGGCGAAGTGAGTGATCCCGTGCTGTCGAGAAAAGCCTCTAGCGAGTGCGTGTGCGGCCAGTACCCGAAACCGACGCAGGTGGTCAGGTAGAGTATACCGAGGCGTTCGGGTGATCCGTGGTTAAGGAACTCGGCAAATTGTCCCCGTAACTTTGGGAGAAGGGGAGCCCTGTCCGGTGATCAGGTTTTCCCTGTGAGCGGGGCGGGGTCGCAGATACCAGGGGAAAGCGACTGTTTATTAAAAACACAGGTCCGTGCGAAGTCGTAAGACGCTGTATACGGACTGACGCCTGCCCGGTGCTGGAACGTTAAGAGGACCGGTTAGCGCTTGTGCGTGAGGCTGGGAATCTAAGCGCCAGTAAACGGCGGTGGTAACTATAACCATCCTAAGGTAGCGAAATTCCTTGTCGGGTAAGTTCCGACCTGCACGAATGGCGTAACGACTTTCCCGCTGTCTCAACCGCGGGCCCGGTGAAATTGCAGTACGAGTAAAGATGCTCGTTTCGCGCAGCAGGACGGAAAGACCCCGGGACCTTCACTATAGCTTGACATTGGTGTTTGGGATGGTTTGTGTAGGATAGGTGGGAGCCGGTGAAGCCGCCACGCCAGTGGTGGTGGAGGCGTTGGTGAAATACCACTCTGGCTGTTTCGGGCATCTAACCTCGGGCCGTGATCCGGTCTGGGGACAGTGTCTGGTGGGTAGTTTAACTGGGGCGGTTGCCTCCTAAAGGGTAACGGAGGCGCCCAAAGGTTCCCTCGGCCTGGTTGGCAATCAGGTGGTGAGTGTAAGTGCACAAGGGAGCTTGACTGTGAGACGGACGTGTCGAGCAGGT
Source organism: Streptomonospora salina (assembly GCF_014204715.1). Lineage (NCBI taxonomy): Bacteria > Bacillati > Actinomycetota > Actinomycetes > Streptosporangiales > Nocardiopsidaceae > Streptomonospora > Streptomonospora salina. Next base: position 2,815,115 of record NZ_JACHLY010000001.1, read on the forward strand.
GCGAAAGCAGGGACTAGTGATCCGGCGCCGGCGTGTGGAAGCGGCGTCGCTCAACGGCTAAAAGGTACCCCGGGGATAACAGGCTGATCTTCCCCAAGAGTCCGTATCGACGGGATGGTTTGGCACCTCGATGTCGGCTCGTCGCATCCTGGGGCTGGAGTTGGTCCCAAGGGTTGGGCTGTTCGCCCATTAAAGCGGCACGCGAGCTGGGTTTAGAACGTCGTGAGACAGTTCGGTCCCTATCCGCTGCGCGCGTTGGAGACTTGTGAAGGGCTGTCCCTAGTACGAGAGGACCGGGACGGACGAACCGCTGGTGTGCCAGTTGTTCCGCCAGGGGCATGGCTGGTTGGCTACGTTCGGGAGAGATAACCGCTGAAAGCATCTAAGTGGGAAGCTTGCTTCGAGATGAGGTCTCCTGCCCTGTGGTGGGGGTAAGGCCGCCAGGTGATGACTGGGTTGATAGGCCGGGTGTGGAAGCCTTGTGAGGGGTGGAGCTGACCGGTACTAATAGGCCGAGGGCTTGTCCGCCGTGGATGCTGGGTGCTCGCGCATGCTATGTTTTCTCCTGCTGGCCTGGTGTGTGGGGTCGGTGGGGGTTCCGCAGGTTTCGCCTGTGCGTCTGCCGTTGTTGGCGGGTGTGTGGGTGGTGGGTTTTGCGGTGGTGATAGTGGGAGGGTCACACCCGGTCTCATTCCGAACCCGGTCGTTAAGTCTCTTTGCGCCGATGGTACTGCCTCCATGGTGGGGGTGGGAGAGTAGGTTGCCGCCGCATTTCTTTGTAGAAGGGGGCGGGTCGTCGTCGGGCGGCTCGTCTCCTTCTTTTTTTGTGTCCGGGGGTGTGACTGGGGGTTGCGGTGCGGGTGCGTAGTGTCACAAGCCCGGGCTGGCCGGGTCGCGGGTGCTCATGGTGGCGGGTGTTCAGGGGTGGGGGGCGGTGGTGGGTGTGTGCAGGTGGCGCTCCCACGTCCGACACCCCACCGGGCGGCCGCTCGCGAGGTTGGCGCCGGTGCGGAAAGCCGAGGCGGTCTTCCCTGGAATCGGGACCTTCTTCACCGGCCGCTGCCGGCCCCGGATCCGCTCGTAGGAGGCGGCGAGGCTCTCGACCGACCTGACCTCGGGGCCGCCCATGTCGTGTGCACGGCCCTCCGGACTCTCCCGTGCTAGCCCGACGAGGCGCTCCGCGACCTCGTCGGCGGCCACCGGCTGGAACCAGAACCCCGCCGGGACCGGAACGAACGGCAGGCGGACCACACCGCTCAGCAACCGATCGACGAGTTCGTGGAACTGTGCGGTGCGCAGGATCGTGAACGCCAGCCCGGACTCCTCGATCAGATCCTCCACCGCGAGCTTGCTTCGGTAGTACCGGAGCGGCACATAGTCGACCCCCACGATGGAGATGTAGAGGAAGTGTCTGATCCGGGCGCGCGTCGCCTCCGTCAGCAGATGCGCGGCGGCCGATATCTCCTCCAGCGGGAACGCGGGGGCGTGGGCGCAGTGCACGACGGTATCGACACCGTCCAGCGCCCGCCTCAGCCCGCGGCCCGCGGCGAGATCGCCGGTGAACCACCTGGCTCCGCGGCTCTCAGCGGGGGCGGCCCGCCGGCTGAGGACGCGGACCTCGGTGTCGTCGTCCTGCACCAAGCGCCGGACGACGCGGCTCCCCAGCGTTCCGGTCCCGCCTGTGACCAGTGTCGGTGTCGGGTTGATCGCCATGTCCCGATTCTCCTCCGCCGTCGCCTGCCCGGTGTGCCGCCGCGCGCAGTCGGGCGCCGGCGGACTGTCCGGGGTCGCTCCCCCACCTGCGACTAACCACTGGTCCGGCCGCAACCACGTGCGCGGACGACCCGAGAGTCGTCAAGGGGCGCGCCGTGCGCCGGCTACGCGCCGCCCCGCCCGGGGACCGGGGGGACGAGGAGCCCCGGCGAAAGGAGAGGCCGAGACAGGGTCGGCTCCTGGGATGGTGGTCGGTACGTCGACATGTCCGGGAAGGGATTCATCGATGGTGGTCGCCGTGGATGACGGAAGGCTCCGTGTGGCACGGATGCATGCGCAGCTGCTGATGGGGCCGCCTGCCGCCGGGGCGGCGGGGGCGGTGCGGGCGGCCGCGGCCCTGCAGGCCCAGGACGCCTACGCGGTCCGAGCGGCGATCCGCGCCCGGACCGCGGGTTTGGAGGCCGCCGACGTCCGGAGCGCGATGGTCCAAGAGCGCTCGATCGTGCGTACGTGGGCCATGCGGGGGACCCTGCACGCGGTGCCCGCGTCCGATGCCGGCTGGATCGTGGATCTGCTGGGGCCGGTGTTCGTGCGCCGGTTCCGTACCCGACGCTTGGCCCTGGGGCTGGACGACGCGTTGTGCGAACGCTCCGAAGCCGCGATCGGCGAGGTGCTGTCGGGCGGTGCGGCCCGGACGCGCGAGGAACTGATCGAGGATCTCAACGGGATCGGCGTGCCCGTCCCCGAAGGCGGGCAGGCACCGGCGCACCTGGTCGCCTATGCGGCGTTGCGCGGGATCGTCTGCCGGGGGCCCGACACGGCGGGCGGCGACTCCGGCGAGCCGACCTATGTCCTGATGCGCGACTGGGTGGGCCCGTGGGAGCCCCGCGACACCGGTTCCGCGCTGCTGAAATTGGCGCGACGCTACCTGTGGGCGCACGGGCCCGCGGCGTTGGAGGACTTCGCGGCGTGGTCCGGGCTCCCGGCGCGCCCTGCGCGCCGCGGCTGGGACCTGGTGGCCTCCGAAGCGGCCGAGGTGTCTACGAGCCGCGGTCCGGCGCTGGCGCCGCGGGAAGTCGCCGAGGCGCTGCCCTCCGCGGCACCGGCGCCTGCTGTGCGGTTGGTCGGAGCGTTCGACGCCTGTCTGCTGGGCTACAAGGGGCGCGATGTTGTGGTGCCGCCGCAGTATGCGCGCCGGATAGCGCCGGGCGGCGGGATCGTCCACCCGGCCGTGCTCGTCGACGGGCGCGCCGTGGCGCGGTGGAGGTGGGGGCGCGGCGGCGCAGCGGTGGTGGTCGAGCCCTTCGAACCCGTTCCGGACCGACTCCGCGAGCGTCTGGAGGACGAGGTGGCCGATATCGGTCGGTTCCTGGGTGCACACTCACTGCGGCTGGATCTGCACGAGCCGAACGGACGTGACTGACCGGACGGGGGCACGGCCGCCCTGCGGGTCCGCGGCCGCGGCCGCGGCCGGCGCTTCGGCACTGGCGGCCCCGCAGATGTCGGCGGTCGGGCCCCGACGGGGCCGGACCGCGCGACCGGAAGCGAGGTGTGCGATCGCACGGTCGGAGAGGACCGGGCACACACCTCTGCACACGGGAGCGGGAATCGCGCCCGCGTTGCCGTCGACCGGGAGTACGAGAGTGCCGGCGGGGGCTACTCTTCGTCGGACTCCGGCCCTGTCGGGGTTTCCATCAGCTGGCGCACCAGCGCCATGAACTCTTCGTCGCTCATCGCGGCCCAGTCCACACGCTCGTTCATGGTGGCCCGATTCCCCGGATTCAAGATCAATAAGCCTGAATCGGTCCCACGGCGGGCCAATTCCTGGTAAAGGATCGGTAGCCGACGGTAGGCGCGACGTCGCAGCGCTGCCGCTGCGGCTGTGACCTCCGGAATCGCCGCGGGCGCGGCTGCGGTGGCGCGGCCGATCGGGCGGAGGGCCGCGGCGTCACAGCCGGCGGTTCACCGCGCCTCGGCACTGCGGGCAGCGGCAGCGCTTGTTGTACGCGGTCAGCGTGCCGTGGGCAAGGTCGGGGTCCCGCTCGGCCGTGAGTGTGGCGTCGAGCTGCTCGCCGAAGGTGGTGAGGATGCGTGCCGCAGAGAACACGCGTTTAGGGCTGACACCGAGATCGCGGGCTGCGTCGTCGATGTGGGCGCCCTTGCGCAGCTTCGCGATCAGGCGCGAGCGCGTCGGCGGAGGAAGCTCCTCCTCGGCGTTGGCGATGAGCTGCTCGGTGTCGTCGATCGGATGGCTCATTGGGTTCCTTCACCTGTGCACGGGTGCATGCTCCCGTCGGTCTCATTGCATCGTATGCGGTCACTGCGACGGTTCGGCGCGGAGGTGTCGCCGAACGTGGCCCCGCCGTCACATGGAATAGGAGCGCTTGCTGAACGGGTTGCCCGGTTCGGGCGGGGCCGACCCGGCCGCCCCCGGACGAGGTGCGCCGTACCCGGTCAGCGACAAGACGGCGTGGTTCGGAGGCGTCATGGCCTGGCTGTTGCTGGTGGTATCCGGAATGCTGGAGGCCGTCTGGGCGCTCGCGCTGGCCGCGTCGCACGGTTTCACGCGCCTGTGGCCGTCGCTGATCTTCGCGGTAGGGCTCACGCTCAGCATGTCCGGCCTCGCGGTCGCGCTGCGCTCGATCCCCGTCGGCACCGGATACGCCGTATGGGTGGGGATCGGCGCCGTCGGCACCGCTGTCGCCGGGATGGTGTGGTTCGGTGAGCACGCCAGTGTCGCGCGGGTCGTGTGCCTGCTGCTGATCGTCAGCGGGATCGTCGGACTCAAGCTGCTGCACTGAGCGCCGGCGGCGGCCGCGCCGCTGCCGGGCGGAGTCCGCAGTGTTGTTCCCGACCGGACCGGTGCATTCGGTTGTGCTCCGGTCCGGGATTCGGGACAGCACCGAATTTCCGTTCCCCATTCCGGGGAGCGCCGGCGGCGATGCCGGAATCGGTGCCGCTCGCGCCCCCGATTCCCGCTGGTCAACCAGGGCGATGCACGCGAAACCCGAGCCGCGGCGGCTGCTGCCCCCGGATCCCGAACCCCGTGGTCACGGTCGGATTTCTAGAAACGCATTGCTAGAGACTAGGTCGCGTGCTTCTCTGGAGCCACGTATCCAGTACTCAGCGTGTACGGGACGGGCCGCTATGACCAGCCCCACTGTCCGCCGCCGCCGGCTCTCCGCCGAATTGCGCCGGCGGCGTTTCGAAGCGGGATTGACCCTAAGCGACGTAGCGGACGTCCTCGAGTGGTCCCCGGCCAAGCTCGGCCACATCGAGACCGGCATACGGAAGTGGCCGTCGGTGGTGGAGGTATCCGCGCTGCTGAAGCTGTACGGCGTGACCGGCGGGCAGCGCGAGGCCGTTCTCACCATGGTGCGTGAATCACGGCTGCGCCCGTGGTGGACGGAGTACGAGGACGTGATCCCCTCGGCCTATGTCGGCAACGAGGCGGGGGCGGTGGCGATCGACGCCTACGGCGGGACGCTGGTCCCCGACCTGCTGCAGGTCCCCGAGTACACGGCGGTTCTGGCGCGCGCGCAGGGGCACGGCGACACCGGTACCGAGCGCATGGTCGCCGCGTCCCTCAAACGCCAGGAAGCCCTCGACCGGGGCACACTGGAGCGCTACCACGCGGTCGTGGACGAGGACGCCCTGCGCCGAATCAGCGGCGACACCGGCCTGCTGCACGCCCAACTCCGCCGCCTGATCGACCTCGGCCGCCGCCACGACCGCGTCGCCATCCGGTTGCTGCCGACCTCGGCCGGACCGCACGCCGGCAGCGCCGGGCCGTTCAGCGTCTTGGGGTTCGACGAGGGCGAGGCGTCTCTGGCCTTCGTCGAGGCGACCCACGGCGGCGGGATCGTAGAGTCCGAAGAGGGGGTTCGCGCTTGCCGGCGGGTGTGGCTCCGCCTGGTCGAGGCCTCCAGCGATCCCGAGGCCACGGTGACGACACTCAACCGTATGGCGCTGCTGACCTGAATCCCCGGCGGCGCGGGGCGGGAACGCGCCGACGGGTTGCTAGTCTGCTGGGAGACAACCCCATAAAGTTCTCTAGTGGCGCCTTCCGCACAGCATGCGGGAGTCGGCGGGAAGTATCCCTACCGCACTCCCCCGACCGGGCGGTGGCGCGCATGACCCGATTATCCGTATCCGAGACCAAGAAGGGGTGCACGCCATGAAGAAGATCGTCGTTCTGGTGCTGGTGGCACTCGGTGCGTTCGCCGTCTACCGCAAGATCCAGGCGGACCGCGCCGAGCTCGACCTGTGGACCGAGGCTACCGCGGGCGACGCCTGAGCCTGGTCGGTCCCATCAGCCACGACGCGTCCGCGTGTCGTCGGCTGTTTTCGGCGTACCCGAAGACGTGGGTGGACGTCGTCCCCTGCGGCCCCCACGCTTCCGGGCCCGAACAGCGAGTGGTGCCTCCTCCAGACCGAGCGCTGCACCGGAAAAGAGCGACCGGCACTGCCCGCCGCACGGTATGATTGACACAGATCAAACCGGGGCCATAGCTCAGCTGGCAGAGCGCCGGTTTTGCATACCGGAGGTCAGGGGTTCGACTCCCCTTGGCTCCACGGTTGTTTTCGCTGCTCAAGCGAACACACGACGGCCGCCCGAGGTTCGCCCCGGGCGGCCGTCGTGTGTCTGATGCACATTCAATGCACACGGCTGGGGACTACCCCGCCTTCTTTCGGCCCCGAGCCCCGGCGGACTTCGCCTTGCGGAGCGCCGCCGCGCGCTGGTCGCTCATCTGCTTGGCGACCTCGTCCAGGCGGTCCGGGAAGAGATGCCCGTAGGTGTCGAGCGTCATCGTCGCGGTCTTGTGGCCGAGCATGGTCTGAATCACTTTCACATCCGCGCCCGAGGCGATCGCCAGCGAGGCGGCCGTGTGCCGGAGCTTGTGCGCGGTCAGGTTGAGACTGGCCAGACCGGCCGCGTCCACCGCAGGTCCGAAGACGCGGCGCCGGAAGTTGTCGTAGTGCAGCGGCCCGCCCTTGGGCGCGGTGAACGCCAACTCGTCGGTGTCTCTGTCCTTGAGTAGCCCGTGCAGCTCCCCGGCGAGGAAGACCGGAACGGGAACCGCCCGTTGTTCGTGGTTCTTGGGAGTGTCGACATAGATCTCTCCCGACTCGCGGCCGTGCGTCTCCTCCACGTGGATCCGCCGGCGGTCGAGGTCGATCCGGCCGACCTTGAGCGCCGAGGCTTCGCCCCAGCGAAGGCCGGTGTAGGCGAGCAGGAGCACCAGGAGGCGGTACTTCCCCGAGTGCTCGGCGAGCCGCTCGGTCTGGACAGGGTCGAGGTAGACGTGTTCGCCCGGCTTGATCAGCGGGAGGCTGACGCCCTTCGCGGGGTTCACCATGATCCGCCCGGACTTCACCGCCCAGGACAAGACGTGCGAGAGCGTGTAGTAGACCTTGCGCACGTAGGACGGGCTGAGCGTGTTTCCCCGCTTGCCCGGTTGCCGAACAAGGCGGATGACCCAGTCGGACACGTCCTCGAAGCCGACCTTGCTCACGGGGACCGCGCCCCAGGTCGGGAGGACGTAGTTGTCGAGGTATTCGCGGTAGTCGCGGCGCGTCGAGCGCTTGAGATGGTGCTGGGCGTCGAGCCACTTCTCGGCGACCTCGGAGACGGAGACCTTGCCCGCCGCAGGGTCGCGGAAGGTCCCGGTTTCGAGCTGTCCCTCGATCTCTGTTTGCCGACGCTCCGCTTCGGGCTTCTTCTTGAAGGTTCCGCCGCTCTTCAGCTCACCGGTTGCCGAGTAATAGCGGACCAGCCAGCGCGCCGGAGGGGTGCGCTTGGCCGCCTTGGCGTTGGCGACTTGGTCGCGATAGCGCTTGTCCTGCTGCCGGTCGTAGATCCAGGCCCGAGCCATCTGGGCCGCTCCTTTCCGTGTATCCGATGGTTCAGGGCTGTTGCAGGACCCACGCGTGGACCTCGTCGGGGTCATAGCGGACGTAGCGCCCGACGCGGTGCGAGGGAGGGCCGGTTTCCAGGTAGCGCCACTGGTAGAGCGTCTTCTCGGGCACGGAGAGGAAACGGGCAGCCTCACGGACCGACCAGAGGTGAGCGTCGGCGGCTGCGCTGGTGGTTCGACTTGAAGCGGTCGCAGGCATCAGGCGGCACCTTCCATTGCCGAGAGTTCGTCGGTTCGCTGTTGCCGAGCGGCGTCGAGCTGGGCGCGGCGTTTGAGCGCTTCGCCGACCGCGCGGAGTAGGCGGTGTTCGCGCGGTGGGACGTCGGGATCGGTCGGGCGGGCGAGTTCCCAGGCGTGGTTGCCGGAGGAGACCGAGGAGAGGGCGGGAGCGGCGTTGTCGCCCTGGCCCTCGTCGGCGTCGGGATCCACGCCGAGCTTGTCCAGCACCCACCGCAGCCGGTCGGCCTTGTGGTCGGCGACGGTCTTGCCGGACCACTTGCGCGAGACCAGGACGCGGCGCCCGGCGTAGCCGAGGTGTTCGCGCCGGTGGGCTTTGTTGCGGCAGAAGCCGGGCACCATGCCCGCTTTGGCGTTCTCGGGTTGGACGCCGTAGCGCAGCCAGTTGGCGCAGCGCGGCGAGCAGGGTTCGTACCGCAGGGCCTCGACGAGGCGTTCCACGTGCCGGGCTTGGGCGTCGGTCTCCACGGCGTGGCATTCGGCGATGTCCTTGGTGAGGTACTTCGCCAGGTAGCGCACGCATCGGTCGGCATCCTCGGTGCCGGCCACCACGCCCTTGGCATCCACCTGCGGCCCGAAGCGCACCACGTGCATCGGTTCCGCGTCCGGGTCGGCGTCGAGGGCATCGAGCGCCTGTTCCCAGGTGGGCAGCACTTCGCCGGTGGTCATGTCGACATAGCCGCCGATCGACTCGTCCCAGGCGGGCAGGTTCTCGCCCGTGTAGACGGCTTCGTCGGCGTTGGGCCACCACACCTGGTGATACGTGGCCGCCGCGATCTGGCGCAGTTCCGCGCGTGGAATGGTTCCCCGCGTGGCCATGTGCAGGTGCGGCGCCAGCCTGCGTTGCGGTTCGACGGTGGCGAAGTACTGCACGTCGAACCCGGCCACGCGGCGCAGGTTCTGCACGAACCGGTCGACGAGCTTGGAGAAGTGCAGCGCATCCCGCGCCGCACGCCGGTAGTCATAGGTCGACGAGTCGACCGGAGTGCCGTCCGAGCGCACCCGCCCGTAGGTGTCGCACGTCAGCGTGAGGAACAGCGAGGGCCGGAAGGTCCTGCCGGTCGCCGGATCCTCGTAGGCGCGCCCGACGGTGGTCTTGGCCATCTGCCGTTTCGGCAGGTCGGGCGCGTCCTGCCGCCGCTTGGTCGAGCGCACCCGCCGTGAGGTCGATGACGAGGAGGAACCCCGTGAGACCGAGCCGCGCATGCCCGAGTCCGCGATCTCGGCGTCCAGGTCGGCGATGGCCTGATCGAGCGCGGCCACTTCGTCGGCATCGGCGTTGCCCGCGTCGACGAGCCGGTCCCGCTCGGCCGTCACCACGGCACGGCGTTCCACCCACGCGCGTTGCACCTCGGAGGGATCATCCGGGACGACGGTCGGTTCTTCGTCGAGGTGCCAGCCCTCTTCGCACTGGCTGCGCCGGATCGAGCGCTTGCGCTTGGCGCAGGAGGGGCACCGGGATTCCAGCGTGGAGCTGCACGGCACGTCCACAATCTCGGTTCGACCCGTGGCGATGTCGGTGCGGCGCAGGGAGACGGGACGGATGCACACGCCTTTGTCGGCGGCGATCTGTTCGGCCACCTCACGCGCCAGCGGTTGCGCCTGGCGCTCGGCCCGTGTGGACTTACCGGTCGGAGTGGGCACTATGCACCTCCCGACGAAACGAGGTTTGGCAGCGCGTATGCGAGAGCGACAGAAGCGCCGACGAGAGATCGCGTCGGGCCTCATGCTGGGCGTGGCATGCGCGCTGATGACGCCCGTGGCATGGGAGAACGGCGCTCGGGTCTTGCTCGCATTCACGGGTGCCGCCTGCGTGATGAACCTGGCTTTCAGCGCGGTTGCCGCGATACGGCTCAAGCGCATGCCCCGTCATGAACAGTCCTCCGGTCCGGACGAGGTGATCGAGGAGGACTTCCCGTAGTCGGTTGCCATGTGGTCGATGTCGGTATCGGTGACGAAGGCGGCCCGCACCCGTACCGGAGTCGGGGAGCCTTCCAGCTTCACGAACGCCACACCTGGCAAGTCGGGGTCGATCAGGTGGGCGTTGGCGCCCCGGTCGCGTGCGCCGTCCCCGAGCACCATGTCCACCTGCGACGCCTCGTCGAGGCGCAGGGCGATCTTGTCGGGGAACAGGTTGCGCAGGTTCAGCACCTCCTTGCGCGGATCCTGGAGCGCCGCCAGGACACAGAAACCCACCGAGCGCCCCTGACTGGTCAGCGTGGCGATGGCGTTCTCCGCGCGGCGGCGGATGTCGCGCTCGGGGTGGTAGGCGGTCAGGAACGCGACCTCGTCGAGCACCACCACGACGAACGGATCCCGCGTGCTGGGCACGTGGACCCGTTTGCGGCCCGCGTAGCGCTCGGCCCGCTCCTGCATCGCCCCGACAGCGTCTTCGAGGAGGGACACGGCCTCGTCGGCGGCGTCGGCGTAGCGGGCGAACAGCCGCCGTCCGTAGGAGAGTTCCATGCGCTTGGGATCGATCGCCCACACCTGCGCCGTGCCCTTCGAGATGGCGGGGGTCATGGCGCGGATGGCCGACCACAGCACCGACCCCTTGCCCGCACCGGTCACACCTACGGTCAGCACGTGGGTTCCGTGCAGCCGCAGCCGCCACGGTTGCCCGTCCTCGCAGCGGCCCACGGGCAGCGCGGCCAGGTCCACACCCTGGGGATCGTCGGGCACGGGTAGCGCGTCGATGGGGTCGGCGAGCATGTCGCGGCGGGGGAACTCCAGCACCAGATCCCGCGGTCCGCGCACCTCGACGCGGCAGGAGGGGGCGCCGAAGCCGTGCGCCAGCTCGGACACCCGTTGTTCGAACTCGGCCGGGGCGGTGCCGGCCACCAGCTTGACGCGGACGCGGTCGGCCCAGGCCGAGCAGGTCACGCCCCGGATCTGGGGCAGGTACTGGCGTTCGAGGTAGGACTCGGCCAGCCCGGAGACGACGAGGACGGGTTGCCAGTGGCGGCGGTAGATCCAGAACCGGCGCCAGGTCGCCAGAGCCCGCAGCGCCACACGAGCCTTGAACGAATGTGGCCAGCGCCGCCACCACACGAGAAGGCCGAGGTCGACCACCGTCCACAACACCGCCAGGCCGACCCAGCCGGTCAGCACGTAGGCCGCAACCGAGCACGCCACGACGGCGACCGAGACCGGGAACTGGACCGGAAGCAGGAGGCACAGGCGCAGGAAGCGCCAGAGCCACCCGGTGAGGATGAAGATGCCCGGCGTCTCCACCACGGGCGTGGTGAAGCGCACCGCCTGTGCGGGCACGGGCGCGGTGGGCCGCTGGACTTGGGAGGCGCCCGCTTTGGAGTTGCCCAGCATCACCGACCACCCCCGAACGCGGCGTCCGTGCGGACCTGGGCCAGCTCGGCGCGCGCCTGCTCGGCGACCGCGTTGGTTTCGGTGTCGTCGGTCTGGGCGGCGATCCGGTCGAGGATGGAGGACTTCCACGCCAGCAGCGCCGCGTCCGGTTGCGGACGGCCGTTGAAGGCGGCGGTGCGGTGGGCGCGGACCGCGTCCATGAACGCGGTGATCTCGCGGATACTCACCCGCGCGCTCTGGTGGGACATACTGGGGACACACCTCTTCCGTGGTCTTCAGCGAGGTACACGAGGGGTTGGAAGGGGCGGCCGCAGGTGTTGGCGCACCAGGCCGCCCCGCTTACTCGGCAGGCAGGTTCAGCCCGCGTCCTTACCGCCGGAGCCACCGGCACCAGCACCGGAAGCGGCTGGAGCCTTGCGGGAACCACCGCCGCCGGGGGTCTTCACCCCGCGCGCCCGCAGCGAGTAGGCGACGCGGGGCCGGCGGCCGGAGTCATCCACGTAGGGCATGACCGACATCTGCTCGAACTCCACCGGCCGGAAGGGCAGGCCGGGCACCTCGTCGGGCAGGGTCGGGCAGTGCTCGGCGGCCACCTTGACCTTCACCGACTTGGCCTTGCCCCTGGCTTCCGGATCGGCGTCGATCACGTCCACCGCCCACAGCGGCAGCCCGGACACCTTGTCCATCTGCGGACGCTTGGTCTCGAAGTCGGTGATCGCCTCCACGCCGAGCGCGTAAGCGCCGTGCGGGAACACCGTCCCGAACTCGATCGGCAGCGCACCCTGAATCGCCATGGCGTTTCTCCTCAACATTTCAAACGGTCGACCACTCGTCCAATCAAGTGGATGCTTGAAATGTAGCCTACCCGACTCGTCCGATCAAGTGGTTAAGTCGCGGGTAGGTGCGCCGACTCAGGTCGCGGGATAGCTGTCCTCAAGCTCGTGCAGGTCACCCGGGAGAGCGATGTCGGCCACCGCGATCGCATCCCCGGACGCGTCGAAGACGGTCGCCAGCACGCCGAGCACAGGGGTCCCCGCCTCAAGGTGCAAAGCCTCTTGTTCGCCAGGTGTGGCCAAGCGCGCCGAGAGGCGTTCCACGATCCGCGCCGGGCGGACCTGCTTGACCGCCTGGAGGTGTTCACGCGCGCCGATGGCGATCACCTCCCTTGCGCTCAGGTCGGTACCCGAGGCGACATCGAGCGGGAACCACAGCGTCACCAGCTCACTCGGCGCACCCTCCTCCGAGATGACCCGCTGGCGCACGATGGCCGGCGAGCCCTGCGGCACGCTCAGCACCTCGGCCACCGCAGCCGGAGCGTTCGCGCGGCCAGCGTGCGTGATCGCCGTATCGGCGGCGTTCTCGGGAGCGTCGAAGGCGCTTGCACCGGCGCGCGAGCGTTCGTTCGACTGGGCGGGGATCCCTTTGACGAAGGAGCCGCGCCCGTGCTCCCGATCGATCCACCCGTGCATGCTCAGGATCTGCAACGCGCGCACGACCGTGCTGCGGCCGGACCCGAACTCGCGCACCAACTGGGATTCGGAGGGCAGCATTCGCCCCACGGGATAGGTGCCGTCCTCGATGCGGGCTTGGATTGCCTGCACGATCTGGGCGTACTTGGGTGGAGCGAACTCCAGGTTCGACATCACGACCGTCCGGTGACTCTAGTACTCGTCTGGTCAAGCAGCATACGGGTGAGGGGGTGGACTGTCACCGCCGGGGCAGCACAAACGCCCATGACAGCGGCGCAGCAGGGGATGCGGCACACCCGAACCGAGCCCCCTCAGAAGCGGGGCGGGCGTGCGGACCCGCCAGAGGTAGACAGCGGTGTTCGCACGCCCGCGAACGCGCGGCCGGCGGGAAGGCCGTTACCAGGGCTACCGGCCGCGCGGGCTTCACCTACGTGTGGGGCGGGGTGTCCTGCCAGTACACGCCATCGCCGATCTCGAAGAGCTGTTCGGCGACCCACGGTGAGGAGAGCAGGGACCGCGAGGAGCCCCCGGCGCGGGCGGGCGGATCCTCCAACTGCTGCACGAACCGCTCGACGTCGGGTTCGATCAGTGTCGGGGCGTGCTCGGCGTCGCGGTCGACGGCCGTGGCGACCCAGAGGTGTTCGGTGCGCCGGATGGTCCAGCGTTCGCCGTAGCGGGACCGTAGCAGCGCCAGCAGGGCGTCTTTCGGGGCGTTCATGCGAGCACCCCCGTACCGGCCAGGGCGACGGCGGTCGCGCGGCGGCGTTCTTCGCGCCGAGCCCGTTCGGCGGCTTCGCGTTCGCGCATGCGCCGCTCGTGGGCGAGCACGTAGGGGCGGACGTAGGACGCCCGCGCGTGCCGGGCCGGGTAATAGGACTGGGGGTGCGGCGTTAGCCTTGTCATCGTTCCACCTGTCTCAGTCAGGTCGGGACCACGCCCCCGGACGGCGCCCACCGTCGCGGGGGTCTTCGCTGCCGGAGCAGCCGGACGGATGCGAAGCCGCAGGCGAAGGAAAGAACGCCGGCAGTTCAGCGCGCCGAGCAGTCGTTCCGCCGGAGGCTTGTTGCGCGGGAGTCACGCGGCAGACGAGACGCCCGTGCCACGACAGGCCACGCACACGACAATCCGCACCGGGATACCGGTGACGCCGGACCCGACGACGACCAGCTTCCGCGGTCGCACCGTCTTGCGGCCCCGCCCGCGGCAGGAGCGGCACTTGGGGGTTGCTCGCGTGTCTCCCATAGGACCCAGCATCCCGAGCAGTAAGGGACGATCAAAGGTCCTCCATAGGTCTCATTGAGGACTCTCATAGGACTTTCTCTGGATTTTCTCGGGCCGAGAGTCCGTTCGGTGCCCTCTTGAGCGCTATGGTCGAAGGACGGGACGAGCCCAACCGGAGGTAAGAGAACATGGCCCGCTCGGCTGGCAACACTCGACTGAAAGCAGCCCGGCAGCACGCCGGTTACGCGTCTCAACAGGCCCTCGCCGATGCGATGACCGCCGCCGCACCCATGCTCGGCATCCGCACCATGCAGGTCAGCGCCCGTCAGATCCGGCGTTGGGAGTCGGCGAACCCACCGTGGCCGCGCAACGACCATCAGCGCATCTTGGTGCACCTGCTCCAGCTCCCGATCGAGGAGCTCGGGTTCACCTCCCCGTGGAGTGAAGCGGAGGCCGAAGGGTCGCCGGCGCGGGCTTCTGCTTCGGTGCCTTACATGCCAGCCAACTCAGGCGGATCGGCCTTGCCTCTTCCGCACGCCAATGTGGCCGTCCAACCGGCGACGGCGGGATCCGACTTCGCCGCGATCAACGCGGCATACCGACGCTTGTACTTCACGGTTCAGCCCGCCCAGCTCCACCCGGCCGTCTCCGAACACACGCGCTTGGGCACGCAGCTTCTCGCCGAAACCACCGGCGTACCGCGCCGCATCCTGGCAGCAGCTCTGGCCGAGTCGCTGCTGCTGGTGGGGCGCATCGAGTTCTTCGACCTGCGCCAGGAGTCCGACGCCGACGCGACCTATGTCCGCGCCCTCCAGGCGGCGGGAGAGGCCGACGACCCGCTCATGGGTTCGGCGATCCTGGCTCACGCGGCGTTCATCCCCGGTTGGGACGGCGACCGCGAAAAGGCAGCCGAGCGCATGCGCGCATCACGCACCTACGCGCGGCGCGGTCAGCCCTCGGCCGAGTTCCTGGCGTGGCTGGACGCCGTCGAGGCCGAGTGCGAGACCCTGTGCGGCTACCCGCGCGAAGCGTTGCGCCTGATCAACCACGCCGAGGCGGTGTTGGCCGAGGCGGGCGACGAGGCGTCGCCCGAGTGGTTCAACTGGTTCTCGCCGGTGCGCTTGGCGGCGTTCAAGGGCAACACCCAGCTCAAGGCCGGACAGCCCGCCCAGGCGAAGGAAACGCTGTTGGGCGCGCTGGATGTGATCGGCGCGGAGAGCGGCAAACAGCGCTCGGTCGTTCTCGGCGATCTGGCGGCGGCCGCAGTCGCGCAGAAGGCCCCCGAGGAGGCGTGCAGGTACGCCGAGCAGGCGTTGAACCAGCTCGCAACGGCGTGGTACGCGACCGGCATGGACCGCATCAACGAGGTCCGCCGGTCGTTGCAGCCGTGGGCGGACACCGATTGCGTCCGCCGCCTCGACGACCGCCTCTACGGCTGGGAGGCGACGCTCAGCGCACTTCGGCGTTGAAGTCGGCGACGCGGCCCGGCAGCTCGGAAAGGGTATCGATCCGCATCGTGGGGATGCGATCGGCGTCCGGGTCGCCCTGCTGAATGGTGCCCCACGGCCCCCGCCTGATGAGCGCGGTAGGCAGCCCGACCGCAGCCGCCGGCATGACGTCGTTGTCCAAGCGGTCGCCCACATACAGAATCTCGTCGGCCGCGCACGGCGCTTCCTGCACGAGGCGTCGGAAGAACCCCTGGTCGGGCTTGGACACGCCCCAGTCGTCGGACGTGGCGATCATGTCGTTGGGCAGGTCGAGCGAACGCAGGATGCCCCCAGCCCGCACGGTCTGATTGCCCGCGATGCCGACCCACAGCCCTTGCTTTCGCAGCTTCGCCAGCGACGGCCGCACGTCGGAGTAGAGGTCAGCTTCGCCGAAGGTCTCGGGTTGACCGGCCTCAGCCCGCTTCTGCCGCTGCTCGGCCAGGTCGAAGCCGGGTTGGAAGACCTGGAAGGTCTCCCGGTAGTCGAGTCCCCGAGCGATGATCGCCCCGAACATCGCCGAGAACGTATGACGCGGCACCCCGAGCCAGTCAGCCCACGTCCCGTACTCGGTCGACTCGTCCACCAGGCACTCACCGACATCGAACACCACAGCACGAATCATGCGGCCAGCCTAGGACGCAACCGCCCGACGAGCAGACAGCGCCCCAGCGTTGCCGAATTGGGCTATGTGAGATCAAGGCGACGGCGCTCCGCGCCGTCGCTACCGGCTTGCCGTCCGCGCGCTCGGGCTGCGGGCTGCCGCCCGGTCCCGAGCGCGCGGACGCCCGCCGGGGACCGCAGTACCGCGCGCCGCGTGGACCACCTTCGACCCATGGCAACGTGCCGTCGCGAAACTAAGGCAGTTCCCAAGCTCCTAAATCCTCCGTTTTTGATCCCTCGGCGTGTATCAGCCGCGCATGGAATACTCCCGACCATGAGTGAGGAGACATGGCGCCCACTGGGCGTCGACACGGAAGAGCAGATAGCCGCTTATGACGCCCTCCATGACGGAGTGCCACCTTGGATGCACGCTTCGTTCTGGGCGTGGGTGGCTGAAGCCATTTCGGTATCTATGCGCTATCGGGATGGTAGTGGACGTGTGCCCATGCTCGATACCGATCTGGCCGAGCAGATGAGTCATAGACTTCAAATTTCTTTCCCTAATTTGCGAGCGCAAGTAGTTGATCACGGCGTCGGACAACGTCAGATCAATGACGCTTTAATTGTGTTGCTTAAGTGTGAAATTCCACTGCAGATTGCCGATTATCTGTTGGCTCATGAATGTCACGCAAGGCCGGACGATTTGAATGGTTTGTTGGGGCGCAGCAAGTCGGCGTGGGAAGTCGGTATTCGATCGGGGCGACCAGGACTAATCCGACGAGTCCCTCTCGGCGTCCAAGCCGCCGCCGACAGCATCATGGAACGAGCCGGTCGGTCCGGTGTGCGGCTGGCCAAGGCTTGGGAGGAACTCTATGGAGTAGTTCCTAACCCAAGCGAGGCTTACCGACTGGCAATCTTGGCTGTCGAGGATGCGGCCGTTCCGGTCGTTTCTCCCACGAACTCGAACGCAACGTTGGGGACAGTGCTCAGGCAAATCGAGGATCAGAAGAATTGGCGCCTACCGATGGACCGCGAATATCCCGATACTAGCTCGGGAGAAACCCTCGTGAACATGATGCGTATGCTCTGGCGTGGCCAACATGATCGGCACGGTGGCCAGCCATCTGCGCCTGGAAATGTTTCCTTTGATGAGGCGACAGTGGCTGTGTCGCTGGCCGTGACCCTCGTTCACTGGTTTGATGCGTCTCTGCCGCAACGATCGACATAGAACCATTTCATTGGGTGCGACTGCTGGAGCAATTTGCAAGGTAGGTATTTCTATCAATCGAATCAAGCCGGTTAGATATGGTCGGTAACAGGGCTTTGGTTATTCCTCGGGTCATTGACGTTCTTTATCCCGAGGCACTCGGTCGCGCGACCCTGTCTGTCTTGGGTGGCCGGCACCAGCGCGACCAAGCACCTCGGACCGGGACCGTGGTTGCCGAGCGATCGGGGTTGCTGCGGCCGTGGCGTAGGGTCGGCGGGCAGGTGCGGCGGCGTTGGTGGCGGGCGCATGGGCTGGGGAGACGAGCACACCCGTGATGCACATTTGATGCACACGCCGTCGGGAGACCAGGGGAAAGCGCGGGAACCGGCGGGAGGCATCCGCCCAGGCAGAGAGCGGTTCCGCTTGATCATCCCAGGTGCCAAAGCCGCCCCCAGGCGATTTGCATACCGGAGGTCAGGGGTTCGACTCCCCTTGGCTCCACGGTTGTTTTCGCTGCTCAAGCGAGTACACGACGGCCGCCCGAGGTTCGCCCCGGGCGGCCGTCGTGTGTCTGATGCACATGCGATGCGCATGGCTCCGCGCCGCCCGCCGACCTCTTCGGGGCCGGCGGCACCCCTCCAGAGCGAGGAGCCGCATTCGGCGGGCGGGTCCGGGAGTGCGCGGCCTCACCGGCCGCTGTTGCGTTCCTGTACCAGCTCGTCAGCGGCGATCCCGCTGCGGCGCCCCGCACCAGGGGGGTCGGCCAGGGTGACGCCGGCGTCGGTGAGCATGGACAGGTCCAGGGTCCACGTGCGTGTGGAGCGCTGTTCCCAAACGGCGAAAGCCCGCTGGACGTGGGAGTCGGCCTGGTCGGGGGTCATGCCGGTGACCGCGCACAGGTGCTCGAAGGCTTGGTCGGCCCGGCCCTTCACCCGGGCCAGCCCGAAGTGGGTCGTGCGGTGGCAGTCGGTGCACAGGCAGATGAGGCGGCGCAGCGCCTGGACTGAGCGGCGCTCGTCGTAGGCCCACCGCTCGTGGGCCTCCAGCCACCGCTCGGCGGCGCGGTCTTCGCCGCGCCCGCAGATCTCGCACAGGTGTCCTGCACGGTCCAGAAGCATCCGGCGGAGCCGTTCCCAGTCGCGTTGGGAGACGCAGGTGCGAACGTTGGTGAACCAGCAGGAGCTGGGGACCACGTCGACGAAGAGGCCGGCGCCGAACGAGCGGTCCTCGCCGGGGAGCAGCGCGGGGATCGCCGGGCGGGCCGCCCAGGGGTGGAGGGCCCCGATGCCGGGACGCGGCGCATACCACCGCTTGGCGTGCGGGTCCCAGCGGGCACCGGCCGCCTTGGCCTGGTCTTTCTCGTTGTAGGGGACGTCGAGCCAGATCCGTTCGGCCACGCTTTCGGTACCTTCCGTTATCGCGATGGTGCGGAGCCTGAAGTTCGGGGGAATCAGCCGGCCGCCGTGTCGGAAAACTACGGGGGAGGATGCGACTGTTCGCTCGGTGGTGGCCGGAATCGGACGGATTCTCCTGCACGGCGTGCCCCGTGCAGGGAGCGGCACACGGCGGCCGCCCGGAGCGCGCACCCGGGCGACCGCTCGGTCGGGGGTGTTCGGGTGCGCGCCGGCGGCGGTGCCGTCGTCGGATCAGGCGGGCTGCTCGGCGCGGACGGCGGTGAGGTCGTCGGCGGGCGGCCCCGGGGCGGGGGACGCGTGGGTGCGCGGGCGGGGGCGCAGGGCGCTGCGCGAGCACATCCGGCACGGGTTCGTGTCATGCGGTGTGTTCGTCATACTCCGATTCTCGTCTTTGCCACCGACAAGAACCTGAGTACCGGCACCCAGATACGGAGTGTGGCCGGACTCGGCCATCCGGGGATTCAGCCGCCGCCGAGGGCGCGGCCCAGCAGTTCGCGGAGCCGGTCGCGGTCGGACCCGTCCAGCCCGTCGAGGACGCGCTCCTCGGCGTCGGCGACCAGGCGCCGACCGCGTTGTTCGGTCTCGTGTCCGGACGCGGTGACGGTGAGCAGGTTGGACCTCCGGTCGGCCGGGCTGCGCCGCCGCTCGACCAGCTCCCGCTCGTCGAGGGCGTCGACCACGCCGACGACGGTGGTGCGGTCGACGCCCATGCGCCGGCCGAGCTCCTGCTGGGTCATCGGGCCTTCACCGACGAGCACGCTGAGCGCGGCGTGCTGCTTCACGCCGACGTCGAGCTGCGCCAGTCCTTCGTCTTCGGCTTCGAGGGTCAACAGGTGGAGCTTGCCGAGGAGGAAGCTGAGTCGGCCGAGTAGCGGCGGAGGGAACCCGGAAACCATGGCTCGACTCTAGCCGCACCGAATTCATGTGCCTTAGCTGATAATCAGTATCGCTGTTATATTAGTCGTCTGTGTGCGAGCGGTCGCCGCTTCAGCAGGTCGCGGCCGGCGTACCGGCCCGGCTCGATGCGAGCGCCGCCGATCCGCGAAAGGCAGGAAACCGTGCAACAGGTCGAGGCGGCCCGGTTCGGCGGGCCGGACGTACTCCACGCTCGCGAAGGCCCCGATCCCGCCGCCGGGCCGGGCGAGGTCGTGCTCGGGGTCGCGGCGGCCGATGTGCTCATGCTGGACGTCCTCGTGCGGCGCGGATCACCGGGGCCGTGGAACGTCCGCCCGCCCTACGTCCCCGGTACGGGCGTCGCCGGGACCGTCGCCGCCGTCGGCCCCGGAGTCGACGCCGCGTGGGTCGGCCGGCGGGTCGCGGCGAAACCGGGACGCGCCGTCGCCGCGAGCGCCGGTTCCGGGAACGTCGCCGACGCCGCCGAAGGGTCGGCTCCGGTCGGCGGATACGCAGAGCTGGCCGTGGCGCCGGCCGCAGCGCTGGTCGCCGTTCCCGACGGTGTGGGGCTGCGCGAGGCGGCCGCACTCGTCAACGACGGCATGACCGCGATGCTCATCGCCCGTGCGGCGGCGGTCCGCGGCGGCGAGAACGTTCTCGTGACACCCGCCGGCGGCGGTCTGGGGAGCCTGCTCGTGCAGCTCGTCCGTGCTGCGGGGGCGACCGTGATCGCCGGAGCGGGCGGTCGGTCCAAACTCGACCTCGCGCGCGGACTCGGCGCCCACCACACCCTCGACTATTCCTGCCGAGGGTGGGTCGCCGCCGTCCGCGACGCGACCGGCGGCACCGGGGCCGACGTCGTGCTGGACGGCGTGGGCGGCGAGATCGGGGCCGCCTCCTTCGACGCGGTGGCGCGGGGCGGCCGCTTCTTCGCCTACGGCGCCCCTGCCGGCGGCTTCACTCGCGTAGAGCCGCAGCGGGCACGGGAGCGGGACGTGTCCGCGGTGAGCCTGCTGGAGGTACCGATGCGGGCCGGCGACCACACGAGGCTGCCCGAAGCCGCGCTGGCCGCGGCCGCAGCCGGGACCCTCGCCCCGACGATCGGGCAGGCGTTCCGGCTCCGCAGCGCCCGCGACGCCCACCGTGCGATCGAGGACCGTGCGGCTCTGGGCAAGACCCTGCTGCTGCCCTGACCCTGCGGCACCGCGCCGGCCTTCCGTTCGCCTGCGGCGTTGCGCCGCCCGGCCTACCCGCCCCGACCGTCGGGCCGGTCGCCTGCGGGGGAACGCCCCGTGCGGGGCCCGGGGAGGCGCGGCGCCGCGCCTCCCGTCGGGTGGTCGGCTCCCCTGACCAGGTAGGCGATCTCCACAGAGCAGTCGTGCCCGCGGGCGCGGACCGGCCCGTCCAGATAGAACTCGAACCGCCCGCCCCACACCTCGTTTCCGCCCTGCCCGCGGTTCATCCACGCGAGCCCCCGGTCGGAGGCCCAGGACTGCAGACGGGCGTGCGCTCCGTCGATGCGCTCGGGGTCGCCGGTGTGCACCAGGGCCACGTAGTCGCCCGCGGGTACGGAACCGGCCACGACGCGGCCGTCGCCGGGGACCGGTTCGCCGACCGGCGCGCCCACTTCCAGGATGTGCTCGCGTTCTCCGCCCCCGATCGTCCAGTAGCGGAAGAACGGCGGTCCGGCGGCGGACACGCCCGCGCCGTGCAGCCAGTCCTGGACTTCGGTGACGAGCGCGGCCGCCTTCGGCCGCTCCCGCGGTGTCACCTTCGCCGGGATCGCGACATAGGGCTGCTCCGCGCGCACCTCATGCCTGGGCCCGCTGGTCATCGAGACTCCCCCGGTATCCTGCTCGCGTCGTCGCCGCCGCTCCGCATGCGGCGTCGCGGCGGCCCGACGACTGGTCCTGCTCGGAACTCTCCCCGGTCGCGGCGCCGATCGCCCGGAGGCGCACGGCGGGGCGCGCCGACCGCTCCGCTACCCGCGCCGGCCGCTGGGCAGTCCCGTGTCCGCGGACCGCCCGGCACAGCGGTTCGCGGGTGTGCACACCGCCTGGCGGCCACCGCCCCACCGCATAGGATGGAGAGTCGAGAACGGCGTCCGGGCGAATCCGCGAACCAGGGAAGCCTCAGGGGCTTCCCCCATATCCTGCGTGCCGCCGATCGCGCACCATGGAGATGGGACCTACCCGCCGTGCCGTCGGCGGCGCCCGAGCGTCGAGGAGTTGAGGGTGGCTGTGCACGAACCTCCGTCTCCACCGCCCCCGGGCGGGCGGTGGAACCCGGTCCCGCAGTACCGCCGCGGCGGCGGCGCGGAGCTGCGGCTGACCCACGCCGACCGCGACACCGCGGCCGAGACTCTGCGTGATGCCTACGCCTCCGGCCAGCTGGACGACGACGAGTTCGAAGAGCGCCTCGATCGTGCCCTGAACGCCAAGTTCCCGTCCGACCTGGAGCCGCTGCTGCGGGACGTGGCGACCGCCGGGAAGGCTGCGGCGGCCGTGGAAGGGCCCCGCTCCGGGGGCGACCGCCTGTACGCCGGCGCAGGCCACCTCGCCGGGTATTTCACGTTCCTCGGCCCGCTACTGCTGCTGCTGACCAGCCGGGACATCTCACCGTTCGTCCGCAGGCACCTCACCGAAGCGCTGAACTACCAGATCACCGTCGCGGTGGCCTCGGTCGTGGCGATGGGCTTGGGGTTCTTGATCCTGCCGCTCGTCGTGTGGGGGGTGATGATGCTGGGCTGGGTCTTCCTGCCGGCGATCGCCGCGTTCACGGCTCTGCTCGGCGGCGACATGCGCTATCTGTTCACCTGGCGCCCGGTGCGCGACGACTCGGAGTCCGGATCCTGACGAACGGTTCCGGACCGCCGTGACCGACTCGGGTTCCGCTGCCGTGTGCGGACGCGGCGCGGGGGCGGCGGGGCCGCTGTCCGGAAACGACGACGGCCCCGCCGCGATGCGGCGGGGCCGTCCCGTCCGACTCGGGGATCACCCGGGCGTTCACGGGTTGGCGCGTCCGTCGAGGTCGCCGGCGGCCTGCGTGGACCCGGCTGCCGCGTCGTCATCGGCCTCGTCGGCGTCGGCGCCCGACACCTTCTCCTTGGCGCTCTTGGCCTTGGCGGTGAGCTGGTCGCGGGTTTCGCGGACCTGGTCGCGCGCCTGGTCGAGGTTGTCCTGCCAGCGAGCGTCCTGCGCGGCTCGGCGCAGCCGGACCACGCCGTACAGTGCGGCGGCGCCGGCCGCGGCGGCTCCGACGTAGACGAGGGTACGCGGCACCTTGCGGCCGCCGCAGCACGACAGGAGTCCGCGCTTGACCGGACGGGGCTCCACTCGGGCGGCGGCGTCGCTGAGGAGGTCTGCTACGCGGGGCGCGACGGTGTCCTCGACACGGTGCGCCGCGGTTTCCAGACGGGGGGCGGTCCATCCGCGCGCCTGGTAGAGGCGCTCGGCGGCCGTCTGCCGAGCCTGGTCGGCGTAGGGGCCGAGCCGCTCGGACTGTTCGCGTGCGAGCTGCTGCAGTCGGGCCATAGCCGCCTCAGTCTCGAAGTCGCCCTTCTGGCGCTTCAGCGTTTTGGCCACGGTGACCTCCTTTTCTTCCAGTTCCTATGTGCCTCTGCCCGGTACTGGGCGGCCTATGCGCGGGCGTCCGGCGAGACACGTCACCGATGGAGCCGCCTGCGGTTCCGCCGTTTCCCGCCGTTAGAGCGCTTTTCCACGTTATCGACGTGTTGGCCCAACATACTCCGACCCGGCGCGGAGGCCGGGCATTCAACACGCAGCCCCCGCTCGGCCGGTCCGGAAGCGGCGGCGGCAGCGATGCGCGCCGGAACCGTGGAGCACGGTTCCGGCTCCGGTGGGCCGCCTTCGGGCCGCGGTGGGTGGCACCGTGGGGCCGCGCGCCCGTTTGGACGGTGCGCAGGAACGCGATCCAGGCCACTGCGGGTAACGTGGAACGCGCAACTGCAGACAACGGAAAGGCACACCCAGGTGTCCGAGGTCAACGGTCAGCCCCGCGCGCGGCTGAACACCACACAGGGGACGATCGTCGTCAAGCTCTTCGCGGAGCAGGCGCCCGAGACAGTCGAGAACTTCATCGGCCTCGCCGAGGGGACGAAGCAGTGGATCGACCCCACTACCGGTAAGCCCAGCAACGCGCCGCTGTACAACGGCACGATCTTCCACCGGATCATCGACGGCTTCATGGTCCAGGGCGGCGACCCGCTGGGCAACGGCCGCGGCGGCCCCGGGTACAAGTTCGCGGACGAGTTCGACCCGTCGCTGAAGTTCGACCGCCCCTACCTGCTGGCGATGGCCAACGCCGGCCCCAACACCAACGGCTCGCAGTTCTTCATCACGGTCGGCACCCCCGACTGGCTGAACCGCAAGCACACCATCTTCGGCGAGGTCGTCTCGGGCACCGAGATCGTCGACACGGTCTCGAAGGTCGCCACCAACGCCCAGGACCGTCCGCTTGAGGACATCACCCTGACGTCCGTCGAGATCGAGCGGTCCTAGGCGGCGGCTGCTCCGATGGCCTCCTCCCCCGCCGACGGCCCCGGTCCGGACGCCGCGGACGACGTCCCCACGTGTTACCGGCACCGCGGCCGCGAAACCTACCTGCGGTGCTCCCGGTGCGACCGCTCGATCTGCCCCGACTGCACCAACGACGCGCCGGTGGGCCAGCACTGCCCCGAATGCGTAGCCGAGGGCAATCGGAATCTGCGGCGTTCGCGCACCGTCCTCGGCGGCCGCGTCGCTTCGCGGCCCACCGTCACGTGGGTGCTGCTCGCCCTGATGGGGGCGGGGTTCGCGGCCCAGCTCGCCCTGCCCGGCCAAGGGCTCGCCGCCGGCTTCGGGATGTACGGACCGATGGCCGTGTTCGAGGGGCAGTGGTACCGGCTGCTCACATCGGCGTTCCTGCACGGCGGGGTGATGCACCTGCTGTTCAACGGGTTCGCGCTGTACATCGTCGGTCGGCAGGTCGAAACCGTGCTGGGCCACGCCCGCTATGCCGCACTGTGGGTGCTGAGCGCCCTGGGCGGGTCGGTGCTGAGCCTGCTGCTGGAGCCGGAGACGCTGTCGGTGGGGGCTTCGGGCGCGATCTTCGGCCTGTTCGGCGCGATCTTCGTGATCGGGCGCAAGCTGCAGATCGACACCCGGTTCATCGTGGGTCTGCTCGCGGTGAACCTGCTGATCACCTTCGTCGTGCCGAACATCGCCTGGGCCGGGCACCTCGGCGGGCTCGGCGTCGGCCTGCTGATGGGGGCGGCGTACGCGTACCTGCCGCTGGGCGGCAAGCGCCCCGGCGGGGACGGCGACCGCCATCTGCAGCTTGTGCACGGACTGGCCACCGCCGGAGTCGTCGCCCTGCTCGCTGCGGGTGCGATGGCAGGGGCGATGCTGCTGCAGGCCGGAGTCGTGCTGCTCGGCCTGTAGCGGACTCGGCAGGCGACTGCAGCGTGCGAGGTGCACGCGTGCACACAGTATCCCCCGGGCGTGTTCCGCGCCCGGGGGATACTGCTTTCCGGCGGAACCGCGGGTCGGGCGCGGCCACGCGTATGCCTGCGCCTCCGCGGTCGGACATGCCGAAAAGAGCTACCCACAACGTGTGGATAACTCTGTGGAAAACCGTCGGTCCGGTTATGTCGGGACGCGCCTGGAGGTGCTTTCGCCGCAGGAGGCGGCCGCCGCCGTGGCGCCGCGAGGCGAATCCGAGAGAAAGCGGAATCCCGCCCGCGCGTGGCCGCTCGACGCGTCAGTGCCAGCGTGTGCCCAGGATGAGCGCGAGGATGATCCCGCCGAACCCGATGGCCAGGTTCCAGTTCCCCAAGTCGCTCATGTAGGGGATCATCGAGCCGGCGATGTAGTACACCGCGATCCACACCACGCCGAGCACCATCACCGTGACCAGCGTCGGCAGCAGCCAGCGCGGACTCACCTGGGGCTTGGTGGCCGACGGCGGCGGCGTGTAAACGGCCTTCTTCTTGCGATCGTTGCGGGACTTGGGCACGGTCGCTGCTCCAAAAACGAATCGGCCGGGAACTGATGGATCTCGGTCGTTACCAGTCTACGCCCAACAAGGCGCCTGCGGGACGGTCGAATCAACCGCCTCACCGGGTGCAATGTCTATGACCTGCACGGATGTGGCTATCCGGCTCCAGGTCGTGGACGCCCCGGAACCCGACGTCGGCTCCCGCCCGGGCCGGGGCCGCGCCGCGCGGCACGCCCCGGCCCGGGGGATCACTCTTGATCGGGCGGCCACGGGAGGTCGCTCTGCCAGTCATCCGGAGTCTCGTTGCCGTCGCCCTCCGGAGTTGTCGGCGGGGTCTCGGGCGGAGACTCCTCCCCCTCGTCCTCGTCGTCTTCGGGCTCGGTGGCCACCCACACGGTTACGGAGCTCTCCGGGTCCACCTCCGTGCCGCCCCCGGGCTCTTGGCGGGTCACCCGGCCCGGTTCCACGTCTTCGCTGGACTCCTCCTGGAAATCGCCGTTCAGCCCCGCGTCGCTCAGCGCACCCTCGGCTTCTTCCCGCGTCATCTCGGACAGGTCGGGCACCGCCACCTGTTCGGGGCCGGAGGAGATCACCAGGTCGATCCTGCTTCCGGGATCGGCGGACTGGCCCCCGGGCGGGCTCGTGCGGACGACTTGGCCTTCGGGGTAGGAAGCCGACGCCTCCTCGCTGGTATCGCCGACCTCGAACCCGGCCTCCTGCAGCGTCTGCGACGCGCCGTCGCGGTCCTGGCCCACGACGTTGGGGATCTCCGCAGACCCCGGACCGCTGGAGATCAGCAGCGTGATGTCGCTCGTGGCGGCGCGCTCCTCGCCGGCGGCCGGCTCGGTGCCGATCGCGTCGCCCTCGCCGATTTCGTCGTGGTTCTCCTCTTCGGCGGAGACGTTCTCGAATCCGCGCTGGTCGAGGCTCTGCTCGGCCTCGGACTGCGACATCCCCTGGACGTCGGGGATCTCCATGGTTTCAGCGGGGTCCGGCCTGACCAGCCAAAGCGTGAAGGCGAGGGCGGTCACCACGGCGATCCCGAGCAGGACCCACAGTGCGGTGCGGCCGCCCCTGCCCTCGCGGCGGTCGTCGTAGCCGTCGTCGTAATCGTCGTAGTCGCCGCGCCCGCGGTCGTCCACGGGCGGAAGCGACGACGTCGCGCCGGCGGCCGCCATGGCCATCGTGCCGGCCTCGGTGGTCATCCCCTGCAGGCCGCGCTGGATGTCCTGGCGCATCTCTTCGGCGGTCTGGTAGCGCCGGTCGCGGTCCTTGGTCATCGCGCGCAGCGTGATCTGCTCCAGCCACGCCGGGATCTCCGGGTCGGCCTGCGACGGCGGCACCGGCTCTTCCCGCACGTGCTGGTAGGCGATCGAGACCGGCGAGTCGCCCTCGAAGGGGGGACGGCCGGTCAGCAGCTCGTACAGGACGCAGCCGGTGGAGTAGATGTCGCTGCGGGCGTCGACCCGCTCACCGCGCGCCTGCTCGGGGGAGAGGTACTGGGCGGTGCCGATGACCTGCGAGGTCTGCGTCATCGTCGCCTGGTTGTCGTTCATCGCGCGCGCGATGCCGAAGTCCATCACCTTGACTTCGGCCTGACGCGTCAGCATGACGTTGGCCGGCTTGATGTCGCGGTGCACGATGGCGTTCTGGTGGCTGTACTCCAGCGCGCGCAGGATGCCGTCGGTCACCTCGGCGCAGCGCTCGGGCAGCAGCCGCCGGTCGTCGTCGAGCAGCTCTTTGAGCGTGCGCCCGTCGACGTGCTCCATGATGATGAACGGAATCGCCAGCCCGTCGACCATGTCCTCGCCGGTGTCGTACACGGCGATGATCGACGGGTGGTTCAGCGATGCCGCCGATTGGGCCTCGCGCCGGAACCGCTCCTGGAACGTGTGGTCGCGGGCCATGTCGTGGCGCAGCATCTTGACGGCCACCATGCGGTCCAGCCGCAGATCACGGGCGCGGTAGACCTCGGCCATGCCGCCGCGCCCGATGAGTTCGTCGAGCTCGTAGCGACCGCCGAGTAGCCGTGGCTGAGACATGTCGTGAACTGTTCCTCGTAATCTGCGCGGGTATGCGGGGGCCCGCGTCGCCTGGCGAATGTCGGATCGTCGCGTGCTCTGCGGTCAGCCTTCTCCCGAAACGTCTTCGGAGTCGCCGCCGGTGCCGTCGCCCCCCGATTCGTCTTCGGAACCGCCCTCGGTGCCGTCGTCGCCCGATTCGTCTTCGGAACCGCCCTCGGTGCCGTCGTCGCCCCCGCCGGGGTCCTCGGTCCCGGTCGAGTCGGGATTCGGGCCGGTTCCGGCGGTCCCCCCGTCGCCACGGCCGTCACCGGGCGGGCTCGCCGGTGCCGTGGACGTCGGACCGGGATCCGGCTCGTAGTCGGATCCGCCGTTGTCCGGCGGCGTGTAGTCCTCGGTTCCGGAGTCCTCCACGGAGGTTTCCTGCTGTGTCGGCGACGGCGGTGGTTCGGACGAGCCGCTCTGCGACTGTTCCGGTTTCGGGTCGTCTACATTGCTGCCTTCCGCCTCGGGCCAGCCTAAGCCTTCGCGTCCGGCCCAGACCGCCCCGAGCACCAGCACGACGGCGGCCGCCACCGCGACGAGGACCAGGGGTAGGCGTGCCCGGGACCTCCGCGCGGGAGCCGGGCCAACACTATCGGACCCCTGCCGGCCGTCACCGTACCCCGGCCTACCTCCGTCCACCGGGGTGGCGCCATCGGCCGCGGCGGGCGCGCCG
Source organism: Streptomonospora salina (assembly GCF_014204715.1). NCBI lineage: Bacteria > Bacillati > Actinomycetota > Actinomycetes > Streptosporangiales > Nocardiopsidaceae > Streptomonospora > Streptomonospora salina. The sequence goes on from NZ_JACHLY010000001.1 coordinate 2,843,336, forward strand.
GCGCCGGCCGTCCCCACCACCGTCGTGTGCGCGGGGTCGGGAAGATCCATGGCCGTGGTCCCGCCGAGCACGGCGCCCAGGTCGGCCCGCAGTCGCTGGGCCGACGCGGCGACCTCGCTCGTCGAGGCGGGGCGGGCCTCCGGCGACTTCTCCAGCAGCCGCTCGACGAGAGCGGCTGCCTGAGGAGGGACGGTGTCGGGCAGGGGCGGCGGCGGTTCGCGGGTGTGGGCCAGCGCCAGAGCCAGAGGGGTGTCGGAGGTGAAGGGCGGCTGGCCCGCCAGGCACTCGTAGGTCACCACCCCCAGCGCATAGATGTCGGAGGAGTGGGTGGCCGGGCGGCCCGAAGCCTGCTCCGGCGAAATGTACTGGGCGGTGCCCATCACCATGCCGGTCTGGGTGAGGGTGACCGACTCGTTGCCGCGGGCGATACCGAAGTCGGTCAGCTTGACCGTGCCGTTCTCGGTCACCAGCAGGTTGCCCGGCTTGATGTCGCGGTGGACGACGTCGCGCGCGTGGGCCGCCGCCAACGCCGCCGCGGCCTGGCCCAGGATGTCCAGTGTGACGCTGGGCTCCAGGCCGTCGTTGCGCCGAAGGATGGACGACAGGGGCTCGCCCGGAACGAGCTCCATGATCAGAAACGCGTGCCCGTCCTGCTCGCCGTAGTCGTAGACCTGGGCGATGCCCGGATGCGACAGTCCGGCGGTGATCCGCCCTTCGGTGCGGAAGCGTTCGCGCGAGGTGGGCTCGGCCATCTGCGCGGGGTGCAGGAGCTTCACCGCGACTTCGCGGTTGAGCAGAGTGTCCTCGGCGCGCCAGACCGTGCCCATGCCGCCGGAACCGATCTGCTCCTGAAGGCGGTAGCGGCCGCTGAGCACCGTTCCGGCCACGGCGCCCGCGCCGGGCGGTCCCGCGTCGTTCTCGCTCACTCGTCGATCACAGCTTCCATCATCCCCTTGGCGATCGGAGCCCCCAGCTCTCCGCCGCTCTGGTCGCCGTTCTCGACGACGACCGCGACGGCGACCTGGGGGTCGTCGGCCGGCGCGAAGGAGATGAACCAGTTGTGCGTGTGCCCGGTACCGGTCTCGGCGGTGCCGGTCTTGCCGGCGACCTGCATCCCGGGGATGGCGCCGGCGGGCCCCGACGCTTCGTCGCCTTCGGTGACGCCGATCATCATCTGGGTCAGGTCCTCGGCGGTGCCGGAACTGACGGCCTCGGAGAAGACCTCCGGCTGGGCGGCCTTGACCTCTTCGAGGTTCGAATTCTGCACCGAGTCGACGAGGTAGGGCTTCATGACGTCGCCGTCGTTGGCCACACCCGAGGCGACCATGGCCATCTGCAGCGGCGTGGCCTCGACGTTGGCCTGGCCGATGCCGTTGCGGCCCAGGATGTTGGGATCGGTCTCCAGGGGTGCGGAACTCTCCGTCACATCCACCGGGACTTCCATCGGCCCCTGGTTGAACCCGTACGCCCCGGCCTGCTCGTGCATCTTCTGGCCACCGAGCTCGATCGCCCAGTTGGCCATCGAGGTGTTGCAGGAGATCTCGATGGAGTGCGCCAGCGAATCGGGGGCGCCGTTGTTGCACGAGGCGTCCCAGGCGTTGGTCAGCGGAGCACCCAGATCCAGGGACTCGGGAGCGTCCATCGTGGATTCGGGGGTGGCCCCGTCCTCCAGCGCCGCGGAAGCGGTGACGACCTTGAACGTCGACCCGGGCGGGTAGACCTCGTTGAAGGCGCGGTTGAGCAGCGGCTTCTGCTCACTCGCCTCCAGCTCCTCCCACTTCTTGCCCGCCTGCTCGGTGTCGGTGACGCTGGCGACGCTGTTGGGATCGAAGCTGGGGGTGGAGTAGGAGGCCAGCACCGCGCCGGTGCTGGGGTCGAGGGCGACGGCGGCGCCGTTCTTGCCCAGCGGATCCAGTCCGTCCATGGCGGCCTGCTGGACTTCGGGATCGACGGTGAGGTAGACGTCGGCGCCCTTGGGCTCTTCGCCGGTGAGCATGTCGCGGAAGTTGTTGACCGCCAGCAGCTGGTTGGAGCCGTCCAGGAAGGAGTTCTCCGCCCGCTCGATTCCGGTGGCCGAACCCGCGCGGAACGCCCCCACGACCGGGGCGTACAGCGTGCCGTTTTCGTACTTGCGCTGGAACTGGTCGCTGTCGCCGCCGACGGGGTCGGAATAGGCGACCTCTTCGCTGCCCACGAGGATGGAGCCGCGGTGCTGGGTGAGGCTTTCGATGAACTGGCGGCTGTTGTAGGGGTGCTCCTGCAGGCTCTCGGCCTGGAACGTCTGGATCCAGGAGATGTTGAGCATCAGCACCCCGAAGAGCGCCAGGGAGAAAATCGCCAGGCGGCGGATGGGTTTGTTCATCGGGAGATCACCTGTGTCGCGCCTTCGTCCTGGATGGCCTGCGGGGCCGGCTTGCGTGCGTTGTTGCTCATCCGCATCAGCAGCGCGAGCATGACCCAGCTCGAAAGCAGGGCCGAACCGCCCTTGGCGACGAAGGGGATGGTCGCACCGGTCATCGGGATCACGCGGGTGACCCCGCCGATGACGACGAATGTCTGGAAGGCGATCAGGAACGAGATGCCCGATGCGAACATCTTGATGAAGAGTTCCTTGGAAGCCAGCGCGATGCGCATGCCGCGCTCGACCAGCAGGGCCATCGCCATCAGCATCACCATGCAGCCGGCCAGGCCCAGCTCTTCGCCGAACGCGACGAAGATGAAGTCGTTCTGCACCTCGGGGACGAAGCCCGGTTTCCCGCCGCCGAGCCCGGCACCGGTCATGCCGCCTTCGGCCATCGCGAACAGGCCCTGCACGAGCTGCTGGCTGTTACCGGCGGTCTGGCAGAAGGATTCGGGGTCGGCCATCGCCTCGTCGGTGCAGAACACGTCCGGGCGGAACGCGTCGAGCCAGGTGACCATGCGCACCCGGAAGTGCGAGACGAACGGGTAGATCAGGGCGCAGGCGCCGAAGAACGCGGTGAGCCCGATCACCAGCCAGTTGCTGCGGTGGGTGGCGACGTAGATCATCGCGAGGAAGGTGCCGAACAGCATCAGCGCCGTGCCCAGGTCGTTCATCAGGATGACCAGGACGATGATGCAGAAGCCCCACATGGCCGCCATCGGCGCGAGATCGCGGGCGCGGGGCAGGTCCAGCACCTTCAGCGGCCCGATCTTGACCTGCCGCGAAGCCAGGGCGAGCACGTCGCGCTTGGTGACCATGTAGCCGGCGAGGAAGACCACCAGGGCGATCTTGGCGAACTCCGAGGGCTGGAGGCTCGTGAATCCGAGGTCGACCCACTGCCGGGCACCGTTGATGCTCGTGCCGACGATCGGGAGCAGCGGCGTGAGCAGTAGCACCACGGCGGCCAGCGCCATGATGTAGGGGTAGCGCTGCAGCGTCCGCGGTTCCTTGAGGAAGAAGACCAGCGCCGCGAACACCGCCATGCTGGCCGCTGTGAGGATCAGCTGGTCCTGGGCGCTGCCCTGCTCGGTGTCTCCGGTGGCCTCGAAGAGCCGCCAGAGCATCGCGATGCCCAGGCCGTTGAGAAGCGTCGCCAGCGGCAGCAGCAGGGGGTCCGACCACGGTGCGAAGTAGCGGATGAAGACGTGCGCCAGCATCGCCAGTCCGCCGAAGAGCACGGCGTAGACGAACAGGCTCGCCGGCATCTCGCCGTTGCGGGTGAGCCCGGCCTCGATCATCGCGAACAGCGTGATCGCCACTGCGCCGAGCGTCATGACCAGCTCGGCGTTGCGCCGCTTGACGGGCGGCAGCTGGGTGGGAGCTTCGGTCGTCACCTCATTCCCCTCCCGTCGGGGTCGCGATGGCGTCGGCGGAGTCCTGCGTGCTGTCGCCGCCCGCGTCCCGCTGCCCGGATCCGGCGGAGTCGAGTCCGCAGGACTCGGGGTCGGCCGCGCAGTCGTCGGCGGTCCCGCGCAGTTCGGCGATGCGCGCGTCGGCTTCGTCGCTGTCGTCGAGGGGGATGGTGGCGTTGACGGCGTTGCGCTGGGTCTGGGGGAGGCCGTCGAGGGGGATGTCGGTGCTGCGGATCTGCTCGGCGAGGTCGTAGCCGGCGACGTCGGTGTTGAGGCCCTGGTAGACGGCGACGGTGGAACCCTCCTGGGAGGGGCCGATGAAGAACTGGCTGCTCAGGTAGCGCGAGCCGAAGTAGAAGCCGGCCGCGGCGACGGCCGCGACGATGACCAGGAAGGTGACGACCATCGGCCACCATCTGCGGGTGCGTCGATCGGAACTCGGCCCGGTCCCGGAGCCGGGGCCCGAACTCGGGGAATCCTCGCGGGCGTCTTCCGCCGGGGGGATGCGGTCCATCTCGGCGGTGTCGCCGGACGATCGGTTCAGTCCCTGTGCGCGGCCGGCCGGGGTGTCGGGGGTCATCACGGGTTCGCGGCGCTGGTCGGCGGCGCCCGCGATCGCCGGTGCCTGTGTGGGGCCGCCCTGGTCGGTGGCGGTGTCGATGATGTCGGCGACCACTGCGGTGATGTTGTCGGGGCCGCCGCCCCGGTTGGCGAGGTCGATCAGCCGCCGTGCGGCGGCGTCGGGGTTGGCCTCGGTCTCCATCGTCTGGCGGATGGTGTCGGTGCTGACCACCCCGGACAGGCCGTCGGAGCACAGCATGTAGCGGTCGCCGACCCGGGCTTCGCTGACGGAGATGTCGGGGTCGACCTGGCTGCGGCCGTCCAGCGCGCGCAGCAGCAGGGACCGCTGGGGATGGGTGGCGACCTCTTCTTCGGTGATCTTGCCTTCGTCGACGAGGGTCTGCACCAGTGTGTGGTCGTGGGTGATCTGCCCGAACTCGTCGCCCCGCAGCAAGTAGGCGCGGGAGTCGCCGACGTGGACCATGGCCATGCGCGCGCCCGACCAGAGCATGGCCGTTAGAGTGGTCCCCATGTTCTCCAGGCGGGGTTCGTCCTGGACCCGCTGGGCCAGCGTGGCGTTGGCGTTCTCGACGGCCTGCTGGAGGGATTCGGCCATCTCCTCGGTCGAGGGGACGTCCTCGTCGAGCGCCGCCAGTGTCGACACGGCGATGGCGCTGGCGATCTCACCGCCGGCATGACCGCCCATTCCGTCGGCGACGGCGAGGAGGTACGGGCCGGCGTAGGCGGAATCTTCGTTGCCTTCGCGGAGGCATCCTACGTCGGAGTACGCCGCGTATCGGAGAGCGATTGTCATTTGCGCAGTTCCAGGACGGTTTTGCCGATGCGGATGGGTTGTCCGACCGAAATGGGCTCAGGGCGGGTCAGCCGCTGCTGACCGAGGTAGGTGCCGTTCGTCGACCCCAGGTCCTCGACGATCCAGCGGCCTTCGTCGGAGAAGATGCGGGCGTGCCGACCGGACGCGTAGTCGTCGTTGATGACGAGGGTGGAGTCGTTGGCGCGCCCTATGACGATCGGCTGCGAGGTGAGGTTCAGCGAGGTTCCGGTGAGCGGTCCCTTGGTCACGACGAGTGTGCGCGGTTCGTTGCGGCGCGCCTTGGGCGCGCGGGAGGGCCGCGCGGGACCGGAGGAGCGCTCCTCGCCGCGTTTGCCGCTACTGCGCTTGGACTTGTTCTTGGCGGGGCCGAGGAGATCGGTACGGATGACGCCGACCGCCATGATCACGAACAGCCACAGCACGCAGAGGAACGTGATCCTGATCAGCATGAGGGTCAAGTCGGACATTGAACTGCTCTTCAGCCCCTGTCGTGCTTCGGCGAGGTGGCGGTCATCGGAGCCGCCACCGCGTCTGATCGGCGTCGGACCCTACGAGATCGTGTCGGAAAAGCCGAACGAACTCAATGGAAAGGGATCCTAGAGGCCGCCGCCGGATGATTCGGCCGCCGTCTGCCGTGTGGTCGGAGGCGGCGCTTGTGGAAGGTCTCTCTACGTCTGCTGTGACGCGGCGGGCGCGCGTTTGGTTGCGGGGGTCCGGGTCTACGGGGGCGCCCGGATCGCGCTCCGGGGTCAGTCGCGGCGGAAGGTCATGGTCGTGCGGCCCAGGCTGATGCGGCTGCCGTCGACCAGGCGCGCACGCTGCACCTGCTCGCCGTTGACGAACGTGCCGTTGGTCGAGCCGAGGTCGACGAGGACCGCCTCGGCGTCCTCCACCCGGATTTCGGCGTGGTGGCGCGAAACGCCGTTGTCCACCAGCCGCAGGTGGCAGTCGGTGCCCCTGCCCAGCAGGGTCACCTGGGTGTTGAGAACGAAGGACTGCTGCATGCCCTGGCCGGCCGTCGAGCCCTCGGTAGGCGCTCCGCCCGGTGAGATCAGCAGGCGCGGCTGCCCTTGGACGTCGGCGGAGCTGCGCGGCTGGTCGCTGACCGGCTGCCGGATCTCACCGCTTTCGACGGTGGATCCGCGGATCACCCCGGAGCGGATACGGAAGCGGCCGATCTGCAGGTCGCCTTCGGACTTGAAGTGTACGCGAACGGGTCCCACGAAGGAGTAGCCCTGCTCGGTCGCGTAGTCGCGCGCGAGCTTGGCCAGTTCCTGGCCGATGGTGTCGGCCAGAGCGTCCATCTGTTCGGCGTCCTCGCCGGAGAGCTCCACGACGAAGTCGTTCGGCACCAGGGTGCGCCCCTGAGCGACGATGGCGGCGCGCTCGTCCATCTCGCGCTGGACGGCACTGGCGATCTCGACCGGTTCGAGCTTCGACTTGAAGGCCCGCGCGAAGGTGCCTTCGATCATGCCTCCAAGCCTGCGCTCGAAGCGTTGGAGCACTCCCACGAGGTACCTCCCTTACTCCACTCCGGATGTACTCACGATCGTAACCGGGCGATCGCCCCCTTGAACTCACGCGCGCCCGCCGGTGGAGATCCGGCCGGGGCCGCGGTCCGCCGCCTGGCGGAGTGGAGCACAGCGGCGGAGGAGGAAGCGTGCACAGGCATCCCGGCGGTCGTGCTAATCTGGACTTCGTCGCCGGGAAGGGACGGACTCCGGGCCTTCGGGCCGGTACCGGACTCCCGGCGGATCCACTGTATATGTGTGCAACCATATACGGGTTCACCCGGGCGGGTGGCGGAACGGTAGACGCGCACGGTTCAGGTCCGTGTGTCCGAAAGGACGTGAGGGTTCAAATCCCTCCTCGCCCACCGAAACGACGGGCCCTGCCGCATGAGGCGGCGGGGCCCGTTTTCGTGTCACCGCCCGTCGCAGCGGCGTGCGGGCGTGCCGCCGCGGGCCGAGTGCGCGGCGGCACGCCGGACGGTCCCGTCACGGGGCCAGGACCGCGCCCAGGTCGTCGTAGCGCTGCAGCTCGCAGCCGTCGGCCCGGGTGATCTCGGTGTCGATCGGGGTGTCGCCGACATGGCCCTCGACGCGGGCCACTTGCGGGCCGCCGTAGATGAAGGTGCACGGACTGTTCTCGGGGACGTCGTCGAACGCGTCGGCGCCGCCGGCTTCGGCGAGGTCGGCGCAGGCGTCGTCGGGCGCGGGATGGTCGCCGCCCGCCGGTTCGCAGGTCAAGCGCCATGTCCGGGGTTCGTCGGGTGACGGGCTGGGAATCGGGGAGGGGGTCGCTTCGCCGCTGGGGCCGCCCTCGGGGTCGGCCGTGATGCGGACGGTGAGCTCGGTTTCGGGCGGCGGGCCGCCGGTGCCGGAGCCCGAGGGCGCCGTGTCGGTCGGAGGGGACGCCGGCGTGGTCACGTCTTCCCCGCCGCACCCCGCCGCGGCCAGTCCCAGGCCGAGGGCGAGTAGGGCGGTCGCTGCGGTCGGCATGCGCATACCCTGTCCGACGTGGCGGGGCGCCGGGAAGTTCCTTCGGTGAAACCCGCGCCACGCACTGTCGCCGCCCTGCGGAGCGTGTGTCCGCCCGATGCCCCACGTCAGAGGGCTCGGTCGGGGCCCGCGTCCGCGGAGACGCACGAGAAGATTCGAGGAGTATCCGGTGTTCGCTGAGAGTGTGCCCGTGGTCGAGGTCGGTTCGGTGCCGCCCGGCGGCTACCTGCTCGACGTCCGCGAGGACGACGAATGGGCGGCGGGCCACGCGCCCGAGGCCGTGCACGTCCCGCTGGGGCGCCTGGCCGAACGAGCGGGCGAGATCCCGCAGGACCGGCAGGTCTATGTCGTCTGCCGGGTCGGCGGGCGGTCGGCTCAGGCGGTCCAAGCCCTCAACGAGGCGGGCTGGCAGGCGGCCAACGTCGCCGGCGGGATGCAGGCGTGGGCGCTGGCCGGCGGCGAAATGGTCAGTGAGAGCGGGGACGAGCCGCGCGTGGCCTGACCTGGCGCCACCGCGTCCGCTGAGCAGCCGCGGTCGGCGCGGAACGGGCGCGGCGCCCGGGTTTTTCGGAGGATGGCCGACCGCGGGGGCGGTCCGGGGTGGCACTATGTCGAGGTGGCCCCCGATCACTTCGCCCCAAGCGCCGACGCCGTACTGGCGTACGCCGCCGACGCGATCGTGGCTGTGGACACCGACCAGCGGGTCGTGCTGTGGAACCCGGCCGCCGAGCGCATGTTCGGCTGGACTTTCACCGAAGTGGCCGGCCGACCGCTGCCGATTGTGCCCGACGAGCTGATGGCCGAGCACCACGCCGTCCTGGAGCGGGTGCGCGCCGGCGACCCCCTGTCCATCGTCAGCCGTCGGCTGCGCCGCGACGGATCCGTCGTCGACGTCCGCATCGACTCCAGCTCCCTGTGGGACGAACAGGGCAACCTCACCGGCTGGATCGACGTTTTCCACACCTACGAGGAGATCGGCGCCGTCCAGAGCCACATGACGGAGCGGGCGCGCCTAGTGCGCCGGCTCACCGACGTGATGGCCGACATCAACGCCGACCTCGACCTCGACGCGGTGCTGGATCGCATCGCCCACAGCCTGACGGAGCTGACGGGCGCCGACGCCGGCGGGTTCGCGCTGATCGAAGGCGACCAGCTGCGGCTGGTGAGCCTGACCCAGCTCTCCGACCACCTGCGCGGCTACCAGGGCCCGCTGGATTCAAGCCTGTTCGGGGAGCTGCTGCGCAGCGGGAAGACGGTGCTGCTGGCGACCGACGACACCCGCAGTCTCGACGACCTCATCTGGGCCGACCTGGAGGGGCTGCACACCATCGCCCTGGGGGTCTCCAACGTTCAGGGGCGCCCCTACGGCGCGCTGTACGCGCTCTACAGCAGGCGCAAGGTCGGCCACGTCGAGTTGGAGCTGCTGGAGCTGCTGGCCGCCCACGCCGGGGTCGCACTCGGAAACGCTATGGCGTACCGCGAGATCGTGCGGCAGCGCGCCCACGAGCACGCCGTCGTCGACTCCAGTGCCGACGGCATCGCGGTGCTGGGGGCCAACGGGCTGGTGCGCAAGTGGAACCGCTCGGCCGCGGAGCTGACGGGCTATGCCATGGCCGACGCGGTGGGCCGCCACCCGCCGTTCCCGCTGCCGGCGCACCAGGGCGAGAACATCCGCCACCGGCTGGACAACGGCCGCTGGTTGGAGATCCTCATCACCGACATCCCCGAGACGGGCGAGCGGGTGGTGGACTTCCGCGACATCACCGAGGCCAAGGCGCTGGAGGAGGAGAAGGACCTGTTCCTGGCCACGGCCGGGCACGAGCTGCGCACGCCCATCACGGTGGTGCAGGGGTTCGCCAGCACCCTGGTGCGGCGCTGGGAGCAGCTCGACGACGACGCGCGCCGCAGTGCCGTCGACACCATCGCCGAGCGTTCGGGCACGCTGGCCCACCTCGTGGAGAACCTGCTGCTGGGATCCGACGCCCGCGAAGCCGAGCAGAAGACCGGCAGCCACCCCTTCGACCTGGAGCGGCTGCTGCGGGACTGTGCGACGGCGTTCCAGCCGTTCTCCGACCGGCACACGCTGGAACTGGATCTGCCCGGGCAGTTGCCATTCGCGATGGGCGACCGGGCCGCCACCGACGTGATCGTGGGCCAGCTGCTGGAGAACGCTTTCAAGTATTCGCCGGAGGGCGGGCGCATCGTGCTGCGCGCGTCCGCGGAGGACTCCCGGGTGGCGGTGTGCGTCGAGGACGAGGGCATCGGGCTCCAGGGCGGCGACGAGGAGCGGATCTTCGGGCGGTTCGTGCAGGGCGAGGCCGGCGATCGCCGCAGGTTCGGCGGTATCGGGCTGGGGCTCTACATCGCCCGCAGGCTGGCCCACGCGCAAGGCGGCGAGGTCACCGCGCACGCCAGGGACGACCGTGGGACGCGGATGAGATTCACCTTACATTCGGTCCACGCCCCGAATCCTGGCGATACCGACATCCCGGACCAGTAGTCGGGTCGCGCGGCTCAGGGTGCGACCGCTCGCAGACCGGTGAGCGCAACCGGTCGGACGAGCACGCGAGGTGTGTTTCCCAGGTGGGCGAACGGGGCATTTCGGTCCTGGCAGAGTCGCACTGCCGGGACTTTGCCGCGAACCGACCAAGTGAATACGGACTGATCGAGGTCGGGGCGTGGGCGGCAGGCTCGTGCTCCCGCCGGTTGCTGAGCGACACCGGGCGCGCCCATCCGGCGCGCCGAGGAACGGGAGAAGGACGTGTCACGAGTTGTACTGCTGCGGCACGCGGCGTCGAGTGTGACGAGCGCGCGCCGGGGGCTGTGCTCCGATCTGCGCGCCTGCGGAGTCGCCGCCGATACGGTCGACGACGCCGCCATCGTTCTGAGCGAGCTGCTGAGTAACGCCCTGCGCCACGCCGCCCCGTTGCCCGAGCCCTTTCCGTCCGAATGCGTCCGGGTGAGCTGGGACGTCGGCGGCGCCGCGGCGGCCGAAGCCCGGGACGGATGGCTGGAGGTGGCCGTATGCGACGGCGGGGCCCAGACCCTGCCGCGCTTGGCCCGCCCCTCGGTTTCGGCCCTCGGCGGGCGCGGGTTGGGCATCGTCGAGAACATCGCGGCCAAGTGGGGCACCGAGGTCGACGACCGCGTAACCACAGTGTGGGCGGTCCTGGAGGCCGCCGTCCCGCCCGGGCGCTGTGTGCCGGGGACCCGCGAGCGCACCCCCGGTTCTTCCGGCGCCTACGGCGGCGACGGCGGTGCGCGCGTCGCCGCCGCGCCGCGCCAGCAGGCGGCCAGCGCCTGAGGACCCGCTCGGGGGCGGCCGTGCCACCCGCTCGCGCCGTGCCCGCTCGCGCCGCGATCGGGGGATCCGCACCCGCTGCGGCGCTTCTCGCGGAACGCGCCCGATGTCCCGAAACGCCGCTGCCGATGTGGCCCGCGCTCTCCGTGGGCGCTACAGTCGCGACCGTGGAGTTGAAGATCTCGAGTCGGTCTCAGGACGGTTGCGCGGTCGTCGCCGTGCGCGGTGAGATCGACCTCTATACGGCACCGCAGCTGCAGAGCGGACTCGTCGACGCGCTGGAGGACGGCGCGCGGCGCCTCGTGGTCGACATGTCGCGGGTGGAGTTCTGCGACTCGACCGGGATGAGCGTCCTGCTGTCGGTCATGAAGCGTGCACGCGCCGCGGACGGCGACCTCGAACTGGTCGCGCCCAAGCCCGCCGTCCGCAAGATCCTGGAAGTCACGGGACTCGACGCCGTCTTCACGGTCCAGGACTCCACCGACGCGCTGCCCGAGACGGCCGGATCGAGCGCTACACCCTGATTCGGCCCGCCCGACGTGGCCGGGTAGGCGAAACGCGCAGAGTAGCGTTTTCATTACGCATAGTGGCGACTACTCTCGCAGTGTGACGACTACGCTTATTACCTATCTGGCCGTTTCCGCTGCGCTGGCAGGGCTGGGCGGACTCGTCCTGGGCGCTTGGGCGATCATGCGCGTTCGCAACGCCGTGCGCGACTGCCGTGACGTGGTCCACCGGCTGCAGCCCGACGACAGCGGGCTGGACACGCGGGCGGTGCGCGACGTCGCGGTCGTGCGCTACGACGCTCTGGAGGAGATGTCGGGGGCACGCTCGTTCTCGTTGGCCCTGCTCAACGCGGCGGGCAACGGTGTCGTCGTGACCTCGATCAACGGGCGCACCGAGACCCGCACCTACGCCAAGACCATCGAGCACGGCCGCGCGGAAGAGGCGCTGTCCCCCGAGGAGTACCGGGCGCTGCGATCGGCCCGCCTCGGCCGGGGACCGGGCAGCCCCGATTCCGAAGAGTCCGCCGGACCCGCCGCACGGGGCGGACGCGCCCCGGGGCGCCGGCGCAAGCGGTCCGGGGCGTCGGCGCCCCAAGGCGCCTCCGCCTCCGCCTCCGCCTCCGAAGCGGGGGGCGCGTCGGCGGGCACCGCGGTCGGCGCCGGCGACGAAGGCGCATCGGTGCGCACGCTGGGTGCCGCCCCGAGCGGGGCGAAGGCGAGCGGACCGGCGAGCGCATCCGAGTGACGCCCCGGGCGGCGCGTGCGCCGCCCGACCGGCGGGGCCGGACGCCGCCGCCGAACGAGCGGTCTCCGGTCTGTGCACAGGGCGATGCCGCAGGTCCCGCGGGTATAACCTGAATCGTATGCGCTACGCCTATCTCGGCCCCGAGGGGACCTTCACCGAGGCCGCACTGCGCGCGCTCAAGCCCGATGCACCGGATTCGGACCGCATCCCCTACCCCGGCGTCGACTCCGTGTTCGCCGCGGTCCGCCGCGGCGACGTCGACGGCGGGACGGTGCCGCTGGAGAACTCCGTCGAGGGCAGTGTCACCGCCACCATCGCCGAGCTGATCAACGGCGATCCACTGCTCATCGCGGCCGAGGTCGCGCTGCCCGTGGAGTTCACCCTGTTCGCGCGCGCAGGATCGGCGATCGCCGACGTCAAGCGGGTCGCCACCCACCCGCACGCGCTGGCGCAGTGCCGCGGGTGGCTCGCGCGCCACCTGCCCGACGCCGAGGTGTTCACCGTCTCCTCCACGGCCGCAGCGGCCCAGAGCGCGTCCGAGCCCGGAAGCCCGTACGACGCCGCCATCTGCGCGCGCATCGCCGGCGAGCGCTACGGTCTGGCCCCGCTCGCCCAAGGCGTCGGCGACCGCGACGACGCCGCGACGCGCTTCGTCCACCTGATGCGGCCGCAGCCGCTGCCCGCACCGACCGACGCCGACCGCACGTCCCTGGTGGCCTTCATCTCCGACGACCACCCGGGCGCGCTGGTCGAACTCCTCAACCAGTTCGCGATGCGGGGGGTGAACCTCACCCGGCTGGAGTCCCGCCCCACCGGCGACGGCCTGGGCCGGTACTGCTTCTGCCTGGACGCCGACGGCCACATCGCCGACCCGGCGGTCGGTGAGGCGCTGATGGGGCTACGGCGGCTGTGCCAGGACGTCCGGTTCCTCGGCAGCTACCCGCGCGCCGAGGCCGAAACCGAGCTGACCCCGTTCATGCCCACACGCGGAACCACCAGTGCCGACTTCTACGAGGCCCAGGAGTGGCTGGCCCGCATCCGCGCCGGCCGGGTCGCCTGAGCAGCCTGCACCGCCGACGCCGTACCCGCCGCTCACCCCGCCTGAGCGGCGGCCTCCAGCGGCCGCTTCCGGTCCAGGGCGCTCGCCAGCCGGTCGCGCAGCGCCTTCTCCAGAGCGGCGTCCTCCGGACAGAGGTAGGGCAACTGGTTCAACGCGGCCAGCACCTCCGCCGCCGTCATCGCACCGAGCGTCTTCATCGGCCACAGCTGTGCCATGGGTCTGGCTCCCCTCCGCTACCGGCGCACCCCCTCCGGTGCGCCCGTGCCTATTACACGATGGCGGACCCCGGTTATGACGCGCTTTCGCACCGGAACCGCCCGGCGGTGGACGCGGGTGTGCGGATGCCGGCCTCCCCGAGCACCGGTAGCCTGCAGATGTGATCGACCTTCGCGCTGTCAGAGAGACCCCCGACCGCCTGCGCGCCTCGCAGCGGGTCCGCGGTGAGGACGAGACCGTCGCCGACCGCCTGCTGGACCTCGACTCCCGGCGCCGTGCCGCGCTCGCGCGCTTCGAAGAGCTGCGCGCCGAGCAGAAGAGCGCGGGCAAGGCGATCTCTTCTGCGGCCCCCGAGGAGCGGGATTCCCTGCTGGCCGAGGCCAAGGAGCTGGCCTCCCGTGTCAAGCAGGCGGAGTCCGAAGCCGACGAGCTCGGCACCGAGGTCGACCGCCTGCTGCGGGAGATCCCCAACATCGTCGACGAGGACACCCCCGATGGCGGGGTCGACGACTTCCGGGTGCTGGAGCAGGTCGGCACCCCGGCCGACTTCGACTTCACCCCGCGCGACCACCTGGAGCTGGGCGAGCTGCTCGGCGCCATCGACACCGACCGGGGCGCCAAAGTCTCGGGGGCGCGCTTCTACTTCCTCACCGGGGTGGGCGCGCTGCTGGAGCTGGGCCTGCTGAACATGGCCATGCAGCAGGCGGTCGCCAACGGCTTCACCCCCATGGTCCCGCCGGTCCTGGTGCGGCCGGAGGCCATGGAGGGCACCGGTTTCCTCGGCGAGCACGCCGACGAGATCTACCGGTTGGAAGCCGACGACCTCTACCTCGTGGGCACCTCCGAGGTCCCGCTGGCCGGATTCCACTCCGACGAGATCCTGGGCGCCGACGGGTTGCCCAACCGCTACGTCGGGTGGTCGTCGTGCTTCCGCCGCGAAGCCGGCTCCTACGGCAAGGACACCCGCGGCATCATCCGGGTGCACCAGTTCAACAAGGTCGAGATGTTCGTCTACACCCGTCCCGAGGACGCCCGCGAGGAGCACGAGCGGCTGCTGTCCTGGGAGCGCGAGATGCTCGACAAGCTCGAACTCCCCTACCGCGTGGTCGACATCGCAGGCGGCGATCTGGGCACCAGCGCCGCCCGCAAGTTCGACTGCGAGGCGTGGATGCCCACCCAGGGCCGCTACCGGGAGCTGACCTCGACCTCCAACTGCACCGACTTCCAGGCACGGCGGCTCAACACGCGCTTCCGCGACGACGCCGGGAAGCCGCGCTTCGCAGCCACGCTCAACGGAACACTGGCCACCACCCGCTGGATCGTGGCGATCCTGGAGAACCACCAGCGGGCCGACGGTTCGGTCGTGGTCCCCGAGGCGCTGCGCTCCTTCGTCGGCCGCGAGGTCCTCGAACCCGTCAAGGGCTGAGCTCTCTGCCCGGAGGCGCCGATGGAGGCGTCGATCTTGTAGCTACGGTGCGTGAAAGCGATTTCCAGTGACCGTAGCTACAAGATCGACGCGATGTGCCGCGGGGCAGGTTACAGATAGGGCCCGGACCGCAGGTCGCTCTGCTCGCCCTCCCCCGCGGTCCCGCCGGCCGGCAGGGCGTGGCGCATGTTCTCCAGCTGCGCACGGGCCGCCATCTGCTGGGCGAACACGGTGGTCTGGATGCCGTGGAACAAGCCCTCCAACCACCCCACGAGCTGGGCCTGGGCGATGCGCAGTTCGGCGTCGCTGGGGGTGCCGCCCTCGGCGAACGGCAGGGTGAGGCGCTCCAGCTCCTCGATCAGCTCGGGGGCGAGGCCGTCCTCCAGCTCCGTTATGGAGTTGGTGTGGATCTCACGCAGCCGGGCGCGGCTGGCCTCGTCCAGCGGGGCGGCCTTCACCTCCTCCAGCAACTGGCGGATCATACTGCCGATCCGCATGACTTTGGCAGGCTGCTCGACCATCTCGCTCAGTGGACGCGACGCGGCCTCCCCGCCGCCTTCGGCGCCCCGTCCACCGGATCCGGGCGCGGAACTTTCGCCGGCGGATCCCATGACCAGCACGTCCGGATGCTTGTCCTCGTCGAACCGTTCGCTCATCAATCCCTCACCTGAAAGATGTCCGATCGTCAGCGGGTGAGCACGATCTTACCGACGTGCGCACTCGACTCCATGATGCTGTGTGCTTCGGCGGCGCGCTGCAACGGCAGCTCCCGGTCCACGATAGGGCGGACGGTGCCGTCGGACACGAGAGGCCAGACGTGTTCGGCGACACCGGCCACGATGGCCGCCTTCTCGTCGACCGGCCGGGCGCGCAGTGTCGTGGCGTGCACCGACAGCCGCTTGACGAGCATGCGTCCCAGGTCGAGTTCGGCGGATCGCCCGCCCATGAGTCCGATGACGGTCAGCCTTCCCCCGACGTTGAGCGAGCGCACGTTGTCGGCCAGGTAGGACCCGCCCATGATGTCGAGGATGACGTCGGCGCCCGCGCCGCCGGTCTCCTCCTTCACCCGGTCGGGGAAGTCCTCCTCGCGGTAGTTGATGCCGGCGTCGGCGCCGAGCTCACGGCACGTCCGGAGTTTCTCGGCGCTGCCGGCGGTAGTGAGCACCCGGGCTCCGCGCGCGTGTGCGAGCTGGATGGCGAACGTGCCGATGCCGCTGCCGCCGCCGTGTACCAGGAGGGTTTCACCGGCGGTGAGACCGCCGACCATGAACACGTTGGACCACACGGTGCAGGCCACCTCGGGCAGGGCGGCCGCTGTGACCAGGTCGATCCCCTCCGGAACCGGCAGCAACTGGCCCACGGGCACACCGACCCGCTCGGCGTAGCCGCCGCCGCTGAGCAGGGCGCAGACGGGGTCGCCCACCGACCAGCCCGACCCTTCGGTGCCGGGCCCCAGGGCGGCGATGCGGCCGGAGCACTCCAGGCCGGGGTACTCCGGGGTTCCGGGCGGCGGGGCGTAGTTGCCCAGACGCTGCATGATGTCGGCGCGGTTGGCCGCCGTTGCGGAGACGTCGACGAGGACCTCGCCGTCGCCGGGGGTGGGGTCGGGGACCTCGGTCCAGGTCAGGACGTCGGCCGGGCCGGGTTCTGTGATGCGGATCGCGTGCATGCGGCAACGCTACCCAGCCGGGGGCCGGTCGCGCTTCCCGTCCCGGCCTGCTGCGGACGGCGGGCTTCGGCCGCACGGGGGTTCCGGTTTTGGCCGCGGCTCGTATCTTTGTTGGCGGAGGAGACAATGAGTCGTGAGTCCGGGTCTGGTCTGCCCGAGTCCCCCGGCGCAGCCAGGCGGCAGCGATCGGACATCGCGCACCCGAGCAAGCGTCTTGAGGAGAACCGCGTTGGCAGACCGAGAGCACGACGGTTCCGAGCATGCCGGTACGCGCGCCTGGGACGGGCGGCACGACCGGGACGCCGGCACGGGTGAGGTTCCCGCCGATCAGGGGGCGGCCCCCGCGCCGCCCGAGCAGTGGTTCGGCGACACGGACCCGCCCCCTCCCCCGTACGCCGTCGACGAGAGCGCGGTGTCGCCGCCCTACGCGGTAGGCGGCAGGGGCCCGTCCGAAACCGGCCCGCGCGAGCAGCAGCCGCCGCAGCCGCAGCGGAATCCGCAGAGTTCCGCCGCGGACGGGTCCGTCGAGGACGCGTATCCGGGCGGACCGGAGCCGGGCTATCCCTACAGCCCGGCTTTCCCCCGCGATTCCTCCGGTTCCGTCCCGCAGGGTCCCCCGCCCGGGCCGGGCCCGCAGGACGACCGGCAGCCGCAGCGGCCGGCGGCCGGAGCTTCCGGCGGGCCGCGGCAGCAGCCGCCCGGGGACCCGTGGCAGGCGGACTACCCCTCGGGCCCCTACCCGGCGCCGGAGCCCGGTCGGCAGGACGGTCCGCCGCAGCCGCAGCAGCGTCCCGGCGGTACCGCGCCCGCCGGAGGGGCGTACCCGGGCGGACCGGGGGCCGGCGATCCCTACAGCCCCGCCGCGCCGTACGACGCTTCCGGCTCCGGGACGCGGCCGGAGCCCTACTCCGCGCCGGGCGCGCCCGGCGGCCGACCGGTGCCCCCAGCGTCCCCGGGGCACGAGGAGCGCCCGCCCGGCCACGGATGGGCGCCGCCCGGTGCCGCCCCCGCCCCGCACTCCCCGCAGGACCCCGCGGCCTCCGACCGCGGGCCGAGCGGCCCGCCGGCTCCCGGACGCGGTTACGCGGACGGGGGGCCGGAGCGGTCCGGGAACGGCGCCCCCGGGGAACCGGGCCGGGACTCCGCCGGCCCTCCGGGACGGCAGCCGGCCGCGCCGCCGTGGAGCACCGGCGCGTCCAGCGGCTTCTCGCAATGGGCGCCGCCCGAGCGCGCGCCGAGTCCGGGCGCCGACGCCCGCACCGGAACCGGAGCGCACCCGAACGGGACCGCGCCGCGTCCCGGCGAGTCGACCGACGTCATCCCGCCGTTGCGGGACGGCGCCGCGCCGCCGCCCGGAACGCGGGAGCCCCGCGCGTCCGCCGACGCGGGTGCGTCCGCGGGCGCACCGGCCGCGGGCGGTCCCGCGGCGGCGGGACCGGAGCAGGACGTCCCCGCCCCCGAGCAGCTTCCGCCGCTGCCGCCCGACACGGCAGCTCCGCAGGCGTGGGGGCCGCAGCGCCCCGCATCCGCGCCGCAGCCCCCGCCGGGGCAATGGGGACGGGGACAAAGGGGACCGGGGGAGCCGCCGGGACCGGAGGCGGCGCCGTCGGGTCCGCAGAGCCGGGACGCGCCGCCTCCGGCGCCCGGCCCGGCCCACCCGCCCGGCCCCTGGCAGCAGGGCGGGCGGCCCCGTCCCGGGCCCGACTACGACGGGTCCTACGATCCGTACCGGCAGCCCGGAGCCGGGCCGGCCGGCGCGCCCGCGCCGCACCCCGGTGCGCCGCCCGGACCCCACCAGCCGGGGCAGCCGTACCAGCCGGCGCCCGGTCCGCAGTCCGGTCCGCAGCCGGGGTTCCAGTACTCCGCCCACTTCGCCGAGGGTGTGCAGCCCGCCCAGCAGTACCCCGGCCAGGGCGGCCATCCCGAGACCGCCGAGGACCTGCGCGCGGAGAACCTCGTCGGCGACAAGAGCCGGGGGCCCGGCAAGGGCTGGCGCAAGGCGCTGCACTCGGCCACGTTCGGCCTGATCAACGTGGGGGAGTCCGCGGCCGAGCAGCGCCGCCGGGACCTGACCGAGCGCGCGCGCACGCACGTGGGCGGCGGTCACCACCGGGTGGCGGTGCTGAGCCTCAAAGGCGGCGTGGGCAAGACCACCACCACGGTGGCACTGGGGTCGATGCTCGCCTCGCTGCGGGGCGACCGGGTGCTGGCCGTCGACGCCAACCCCGACCGCGGCACCCTGTCCGACAAGGTGCGGCTGGAGACCGCGGCCACGATCCGCGACCTGCTCAACGAGCGGGGCGCGGTCTCCCGCTACGCCGACATCCGCGGGTTCACGTCCCAGGCCGACAGCCGTCTGGAGATCCTCGCCTCCGACCGGGACCCCGCGGTTTCGGAGGCTTTCAGCGAGGAGGACTACCGCGAGGTCTGTCGACTGCTGGAGCACTACTACTCCATCTGCCTGACCGACTGCGGAACCGGTCTGCTGCATTCGGCCATGAGCGGCGTTCTCGGGCTGTCCGACCAGATCGTGCTGGTCAGTTCGGCGTCGGTCGACGGGGCGCGCAGCGCGAGCGCGACCTTGGACTGGCTGGAGGCCCACCAGTACGGATCGCTGGTGCGCGGCGCGGTCGTGGTGCTGTCCATGGTGCGCACCGGCAAGAGCAGCGTGGACCTGGAACGGCTGGAGCAGCACTTCGCGAGCCGGTGCCGCGCGGTCATGCGTGTGCCGTGGGACTCCCATTTGGAGGAGGGCGCCGAGGTGGATCTGGAGCGTCTGGCACCCGGCACCCGCGACGCCTACCTGCAACTGGCCGCGACCGTGGGCGAGGCTTTCGCCTGGCCGCGGTGAAGGCGGCCCCGGGGCGCCCCGGGGCCGTGGACGCGAATAGCCCTCCGCCGACCGGGAGGTCCCGACCGGCGGAGGGCTGCACCGTTGCGGAGGGTGTGGGATTCGAACCCACGAGATCCCGCTAAGGATCTTGTGCTTTTCAAGAGCACCGCACTCGGCCGCTATGCGAACCCTCCGGGAAGGCGGCCACGCAGGCCGCCCACAGCATAGCGCAGACATCGGCGTGGCCCCGGGATCGCGCGGGTTCCTCTGCGCCGTCCGGGCGTCCGGCCGTCCGGGCGCCCGGGTGGCCGGTCGGACCGGTGGTCAGGCGGAGAGGTGGTCCTCCAGGGCGGCGACGCACGCGCGGATCGGCGGGGTCTGCGATCCCGTCCGCCACACCGCGGTGATCCGGCGCCGCAGAGGCGACTCCAGCGGTAGGAAGCGGACCTCCGGCGGGGCGGGCCACTGCGCCATCTCGGGGGTGAGGGCGGCGGCGAGGCCGGCGGCGACCAGAGCCAGCTGAGTGGGGATCTCGTCGAGCAGGTAGCGCACATCCGGCTCCACACCCCGGCTGCGCAGCGCCTGCACGAGTGCTTCGTGCTGCTCCGTGCCGGGCGAGCAGCAGGCGAACGGCGTGCCCTCCAGCTCGGCCAGGCCGATCCGCTCGCGCTCGGCCAAGGGGTGGTCGGCCGCCACCGCCGCACTGACCTCTTCGTCGACCAGCGGTCGCACGGCCAGACCCGGCGGCAGGAAAGCCGGGCGGTTGGCCCAGCTTTCCACCAGCAGCAGGTCCAGTTCGCCGCGGCGCAGCAGCGGCATCAGGTCGATGACCTCGCCGTCGCGGACCGAGGGAACGAGGCGCGGGTGCGCACGGGCGAGTTCGGCGAGGGATCGGGGGAGCAGGGTGCGGACGGCGCTGCCGACGGCGCCGATGCGCAGCGGCCCCAGAATCTCCTCGCGCAGGTCGGCGAGATCGGTTTCGGCGGCGCTGACCTGCGCCATCACGCCGGCCGCATGGGCGGCGAGGACGCGGCCCGCGTGGGTGAGGCGGACGCCGCGCCCGTCGGGCTCCAGCAGGCGGTGGCCGGTCTCGCTCTCCAGCTTGCCCAGGTGCTGGGAGAGGCCGGACGGTGTGACGTGCAGCGCCTGCGCGGCCTGCGCGACGGTGCCGTGTACGGCGACCGCGTCCAGCACGCGCAGCCGCTCCAGATTGAACACGTGAGCGATGCTACCGAGCGGCGCTCGCCCCTACCCCCGGGCACCCCCGGCTCCCCCGGAATCGCGGTGATCTTGTAGCTACGGAGAGTGAAACCGATTTCCCGTGACGTTAGCTACAAGATCGACGCCCGAGAGGGTGGCGGCCTGTCGCCGGCCTGCGGTACACATAAGCGTCGCTACCGATTTTCAGGAAGAAATGATCGCTTTTGCTTCCTGGGTTCGGTCGGCACAGTGGTTGCCATGCACAGGCAGGATGACCCGACGACGACCATCGCGGCTGCGGACACGGCCCGGCCCGCGGCCGCCGGTACCGGCTCCGCGGCCGGGTCCGGACGGGGCGCGGGTCCGCTCGACCGGCTGAACCCGGTACCGGCGGCCCTGGCCGGAGCCGCCGGGAACTCGACCTCCGCGGCCTTCGCGAAGCTCGCCGCGGCGGGTCCCGGCACGACGGCGTTCCTGCGCAGCGCCCTCGCCCTGGTCGTCCTTCTGCCGCTGGCGGCGGCCGAGTACCGCGCACGGGGTCCGCGCCCGAGGCGGCTCCTCGCCGCCGACGCCGCGGCCGGCGTGCTGCTGGGCGTGGACTACGTGTTCTGGGCCCGCAGCATCGACGGCGTCGGCGCCTCCGTCGCCGCCGTTCTGATCAACGTGCAGGTCGTGGTCTTCCCCCTGCTGGCCTGGGCCTTCAGCGGTGTCCGCCCGTCCGCCCGGTTCGCTTTCGCCGTGCCGGTGATGCTGGCCGGGGTGGCTCTCGCCGGCGGCGCGGTCGGCGGTGCCGCGCCGGGCGGGTACCCGGTCTCCGGCGCCCTCAGCGGTGCCGCTGCCGGCGTCGCCTACGCCGGCTACCTGTTCATCGCCCGATCGGCGGGAGGTACCGGCCACAGCGCAGTGCCGGTGTTCGTCTCGACGCTGAGCGCGGCCGCGGCGGCGGCCGTAGTGGGCGGCTTCTGGACCGGCATCGACCTGTCGCTGCCGCTCGCGTCGTGGGGATGGCTGGCGGCCCTCGCGCTGCTGGGCCAGGTCTTCTCGTGGCTGCTCCTGGGCTCGGCCCTGCCGAAACTCGCCCCGGGCACGGGCGCGGCCCTGCTGCTGGTGCAACCGGTGCTGGCGCTGGGAGTGGGGACCGTCTTCCTCGGCGAGCGGCCGACCGCCGCCCAGACGGGCGGTTGCGCCCTCGTCCTGCTCGCGGCCTGGGCCGCTGCCGCCGGACGGCCGAAGCCGGCTCGGCGGCATGCCCCCTGATGAGTACGAGGTGGCCGACAGCACCCGAGACGGGCCATCCGACATCGATACCACCGGCCGGAGCCTCACCCAGCCAGGTAACCCGGTCTCCGGCGAAACGGGGGAACCTCACCGTCGACGCCCAACAGGTGGAGGCCGCATCCAGCCGCCTCGCCCGGGTGTCGCCCCGCCCGCGGGTTCGGACCGTCGTCGGCTTCGGGGGAACCGGTCGGAGCGCGCATACGTCCGTTTTTGCGGCAGCCGGTACCCGCCCGGACACGAACGAGGGACGGAGATCCCGTGGACGAAATCTTGAGTGGACTGACCGACCCGTATGTCCTCTTCGCGCTGTTCTACATCGCCTGTGCGGTCCCGTTGCTGTTCACACCGACGTGGCGCCTCTTGCGGTCGAGCGCCCACAGCCAGGACGAGCCGTCCTCGACGAGAATGCGGGTCGTGCGACTCGCCCTGGTGCCGCTCTGCCTGCTAGCCGCCGTGTTCGTGGTCGTGAACATCTGATGTCCGTACTCGCCGAAACCCTCACCGACCCGTTGACTCTGTTCGTGCTGGTCGGCTTGGCTACGCAGACCGCGGTTACGGTCGATCCGGAGATCGTCTGGCGGCGTCGGGGCCGCAACCGCCTCGATGCCCTGCCTCCCCGCCTGGCCGCGGTGTTCCTGTGGACGACCCGGATCTCGGCGCTCGTGGCCATCGTCGTCTTGGTCGCCTTCCTGTTCATTTGATGCCGGGGGCGGAGCGGGGCGAACGCCGACGATCCGAGGGCTCAGACGTGGGTCGGCGTGTCGACGTCGACGACCGTGTCGCCGTTGCCGGCGTCGAGCGCGCCGGTGGGTTCGTCCGCCAGGACCACCGAGGGCCGTTCGACCATGAGCCGGGCCAGGGCGACGCGCTGCTGTTCGCCGCCGGAGAGGTGGTGGATCACCCGGCGCGGAATGCGAGCGGCAGCGAGGCGAACGGACCGGCGGCTCCGGCGCACCCACGCGGACTCACTCCTTCGGTGCGATCCGGGTGCCGTCCAGGTAGCACCAGGCCCAGTCCTCACCGGGCTCGGCGGAGGTGACCAACGGGTGCTCGGAGCCGCTCGCGTGGGCCGAGGCGTGGCGGTTCGGCGAGGAGTCGCAGCAGCCCACGTTCCCGCAGCTCAGGCAGATCCGCAGGTGCACCCAGTCGCGCTCGCCCATGCGCAGGCAGTCGGCGCAGCCCGCCGTGCCGGGCAGGACCGGCCGGGTTTCGGCGGTGTGCGGGCAGGGCGACTGCGGGTCGGCGGTGAAGCCGACGGGTACGTGCGGGTCGGGGCGGCGTCCGGGGGCCGGTGCCGGCAGGCCGAGCGCGTCCAGCACGGTGCCGGACAGGTCGGCGGAGACGCTGCCCGTCGTGTCGACGATGCGGTCGGCGCCGGCGGGGGCGAGGAGGCCGGTTTCGGGAGCGTCGACGGTCCGCACCACGATGGGCGCGCCGGGCACGAGCCGCCGGAGGACGGCGACGATGCGGGCGCTCTCCTCGCTGGTGTTCTCCGCGACGACGACGGCGCGGGCCGCGGACACCCCCGCGTCCTCCAGGACGTTGTGCCGCATCGGGTCGCCGCGCACCACCGTGTGGCCTTGGGCCTCGGCGGCTGAGGCGAGGTCGGGGCCCAGCGTCGTGACGGTGACGGGGATGCCGCGGGCCCGCACCGCCGCGGCGAGTTCGGCGGACACCGGCCCCCAGCCCGAGATGAGCACCGGCGCTTCTGCGGCCGCCTGCCCGGCGCTGGCGCCGGAGGGCGCTCCCGATTGCGGGGGTGTCCCGCGGCGGGAACCCGCCCATCTGCCCAGCCGGTCGCCCAGCGCCGACAGTGCCGGGGTCAGGGTCATCAGCAGCACCGTGACCGCGATGAGCACTTGTTCTCCGTCTTCGCCCAGACCTCCCGGTTCGAGCCCGGCCTGGGCGCCCGCGCGCTGCAGGACGAACGAGAACTCGCCGATCTGGGCGAGCAGCAGGCCGCCCGCGACCGCGGTCGAGGTGCCCACGCCCAGGGTCGCCAGGGCCGTCGTCGCGGTGGCGGCCTTGATTACGACGACCGCGGCGGCCAGCAGCAGGACCAGCCACCACAGGTCCAGCAGCGTCCGCAGGTCCAGCAGCATGCCGATGGAGACGAAGAACGTGGCGCTGAAGAGGATCTGCAGCGGCAGCACCTCGCCGAGGGCGTGGGCGCTGTGCCGCGATTCGCTGACGACCAGCCCGGCCAGGAACGCGCCCAGCGCGACGCTGACGCCGGCGAGCGAGGTCAGGTAGGCGGTGCCCAGCCCGATGGCGACCACGGTCAGCAGGAAGACTTCGGGCGAGCAGGCCCGCGCGACCCGCTCCAGCAGCGGCGGCATGACCTTGCGGGCCACGAGCAGCACGACGACCAGCACGGCGGCCGCGGTTCCCAGCGCACGCGCGATCTCCAGGGGGCCTTCGCCCGATCCGCCCAGCAGCGGGACGAGCAGCACCATCAGCACCACGGCCAGGTCCTGGAAGATCAGTGTGGCGACGGAGGCTTGGCCGACCGGCTCCGTGGTGCGCCCGGCCGAGGCGAGCACCTTGAGCACGATGGCGGTGGAGGACAGCGCGACGAGGAAACCGGTGAACACGGCGGTCTGCCAGTCCGCCCCGAACGCCAGGACCAGTCCCGCGGTGGCGCCGGCCGTGAGGAGCACCTGCAGGCCGCCGCCGACCAGCACGTGGTTCTTGATGGCGGCCAGGCGGTCCAGGGAGAACTCGATGCCGATGGTGAACAGCAGGAGTATGACCCCGATGTCGGCGGCGGCTTCGACGGTTTCGGTGGTGGCGACCAGGCCGAGCTGGTGGGGACCGATCAGCACGCCCGCCAGGAGGAACCCGACGATGGGTACGACGCGCACCTTCACGCTGAGATAGCCGATGACGGCGGCCGCGCACAGCAGCAGGACCACGGGTGGCAGGTAGGCCGGCGTCTCTTCGGCGGCCAGGAGCATGGGGTGTCCCTTCGTGCGCTGCTCACGGGCCCGGTCGGGCCAGGCCAGCATAGGCGCAGACCCTGCCGGGGACGAAGGGCGGGTGCGGGAGGGCCGGCAGGGGTGGTGCCCGGCAACATCGGTTACTAGCGAGTAATATCCCGGGTATGGCAACCATGGACACAGAGACCGCCGCGTCCGTGAAATCCGGTTTCACGGCGGCGGTGCCCTTCGCCCGGACCCTGGGCGTGGAATTCCTCGACGTCGACTACGGCCGGGTCGTGATGCGGCTCCCCGACGACCAGGCCCACCACAACCACGTCGGCGGACCGCACGCCGGTGCGATGTTCACACTCGGCGAGTCGGCGTCGGGCGCGATCGTCACCGGAACATTCGGCGACCGGCTCGACCGTTGCGTCCCCTTGGCCGTGCACGCCGACATCCGCTACTACAAGCTCGCCATGGGCGACATGATCGCCGAGGCGAAGCTGGCCCGGCCGCGGCAGGAGATCGTCGCCGAACTCGACGAGGGCGGGCGCCCGGAGTTCGCGGTCGAGGTCGAGCTGCGCACCGAGGACGGTACGGCCACCGGCGCGATGACCGTCACCTGGACGCTCAAGCCCACCCGGAGCTGACCCCGCGCGCCCGCGCGGCCCGCCCGCCGCGGTTCGCGGTCCGGAGTCCGGGCCGCGTCCCCGCGGTGCGGCCGGCCGTAGTGACACCCCGCCCACGTGGGAGGAGGGGCGCGGCTGCGCGAGGCGACGGTCCGGGAGACGTTTCCGCGCGCTCGCCGGACGGAATGTCGCCCCTGACGGCTACGGTAACCGTGCCCGGAGCCGAGGCGGCTGCACCGGGAGCCGACCGGGTGCGACGGGGCCGGAGAAGGTCCGGCCGCCGGATACGTGAGGTGGGACAGCGTGAGATTGAGAGCCGACCGCGATTCGTTCGCCGACGCCGTGACGTGGACCGCTCGCGCCCTCCCGGCGCGCCCGTCCCTTCCGGTCCTGGCCGGCATGCGGCTTGAGGCCGAGCCCGGCTCCTCCGCGCTGCGCCTGTCCGGCTTCGACTACGAGGTGTCGGCGCGCGCCGAGGTCGAGGTGAGCGTCGAAGAGCCCGGCGCTCTGCTCATCTCCGGCCGACTGCTCGCCGAGATCGTGCGCAACCTCCCCGACGCCCCCGTAGACGTCCGGGCCGAGGGTTCCCGCGTCCTCATCACCTGTGGCAGCGCGCGTTTCACACTGCTCACCCTGCCCATCGAGGACTACCCGTCGCTGCCCCCGATGCCTGAGGGCAGCGGTTCGCTCAGCGCCGACTCCTTCGCCGGAGCGGTGCGCCAGGTCGCCCCGGCCGCCAGCCGCGACGACACGCTGCCCATGCTCACCGGCGTCGACATCGCCTTCTCCGGCGAAACGCTGACCCTTGCGGCCACCGACCGCTACCGCGTCGCTGTACGCAAGCTGTGGTGGAAACCGCAGGTCGCCGACCTCGAAACCTCCGCCCTGGTGCCCGCGCGCACTCTGCACGAGGTCGCCCGCTCGCTCACCGGCGGCACGAACCTCGACCTCGCGCTGTCTGCCGCCGCCGGCGACCGCACGCACGGCGAGGGGATGATCGGATTCGACAACAACGGGCGCCGTACCACCACGCGCCTGATCGACAGCGACTTCATCGCCTACGAGTCCCGGTTCCCCCGGGAGGCCGCGGGCCGCGCCACGGTCGCCACCGCCCCGCTGATCGAGGCGGTCAAGCGGGTTGCGCTGGTCGCCGACCGCAACACCCCGCTGCGCCTGTCGTTCAGCGAAGGGGAGGTCGTACTGGAGGCCGGGTCCGGCGAGGACGCCCAAGCCGCCGAGGCGCTGGCCGTCGAGTTCAGCGGCGATCCCGTCCGGGTGGCGTTCACCCCCGAGTACTTCCTCGACGGCCTCGGTGCCGTGCATTCCGAACACGTCCGCATCGACTTCACGGCACCGACCAAGCCGGTCGTCCTCACCGACGTGCCCGCCGACGAGGGGCAGGCGCCGGAATTCCGCTACCTGGTGATGCCGCTCCGGGTGGCGTAGCCGCAGCGGCCGCCGTCCCCCGTACACGGGCGCGGTCGTCAGTCGGGGCAGCCCTCCATGTTCTCGATGTCGTGGTTGAGATCCAGCGGGACGAACTCGTAGTGCCGGGTGCGGTACTTCAGCAGCTTGTGGCTCATCGGCACGGCCCAGCCCTGCAGCATGGGGTGGCGCCGGGCCAGTAGCAGCGAGGCGCGCTTGGCCTCGTCGCCCTCCAGGGGGCGTACTTCGCCGCGCACGGCGCCGCCGCGCGGCTTGCCGTTGAATGTGCAGGGGCGCAGATCGGCGTTGGCGTTGCGTGCCAGCCGCTTGGCCTTTCCCGATTCCTCCCAGGCGCGGAAGAGGACGCGCCCGTCGGCGACCGCGACGCTGACCGCCGTCCCGTGGGGGGTGAGGCCGTCGTCGCGGTAGGTCAGCAGCAGGGCGGTCTTGTAGCGCAGGAACGGTTTCAGGAGCGTGGCTGCGGTCGTCATCGGCGGTGGCTCCTCGTCGGCGTTGGGGAGTGTGCGACATCACTCTTTCCCTTGAGAGTGGCCTACGTCACTCCCGGCGTCGAGGATTCCCGCGCCCGGCTGTGGAGAACGCTTCCGCCCTCCGTCGAACGCGCACGGGGCTCCGTCCTGCGTCCGGTGCGGCCGGCGGTGCGAAGAAACGGACATGCGTTCGCGAGCGCCGCGCACGACCGCACGTGAACGGCGCACTACGGGTGGGCGCCCGCCCGTCGACGGGCGGGCGGCGGAAAGAAAACGCGGCCGCGAGGTTTATCCACAGGCGTTTTTGGCCGCTCGGCGAATCTGGACGGATTCCCCCGAGTTACCCACAGAGTTATCCACAAGGATGCGGCAATGCGGGGAGCATGTGGATGAGTGCGGCCGCGTCCGGTTACTCCTTTTCGGACAGTGCCGAAGTGCCGCTGTTGTCGACCGCAGTACCCATCCCGATCTCGGCACGGCGCCCCCGCGCGTATCCGGCCCGATACCCGGCCCGGTGGTGGGTGCGCTCCGGCTTCGTCGGTTTGAGCTCGGGAAACCGGCTCTGGAAGTCCTCGCGAACCCGGTCGATGTCGGTGCGCAGCACGACCTCGGCCCCGCGCGAGGACGCCGCCTCGTCCTGGCCGGACTCCGAATCCGACGATTCGGCCCCGTCCTCGCGTTCGTCGCGCAGCCGGGCGCGGAACTCCTTGATCCGCTCGGCCACCGCATACCCGTAGGCGCGCACGAACGACCGGTAGAACCGGCTGCGCTCGGTGGCCAGCGTCGACCGGTCGTAGTTGCGCAGTTCGCGCAGGTTGGTGACGTGCTCACGCGCGGTGAACTTGGCCGAGGCCTCCATCTGCATGCTGATCGAGGGCAGCAGTACCCGCAGCGCGTCCAGCGCGCTGGCCGTGCCGACGATGATCAGCGTCCGCTCGGCGTTGGTGGAGTTGTTGCCGCGTACCGCCGACTGGCACCCGTAGGCCCCTGCGATCCCCGCCAACGCCTTGACGCGCGCCTTGCCGTGACCGCCGACCCCCGAGACCGGGAAGTCCAGGCGCGTCACCGACTCCGGCTCCTCGCCCCGCTCGGCACGCGCCTCCGCCTCGGCGATGGCGTGCCGGGTCATCAGCTCGGCGGCCTTGGCGGTGAACGCCTGGCTCTCGGCATCGGTGACCGAGGGATCCTCCGCCATGCGGAGGAGCCCGCGGACACGCTCGATCATCTTCTGACGAGCTTCAGTCATAGAGCGCTTGGTCGTTCCCCGTTGGTGTGTACTGCCATGGACCGGTGCAACAAGGAAATCAGCCCGACTTGTTCCCCGCCACCATGCCGATCACGCCGAGGATGACCCAGATCACCGCTGCCGCGGCCAGACCCGAGAAGATCGCGCCGATGAAGGTCCCGCTCAGCAGGGACGTGACGGCGGCACCGAGCCCGGCCAGCACGGCGGGCCCGCCCGCGAAGCGCCACGGGTACTGGCCCGCCCAGCGGCGCGCCCGGCGGTCGCCCTTGCTTCCGAGAAGCGAAACGCCGCCGCCGACCAGGGCGAAGAAGAAAATCGCGGTGCCGAGCGGTCCTGCGACGGTGATGGCGGGCAGCGACGTGAGGAACGACAGGCCTCCGGCCACCACGCCGGCTCCCGTCGCGATCCCGGTGGGCCACATCATCGTCGCCGCGTGCACGGGCATGAGCGAGTTTCCGCGCTCCAGCGTCATGTCAGCTCCTTCGATTCCGGCTGGTCGAAGCCTGGTCGCCAGCCTGTCCTGTCCAGGATGCCCGTCAGGTAGCAGCGGTGCATCAGGGCGTACCCCTGACCTACCCCTGATGGAGCGCTCCGGCACCTGATCGTCCCGACACAGCGGAACGGACCGCCGAACCGAGGCTCGGCGTCACGGGGACAACGAGCGGCGCGCGGCGGACGTGCCCGCCGGCGGCGCGGCGCCGCGAGCGTGGGTCATGTCTCCGGCGCCACCGGCCCCCGCCGGGCGGCTACGGGAAGGGCGCCCGCCGCGGCCAGCCACGACGGCCCGACCGTATGCACCCCGCGGCCACCGGCCGCATCGCCGCGTCCGGTGACGAACAGGACCCCGGTGCGGACCCCGTCCGCCGGTTCCGCCTCGACCGGCGGGTCGGGCGCCCCCTCCGGGCGCGTACACACGACCTCGACGCCGGGCACCGGCTCGGGCACCTGCGCCCCGGCCGACACGAACAACCGGATCCGCGGGAACCACCGGTGCAGGCCGGCGCCGACGATTCCGTCGGGCAGGGCTCCGGCGGCGACGCCCGATGCGGCCAGTCCGGCCAGGTCGTCGCGCAACCGCTCCACCGACGCGCCGTCCTCGTCGGCCCCGGCCGGCAGCACGGTGGACGCGTCCACGTCCACGGCGAGCCGTTCGCCCAGGGCCTCGCGCAGCAGCGGCCAGGTCGTGCCGAACGCCGGCAGCAGCCGAAGGCCGGGAACGTCGCCGACGCCGACCCAGCGGACCTCGTCGCTCTCCCAGTTGGCGGCCTCCAGCCGCTCTCCCGACACGGCCCGGGCCAGCACCGTGTCGTAGCGCCACACCGTGTGCTCCTGGCGGTGCAGCCCGACCAGCTCCATGCCGCCCGGGTCGCCCGCGACCTCCTCCCCGAACTCCCGCAGCGCAGCCTGCACGGGGGTCTCGTCGCTGTTGCGCGCCCCGCCGGGAACGCCCCAGGTGCCGCCCTGGTGGCTCCACACCGCGCGGTGCTGCATCAGCACATGGCTGCCCCCCGCCTCGCGCCCCTCCGGCGCGAGCAGCAGCAGGCCGGCGCTGCCGAAGCGGCCCCAGCGGCGCGACCCGTCGGGAAGCGTCACCCAGCCGTCGCCGTCGCTCATCCCACCTCCTCTTCCTGCCCCGGACTCGGGGCGGTCCGTACTCCACCTTGCCCACTGCGGCCGACTACGGCCAGTGCGCGGAGACACCGCTCGCGGCCGAGCCGTTAGGATTCTCGCGCGATGAGCAGGACGGCGACGGCCACGGTCTCGATTGCACGGTTGCCCCTCTACTCCCTCGATTTGGCGAGGCGGTACTGGGCGCCGCTGTTGTGCGTCTATGTCATCGGCACGTTCCTGCACGACATGATGATGCGCGGGGTCGTGCGCCTGTCGGCGATCGACCAGAATCTCGCCCTGATCGGGATGACCCTGGTCGTACTGGCGCAGCTCACCGTGACCATCGTGATGTTCCACCTGCTGCGCCCGGGCCTGCCCGCCGTCGACCGCGAAATGGCCGCCCCCTCCGCACGGTCCGGAGGGGCCGCCGAGCGCGAGCGCCGCTGGGTCGACGCCGTCGCGATGGCGATCCTGCCGTTCCTGATCTTCTACAACGCCTGGGGGCGCTTCGCCGAGGAGTTCCGCCAGTACAACGTGCAACTGATCAACCAGCGCGGCCTCGACGGGTTCGTGGAGACCACCGAGATCAACGCGCTCGGGATCCCGCTGGGCATCGCGCTGGCGTCGTTCCTGCTTCGGATGCTGTGCGAACGGCTCTACCGGCGCACCGACAGCAAGCCCCTCGGGGTGTTCACGGCGCTGTTCGAGGCCAACTGGATGTTCTTCGGCCTCTTCTCGATCGTGCAGGTCTTCGGCAACATCCGGGCCTGGTTCACCGACCGCCAGGCCTTCTACGTCGTCGAGAACGGCATCCGGGAGTCCATGCGCAGCCTCGGCAGCACCCTGTCGCTGCCGGTCGAGCAGGCCTATACCGCGGCGCTGGCGGCGGTCGGCCAGGTGCTGGAGCACCTGCGCGACGGCCTGTTCGAGCCGCTGCTGTGGCTGACCATCGCCGCGGTGGTCTTCGGCGCCGAGATGGGCCGCTACCAGTCGCTGTTCCGCAAGGGCAGCCGCGCCGCCAAGATCGAGGGGGCACTGACGTCGGACGGCAACCCCTTCATGCGGGAGATCGGCCGGATCTTCCAGCGCGACGCGCAGGACCGGTGGATGCCCTTCGTCAACGCCCTGCGGTTCGTCCTGCGCGCCGGCCCGGTGTTCTACCTGGGCTTCTGCCTCTACTACGTCCTGCTCGACGCCGCGTTCGGGTGGCTGGAGCGCGGGGTGTTCGTCGCCGTGGGGCCGCACGACTTCCTCAGCTGGTGGTGGCCGTGGCTCACGCCCATCGGCTTCGCCGTCGACGCGCTGCACGAACTGCTGCGGGTGTGCTTGCTGGCGGCGGCGTTCGAGATCACCCTGCGCAGCGTGGGCGCGATCAGCGCCGGGCGCCGGACGCGGCCCGTCCAGGGCGCACACGCCTGATACGGGCGCACATGCGAGAGGACGGCGGGGTCCGGGCCGGGTCGGCTGTCACCGCTGCTCCTGGAGGAAGCGGAGCGCGTCGGGAGCGGGGTCCTGCTCCGGTCCGGCGGTGGGCACGGTGATCTCGAAGGCCAGCGAGTCCACCGCGTCTTCGGGCACGACGAAGCTGACGACGACACCGGTCTCCTCCCCGGCGGGCAGCGGTTCGCCGTCGTCACCGGAGCAGCCGTAGACGACCGAGAGCGCGTCCTCCAAGCTGGGCCGCATGGAGTACCGGGAGGTCGGCCGCCACCAGCGCCCCTCCTCGTCCACGGCGCGGACGTCGCACTGGCCGAGGCGCTCCCGCGCGCCGCCCTCGCCCGGCGTCAGCGTGAACACGGCGTCGACGAGGCGGGTGCCCTCGGGCGGCGGATCCGCGCCCTCAAGCTCGCCGACGAGGGTTCCGCGCAGCTCCCAGCGGCTGCCGACGAGTTCGGCGGGCTCCTCCGTCTCCACCGCCCGGCGCGGTTCCGGCGGCACCACGCCGCGGTCCAGCATCTCCTGGCGCTCCAGCCACCAGGGCGTGCCCAACGCGATCGGCAGCACCACTGCGAGCACGGCGATGGAGGGCAGGTGGGCGCGCTTCCACAGCGGCAGGGCGCGCCGGGGGCGCCCCCCGCCCTGCTGCGGAGCCGGCGGCGGCGCCTGAGGAGGACCCTGGGGCGGGTGCGGCCCCGGCCCCGGAGGACCGGGCGGCGGGGGAGCGAACGCCGGCCCCGCTGGGGGCGGCGGAGGCCCGGTCGGCCCTCCGCCCGGCGGAGGCGGGCCGGGCGGTCCGGGACCGCCCGGACGCGGCCCGGGGCCGTAGGGACCGGCAGACCCGCCGCCGGAAGGCGGAGGAGGCGGCGGGTGCGGGGGGCCGCCCTGCGGACCGGGGCCTGGCCCGGGAGGCGGCGCCGGGTGACCGCTCCCCGGAGGCGGTTGCTGTCCCGCGCGACGCCGCCGAGGCCCCGGCGGCGGGGGCGGGGGCTGCTGACCGGTGGGCCGGTCGCCGCGGCGCGGGTCGTCAGGGTGCATGGTCGGTGCTTCCTACGACGTCTGGGCGGGGGCGGGAACGGCGATCCGCTCTTGGGGATCGGCGAGGCGCTCGTCGAGCCGGGCGCCGTCCAGCCCCAGGTGGATGTCGGCGCGGGCACTGAGCCGGTCGTCGACCGATTCGCGGGCGCTCACGTGGAGAGCGGGGTCGTCGACCCGCTTCTCGGGAACCTCGAAGACCAGCATTCCGGTCAGGGGAATCCCCGGCGCCGGTGTGCTGCCACCGCCGTTGAGCCCGTTGCTCACCCACGTGCTGGCGGAGTAGACGTAGCCGTCCCCCATGACGAGCTCGGCGTCGACGCTGTTCAGAGGCGCCGTCGCCGCGGTGATCTCGACGGTGGCCACCACCCACACGCCGTGGGCCTCGATCGGTCCGGAAGAGCCGAGGCCGCCCTCCTCGGCGACCGTCTCGGCGAACTCCACCTTCTCGGCCGTGGCGGTGAACCGCCGGGCGTCGACGGGCTCGCCCAGCTCGCCGGAATGGGCGACGGGCTCGGTCGCCAGCGTGTCGTCGGGCACCAGGGCCTGCGCCACGACGATCAGGGCGACGAAGGTCAGACTGGAGAACGTCGAAAGCGCGCTGCGGAGGAACGGGGACACGGCCGCCTCACCCCTTCCGGAGCGGGAACGACGTCTCGGCGGCGACCTCGTCGGTGGGGCGCCAGCTTTCGGAGCGGTCGGTGAAGCCCGGGGAGAACTCGGTCTTGTTGAAGGTCAGTGTCACCGTGTCCTCCTTCTCGGCGAGCGGCGCCACGTCTTCGGTCCCCTCCAGCAGCGACTCCGCGTCGAGGGGATCGCTCGGGCCGGGGTCGCCGCCCAGGCCGGCGAGGGGGCTGTCGGAGTCCTCCTGCCGGTCCTGGCCGTCCGACTCGGCTTTCTGCAGCGACCAGGTCATCAGGACCTCCTCGCGCATGTCCGGCTGGATGTCGAAGACCAGGCCGTCGGGATGGCGGGTGTAGCTGACGCTCAGGGCGGAGGCGTCGATCTCGCCGGACGGGAAAGCGACGCCGATCGCCCGGCCGAACGCGCTGACGGGGACCGGTTCGGTGTGTTCGGAGACCAGGTCGGCGCGCACCTGCAACGCGGTCGTACCGGTGTCGTCGGTGACGAACTCCGCCTCGTGCGGAGTCATGGTGTACATCGCGGTGCGCACCGTGTCGCCCGGCTGCCGGCCGGGGTCGGTGTCGGCGCGTGCCAGACCGCCGCCGGCCCACAGAGCGAGCGTCGCGGCGCTCAGGACGGCGGTGCCCGTCAGCAGGACGGCCACACGCCAGAACGTGCTCCGAGGAAGGAGGCCCGTCGGTGCGTCGGCGGTGTCGAGAGCGTGGTGTGCCACGGGCAGGAAGTCTAGAGGGAGCGACCGCCTTCGTGCCGTTCGCGGCCTGATGAGGTCAGAATCCGAGGTGTCGGGATTGCGGAGGGCGGGAAGATGAGCGTTCCGCTCCGCGTGTTCCCGCCCGTGCCGGCGGACCGGCTTCCACCGCCCGTAAGCGAACTGAAAGCGCGGCGCAAGACGATCTGCCTAGGCTGGACCCACGTTCAGCCGGACCGGCACCCGCAGGAGGACGGCCTGCGGGCGTCGGCCGCATTCGATGCGAGCGAACGGCGGATGCGATCGGGAGCGTCGGCCGATCGGCAGAGGCCCTCTGCGGTAGCCGAAGCTCTGCTCCGCGTTCGTTCCTGTGAAGGAGTCGTTCCCGTGAGCCCGACCGTGTTCACCGACGCCCGCGATACCGACGCCGAGTTCGCGCGGATCGCCGCGAAGATGGAGCCCTTCTCGGAACCCGAGCCCGACTACGAGCCGTTCGAAGAGGACGGGGACCAGGTCGGCGACGAGGACGATCCGGTGATCGACTGGCCGTAGCGGGCCCATGCCCGCCGGCCCGTGCCCCCGAAACGTGCTGGAAACGAGGACCACCATGACCGGAACTGTTGCGCCTGCCGAATTCGTCGAGGCGGAGTTCGCGGCGATCGCCGCCCGGATCGGACCGGACGTGACGGCCAAGCTGGAGCCGTTTTCCGAGCCGGTCCCCGAGCAGGACCCCGAGCAGGACACCGAGCCGGCTCCAGACGCCGCCCCTGACGAGAAGGAGAAAGAGGCGCCGCAGAAGGAAACCGAATGACCGGGGAGTAGCGTCCCGGCTGCGGCCGCCGAGGGCGGTCTCCGCCCGCCGAGGTGCCGTGTGGTGGAGGGCCGCGCGGCGCTTTCGGCGGTTCTCGCGCCCGATGCCTCCTGAACGGCCTTGCTAGAGTGCTGTTCGTGAATTTCGGCGTGCTCGGCCCCATTTCCGCGTGGTCGCACGCGGGCGATCCGTTGCCCGTCGGCGGTCCGCGGCAGCGCTGTGTACTGGGCACGCTCCTGCTGGAACTGGGCAAAGAAGTCACGGTCGACCGGCTGATCGAGTACCTGTGGGACGACGACCCGCCCCGGACGGCCCGCTCGGTCATCCAAGTGCAGATCTCCCACCTGCGCAGGTCCTTCCCCGACGTCATCAAGACCACGGCCGGCGGCTACCTCGCTCGGGTCGATCCGGACGACGTCGACCTGCACCGGTTCCGATCCTTCGTCGCCCGCGCCAAGGCCGCCGGTGACCCCGCCGAAGAAGTCGTCCTCTGGGACGAGGCGCTGACCTGCTGGCGCGGGCAGCCGTTCTCGGGCACGGGATCGGAGTATCTCGGGAACACCGTGGTGCGCCCCCTGCTGGAGGAGCGCTGGAGCGCCTGGACCGCGTGGGCGCAATGCGCGTTCGCTCTGCACCGCTACACCGAGATCGTCTCCCGTGTGACTCCTCTGGTGCGCCAGGACCCCTTCCGGGAACAGCTCCAGTACTTCCTGATCGCCGCGCTGTACCGGAGCGGGCAGCGCGCTTCAGCACTCTCGGCGTTCCAGGAGTGCCGCGCGTACCTGGCCGAAGAGCTCGGCGTCGACCCCAGCCCCGAAGTCATGGAGCTGCACGGGCGCATCCTGCGCGAAACCGAGTCCGACGTCGGCCGGATCATCGGCGCCGCCGAGCCCTCGGAGACTCCGGAGCAGCCGGAATCGGAGGAGCAGGACCAGCGACCGCGCGACTTCGTCGCCCGCAACGACCTGCCGCGCGACATCCCCGATTTCACCGGGCGCGAGAACGACCTGGAACGCCTGCTCGACCTCGGTACGCGCGACGAGGGCCAAGCCGAGATCGCCGTGATCACCGGCCTGGGCGGAGCCGGCAAGACCACGCTCGCGGTCCACGGCGCGCACCGGCTCGCCGACCGGTTCCCCGACGGCCTGCTGTTCACCGACCTCTACGGCTACACCATCGAGCACGAGCCGGTCTCGCCCGCCTCGGCACTGGGCAGCCTCCTGCGCGCGATCGGGGTCCAGCCCGAGGCGATCCCGGAGACCGTCGAGGAACGCGCAGCACTGTGGCGCGCCAGCCTGACCGGGCGCCGCGTCCTGATCGTGCTGGACAACGTCGCCAACTTCGCGCAGATCAGCCCGTTGCTGGCGGCCGCGCCGGGATCGTTCACCATCGTCACCTCGCGCCAGGACCTGCCCGGCCTCAGCGGAGCGCAGTACATCTCCCTGGGCATGCTCGACGACGAGGCGTCTCTGCAGCTGTTCGCCGCGGTCCTGGGGCAGGAGCGCATCGAGCAGGAGCACGGGACCGCCCACGAAGTGGTGCGGATGTGCGGCGGGCTCCCGCTCGCCCTGCGCATCGTGGCGGGACGGATGCTCAGCCGGCCGCGTTGGACCTTCGAGCACGTCAAACAGCGGCTCAGCGAGCACCACCGGATGTTCCGCGAGCTGCGCATCGAAGGCCACAGCGTCGAAGCCGTCTTCGAACTCTCCTACCAGAGCCTGAACGGGGAACAGCGCCGCGCCTTCCTGACCCTCGGCGTCATGATCGGCGGCACGGTCGATCTGCACGGCGCCGCCGCCCTACTCGACTGCGACCCTCCCGAAGCCGACGACCTGCTCCAAGAACTGGTCAGCGTCTGCCTGCTGGAGGAACCCAGCGTCGATCTGTACCGGTTCCACGACCTGCTCGGGTCCTACGCCCGGGAGAAGGCGGCCACGGACCTCGCCGAAGGGGAGGCCGAGGCGGCGCGGCGCCGGCTCGGCGACCACTACCTGGCCATGGCCGACCGCGCGGCCGGGATGATGGGACCGCGCGGCCACGACGACGAATCGGGGCGGCGCGCCTCATCCCGCTACGAAGCCACGATCGCGGACCGGTCCCAGGCCACCGCGTGGTTCGAACGGCACCAGGACAACCTCGCCTCGGCGGTCGACTTCTACGCGGGCGTCGGCCTGGACGAGCAAGCGTGGCAGCTGGCGGACTCGTTGTGGCGGCATTACGCCAACCACGGCCAGACCGAGCTGATGATGTCCACCCAGGAGAAGGCGCTGGCCGCCAGCCGGGCCAACGGCAACGTGCGCGGCAGTGCGGCCACCCTCATCGGGCTGGGGATCGCACACTGCCTG
Source organism: Streptomonospora salina (assembly GCF_014204715.1). Lineage (NCBI taxonomy): Bacteria > Bacillati > Actinomycetota > Actinomycetes > Streptosporangiales > Nocardiopsidaceae > Streptomonospora > Streptomonospora salina. Next base: position 2,880,564 of record NZ_JACHLY010000001.1, read on the forward strand.
GCGGGGCGGTTCTCCCATGCGCTGGAACTGCTGAACGAGGCCTGGGAGCTACTCGAAACGATCGACGACGAGCGCGGCAAAGCGCGGGTGAATTCGAGCCTGAGCCTCGTCTACGAGCGGATGGGGCGCTTCCACGACGCCCTCTCCAGCGCCTGGCGGGTCCTGGAGTACGCGCTGTCGATCGAGGACCGCAAGCTCGAAGCGCTCCAGCGTGTGAACCTCGCGATCATGTACCAGATACTCGGCGACGATGAGAAGACGATCGAGTTCTGCCAGATCGCCTTGAGTATCAAGAAGGGGCAAGGGGAGTACGAAACAGCGACGAACGTGCTGCGCACCCTGGGCGAGGTGCACGCCGCACGCCAGGAGCTGGACCAGGCGTTCGCCTACCTCGACGAAGCATTGGACCTCGCCCGCTTCATCGGCTCGCAGCGCGACGAGATCTACGTCCGCAACAGCATGGGGGTCGCCCTGCGCAGGCGCGGCGACGTCGACGCCGCGCTCGGCTCCCACCGCGCCGCGTTGGACCTGGGCGAGGAGATCGGCCAGCACAGCGCCGACGCGGAGATCCTGACGGACCTGGGTACCACTTTCACGCACGCCGGCAGGGTCGAGGAGGCCTACAAGGCGCAGGAGGAGGCGCTCTCGCTCGCACGGGACCGCGGCGAGCTCTATATCCAAGGAAGAGCGCTGATGGGCATCGGCCGACTGGCGTCGAGGCGCGAACAGGCCGTGGAATACCTCGCCGGCGCCGCGAAGATCTTCGTCGACCTGGGTGTTCCCGAGGCCCGCCAGGCCGAGGCCGAGCTGGAGAAGCTGGTCTGACCCCTCCGGTGCGAAGCGGTGTCCGTGCACTGGTGTTTCACGGGAAACCGCAGGTGAGGATTCGGGGTTGTGGAGCACACCCCGGCACCGGCACCGTATCCCGCCGGCCGGCGCTGCGGGCCCCCTCTGAGGGCGCCTTCCCCCGCACGCTGCCTGAACGGGAGGAAGGCGCCCCGGCGGTCCGGGGAACGGCCGCCGGACTAGGAACCGCCCGGAGGCGGTCGCTTGCCGACGGAGTCGACGGTGTTCCCCCGCCCGCCCGCCGCGGAGGAGCCGGGGTCGGTCGGCGCCTCGTCACGGTGCTGCGGGCACAGGTGGTCGCCGGTCGACCGCGCCCGCACACAGCGGGGCGCGGTGCATCGGTGCTCTCCGAGCCGTGAGCGGAAGGTGCGGATGTGGTTGGTGCAGTGGCGTTCGGCCGGTTCCGTCAGTTCGATGCAGTCGCCCACCGAGCACACCCGGGACCCGTTGAGCCACCGCGACAGGCGGACCCACCGCGGTATAGCGGACCGGGGATCGGGAACTGGGACAGGGTTCTCGTCTCCCATGCCTCCAAGGTGCGCACGCCGCCGTGCCCCGGCAACCCCGGCGGCCGCTCCCGGCCGATCTCTCTGGAGAGGTTTAGCCGGATCCGCTCCCCGGTATCCCGCCCCACCGCCCTCACGGGTCCCCGATTCCGCATGGCGGGCGCCCGTGCGTGTGCGAGCACTCCCGCACGTCCGCTAGACTGTCCATCGGCGCAAACGGGGTGTAGCGCAGCTTGGTAGCGCGCTTCGTTCGGGACGAAGAGGTCGTGGGTTCGAATCCCGCCACCCCGACAGAAAAACGGGTGTCCACCCAGGTGGGCACCCGTTTCGCGTGTGCGGAGGTTCAGGCCGCGCCAGCGCTGATGCACATTTCTGAACGACCTTCACGTCCGCGCCGGCCGCGATCGCCAGGGACGCCGCGGTGTTCCGCAGCTTGTGCGGCATCAGCCCCATGCCGTCGAGCCCCGCTTCAGCGCGCGCCTTGTTTGAACTCCCGCATGCGCCAGTTGCGCGGATGCGCAGCGGAGCGGAGCGCCGCGCTTGGGCACGAACGATCGGCGGTCGACGGCTCCGTGCGATGCCGCTGGTTCGGATGGTCCGATTCAGAAGGCGTGTTCACCCCTGTCCCGCCGGTGCAACCCCGGTGCGGGTGTGTGTCAGGGCTTTTTGCGCACGCTCGCTAGTGGACGGATGGCAAGGGCGATGATCGCCACGAGCGCCACAACGGCCCAGGGGTCGTGGCCGGGGAAGGCCGCTCCGTCGTCGCCTGTGTATCCCCACACGAGTCCGGCGAACGCCAGTCCGGAAACGACGCTCAGGCGGATGTACTTGCTGTCGCGGATGGCGACGAGGTAGCGCAGGTTGTCGTGAGGCTGCTGTGCTTTGGTGCGGTCGATGAGACCGCTGGCGATGTGCTCGTCGTACTCGGGGCCGAGTTCGCGGCTGGTCGCCAACGCGGCGGCGACTTCGGCATGCATGTCGGTGTCGCCCGGTGTCTGTTCGGTGTGCTGCATCATGGCTCCCGGCGCAATCGACGGACCCGTCGATTTTACGCCTTGTGCGCGATGAGGTGGATGTCCGTTCCGGTTCGCCAGTGAGGCGTTTTCGCCTTGAGGGGCCGGGACACAGGCCCGTACCGACTCCCACAACCTCCTGGGAGCAGAAGGAGGCCCTGGTAGCCGAGGAGAGCCGGTGGCGCATTCGACGCACATGCGTCGCGGCCGTCGCGCCGGAACAGGCGCGGGTGTCTCCGTGGGCGGTACTCGTCGTGCGTGCGCACGGGCTTGCGCCGGCGCTCCCTGGGGTGTGCCGCCACCGTGCGGTACCGTTGCCGATGTGCTTACAGCTTCCATGAGGCTGCGGTTCCGCGCCTGACGGCGCGGCACCGAGTCCTTCTTTCGTGTGTCCGCCGTCCCGGTTGCCATGCCGGGCGGTTCCGTAGTGCTGCCCGGCTCCACCGCGACACGTGGAGCACCTTGTGGAGGCACGTACCTCACGCGAGCGGCCGCAGAGCCGCTCGACGCACGAACTTCTCTGTGAACTCGACGCGGCCGGGCGTATCTCGGCCGGCGCGAGCGCCCACATCCGCGCTCGCGCGGTCCGGGTCGCCCTCGGCGGGCGCCCGGTCCTGTCCGATACCGACGCCACGGTCTCGTCCCGGTCGCGTGTGGCGGTCGCGGGTGAGAACGGGCGCGGGAAGACGACGCTGCTGCGCGTCCTGTCCGGCGACCTCGTACCCGACGGCGGCCGGGTGGAGCGCACCGGCACGGTGGGTGTCGTCCACCAGTCGCTCGCGTCCTGCGCCGGCGCGACCGTCGGCACCCTGGTCGAGGAGTCGGTGCGGCATTCGCGCTTGGCCCTGGACGCGCTCGACCTCGCCACGGCGGGCCTCGAAAACGGCGACGAGGGGGCGGATGCGCTGTACACGGCGGCGCTCGACGCCGCGGTGCGGCTCGACGCCTGGGATGCCCAGCGCCGCATCGACGTCGCCTTGGACGGGATCGGAGCGTGCAGCGACCGGGCCCGTGAACTCGCCACCATGTCCGTGGGCGAGCGCTACCGGGTGCGCCTGGCGTGCGTACTCAGCGGGAACCACGACATCCTGCTGCTGGACGAGCCCACCAACCACCTCGACGCCGGAGCCCAGGCGTTCTTGGCGGCGCAGTTGAAGGAGCATCCGGGCGGTCTGGCGATCGTCACCCACGATCGCGCGCTGCTGCGCGACGTCGCCGACGACTTCCTCGATCTCGACCCCGGCATGAACGGACGCCCGCGGGTGTTCTCCGGGGGATACGACGGCTGGCAGGAAGGGCGCCGACGCGAGCGGGAACGCTGGATCCAGGAGTACGACGCCCAGCAGACCGAGCACGCCAGGCTGGCGCAAGCGGTGCACGAAGCGCAGAGCCGGTTGTCGACCGGGTGGCGTCCGGACAAGGGCACCGGTAAACACCAGCGCCAGTCGCACGCCCCGGGGGTGGTGCAGAGTTTCAAGCGCAAGCGGGAAGCTCTGGAGGCCCACCGGATCACGGTTCCCCGCCCGCCGCTGGAGCTGCGGTGGCCGCACCTGCCGACCCCGCGCGGCGCTCCGATCCTCACATGCGACGGTGTCACCGTCGCGGGAAGGCTGCCCGCGCCGGTCTCCCTGGCGATCGAGGGTGGCGACCGCCTGCTGGTCACGGGGACGAACGGGGCTGGCAAGTCGACGCTGCTCGGGGTCCTGACCGGGCACGTGACAGCGACGACCGGGTCGGTGCGCAGGTCCGACGGGGCCCGGATCGCCTATTTGTCCCAGGAGGCCCCGGAGTGGGCGGAGGGTCTGCGTGCCCACGAGGTGTATCGGTCGCATACCGAGCGGCTCGTGTCGCGGGGAGAAGCGGCCGAGTCGGAGGTCGTGCCGCTGCGCGCGACGGGGCTGCTGGACGCTGAGGCGCTGCGCACCCCCGTCCGGCGGATGTCGCAGGGGCAGCGGCGCCGCCTGCACCTCGCCGTGTGCCTTGCCGAGCGGCCCCACCTGCTGATCCTCGACGAACCGACGAACCACCTGTCGTCCTTGCTGGTGGACGAGTTCACCGAGGCGCTGCGGGACACCCCCGCTGCGGTCGTCGTCGCCACCCACGACCGCCGGATGCTCGGTGATTTCGCGGATTGGCCGTCGCTGGATGCGGCCGCGGGGTCGGCAGCGGCCGGGGAGTAGCCGGTCGTCGCCCGAGGGCTCCCGGGCCCGTCGGAGGACGGGTTCGGGAGCTCGGTGCGGTCAGGTGATCTCGTGGCCGTAGGACTCGTGGAGCGGTCGCAGGTCGGGCTCGCCGTAGGTGGCGAGCAGCGACTTGAACCGCAGTTCCTTGTCCTCGCCGAACGTGCGCATCCGTCCGGCCGCGGTCTCCGGGGAGACGAGCCTCGGCGGGTGGGACTTGGAGTGGAACTTGTCGGCGAACATGACGAGTTCCTCTTCGTCCGATTCCGCCACGTAGTCGTCCGGAGGGATCGGCAGGTCCTGGGAGCGGATGTCCTCGCGGGTGATTCCCACGCCCGTGTGGCAGGAGCAGAAGCGGCCCAGCGCGTCCGGGTAGCCCTGCTCGGCGAGGAGGTCGCGGCCGAGGATGCCGTGGCGCACATAGCGCGGGTAGTCGAGCTGGCCCGACCGGTCGTAGAGGCGGTAGACCCCGATGTCGTGCAGCAGGCTCCCGGCCCGCACGAGCTCGGGGTCGAGCCCGCCGGGGGCCCGGGAGAGGAGTTCGGCGGCGATCGTGCTGATGATCCTGCAGTGCGTGTAGACGAGGTCGAACGCTTCGCGCGTGGGGGCGTGCTCCGCGTGCACGGCGCGGATCTCGTCGTCGCTGGGTACCCGCATGCCTCCCGACTCTAGCCAGCCGCGGCGACCGGCCGAGCCACGCCCCCGGCGACCGGCCGAGCCACGCCCCCGGCGACCGGCCGAGCCACGCCCCCGGCGACCGGCCGCACCGCGCGTTCGGCGGCGGTGCTGGCCGTCGGCCGGTCGCCGGCCCGTCGGCGGGACGGGGTCCGCCGGTCGCCCGGGCCGGCTCCGCGGGCGTCACACGGTCTTCGTGATGCCGCCGTCGATCCGGTAGTCCGCTCCGGTGATGGCCGACGCCCGCGGGGACGCCAGGAACAGGGTGAGGTCGGCGACCTCGTGCGGCTCGGTCACCCGGCCCAGCGAAGCCCCCATGGTTTCGGGCAGCACCCGGTCCATCACGTCGCCCACCGTCGTGTCGTCCTGCGCGGCGAAGACGTTGGCGAAGCCGTCGCCCTCCGCCGTCCACAAGGGGGTGCGCACCGGGCCCGGCGAGACCGTGTTGACACGGATGCCGCTGGACGCCAGGTCCTCGGCCAGCGATCGGCTGAGGTTGGTCAGCGCCGCCTTGGCCGCGCTGTAGTGCATGATCATCGCGAACGGCTGCCCGGCGTTGATCGAACTGATGTTGACGATCGCGGCGTCGGTGCGCCCGGTCATCGCGGGGACGGCCGCGTGCGTCGTGCGCACGACCGAGAACAGGTTGATGTCGAAGATGCGCTGCCAGGCGTCGTCGTCGGTGCCGGTGATGCCGTCGACGGGCTCGCTGGCCCCGACGTTGTTGACCAGCAGATCGATTCCCCCGTGCAGATCGACGGCGGCGGCGACGAGGCTCTCGGCCCCTTCCGCCTGTGCGAGGTCGGCGTTGACGACGGCCACCCCGTTCGACTCGCGCAGTTCGGCGAGGTCGGGTGTGGTGGTCCGGCTGCCGGCGACGACCTGCGCACCTTCCTCCGCGAGTCGGCGGGTGACGGCGAGCCCGATTCCCTTGCTCGCTCCGGTGACGACGGCGACTTTGTCCTTGAGGTTGAGATCCATGCTCGGATCCTCGCCGTCCGGCGCCGCCGACGCTGGCGGGAATCCGCCGTCGAGTCCCGGGGCGATCGGGGGCTCCGCGCGACACGGCACGGGCATCCTGGGGTTCACCCGGCGCTCCCGGGTATACGGGACAGCATGGGAGTCCTACGTAAACAGCTTCAACGCCTGCTGGCAGCCCCGTTCATCGTCGACTCGGTGGAGACGCTGCGCGACCCGCAGCCGCGTGCCGACGCGCTCGCGCCGTTTCTCGGCCGGATCCACGCCTACTGTCCGCAGATCCCCGACGATCCGGTGTCGGTGGTGCGGGCACAGGCTGTGGCCGGAGTCGGCGCGGGGGCGATGCTTCTGGTCGGCAAGGGCACCCGCGTGGCGAGTGTGGTGATGGCGGCGCAGGCGGTGCCGTCGCTGCTGGCCGCGGCGCAGGGCAGGCCCGGTGACGCCGCCGGGCGCGATTCGGCGGTCAAGGACATCGGGCTGCTCGGCGCCCTGATGCTGACGGCTACCGAGCCGGTGCGCCGGCAGCCGAAAGCCGTGCACGACGCTCGCGAGAAGGCGGCGAAGGCGGCGAAGGCGGCGAAGGCGGCGAAGGCGGCGAAGGCGGCGAAAACCGCGAAGCCCGTGAAAGCGGCGAAGGCTGTGAACGCGGGGCGGTAGTACGTCGTCGACACATGTCGGGAGGTGCTGCTGTGCACGGCGCCGACGGCGGGCGCGGTGCACGCCGGTCCGGCACAGCAGCATCGTTGCGGTTTCCGGGGGATTCGGGGCGGCCGCGGCGTCCCGGCGCCGGTTATGCGGAGGCGCCCGGTGCCGCCGGGTGGGTCAGGGGGTACCCGCTGACCCCGTGAGGTGCGGGCGCGGGTGCTCCTCCGGCTCGCCGCGGGCCGATCGGCGGGGGCGGCGGACCAGGTCGGGGAGCACGGTCGCGAGTCCGGCCACGAGCCAGTGCCGCGCTCAGCCACAGCGTGCCGCGCAGCCCGGTGCTCTCCACGGCGAGGCCGCCGACGGAGGATCCCAGGATCACGCCGAGGGTGATGAACGACGCGTGGACCGTGTTGATCAGGGATCCCGGGTTTCCCGTCCGCTGGACCCGGGTGATCATCGCCGGGTTCATCGTGACACCGACCAGTCCGATCCCCAGCATCGCGGCCACCGCCCACACCTGGACGTGGGCCAGCAGCGCGAAGGCGGCGAGGAAGGCCGCGTTGAGGGCCAGCCCGACCGCCAGCACTCCGGCGGGGCGCCGGTCGGCGAGCCTGCCGACGACGTGGTTGCCGAGCAGGGTGGCCGCGCCGTAGCCCGCCAGCAGCAGCGGGACCGAATCCGTGCTGAAGCCGGAGAGCGCGGTGAGGATCGGGTTGAAGTAGCTGAATGCGGCGAACGTGGCACCGATGACCAGTGTCGATGTGGACAGGGCGAGCCACAGCCGCCCGGCGGTGAACGCTCCGAGTTCCCGGCGCAGGCTCCCGCTGTCCCCGGCGCGGTCGAGGTGCGGCACGCCGACTGCGGTGGCGGCCGCGGCGGCCAGGGTCAGCAGGGCGATCGCCCAGAACGCCCGCGGCGGAGAGGAGGCCCGCCGAGGTGCCGTCCGAACTGCTCGACGGCATCGTGGCCACCGTGATGGACGGCGTACGCCCGCGCTGAGTTTCGCGTACGAGGCTCGGGCGGGTCCGGCGCGGCGTCCGAAACCTTCAAGACGGCGGACGGGAGCTCGTCTACCGTCGGACCCATGACAGCAGCTTTCAGCGCCGTCGGCGTCGTCACCGCCGACATGGCCGCCTCACTCGCGTTCTACCGCCGCATCGGAATGGACATCCCGGCCGAGGCCGACGCCCAGCCGCATGTGGAAGCGGAACTGCCGGGCGGGCTGCGGATCCTGTGGGACACCGTCGAGACCGTGCGGTCCTTCGCGCCCGACTGGCAACCGGGCGGCGGCGACGGCGGCGGCGTCGCACTCGCGTTCGCCTGCGACGGCCCGTCCGGCGTGGACCGCCTCTACGACGATCTCACCGCTGCCGGATACACCGGACGGTGCAAGCCCTGGGACGCCGCCTGGGGCCAGCGCTACGCCGTCGTGTGCGATCCCGACGGCCATTGGGTCGACCTGTTCGCGCCGTTGGAGTGACCCACGAGCACGCTCAGCGGGTCGCCGGCCAGCGCCTTGACCTCGCGGGCGAGGTGGGCCTGGTCGGCGTAGCCGGCTGCGGCGGCCACCTCCGCGAAGGGCGTGCCCGCCCGGGCCGCGGCCAGCGCCCGGTCGAACCGCAGGATCCGCCCCAGCGTCCGGGGACCGTAGCCGAAGGCGGCCAGACTCCTGCGGTGCAGCCGGCGCGGCCCCATCCCGGTCTCCTCGGCGACGCGGGCCGCGGAGGCGCCCGCCGACAGCAGCGCGGCCGCGTGCCGCATCACGGGGTCGGCCCCGGCTCCCGCGGCCGTCCGCCGGGCCGCAGCCCGCTCCAGGGGCACGCCCGCATCCGGTGCCGGCCCCGCCTGTTCGACGAGCCGGCGCGCTTCGCCCGCCGGCCACACGTCCTCCAGGTCGACGCGCCGGTCGCGCAGCTCGTGTGCCGGGACGCCCACCGCCGCGGGGCCGGCTCCCGGCGGCATCCGCAGTCCGACGAACACGCGGCCCGGTTTCCAGTCGGCGAAGTGCGCGACCGTGTCGGGCCCGGCCACCAGCACCCGGGCGCCGTCCCAGACGAAGTCCATACAGCCGTCCGGCACCACCCGGTGCACCTCCCCGTCGCCGGCCGTGCCGGTCCACACGACGCCGCCGGCCGCCGCTGCGCGTTCGCGGTACATGCCCTCATTCTGCCTGCGCAGGCGGGTCGGCGACACTACCGTGCGGGTACCGCGACGAGCGTCTGCGGCCTACTGCCGGGCGACCAGGTCCAGGAGCGACGCCTCCGGGCGGCAGCAGAAGCGCGCCGGAGCCGTGGGCGAGGTGCCCAGGCCGCCGGAGACGTGCAACCACGTGCCGGCGTAGCGGTTCAGGCCCCAGGCGCGGCGGCGGTCGATGCCGCAGTTGGTGACCAGCGTGCCGTAGAACGGCAGGCACAGCTGGCCGCCGTGGGTGTGGCCGGCCAGCAGCAGCTGGTAGCCGTCGGCGGCGAAGCGGTTGAGGTTGGCCGGCTCGGGCGAGTGCAGGACGCCCATGCGCAGGTCGGCGTCCGCATCGGCGGTGCCGGCGACCTCGTCGTAGCGGTCCAGGCCGATATGGGAGTCGTGCACGCCCGCGGCGGCCACGTCCTGACCGCCGCCGGCCTTGAGGGAGCCTTTGCGGTTGTTGAGGTCCAGCCAGCCGCGGGCGCTCATGGCCGAACCGAGTTCGTGCCAGGGGAGGTCGGGGACCTTGCGCGCGGAGTAGTCCGCGCGGCTGCTGCGCCACAAGTAGCGGGCCGGGTTCTTGAACCGGGGCGAGAACAGGTCGTTGGAGCCGAACACGAACGCGCCGGGGCGGTCCAGCAGCGGCCCCAGCGCCGAGATGAACGGCTCTACGGCGTCGGGGTGGGCGATGGCGTCGCCGGTGTTGACCACGAAGTCGGGCTCGTAGGCGTCCAGGCCCCGCAGCCAGTCCAGCAGCATCCGCCGCCCCGGCGTCAGGTGGGTGTCGGAGATGTGCAGCACCCGCAGCCTCGGGCTTCCCGGGTCCAGCAGCGGAAGCTCGTAGTGGCGCAGCCGGAACCAGTTGCGCTCGACCACCGATGCGTAGGCGATCCCGGCCAGCCCGACGGCGCCCGTGACCGCGGCCGCGCGTCCGGCCGTCCGCAGGCTCTTCGGCAATGTCGTCAACGTCACCGCACCTCCCGGATTCCGATGGTGTCAGACTCCGCCGACCGGATGCGCCCGCACGGCGCCGTTCCCGCGGCGGCGCGGGGACGATGCGCTCGCAGGCGCCCGGCGGCGGCCGTATGATCGCTGCCATGGCCGAACTCAAGGACCGTCTCCGAACCGACCTCACCGCCGCGATGAAGGCGCGCGACGACGTCCGCACCCGCACTCTGCGCAGCGTGCTGACCGCGATCTCCACCGAGGAGGCCTCCGGGCAGTCGGCACACGAGCTCGGCGACGAGGACGTCGTGCGGGTCCTCACCCGTGAGTCGAAGAAGCGCCGCGAAGCGGCCGAGGCGTTCGACGAGGGCGGCCGTAGCGACCAGGCCGCCGCCGAGCGGGCCGAGAGCGCGGTGCTCGCCGACTACCTCCCCGCCCAGCTCGGCGACGACGAGCTGCGCGACCTCGTGGCCGCGGTGATCACCGAGACCGGCGCCGCGGACCCCAAGGCCATGGGGCAGGTCATGAAGCGGGTGACGCCGCAAGTGGCGGGCCGCGCCGAGGGCGGCCGTGTGGCCGCCGAGGTCAAACGCCAGCTCACCGCGTAGCGCCCGCACATGCGAGGGGCGGCGGGCGACCCGTTCGCCCGCCGCCCCTCGCACCGTCGGTGTCCGGCGGTGTGCCGCTACTCGTCCCTGCCGCGGCCCTGGTTGCCCAGGCCGAGGCCGGTACCGCCCCAGCCGCCGAAGGCGTCGCCTCCGCCGCCGTTTCCGCCGCCGTCGGAGTCCCCGCCGTTGCTCAGGAACACGTTGACGGTGGCACCCTCGGGCAGCCCGGTGCCGGGCTCGGGGTTGACGGCCCCGACCGTGTCCGCGGGGTTGTCGGAGGGCACCCGGGTGGAGGACAGGTTGGCGTCGAACCCGGCCGCTTGCAGCGTCCCGACCGCTTCGTCGGACGACATCCCGAGCACGTCGGGGACGCCGTCGGCGGTGTTGGCGGCCGTTTCGGCGTCCTGTCCCTCGTCGTCTCCGCCGTCGTCCGGCGGCGGGCCGGACGTGCTGCCGTACTTCGACGGCGGCGACGGGAAACCGTCGGCGGGCAGCTCCTCGGTCGCCTTCTCCATCGTGTCCTGCCAGATGGGGCCGGGGATCGTGGCGCCGTAGACGTAGGAGTAGTGCCGGTCGCCGATGGTGACGTTGCGCAGCGGGTGGTTCTGCGGCCCGCGCGGGTCGCCGACGAAGACCGTCCCGACGAGGTTGGGCGTGTAGCCGGCGAACCAGGCGCTGGCCGAGTTGTCGGTGGTTCCGGTCTTGGCGGCCGCGGGGGGGTCGATCGGCACGGCCTGGGTGGTTCCGCCCTCGAACGTCTGCTGCAGCAGGTGGCTCACGCCGTCGGCGACGTCCTTGCTGATGACGCGCTCGCATTCGGGCTCGATGTCGATGGTCTCGCCCGCGTGCTCGTCTACGATCTGGGTGATGGCCTGCGGTTGGCAGAGCATGCCGCGCGAGGCGAAGACGGAGTAGGCCGTGGCCAGGTTCAGCGGGGAGACCTCCTCGCTGCCCAGGGTGAAGGAGTTGTTGGCCTGGGTGCGGGCGTTGTCGAAGCCGGTCCCGTCCGCGCGGTGCATGCCGAGGGTCTCGGCCATCTCGATGACGTTGCACAGCCCGACGTCGGCCTGCAGGCTCGCGAAGTAGGTGTTCACCGAGCCTTTGGTGCCGCTGACCATGTTGTTGGTGCTGCCGCCCTCGGTGTCGCCGGCGTTGCTCACGGTCCAGTCGGCCAGCCGCCCGCCGTTGCAGTTGCGCTGGCCGGTGATGGTCGTGGTGTTGCCCGTGCTGTACGAGGTGCCGAACGTCTTGCCGGCCTTCAGCGCCGCGGCCAGTGTGAAGGGTTTGAAGGTCGATCCGGATTGGAATCCGTTGCTGCCGCCGTCTTCGGCGTCGACCGTGAAGTTGATCGAGGTCTCGCCGAGGTTGGACTCGTCGGGTCCGTAATCGCGGCTCTGGGCCATACCCCGGATCCTGCCGGTGCCCGGCTCCACGAGGACTTCCGCGCCGACCTTGCGCGACTTGTTCTTCCGCGGCACCCAGTCGTCGACGGCGTCCTGGGCGGCCTGCTGCATGTCGGCGTCCAGCGAGGTGTGGATCTGCAGCCCGGCCGTGCGCAGCCACCGGGCGCGCTGGGTCTCGTTCTCGCCGTAGCGCTCGTCCGACTCGATCTGCTGGACCACGTAGTCGCAGAAGAACGGCTGGTCGCTGGGCATGCACCCGTTGCTGGGGTCGCTCACGTCGAGGCCGAGGCCGGACGCTTTGGCCTCCTTCGCCTCGGCCGGGGTGATCGCCCCGGTTTTGGCCATGCGGTCGAGCACGACGTCGCGCCGGTTCTTCGCGGCCTCGGAGTTCAGGCGGGGGTTGTACAGGTAGGGGTAGCGCACCGTCCCGGCGAGTGTGGCGGCCTGGGACAGCTCCAACTCGTCGGCGCTGACGCCGAAGAAGTGCTGCGCGGCGGATTCGGCGCCGTAGGCACCGTCGCCGAAGTAGGCGATGTTGAGGTAGCCCTCCAGGATCTCCTCTTTGGACATCCGCTGTTCGAGCGCTACGGCGTAGCGCAGCTCGCGGACCTTGCGACCCAGCGTGGTCTCGCGAGCCTGCTCCTGCTCCGCTTGGCTGTCGGCGCTCTCGACGAGGACGTTCTTCACGTACTGCTGTGTGATCGAGGAGCCGCCCTCGACGTCACCGCTGACGGTGCGGATGGCGGCGCGGAACGTTCCGGCGATGTCGATGCCGCCGTGCTCGTAGAAGGAGGAGTCCTCCATGGCGATGATGGCCTTGCTCATCACCGGGGCCATGTCGTCGATCTCGACGACTTCGCGGTTCTGGTCGTAGATCTCTGCGATGACCTGGCCGTCCCGGTCGTAGATGACCGAGCGTTCCGGCGGAGGAGGAGTCTCCAGCTCGCTCGGCATGTTCAGGAAGCCGGTCGCGACGTTGCGCGCGGTGATCCCCATACCGCCGACTGCGGGCAGCGCAAGCGCTGCCACGAGCACCCCTGCGACGATTCCGACGCCGACCAGTTGACCGATTCTCTGCAGCATTGTCCCCTGACGCACCCCCTAAGACTACGTGTGAACCGTGATGGGCGTCGCCGCAGATGTCCGGTGATTCAGACATCCGGCGCACCGGCGGCATCGAGGTCGATCTCCATTGTGAAGGCAACGCCGAGCACTCGGAACCGGTGGTCCGACTACCCGACGGAGGCCGGATCGGACCGTAGGGGACCGACGCAATGACCCATTCGGACTAGATCCGATATGGGTCTGATGGGGCCTGGTGCGGCACGGGCGGAATCCGTAGGTTCGACCGCAGCAATCGCGAGGATACGCAGGGCGTCGACGCCGATGCGCTCCGCGACCGGACCGCCCCTGCTTCGGCCCGCGACCGTCGTCGGCCCTGCTGCTTCTTCGCCCCCCGTCTCGTCCCGTGCCGGCGACCGCGCCCGCGGGCTCGCGGACGAGTACACATGGTTTGGGAGTGGGACACATGTGGATGTCGGGCTGGGCCGCACACGGCCTGTGCCGCGAGACCGACCCCGACGCGCTCTTCGTGCAGGGAGCCGCCCAGAACCGGGCCAAGCTCATCTGCCGGGGATGCCCGGTACGCACCGAGTGCCTGGCCGACGCGCTGGACAACCGGATCGAGTTCGGCGTCTGGGGAGGGATGACCGAACGCGAGCGCCGGGCCCTGCTGCGTCGCAGGCCCGACGTCACCTCGTGGGCGAAGCTGCTGGAAGAGGCCCGCCGCGAGTACCGCGAACACGACCGGGCCGCGCAGGAGGGCCCCGCGCCGGGCGACTCCCGCGTCGAGAGCCGGTAGGCGCACGGCGGGCGGCGGTCCCCGCGGAGGCGTATGCCCGGCATCGGTCCGCCGCCCCCGACATGCCCTCCGGTCGGCGGTGCGCCGGCCGTCGTGCGCCGCCGCACTCTGCCGGGTCCGCGAAAGCCGCCGTACGGCGCGATTACCGCTGCCGCACGGCGGTACGACTCCGCTGCCCGCACCTCAGCGCCGTCTAACCCCCGGAGCGCGATCGCTTCAGCCCCTTCCCAGCGCGCGGCCGATCTCGGCGAGACCCGCCACGTCGTGCACGTCCACGGGGCGGGCCGGCACCTCGACCGCGGGCACGCCGGGCTGCGCGGCGGCCAACCGGTCCATCAGCCGCTGCTCGCGGTCCTGAACCCGGGCGCGGTCGGCGTGCAGGCGCAGCGCCGCCGCCGCCAGGCCGTGGTCGCCGGCGCCGTCCAGCTCGGCCGCGGCAGCGGCGGCGTCCTGACCTGTCAGATCGGGGACCGCGGTGCGGTGCACCCGGTTGAGTACGATTCCCGCCACCGGCATTCGGTCCGTGCGCAGCCGTTCGATGAAGTACTCCGCTTCGCGGAGCGCGTCGTCCTCGGGAGCGGCCACGACGACGAACCCGGTGCCGTGTGCCTGCAGCAGCCGGTAGGTGCGCTCGGCGCGCTCCTGGAACCCCCCGAAGACCGCGTCGAACGCCGCGACGAAGCTCTGCACGTCCTTCAGCATCTGAGCGCCCACGACCTTGGCGATGACGCCGGTCACCATGCCCACCCCGGCGCCCAGGACCTTGAACGCGCCGGTCGCCGGCGGTGCGCCCAGGATGCGGATCAGCCGGCTGTCGAGGAAGCGGCCCAGCCGCTCGGGGGCGTCGAGGAAGTCCAGCGCGGAACGGCTCGGCGGGGTGTCGACGATGATCAGGTCCCAGCCGCCGGCCTCGCGCAGCTGGCCCAGCTTCTCCATCGCCATGTACTCCTGCGTGCCGGAGAAGCTGGACGACAGGGACTGGTAGAAGGGGTTGGCCAGGATCTGCTGCGCGCGCTCGGGGTCGGCGTGGGCCTCGACGATCTCGTCGAAGGTGCGCTTCATGTCCAGCATCATCGCGTGCAGGGACCCCGGAACCGGCGGGCCGCCGTTTTCGGCCGTATCCACCGGCCGCGGCGTGTTGTCCAGCTCGCGCAGCCCCATCGACTGGGCGAGGCGGCGGGCCGGGTCGACCGTGATGACGAGGGCGTCGCGGCCGAGCTCGGCGGCGCGGACCCCCATCGCCGCGGCTGTGGTCGTCTTGCCGACACCGCCGGATCCGCAGCAGACGACCGTTCGGGTGGCGCGGTCGGACAGCAGCGCGTCGGCGTCGAACGCGACTGCGGCGGAGCGCTCCCGGCCGCTCACAGCCCCTGCTCCCCGAGGTGTTCGGCCAGCACGCGCAGCTCGTCGGGCCCCACGCCCCGGTCCAGCAGCGGCAGTTCCAGGCGCGGCCGGTCGACGCCGTCGAGCCGCGCGCGGATACCCGCCTCGGCCCGGGCGCGCTGCGCGTGGCCGCCCATCTCCGCGGCCAGTCCGCGAGCCGTGTGCTCGGCGTCGGCCAGCCCCGCCGCCTTGAGCCCGCGCACCAGCGCGCCGGTGTCCACCGCCCCTTCGGCCGCGTCCTCCAGCACGGGCTCGTCGAAGAACCCCGGGTGCACCATGTTCACCAGCACCGATCCCACGTTGAGTCCGGCCGCGCGGATCTCCCCGATGCCGTCCACGGTCTCCTGGACGGGCATCTCCTCCAGCACCGTCACGAAGTGCACCGCCGTCTGCGCCGAGCGCAGCGTAGCCATGACCGTGTCGGCGTGGTTGCGGACGGGACCCGCGCGTGCGAGCCCCGCGACTTCGGCGTTGACGTTGAGGAACTGCGCGATCCGTCCCGTGGGCGGCGCGTCCATCACGACCGCGTCGTAGACGGGGCGCCCGCCCCCGGCGTCGCGGCCGCCGCGCCGACGCTCGCCCGCACGGCGCCGTACCGCTTCGGTGGCCTTGCCGGTGAGCAGCACGTCGCGCATGCCCGGCGCGATGGTGGTCGCGAAGTCCACGGCACCGAAGCGGGTGAGTACCTGGCCTGCGCGGCGCATGCCGTAGAACAACTCCAGGTACTCCAGCAGCGCCGATTCGGCGTCGGCCGCCAGCGCGCAGACGCGTCCGCCGCCGGGCGCGTCGGCGATCGGGCGTTCCTCGTAGGGCAGGGGGCGGATGCCGAAGAGCCGGGCGATGCCCTGGCGCCCTTCGACCTCGACCAGTAGCACGGTGCCTCCGCCGGCGGCCAGCGCCAGGGCGAGGGAGGCGGCCACGGTGGTCTTTCCGGTGCCTCCCTTGCCGGTGACGACATGGAGCCGGGTGGTGTCCCCGTCGCGATCGCGTGCACTCACTCCTGGAAGTTTATGCCGCCGGTCGGGGCGGGTGGCGGCGCGGTGGACCGGACGGCGCCGGCGGCGCGCCGCAGGGTTCCGGGGTACCGCTCCGCTCCGCGGTAAGTAGGGTGGCGGCTATGACGAAGTGGGAGTACGCGACAGTGCCGCTGTTGTCGCACGCGACGAAGCAGATTCTGGACAACTGGGGAGAGGACGGCTGGGACCTGGTCTCGGTCATTCCCGGCCCGTCGGTCGACGGGGACCCGCGCAACCAGCAGATGGTTGCCTACATGAAACGAGAGAAGGAGTAATGGCCGCTCCTGAGGAGCGGTTGGCCGACCTCGGGCTGACACTGCCCGAGGTCGTGCCGCCGGTGGCCGCCTACCAGCCGGCGGTGCGCACGGGCGACTACGTCTACGTGTCGGGTCAGGTGCCCCTGGTCGGCGGCACGCCGGCCGGCACCGGCAAGGTCGGGGCCGAAGTCACCGGGGAGCGGGCCAAGGAGCTGGCCGCGGTGTGCGCGCTCAACGCCGTCGCCGCGGTCAAGGCCGAGGTCGGCGAGCTCTCCCGGGTGCGCCGCATCGTCAAGGTCGTGGGTTTCGTGGCCAGTGACCCGTCCTTCACCGGGCAGCCTCAGGTGATCAACGGCGCCAGCGAGCTGCTCGGCGAGGTCTTCGGCGAGGCCGGCACGCACGCCCGCAGCGCCGTCGGGGTCGCGGTGCTGCCCCTGGACGTGCCCGTCGAGGTGGAGATGATCGTCGAAGCGGGCTGACCGGCTCAAGCGCGTAGCGGCGGTGCGCTCGTCCACCGCGGCGACGGGGAAGACGAGGCGATGACACGGGAGCGCGCGGACTCGGGCACGACCGGCGACGCCGAAGTGCGTCCGGCCGCCACGGTGATGCTGCTGCACGAGGGCACCGGCGACGGCGCTCTGCAGGTCTACCTGCTGCGGCGGACCGCCTCCATGCGGTTCGCCCCCGGCATGCACGTCTTCCCCGGCGGCGGGGTGGACGAGCGCGACACCGACAGCGGCATCCGGTGGGCGGGTCCGCCGCCCTCGGATTGGGCCCGGCGCCTGGAGACCGCGGAGCCGCTGGCGCGGGCGCTGGTATGCGCCGCCGTGCGCGAGACTTTCGAGGAGTCGGGCGTGCTGCTGGCGGGCCCGCCCCGGGGCGGGGTCGTCGCCGACACCCGCGGCCCGGACTGGGAAGCCGACCGCGAGGCGCTGGTCGGACGCAGCCTGTCCTTCACCGAGTTCCTCCGCGGCCGGGACCTGGTGCTGCGCAGCGATCTGCTGCGCGCCTGGTCGCGCTGGGTCACCCCGCCCGGCGAGACGCGGCGCTTCGACACCCGCTTCTTCGCCGCGGCCCTGCCCGAGGGGCAGCGGACGCGCGACGTCGGAGGCGAGGCCGACCGCGTCGCCTGGATGACTCCCGCCGACGCCCTGGCCGCCTGGCGGCGCGGCGACCTCGAAATGCTCCCCCCGACCGTGACGAGCTGCGCCGAGCTGGCCGACTGCGACTCCGTCGCGGCCGCCATGGCGGCCCGGCGCACCGTCTTCCCCATCCGGCCCGAGATAGGCGAGATCGACGGTGAGCCGCACATCGTGATGCCCGACGGGGTGCCGTGTCCCCGGCGCCGGCCCCGCTGAGCCCCCGCCGTGCTGCCGCCTGCCGGTGCGAGAGACTGAGGTGCGATGAGGATCGACGGTTCCGGAACACTGCGCGCCAACTGCGTCCTGTGTCCCAATCCCGGCCCCATGACGCTCGACGGCACCGACACCTGGGTTCTGCGCGAGCCGGGGAACCGGGGTGTCGTCGTGGTCGACCCCGGCTCCCACGACGAGCGGCACCTGGAGCGCGTCGCGCGCACCGTGCAGGAGCAGGGCGCGCAGGTGGCCGTCACGCTGCTCACCCACCACCACCCCGACCACAGTGCGGGCGCGCGCTATTTCAGCGAACTGACGGGCGCTCCGGTGCGCGCGGTGGAGCCCGAGATGCGCATCGGCGGCGACGGGTTGGCCGACGGCGAGACCGTCGAGGTCGACGGTCTGGAGCTGCGGGTGGTCGCCACACCCGGCCACACCGCCGATTCCGTGTCACTGCACCTGCCCGCCGACGGCGTCGTGCTCACGGGCGACACCGTGCTGGGCACGGGCACCACGATGGTCGCCGACGACGGCCTGTCCGACTACATGGACTCGCTGTACCGGCTGCGCGAGCTGGTGTCGCGGACCGGCGTGCGGGCGCTGCTGCCCGGGCACGGGCCGATCTGCACCGAGCCGGAGGACAAGCTCACCGCGTACATCGACCACCGCGAATCCCGGCTCGCCCAGGTGGCCGCCGCCGTGGAGGCGGGCGACACCACCGCGGACGAGATCGTGGCGCGGGTCTACGCCGGTATCGAGGATGCGGTGGTCCCCGCGGCGCGGTCCTCGGTGCGCGCCCAGCTGCACTATCTGGCCAAGCGCGGCGACATCGCCGCCGGGATGGGCGAGGCCTGACAGCCGACGGGCCCGGCACGAGGCCGGGCCCGGTGGTCGCGGCGCCGCGCAGGTCGCTGCTCCGGCGCTGTCGGCTGCGTCCCCGACACGCGTGGTCAGCGTGCGCGCCGGCGCATCCGCTCCACGTCCAGCAGCACCACGGCCTTGGCCTCGATGCGAAGCCAGCCGCGCAGCGCGAACTCCGCCAGCGCCTTGTTCACGGTCTCGCGCGAGGCGCCGACCAGCTGGGCCAGCTCCTCCTGCGTGAGGTCGTGATGCACGTGCAGGCCGTCCTCGCCCTCCTTGCCGAAGCGGTCGGCGAGGTCGAGCAGCTGCCCGGCCACGCGCCCCGGCACATCGGTGAAGACGAGGTCGCTCATCACGTCGTTGGTGCGGCGCAGCCGGTTCGCCAGCGCCTTCAGCAGCTGCAGGCTGACCTGCGGCTGCTGGGCGATGAAGGGGCGCAGGTCGTCGTGGCCCAGTCCGGCCATCACCGCGTCGGTGACGGCGATGGCGCTGGCGGTGCGCGGCCGCGGATCGAACAGCGACAACTCGCCGAACATCTCGCTGGGTCCCAGGACGCTCAGCAGGTTCTCGCGGCCGTCGACGGCGGCGCGGGTCAGCTTGACCTTGCCGCTGAGGATCACGTAGAGCCGGTCGCCCTCGTCGCCCTCGGAGAAGAGCGTCTGGCCGCGGCCGAGCCGGACCTCGCTCACCGAGGCGCGCAGCGCGGCGGCACCCTCCTCGTCGAGTGCCTCGAAAAGAGGGGCCTTGCGCAGCACCTCGTTGGTCTCGTCCACCACTTCCTCCTTGCAAGCCTGACCGTCAACAGTGTGACGTATATCGCACCCCGGTGGAAAACCAGTCTGCCGTCTCGGCTTGTCGTCCGGGGGGAAATGCCAACAGCCACGGCCGACGTCAGTGCTTCCGATCCTAGTTGCAATCCCGTCCCCGCGGTCTCCGGCCCGCCGGACTCCCGACATTGCCGACATCGCTCGACCACACGGGCCGGATCCCGCCACGACCGCCCGGAACCGGGCGCCGCCGCGGGTACGTAGTCTTTGGGGCGTGCTCGGAGATCCTGCCACCCCTGCTCAGACCACCCCGGCCGACGCGGCGCCGGTCGACGGCGCGACACGGACACCCACGGGTGAGTCGCGTCTCGCTCTGGTGAGACGCGCCCGACGGATTAACCGGGAATTGGCCCGCTTGTATCCCGATGCGCACTGTGAGCTTGATTTCACTACGCCGCTGGAGCTGCTGGTGGCGACCATCCTCTCGGCACAATGCACCGACAAGCGCGTCAACCAGGTGACCCCGAAGCTCTTCGCGCGCTACGGGGCGGCGGCCGATTACGCTTCCGCCGACCGCGAGGAACTGGAGGGCCTGATCCGCTCCACCGGCTTCTACCGCTCCAAGGCGGGCAGCATCATCGGCCTGGGGCAGAAACTGTGCGACGAGCACGGCGGCGAGGTCCCCCGCGACCTCGACGCGCTCGTCCGGCTGCCCGGGGTCGGGCGCAAGACCGCCAACGTGGTGCTGGGAAACGCCTTCGACGTTCCGGGACTGACCGTGGACACCCATTTCGGCCGCCTGGTGCGCCGCTTCGGCTGGACCGCCGAGACCGACGCGGTCAAGGTCGAGAACGCCGTGGCCGAGCTGTTCCCGCCCAAGGACTGGACGCTGTTGTCGCACCGGCTGATCTGGCACGGTCGCCGCATCTGCCACTCGCGGCGCCCCGCCTGCGGCGCCTGCGAACTGGCCCACTGGTGCCCCTCCTTCGGGGAAGGCCCCACCGACGAGGGGACCGCGGGCGCGCTGGTACGGAATGGCCCGTTCTCGTAGGCGGTTCCTACCGTGAGGGACCGCCGCACGGGAGGGGACGGGCAGAGCATGACCGCGCAGGAACACGGCGAACGGCACCGGGCCGGATTCGGCCCCTCCGGCCCCTCCGGAGCCGACGCGAGCGGCGGCGGGCGTCCGTCCGAGGCGCCCGGCACCGTCACCACCCCCGAGTGGCTGGCCTCCCTCGCCCGCGCCGGCGCGCGCATGCCCGTGCCTTCGGTGATGCGCCCGCCCGAATCCGGCGGCCGCAGATCCGCTGTGCTGATCCTCTTCGGCGAGGGCGAGCACGGCCCCGACGTGCTGCTGATCCAGCGCAACAACGGCCTGCGCCGCCACTCCGGCCAGCCCGCGTTCCCCGGCGGGTCGTTCGAACCCGGTGACGAAGGCCCCGAGGACTGCGCCGTGCGCGAGGCCGTGGAGGAGACCGGCGTCGACCCGGTCGGGATCGAACTGCTCGGCCGGCTTCCCGAACTGTTCATCCGCCCCAGCGCCTTCCGGGTGACCCCGGTGATGGCCTGGTGGCGCGAGCCCTCCGAAGTCCGTGCCGCCGACGCGGGCGAGGTCGCCGGTGTCGTGCGGGTCCCCGTCAGCGAGCTCGCCGACCCCGCCAACCGGATCCGGGCGCGCCACCCCAACGGCTCCTCCGGCCCTGCGTTCCGGGTACACGGCATGCTCGTCTGGGGATTCACCGCGGCGATTCTGGACCGGCTGCTCGTTCTGGGAGGCTGGGAGCGGCCGTGGCTGGACGGGCAGGAGGCCGAGCCCGTTGCGCTGCCGGGGGGCGGAACGGGCGAGGACGTGCGGCGCGCGGCCGGTCCGGGGCGCGAAGGCCGCGGGAGCTGAGACGAACACGGGGTGGTGATGGACGGCATCGTCCTCGACGCGGTCCTGGTGCTGCTGGTGCTGGTGTTCGCGGCATCGGGCTACCGGCAGGGATTCATCGTCGGGAGCCTGAGCTTCGCCGGGTTCATCGGCGGTGGCGTAGTGGCGGCCCTCAGCGCGCCGCCGCTCATCCAGGAACTGGTGACCGACGCCGGGCGCCAGGCGCTGCTGGCCGTGGCGGTGGTGTTCCTGTGCGCGGCGCTGGGCCAGTTCTTCGCCTCGTATCTGGGCGCCATCATCCGCAACCGCGTCACCTGGAACTCCGCCCGCGTCGTGGACGCCATGGGCGGCGCGCTGGTGAGCGCGCTGTCGGTGCTGCTCGTGGCGTGGCTGGTCGGCAGCGCCGTGGCCAACTCGGCGATCCCGGTCCTCAACTCCCAGGCGCAGCAGTCGCGGGTGCTGCAGGCGGTCGACCGCTTCATGCCCGAGGCCGCCCAGACCTGGTTCTCCACCTTCCGCGGGATCGTCGACCAGAGCGCGTTCCCGCAGGTCTTCAGCGGCCTGGGTACCGGCGAACCGGCCGAGGTCCAGCCGCCCGACCCCGACGTCCTCGACACACCGCAGTTGCGCGAGGCGAGCCAGAGCGTCGTGAAGGTGCTGGGCACCGCCCCCGACTGCCAGCGGCGCGTGGAGGGCACCGGGTTCGTCTACGAGGACGGGCACATCATGACCAACGCGCACGTGGTCGCCGGCGTCACCCAGGACCTGCGCGTGGTCACCCGCTCCGGTCAGCAGCTGTCCGCCACGGTCGTGCTCTACGACCCGCAGCAGGACATCGCCGTTCTCGACGTGGAGGACCTCGAACTGGAGCCGCTGGACTTCCAGGCCGAGGCGCAGCAGGGCGACGACGCGGTGGTGGCCGGGTTCCCGCGCAACAACGGCTTCACCGCGGTGCCCGCACGCATCCGTGCCGAGCAGACGGCCCAAGGACCCGACTTCTACCACTCGCAGCAGGTCAGCCGGGAGATCTACCAGATCCGCGCCGAGGTGCGACCGGGCAATTCCGGCGGTCCGCTGCTCGCGGCCGACGGCAGCGTCTACGGCGTCGTCTTCGCCGCGGCCACCAACGAGGACGAGACGGGCTATGTCCTCACCGCCGACGAGGTCGCGTCCAACGCGGAGCAGGGCGCGGCGGCGAGCGGCGAGGTCTCCACCCGGGAATGCGACTGACCCGCGGCCGGCGCGGGGCGAAAGAGAGGCGGCGACCGTGGAACTCACCGTGCTCGGGAGCGCGGCCCCCTACGCACGACCGGGAAACCCCTGCTCGGGTTACCTCGTCACCGGCGGCTCGGGGGCGGTCTGGCTGGACGCCGGCCCCGGCACCCTCGCTCAGCTCCAGCGCCACACGCGCCTCCCGGAGCTGGACGGCATCTGGATCTCGCATCTGCACGCCGACCACTGCGCCGATCTGCTGACCGCCTTCTACGCCCTGGTCTACGCCGACCAGCCGCCGCAGGCTCCGATACCGCTCTACGGGCCGCCCGGAACCGCGGACCGCCTGGAGGGCTTCCTGTCCAACGCCGGCCGCAGTCCGCTTGAGCGGGCGTTCGACGTGCGCGAACTCCACGACGGGCACCGTGCGCGGCTGGGCGGTATGCAGCTGGAGTCGCGGTCGGTCGAGCACGGGATGCCCGGCTACGCGGTCAGGATCCACGACGGCGCGCGGAGTCTGGCCTATTCGGGGGACAGCGCACCGTGCGCAGCGCTCGACGCGGTGGCCCGCGACGCCGACCTGCTGCTGTGCGAGGCCGACGGCGACCCGCCGGAAGACGGGCAGCGGGTGCACCACAGTCCCGAGGACGCCGGGAGGACGGCGGCGCGGGCGGGCGCACACCGCCTGGTCGTGACCCACGTGGGCCCGTTCCTGCGGACGGAGGAGGCGCTTCGCAGGGCGGCTGCGGAGTACCCCGGGCCGGTCGGGCACGCGGACCCCGGGAAGGTCGTCAGCGTCGACTGAGCCGCGGCTCGTGGCGCGCCCGGCGCCGTGGCGCGGCGTCCCCGGCCGGGGACGGAGGCGCACCCGTCCGGGCGCCCCGCACGGGTGGGGACCGGTGCGGAGCGCCCGGACGGGAAGGCCTCAGCCGACGGGGTCGGGGCCCGTGTCGGGATCGGACTTGCCGAAGGGCCAGCTCATTCGGACGACGGTGCCGTCTTCGTGCGGTTCGATGCTGACCTCGTCGGCGAGACCGGCGATCACGGCGAGCCCCACATCGGGCGAGAGCCCCGAGACGCCGTTGGGCGAGGTATCGGCATCCAGGTCGATACCGGTGTGCGGATCGTCGAACGTCGCCGCCGACTCCGTGGCCGGGGCGCGGTCGAACACCACCACCTCGAAGCGCTGAGCGGCGCTGCCGTTGTGCGACGCGCGCTCTTCGGGAGCGCCCGCGGGCGTGTCAGTGCCGCGGGCCCCGCTGTCGACCAGGTCGAGTTGGATCGGGCGGCTGGGGCAGTGGACGCGATGCGCCTCGACGGCACGGGAGCACGCCTCGCCGACCGCCAACCGGATCTCGTCGAGGGCGGACTCGGCGATGCCCGCCCGCCGAGCCACGGCCGTGGCCATGAGGCGGGCCGTGCGCACATGGGCGGGCAGCGCGCTGATCGTGAGCTGGACGAGTGCCATGGGATCGCTCGTAACGCAGCTACTTCGACTTGCGCTTGTCGATGGCTTCCTGGACGGAGTCGTAGATACCGAAGACCTTGGTCAGCCCGGTGATCCGGAAGATCTTCAGGATGCGCTCCTGGGTGCAGACGAGGTCGAGCGTGCCGTCATGGGCGCGCACGCGCTTCAGGCCGCCCACGAGCACGCCGAGCCCCGTCGAGTCGAGGAACTCCACCTTCTCCATGTTCACCACGAGGTGGAAGTTGCCCTTGTTGACGAGGTCGATCAAGAGCTCACGCAGCCGGGGCGCGGTATAGACGTCGATCTCACCCTCGACGACGACGATCTCGGTGTCGTCCTGTGTGTGGTGATCAAGCTTCAAGTCCACTAGTCCTCCAGCGCCGAACTGCGAAAAGCCGCGAGTGATCTCTGCCGGGCGTTACCCCACAGTGCGGCATTCAACCACGCTTGCCCTTCGCATCTGCCTGTTATGCACAAGAAACCGCGACAGCGCGGGTGCCTTCCCGCGGATGCCACACTGAAACGGGGTTGATCAGTGCCATCGC
Source organism: Streptomonospora salina (assembly GCF_014204715.1). Taxonomy (NCBI): domain Bacteria; kingdom Bacillati; phylum Actinomycetota; class Actinomycetes; order Streptosporangiales; family Nocardiopsidaceae; genus Streptomonospora; species Streptomonospora salina. The sequence continues at coordinate 2,905,142 of NZ_JACHLY010000001.1, forward strand.
AAGTGCCGCCTGCCGAGGAGGGTCGGGGTGACCGGATCCGCTCCCCGCGCTCGCGGGGACGCTGCCCGAGGGGAGCCCGCGCCTCACCGGTTGTGGCGCGACCATACCCGGAATGCGCAGGTGACACATGTGGAACACCTGCCGCGTGGCCACGGGGTAAGTGAACACTGGCCCGACTGGACACCGCCTTCGGTACGCAAGCGACTCGCTGAGCAGGGGATCACAGCGCCGTGGTCCCACCAGGCGGCCGCCGCGGATCTCGCACGCTCCGGTAGCAATGTGATCATAGCCACCGGAACGGCATCGGGGAAATCGCTCGGCTTCCTGCTGCCCTGCGCCGAAGCCGTCGAACAGGGCGGGACGGTGCTCTACATCTCACCGGCCAAGGCCCTGGCCGCCGACCAGCGGCGCGCACTCGCCGACATCGGCGTTCCGGACCTGCGCGCGGCCACCTACGACGGCGACACCCCCCGCGACGAACGCGCCTGGATCCGCACGCACGCCAACTACGTCCTGACCAACCCCGACATGCTGCACCACGCGATCCTGGGCAACCACGCGGCCTGGGCGCCCTTCCTGCGGCGGCTGCGCTACGTGGTGATCGACGAGGCGCACCGCTACCGGGGCGTGTTCGGCTCGCACGTGGCCCAGATCGTGCGGCGGCTGCGCCGGATCTGCGCCCGCTACAGTCGCCCCCGCGAGGCCGGCCGCACCCCCGTTTTCATCCTCGCCTCGGCCACCAGCGGCACGCCCGAGGAGAGCGCCGGCCGGCTGATCGGCGCGCCGGTGCGGGCGGTCACCGAGGACGCCTCACCCCGGCCCGCGCTGCGCTTCGCGATGATCGAACCCGAACTCACCGGGGAGAAGGGCGAAAACGGGGCCCCGGTACGGCGCACCGCACCGGCCGAGGCCGCACACGTGCTGGCCGGGCTCACCGAGAAGGGCGTGCGCACCCTGGCCTTCGTCCGGTCGCGGCAGGCGTCGGAGATCGTGGCGCTGGCCGCGCAGCGCATCCTGCGTGAGCGTGCGGCGCGTTCCGCGTCCCGCCGGCGCCGGCGGGACGGCGGCGGCGCGGAACCGGAGCCCCCGGACGACGGGCCGGACCCCGGCGGGCCGTCCGAGCGCATCGCCGCCTACCGCGCCGGCTACCTCGCCGACGACCGGCGAGGGCTGGAGGACGCGCTGCGCACCGGCGACCTCCTCGGCCTGGCCACCACCAACGCGCTGGAGCTGGGCGTCGACATCACCGGCCTGGACGCCGTCCTCGTGACCGGCTGGCCCGGAACCCTCGCGTCGCTGTGGCAGCAGGCCGGGCGCGCGGGACGTTCCGGCCAGGACGCGCTGGCCGTGTTCATCGCCCGCGACGACCCGCTGGACACCTATCTGGTCCACCACCCCGAAGCCGTCTTCGGGCGGCCGGTCGAGGCGACCGTCCTCGACCCCGACAACCCCTACGTCCTGGGGCCGCACCTGTGCGCGGCCGCCTCGGAGATCCCCCTCACCCGCGACGACCTGGACCTGTTCGGCCCCGGCGCCGCCGACGTCCTCGACGGCCTGGTCGAACGCGGCCTCCTGCGGCGCCGCCCGCGCGGCTGGTTCTGGACCGGCCACGACCGCGCCTCCGCATTGGCCGACCTGCGCGGCTCGGGCGGCCCGCCGGTACAGATCGTCGACTCCGCCAGCGGGCAGCTGCTCGGTACCGTCGACGAGGCGGCCGCGCACGGCACCGTGCACGACGGCGCCGTCTACCTGCACCAGGGATCCACCTACGTCGTCGACGAACTCGACCTGGAGGAGTCGGTGGCCCTCGTCCACGCCGAAGCGCCCGAATACAGCACGTGGGCGCGCGACACCACCGAGGTCGGGGTCCTGCGCACCCTGCGCGGACAGGACTGGGGAGCCGAGGCGGCGGTGCGGTTCGGGGAGGTGGAGGTCACCCGGAAAGTGGTCTCCTACCTCAAGCGTGACGTGCGCACCGGATCGGTGCTGGGCGAGAAGTCCCTGGACCTGCCCGAGCGCCGGCTGAACTCGCGCGCGGTGTGGTGGACGCTGGAGCCGGAGGCGGCCGACCGGCTGCGCGAAGCCGGTGTGGAGGTACGCGGCGCGGCCCATGCCGCCGAGCACGCGGCCATCGGGCTGCTGCCGCTGTTCGCCACGTGCGACCGCTGGGACGTCGGCGGCGTCTCGACCGCCCTGCACGCCGACACCGGGTGCCTGACGATCTTCGTCTACGACGGCCACGAAGGCGGTGCCGGGTTCGCCGAGCGCGGATACGCCGCCGCCCGCGCATGGCTGACGGCCACCCGCAGAGCCATCGCCGGCTGCGAGTGCTCCGACGGGTGCCCCTCCTGCATCCAGTCGCCCAAATGCGGCAACGGGAACGACCCCCTGAGTAAACCGGGAGCCCTGCGCCTGATCGACGCGATCCTGGACGAAGCACCGTAGGCGGCGACGGAGCGGGGCCGGGGCGGCTTGCCGGACCGGATACGGCGCCAGGTACCGTGGCGGGTTGCGGCCGACCGGAGTGGACGATTCCAGGGGGAGTGACATCGCCCACCGCGGTGTTTCGAGAACGGCGCATACGGCGGTGTTCGGCGCCGTCTGCGCCGGCAGCGGCCAGCCGCGCGGTTCCCGTCGGATGTGCTCGCCCTGATAGGGACATGTCGAGGGCATCGCGGCCCGGAAAGCCGGGGCCGGTAGACCGCGTCGCTACGCGGCGCGCCGCCTCGCTTCGCCGCTGCGCCTCCTCGGCGGCGGCCGATCGGGAGAACGCCGTCGCATCCCGCTCGGGGCGGTGTGGTGTGAGTTCTGCACGACTCGGCGAAGGAGCCGAACCCACAGGGCGCTTGGATCCCCGTTCGCTGCCGGCGCCCTGATCCGAAGACAGCCGATCCTGGAGAAGTCATGCTCGATCCGATCCCCCAGCACCCGTACCCGTCGGGTCTGGCCGTCCACGACGCCGCGGAGACGTCGGAGGAGGCGCGCACCCGCGGCACCGCCCGCGTGGTGACCCACCATCCGCACTCCGACGGCACCTTCACCTACGTGGTGGAGCCCATGGACGGGGAGACGCGTACGGAGTGGGCGTCCTACTTCACGATCCCGGCCGGGCTGTGGGCGATGCCCGAGGAGAGCGGGGCGGACGGCCGCGGCGGCGCCGATTCCGGCCCCGCGGCGCAGTACTCCGGCGCGCAGGCCGCGCCCGGTGCGTACGCACCGGGCACTCCCGGGCAGCCCGGGCAGCCCGGAGAGGCGCCGGAGGCGCAGCCGGGGAGCGGCGTCCCGTCGGAGTGGTGACCGCCGCCACGCGGAAAGCCCGAGGAGTTGTCACGGTGCCGATCGGTCCGGGAGGGGACGGGGCGGCGACCGTGCACGCCCGGCTCTCCGGGAATCGCGCCGATCTTGTAGCTACGGTGCGTGAAAGCGATTTCCTGTGACGGTAGCTACAAGATCGGCGCTGAGAGCGGCCGCGCAAGCGGCACACCGTCCGGCATATGGCGGCCGGCGCGGCCGTCCACAGGGCGGGGATCGGGCTTTCGGGCGCCCGACCGGTCGAGCGATCGTGGATACAGACCGTGAATCCGCCTGATCACGGCGTGTTCCCGCGATCCCCGGAGGTAACCGTGCCCGTCGCTCGCTCTCCCCGTCCCCGCCCCCGCGCGTGCCCTAGGCGCACCGCCGTCCCCCGTTCCCGCCGCCGGTCCGCGCGGGCGTCGTCGCGCGCGCGGACCGCAGCGGCCCTGCCCGGGGCCGCCGCGCTGCTGAGCGGCGTCGTCCGTGCACGTCCGCGTGCCGCGGGGCGCGGCGACCGCGGCATGTCCACGGCCGAGTACGCCCTCGGAACCGTGACCGCCTGTGCGTTCGCCGCGGTGCTGTTCGCGATCCTCACCAGCGACGAAGTCCGCGACGTCGTTACCCGGATCGTCACCGATGCGCTGCAGATCGACGGTTGACCGCGGAGGTGTGACCGCCGAGACCGCTGCCGCCCTGCCCAGCCTGGCGCTCGTGCTCGGCGTCGCCCTTGCCGCGATCCAGGCCGCCGCCGCGCACGTGGCCTGCGTCGACGCTGCACGCGTGGGCGCGCGTGCGCTGGCTCGCGGCGATCCCGAGCACGCCGTCCGGGCCGCCGCGACCGACACCGCGCCCGGTTCCGCCGACGTCGCGCTGTCCGAGGGCGGCGGCATGGCACACGTGACCGTCACGGCCCCGGTGGCGCTCGGGCCGCTGATCGACCTGCCCGTTGAAGCCCGTGGCAGCGCCGCCACTCCGCTGGAGGAGGCGCCCGCCGCGACTCCGGCCCCGTACCCCGCCCCGCACCCCGACCCGCGCGGCGGTACCGCCGACCCGGCGGGTCCGACGGGCGCACCGGGCGGCCCCCGCCTGGCGGAGTCCGGCTGAGATGCGCGGGCCGCGGCCGCAGCGCCTGCCGGAACCGTATTGCCGACCCCCGGACCGGCCGCGGCCCGTACCGCGCGGCGGCCGCCGCGACACCGGATCCGCCACGGTATGGATGCTCACCTTGTGTTTCGTGCTGCTGTCCGTCGCCGCGACGGTCATGGTCGTCGCCGGCGTCCGCGCCGACCGCCACCGGGCGGCGGCAGCGGCCGACCTCGCCGCCCTCGCCGGGGCCCGGCACCTCGCTCGGGGTGAAGAACCGGCGTGCGCCGCGGCCCGTGCGACGGCCGAGGCCAACGGCGCGGAACTCACCCGGTGCCGCGGTGCCTCCGACCTGTCCCTGCACGTGAGCACGCGGGTCCGTGCCCGGCTGTGGCCCGCAACCGTGGCGGCGCACGCCCGTGCCGGGCCGCAGCGCACGCAGTGGGTGGCGCCGCCGTAGGCGAACCCGCCCCTCGGCCGGGCCTGCGGCGACCGTGTCTGCAGGGACACGCTCGGCGCCGAAAGCGTCACTGCGGACGCCCGGCGACGCGCCGGCGTCCGGCGGGAACACACCCGACATGGCGAACGCGCGGTGGTCGGCCGTCGCGGGTGGCGACGGCCCTGTTCACGGCAGGGTCAGGCCCGAGACGAGTCCGGCGGCGAGCGGGACCACCCCGATGAGGACGAACGCCGGCAGGAAGCACACGCCCAGCGGAGCGGCGCTGAGGACGCCGAGGCGCTGGGTCCTGCCCAGCGCACGGACCCGGGCGGTGTCGCGAAGCTCAGCGGCGTGGCGTTCCAGAAGGGCGGCGACCGGAGCTCCGCTTTCGCTCGCGCGCGCCAGGACTCGTCCCACCGCCGCGAACTCTTCGGTCTCGGCCGCCGACCGCCAGGCGGCGCGCGGATCGGCGCCCAGGCGCAACTGTTCGGCGACGCCGCCCAGCGACCGCCCCAGCACACCGCCTACGGCCGCGGCGACCGCGGCCAGGACGTCCTCAAGGACACCGCCCGCGCGCAGGCCCGCCACCAGCAGGTCGATCGCGACCGGCAGGCCGGCCAGGGCGCGGGCGCGCTCCGCGCGGGATCGGGCGGTGCCGTCCCCGTGTGCCGGTCGCCGGCGCAGCGCCGCCGCGATCGGCAGCCCCAGTAGTGCAGCCGCGAGCGGTCCCGCCAGGAACAGCAGCGTGGCCGCCGGCGCGAGCGGCACGCCCCACATGATCAGGACGTGCCGCAGCCCGGCGCGGGCCGCCTGCCGGCGCGGGGGGCGGGCCGGGCGCAGCCGGTCCAGCCGGCGCACCGCTCGGGCCCGCGCGGATTCGCCGCCCAGCAGGAGGACGGCGGCGGTTCCCAGCGCCACTACGGCGATGTCGACTACGGCGACGTCGACGGCGTCCACGCGTGTCACTCCATCCCTGATTCGGACAGAACGCGGCGCACCATCCAGTGGGTCCAGAACAGGCCTGCCGCGTCGAGCGCGAGACCGGCCGCCAGGCACAGCAGCCCGGCGGGTGTCGTGAACAGGAAGGTCAGCGGCGATCCGCCCAGCGCGGTCGCCATCCCCAATCCCAGCGCGGGCAGCACGCTGAGCAGCACGGCCGTGGCGCGCGGCCCGGCGAGCTGGGCGCCGAGTTCGCGCCGCAGCGCCTCTTCGCGGGCGAGGGACTCCGACAGCCGGTCGACGACGCCGGCCAATCCGGCGCCGGTGTCGGCCGCGACGCGCCAGCAGGCGGCCAGATGGCCGAGCCCGCCTGCGCCGCGCGTACCGGCGAGGGCGCGCAGCGCAACGGTGACGTCGTGCCCGCTGCGGGCCGCCTCGCTCAGCGGAGCCAGTTCGCGGCCCGAATCGGGGTCGAGTTCGTCGACCGCCGTCACCACGGCTTCCCCGGGGCTGCGCCCGGCCCGCAGCTCGGCGGCCAGCACGGCGCACAACTCAGCGACCGCGCGCCGGCGCCGCCGGCTCTCCCGCCCGGCCATCCGGGCGATCCGGGTGCGCAGCCGACGGACGGGCGGGATCGCGCGGAGGTCGAACAAGCGGCCGGCGCCGCGCCGTCCGCCGCCGGTTTCCAGCCCGCGCAGCCGCAGGGCCGCGGCTCCCGGGGCGACGGCGGCGGCGACGGCGCCCGCGGCCCCTGCAGCCAGCAGCCAGAGTGCGTGTCCGGCGAGCCACTGGGCGGTGGGAAGCACGAAGGCGGGAAGATGCGGCAGGAACAGGGACGCGTCGGCGTTCTGCGGCCATGTCGGCATGCGGTCTCCGATCGCAGCGGCGGCGGATACGGGCGGGCTGGTGCTGAGCCGGGGCGCGCGGCCGGTTCCGGAGGGGCCGGGGCGGCCGCGGCTCACTCCGGCCGTGTTCGCGGCGCGGGGCCGGGGGCGCCGTCGGGAGGGTTCCGCCACGCGTCGCCGATCCGCGCGACCAGGTCCGCCAGCGCAGGATGCTCGGTGAGCGCGCCGTCGGCGCCGAAGGCCACCGCGGGCGGCGCGTGTACCGTCCCGTCCGCATTCCGGCGGAGTGCGCACACTTCGGCGACCCGCCGCGTGCCGTCGCCGTCCCGGACCAGGTGCACCACCAGCGCGCGGGTCGCGGCCAGCTGGCTGTGCACCCCCTCGCGGCCGAGTCCCGCAGCGCAGCCGAGCGCCTCGATGCGGGCGGGGACGTCGACCGCGGCGTTGGCGTGGACGGTCCCGGTTCCTCCGTCGTGGCCGGTGTTCAGCGCGTTCAGTAGGGTTACGGCCTCGTTGCCGCGGACCTCGCCGACCACGAGCCGGTCGGGCCGCATGCGGAGTGCTTGGCGGACCAGGTCGTGCAGTCCGACCTCGCCGGTGCCCTCGATGTTGGGCGGGCGCGCCTGCAACCGCACCACGTGCGGGTGCTCGGGGCGCAGCTCGGCGGAATCCTCCACCAGCACGATGCGCTCACCGGGTGCGGCCAGTGACAGCAGCGCCGACAGCAGGGTCGTCTTGCCCGTTCCGGTTCCGCCCGAGATCAGAAACGCCGTGCGCGAGGCGACGAGGGCGTACAGCAGCCGCGCGCCCGTCTCCGGGACGGTCCCGGAAGCGACCAGTTCCGCGAGCGTGAAGACCGAACGGCGCGGCAGGCGCAGCGACAGGCACACGCCCTCGGGGGCGACGGGCGGCAGGACGGCGTGCAGCCGCGCTCCACCGGGCAACCGTGCATCGACCCAGGGGGCGGCCTGGTCGAGGCGCCGTCCGGCCTGGGCCGCCAGGCGCTGGGCGAGGCGGCGCAGCGACGTGTCGTCGGCGAACCGGATCCCTTGCGCCCGGCGCAGGCCCGCCCCGTCGTCGACCCACACGTCCCCGGGCCCGTTGACCAGGATGTCGGTGATCCGGGGGTCGGTGAGCAGGGGATCGAGCGGACCGGCGCCGGCGATGTCGGCCCGCAGCAGCCGGACCAGCTCCAGCACCTCGGCGTCGCCCAGAGCGGTTCCCTCGGCCCGCACGGCCGCAGCGACGCGGGCCGGAGCGGGGTCGCCGCCCTCGCGCGCGAGCCGCGTGCGCACGGCCGCCAGCAGCCGCGGGTCCGCGCCCGCGGCGGAGCCGTCGGCCGACGGTCCCGGTGCGGTGTAGGGGGTGTCCTCGGCCTCCGTGCCGTTCACCGCGTCCGTCCTCCGTTCCCGTGGGGCGGATCGCCGGGATCCGGGCGGGAAACCGAGGAGGGCACGGGCGTCGGCGGCGACGGGCCGCCGGTATCGGCCGCCGACGGCCCGGATGCCGACCGGAGATCGGAGAGCAGCCGGTCGACGGTACCGGCCAGCGGAGAAGAGCGCGGATCGTCGGGGGCCGCGGGCGCACCCGCGCGCAGGCCGCGCAGGAGTCCGCGGTCCGCGCGCACCCGGCAGGCCGTCGGCAGGTCGAGTGTCCGGGCGACGTCGGCCGCCGACACGTCTCCGCCGCTTTCGCGCACGACCAGCCGTACGTCACGGGCGCTGCGCCCCAGCCGCGGCGCCGTCCGCGCCGCGGCGAACACCGCGGGTACTTCCGCCGGAACCACGAGGAGCACGGTCGAGGCGCGCCGCAGCGCTTCGTCGGCCCCGGGATCGGGTCCGCGGGGCAGATCGGCGACCACGATGTCGGATCCGCGCGCGGCGCAGGTCAGCACGGAGTGCATGGCGGCCGGCGGAACCTCCGCCGCGGGGCCCTGCCCCCAGGTGACCAGCGCGATACCGCCCGCTTCCGGCAGCCGCGACCGCAGCGCCGACCAGTTCAGCCGTCCGTGGCGCGCGACGAGGTCGCCCCAGCGGTCGCCGGGCGCGTCCTCCCGGCCGAGCAGGGTGTCGAGACCGCTGCCCAGCGGGTCGGCGTCGACGAGCGCGCTGCGCAGGTTCGCGCGCCGGGCGGCGCCGGCCAGGGCGATCGCCAGGAGGCTGGCCCCCGCGCCGCCGCGGCCGCCGATCACGGCGACGACGGGCGCATGCTCGGCACGGGCGTGCGCCGACTCGGTGAGCAGCGCGGACAGCCGTGGTTCGTCGGCGGGCAGGGACAGAACGGCTGCGGCGCCCGTGCGCAGCGCGTCCTCCCACACTTCGGCGCCGTGCCGGTGTGCGCTCAGACCGGCGACGAGGACGTGGCGCCGGGGCGGGGGGTCGAGTCGGGCGAGGGCGGGGAGCAGGTCGACGCCGACGACGACCGCCGGCGCGCGGTTCCACTCGGTGACGGCGTGGGCGGCGTGGTGGGCGACCGTGGCCTCGACCCCGGCGGCCGCCGCAAGGCGGAGGAGATCGTCGAGCAGGCGGGGGTCTTCGGTGGCGAACAGGGGGCGGGCAGGGGCGGATGCGTCCATGGGTCCTCCCGGTGCGGAAGCGCTCACTCCACGTTCGCCGGGCGGATCCCCCGGAGGAAAGCCGGATCCCCAACCTGTGGACGGGCCGGGCGCGCAGTAGGCCCGGCCGGGAGCGCGCCGGGAGACCGCCGGCAGCGCGCCGCCGCCGACGCTGCCGCTGGTGGCCCGGCGCGCCGCTGTGCTCGTCGCCGGCGCGGGGCAGGGGCCCGTCGCCGCCGGAGCGCTGCCGGCGTCGTAGGGCCGGTATCGCCGCTGCCGAACGCGGGGGAGTACGCGGAGCCGGTGGCGGGGGCGGCCGCCGTGGTGCGGGACGTGAACGCCCGCCTGATGCACGGGCCGGTCCGCCGAGGGGTGGAATTGACGACGGCCCCCGCCGGGGGGATAGCGGGGGCCGTCCGAAGGTCCGGCTCCGGGGGGAGAGCCGCACCGTTTTCCGGATAAGTCTTCGCCGTCGGGCACCGGGCCCGGCGGGCCGCCGCGGTCGCCGAGCGGCGTGCGACGTCTGAATCGTCACATAGGAGGGGAAACCACGCTAGGGATGAACAAAGGGGGTATTTCGACGGTTGCGTGCCGCGCAGAGGAGAGCTGAGGGGTGCGGCACGTTCCCCAGGTAATACAGCACGGGACGCTACCACGCCGAATTGGCCGACCGCTGAGATCTTTTGACCTCCCGGGGGCTTTTCAGCGGACGCGAGGAGGCGTACAAAGGAAACACAAGGTGGATGGGTGATCCACCGGACACGGAGCCGGGTACCCACGCGTCACCAAGCCGCGGGAGGCTCGTCCAGGCCAGGGAGTCGTCCCTGGTCGGACTATGAATCAGCACGCATGATAGCCCGGTCTTCCGTGTTTCGCGGCGATGCCCCGACTCGGGCCCCAAGGCCGGCCGGGGCACCGTCCTCTGCCTTTCTGATTCGGTCCCGAATCGGGCAAATCGCCAGTCCGTCGCTCGGTGAATCCACAGTGGCGGGCGCCGCGCAGCGGCCGGGATCCCGGCGAAAAGTAACCCGATCGAGATCGGTCGCCGCGGCGGCGCCGGTGTCCGGAACGGCGGCCGCGTCGGGGTCACCCCCGCTGCAGCGCCTCGCACGTCGCCAGCGAGTCCCGCGCCCCGGCCGCAACGGCCCGGCAGCAGTAAGCGACCCACTCGCCCACGCCGTCGGGGGTGCCGCTCGTGTAACCGCGCAGTGCGGGCCTGTACTCGTCGTGCAGCTCCAGATAGCCCGACTCGGTCGGCACCAGCGACTTCGGGTCGAGCCCGCGTGTGATCAGCGTCAGCCGCTCGGCAGCGCGCGCGACCGTCCCGTCCCCCCAGCCGAAGGGGCGCAGCGCGGCCAACTCGCCGTGCACGACGGCGCCGACCACCAGTGCCGGAACGGCGGCGCGCGCCGACAGGACGGTGCCCAGCCCTTCGATGCGCGCCGCGACCTCGGCCGCGCGCGGGGCGGGCCCCAGGCCGAGCGGATCCGGAACCGGATCGGCGTCGGTGCGCGGGCGCCCCAAGTCGGCCCCGTCGACCCCGTCGGCCGCCGCGAGCGCGTGCAGGCGCGCCAGCACCTGGCGGGGAGCCTTGGACCAGGTGTCGGCGAGCGGCCCGAGTTCGCCGGAGACGCGCAGCGCCCCCTTTACGCGCGGGTCGTCGCTGTGGCCGGCGCGGACCTCCTCCAGTCCGGCGTCGGCGCCGTCGAGCACCGCCGAGGCGCGGGCGCCGCGCAGCGCCGACTCCATGGACACGTCGCTGCTGCGCCGCCGCAGGATGCGGTGGCCGAGCAGGCGGTCGACGAGGGTGCGGGTCTCGCCGACGGCCGATCGGACGCCCGGGAGATCGGCGATCCGCTGCAGGGGTTCATCGGGAACGGAATTCACGACGCCAACCCTACTTACCGGTAATGAGATGTCCGTCCATCGGCCGTTGAAGACCGCCCGTCCCCAGGAAAGACCGTCCGTCCACAGCCCGCTGAGCGGTCCCTTGTATGTTGACGTCGCCACTTGATGAAGTGGGCTCCACCACACGAGCCTTCTGTGGGACCGGACCAAGTGAGGAGACCTAACAGTGGCTGAGACTCCCCAGGGGCAGGGTCAGGAAACACTGTCCAACCTTCTTCAGGAGACCCGGAGCTTCCCGCCCCCCGCGGATCTCGCCGCAGACGCCAACGTGCAGGCCGACGCCTTCGACGCCGCCTCCGCGGACCGGCTGCGGTTCTGGGAGGACCAGGCCCGCAGGTTGCAGTGGGATCAGCCGTGGAGCAACGTCCTGGAGTGGAACCCCCCGTTCGCCCAATGGTTCACCGGCGGAAAGCTCAACGCCGCGGTGAACTGCGTGGACCGGCACGTCGACGCGGGCCGCGGCGACCGGGTCGCCTTCTACTGGGAGGGTGAGCCCGGAGATACCCGCACCATCACCTACTCCGACCTCAAGGGCATGGTCTGCCAGGCGGCCAACGCCCTGCTGGAGCTGGGTGTCGCCAAGGGCGACCGGGTCGCCATCTACATGCCGATGATCCCCGAGACCATGATCGCCATGCTGGCCTGCGCCCGCATCGGCGCCGTCCACATGGTCGTGTTCGGCGGCTTCTCCGTGGACGCATTGGGAACCCGGATCGACGACAGCGAGGCCAAGCTCGTCGTCACCGCCGACGGCGGCTACCGCCGCGGCAGCCCCAGTTCGCTCAAGCCGGCCGTCGACGGCGCCGTGCAGGACCGCCCCGCTGTGGAGAACGTCCTCGTGGTGCGCCGCACCGGCCAGGAAGTCGACTGGGACGAAGGCCGCGATGTCTGGTGGCACGACATCGTCGACCGCCAGTCCACCGAGCACGAGGCCGAGGCCCACGACTCCGAGCACCCGCTGTACATCATGTACACCAGCGGCACCACGGCCAAGCCCAAGGGCATCCTGCACACCACCGGCGGCTACCTCACCCAGGTCGCCTACACCCACTGGGCGGTCTTCGACCTCAAGCCCGAGACCGACGTGTTCTGGACGGCCGCCGACATCGGGTGGGTCACCGGCCACTCCTACATCGTCTACGGTCCCCTCGCCAACGGGGCGACGTCGGTCATGTACGAAGGCACGCCCGACACCCCGCACAAGGCCCGCTTCTGGGAGATCGTGCAGAAGTACCGGGTCTCCCTCGCCTACATGGCCCCCACGGCCATCCGCACGTTCATGAAATGGGGCGAGGAGTACCCGGCCCAGTACGACCTCTCCAGCCTGCGGGTGCTCGGCTCGGTCGGCGAGCCCATCAACCCCGAGGCCTACATGTGGTACCGCACCCACATCGGCGGCGGCCGCACCCCGGTGGTCGACACCTGGTGGCAGACCGAGACCGGCGCCATCATGGTCACCCCCATGCCCGGCATCACCGCGGGCAAGCCCGGTGCGGCCATGCAGCCCATCCCGGGCGTGGACGTCGACGTCGTCGACGAGTCCGGCGCCGCGGTCCCCAACGGCCAAGGCGGCTTCATCGTCGTACGCGAGCCCTGGCCGGCGATGCTGCGCGGAATCTGGGGCGACCCCGAGCGCTACGAGAAGACCTACTGGTCGCGCTTCGACGGCCTCTATTTCCCCGGCGACGGGGCCAAGCGCGACGAGGACGGCGACCTGTGGCTGCTCGGCCGCGTCGACGACGTCATGCTCGTCTCCGGTCACAACATCTCCACCACCGAAGTCGAGTCCGCGCTGGTCGCCAACGACAAGGTCGCCGAGGCCGCCGTCACCGGAGCCAGCGACCCGGTCACCGGCCAGGCGATCGTCGCCTTCGTCATCCTGCGCAGCGAGGCCGGCGACGGCGGCGCCCACCTCGTCAAGGAGCTGCGCGACCACGTGGGGGCGCACCTGGGGCCCATCGCCAAGCCCCGCCAGATCATGGTGGTACCCGAGCTCCCCAAGACCCGCTCGGGCAAGATCATGCGCCGGCTGCTCAAGGACGTGGCGGAGAACCGCGAGCTCGGCGACGTCTCCACGCTCACCGACGCCCAGTCGGTCCAGACGCTCAAAGAGGCGTTCCAGGAGAGCGGCAAGGGCGACGAGTGAGCCGCTGATTCGCGCGTGAGCGGCTGAAGCGGGAGTATCCGCCGCCTCGGCGGGCAGTGTCCCGGGCACGGCGTCCACTGCCGTGAGCGCCCTAGGCACGATCGGGGACCGGTCGCCGGTCCGGCCATGCGGCCGAACCGGTATCGGTCCCCGACCCGTCGGCACCCGGGCGGGCCCGGAACCCACGAACCGGGCGCGCGGCGCGGGGACCGCCGGTGACACCGGATGTGCGAGGATGCCTAAGACGTCTGCCGAGCGAAGGGAGCGGTCTCCATGCCCGAAACCCGGTCGGGTGGCCCGGAGCCTGAGGAGTTCGACGCCGCCGAACACTCCCTGGGAGAACTCGTCTCCGAGGCGAGTGGGAACATGTCCCGGCTCGTCCGCCTGGAACTCCAGCTGGCGAAAATGGAGCTGGCCAGCGACGTCCAGAAGATCGGCATGGGCGCCGGGATGTGGATCGTCGCGGCCGTTCTGGCCCACATGGTCCTCATCCTGGTGGCGGTCACGGCCGGACTGGGGATCATGGCGGCCGGACTGGCGCCCTGGCTCTCGTTCCTCATCGTCACCGTCGCCTTCCTCCTGATCGCCGGGTTCTTCCTGTTCCTCGGCCTGCGCCAGTTCCGCAAGCGCCAGGGCTTTCCGCGCACCGGCGCGACCGTCGCCGGCACCCTGGCCGCGCTCCGCGGCAGCCGTCCTTCCTCCGGCAGCTGACCGGAGGGGCCCGGTGCGCAGTGCCTGACGAGTCGGCTGTCCTGCTCGACGGCCCCTGGACCCACCGGACCGTGAGCGCGGCCGGAACCCGTTTCCACATCGCGGAGGCCGGCGAAGGGCCGCTGGCGCTGCTCCTGCACGGCTTCCCGCAGTTCTGGTGGTCCTGGAACGGCCAGCTGACCGCGCTCGCCGAGGCCGGCTACCGAGCCGTCGCCGTCGATCTGCGCGGATACGGCGCCAGCGACAAGCCGCCGCGGGGCTACGACCTGATCACCCTCGCTTCCGACGCCGCGGGCCTGATCCGCGCGCTCGGTGAGGCCGAAGCCGTCGTCGTCGGCCATTCCACCGGCGGCCTGCTCGGCTGGACCATGGCCGTCTACTTCCCCAAAACCGTGCGCCGCCTGGCCGTGGTCTCCATGCCCCACCCGCGGCGGCTGCGGTCGGCCGTGCTCGGCCGCGGACAAGGCTGGGCGAGCCGCCACCTGCTCGGCTTCCAGCTGCCCGTCGTGCCCGAGCGCCGACTCGTCGCCGACGACGCACAGCAGGTGGCCACCATGCTGCGCACCTGGTCGCGGCCCGGATGGCCCGACTCCGAAACCGAGCGCAACTGCCGCGACGCCTTCCAGATCCCCGGTGTCGCACACAGCGCCCTGGAGTACCACCGCTGGCTGTTCCGCTCCCAGACGCGTCCGGACGGCCGCCGCTACATGCGCCGGATGCGCCGTCCGGTCTCCGTGCCGACCCTCCAGGTCCACGGTTCCCTCGACCCCGTCGTGCTGCCGGAGACCGCCCGCGGATCCGGACGCTATGTCGAAGCGCCTTACCGCTGGCGCATGATCGAGGGCGCCGGGCACTTCCCGCACCAGGAGCGTCCCGAGCTGTTCGACTCCGCCCTGACCGGCTGGCTGGCCGACCCCGAACCCGACAGGTGAACCGGATCCCCGGCGGCCCCCGCCCCGGCACCGCTCGACCGCTCGGCCTCAGCCGCGCAGTCGCGTGTTGATCCGCGCGGCCTGGCGCATGAGGTGGTCGCGCTCGGGGAGGCTGGGCGCCGAGCGCGCGGCGTCGCCGTAGAGCCGTGCCGCCGTGCCCGGGTCGCCGTCGCGCTCGTGCAGGTAAGCCGCCGCGGCGGTGCGGCGGGGTAAGGAAGGGTCGAGTTCGGCCAGGGCGGCCAGCCCCGCCCGCGCCCCGTCGGCCTCGCCGAGAGCGATCGCACGGTTGAGTCGGGCCACCGGGTTGTCGGTGATCCCCAGCAGCTCGTCGTACCACTCGACGATCTGTACCCAGTCGGTCTCCTCCGCCGTGCGGGCGTCGGCGTGCAGCGCGGCGACGGCGGCTTGTGCCTGGTATTCGCCCAGTCGGTCGCGGGCGAGCGCGGCCTGGAGCACGTCGACGCCCTCGGCGATCAGCCCGGTGTCCCATAGGCCGCGGTCCTGTTCGGCGAGCGGCACGAGGCTGCCGTCGGCGCGGGTCCGTGCCGGGCGCCGTGCGTGGTGCAGCAGCATGAGCGCGAGCAGCCCGGACACTTCCTCATGATCGAACCCGGCCGCCAACGTGCGGGTGAGCCGGATCGCCTCGGCGACGAGGTCGACGTCGCCGGAGTAGCCCTCGTTGAAGATCAGGTAGAGCACGCGCAGCACAGTGGCGACGTCACCGGGCCGGTCGAACCGGACGGATGCGACGGTGCGCCTGGCTCTGCTGATGCGCTGGGCCATGGTCGCCTCGGGCACGAGGTAGGCCTGCGCGATCCGGCGCGTGGTCAGGCCGCCGACCGCGCGCAGTGTCAGCGCGACGGCCGAGGCCGGGGTCAGGGACGGGTGCGCGCACAGGAAGTACAGCTGGAGCGTGTCGTCCACCGCTCGGCCCGGGCCGGGTTCCGGTTCGGCCTCGACGCGTTCCTCGCGGCCGCGCCGGGTCGTGTCGGCACGGGCGGAGTCGAGGAATCTGCGCCAGGCCACGGTGACCAGCCAGCCCCGGGGGTCCCGCGGCGGACGGTCGGGCCATGCTCGCACCGCTTCGACCAGGGCTTCCTGGACGGCGTCCTCGGCCGCCGCGAAGTCGGCTCCGCGGCGGACGAGGACGCCGATCACCGCGGGGGTGAGGGACCGCAGCAGGGTCTCATCCACGGTGCGTCACTCCGTGACGGTCTCGGGTTCGGACATGAACGGGCGGAGCTCAAGCCACTCGTGGATCGGCTCGCCGCCGGCGCCCGGGGCCGCGGACAGCTCGCCGGCCAGCTCCAGCGCCCGCTCGTAGGTTTCGACGTCGATCACCATCCAGCCGGCGATCAGGTCCTTGGCCTCGGCGAACGGGCCGTCGGTGACCGGCGGCCGCCCCTCGCCGTCGTAGCGGACGAAGGTGCCCTCCGGCGACAGCGCTTGGCCGTCGACGAACTCGCCGGTTTCTTCGATCCGGGCGGTGAAGTCCTGCATGTACTGAATGTGGGCCGAGACCTCCTCCGGAGCCCACTGGTCCATCGGCACGTCGTTGACCGCCGCCGGCGCGCCCCGGTAGTGCTTGAGCAGCAGGTACTTGGTCATCGTGTCCTCCTCGCTTCGGTACGGCCCGTCGCGGCCGCGTTCATCCGGGGGACGGAGCCGGGCTCGGCGTATCGACATCCCACCGGGATCTTTCCCGGGATCTTCCCCGGACGACAGGGGACCCGCGGAGCCGCTACGCCCGCCGCCTTCCGCCTCCTGCGCGGGTGCACAATTGGGGGCGGCGGTGAACGGGCACAGGGCAGTCGGCAGCCAGACAAGGAGCGGCGAGGATGAGCGACTCCACACAGACCCAGCGCGACCGGGATCCGGAGGGCAGGGCGCAGAACCAGCGCCCCCGCGACCGCTTCGGCCGGCCTCTGGCCCACGGCTCCGAAGGCGTGGCGCGCGTCCCCGACGACGCGGAGTTCACCCCTGAGGAGGGCCTGCACGAAGCCCAGAAGCTGCTCGACGCCGGCTACGCCTTCCACGCACACGAGGTGCTGGAAGCGGTGTGGAAGTCCGCCGCCGAGTCCGACCGCCAACTGTGGCGGGGACTGGCCCAGATCGCCGTCGGCCTGACCCACGGCCAGCGCGGCAACCGCGTAGGTGCGGCACGGCTGCTGCGCCGCGGTGCCGAAGCCGTCGCGGACTACGGCTCCGCGGCCCCCGACGGCGTCGACGCCGTGGGTGCGGCGGACTTCGCGCAGTCCGTCGCCGACCGTCTGGACGCCCTTGAGGGCGCGGAAGACGAGGACCGCGCCGGCGCCGATTCCGACGCCCCTGCCGTCGACATCGACACCGGCGGGTTGCGGTTGCGCCGCGGCGACGCGCGGTAGGCGGGATCCGCGGAGCGCCCGCCTTCCCGGCGGGGCCGCTCCCGGAAGGCGGGGGTTCCGGGACCGGGCGGTGGATCGCGTCCGGCTCGACGTCCCCGGTCAGGGCGTGGGTCCCGGTGCGTCTTCCCGGGCGCCGGCCCCGCTGTTCAGCGGCGTGTGCAGCAGTCGCGGCAGGACCGCACGGTTGAGCACCGCCCGCCTGCCGCTCGACGGTTCCGAGACCGGTCGGGAAGTGGCGCCGGTGCTCGGTTCCGATACCGGTCCGGCGATGAGGCGGCCGCCCTCGCCGCCGGGGTGCCGGCGGTCCCGGTGCGGTACGGGCGGGTCCCCGGAGAGCCGTCCACGGACCGATTCACCGGCCTCGGCGTCCGATGCCAGGGCACGAGGGGCGCGGGACACGATGAGCGCTGCGGACGACGTCCGGAGCGACGGGTCCTCCCGCACGCCGCAGCACGCGATCGACACTCCGACCGTGTTCCGGCAGTGGCGCGCGGACGTTCTGCGGCCCGCGGCGCGGGCCGTCCGAGTCCGCTGCGGTAGCGCGCGGCACCAGCGCCGATCCGCCTCCGGAAGCAGCCGCGCACGCCCGGAACGCCCTGTTCCTGCGTGCTCTGCGACACATCGGCGCCGAACCGGTGGCGCCGCACACCCGCGGTGCGGTTCGCTGCATACATAGGGGAACCGCCGCGCCAAGCGCTGCGGCTTCCCTCCGGTGCCGGCGCTGCCCGCCGCAGCCGGACCGCCACCCGGACCCCGGCATACGCCCGCACCCCGCATGCCCGGCCCGTCCGTCGCACCTGCGGGCCAGGACGGCCGCCGCACGCCGCGCGCCGGAGCCGGCGGAACGGTGCCCTTTATGTGGCGTTTATTCTTTTTGTCTTTTATGTATTCATTTTTACTAAATGCGAACCCGGAGGCGGGATATCCGCATTCGCAGGTCACCGTGCGATCACATATCGTTCCCGCGTAGCCGATCACCGTGACCCGCACTCACATTTCGTCCTACCGGTGCGTAGAATCCCCGGACACCGTTCCCGCTGGTCCCAGCGGAACGGCGTACGAAACCGTGTTGGTGGCACCCGCAGGACCCTGCCGGGCGTGCCGTCGAGCCTGGTGACAGGCATGGGAGGCGGCCGCACTACCCCGCGGGGGCCAAAACGTGCCCGTCTCTAGGAGGACGGATTGTCTGGGCTCACCCAAGCCGCCAGTGGCGGCCCGGCCCTGGCTCTGGACGGAATGAATTTCACGCTTGTCGTCGTGGTGCTGGTGGTCGCGCTTCTCGCGCTCGCCGTCGCCGGATGGCTGGTCCGTGAAGTTCTCGCCGCCGGCCAGGGCACCGAGCGGATGCAGGACATCGCGCGTGCCGTCCAGGAAGGAGCTGCGGCGTACCTCAAACGCCAGTTCCGCACCCTGGTCGTGTTCGTCATCGTCATCCCGGTGCTGCTGTTGCTGCTGCCGGCGGACGACCTCGCGGTGCGGATCGGACGATCCGTGTTCTTCGCCCTCGGCGCCGGCTTCTCGGCCCTCACCGGCTTCATCGGCATGTGGCTGGCCGTGCGCGGCAACCTCCGTGTGGCCGCGGCCGCCCGCGAAGGCGGTGAGAGCGGAGAACACTCCGCGATGCGGATCGCCTTCCGCACCGGCGGGGTCGCGGGCATGTTCACCGTCGGTCTCGGCCTGCTGGGAGCGGCCGTCGTCGTCCTCGTCTACCGCGGCGACGCCCCCAACGTCCTGGAAGGCTTCGGCTTCGGCGCGGCCCTGCTCGCGATGTTCATGCGGGTCGGCGGCGGCATCTTCACCAAGGCCGCCGACGTCGGCGCCGACCTCGTCGGCAAGGTCGAGCAGGGCATCCCCGAGGACGACCCGCGCAACGCCGCGACCATCGCCGACAACGTGGGCGACAACGTCGGAGACTGCGCGGGCATGGCCGCCGACCTGTTCGAGTCCTACGCCGTGGTGCTGGTCGCCTCGCTGATCCTGGGCCGTGTCGCCTTCGGCGTCGAAGGCCTCGTCTTCCCGCTGCTCGTACCCATGATCGGCGTCATCACCGCCATCATCGGCATCTTCATCGTGGCGCCCCGCTCGCGCGACAAGACCGCCATGTCGGCCATCAACCGGGGATTCTTCGTCTCGGCGGTCATCTCCGCCGTCCTGGTGACCGCGACCGCCTTCGCCTACCTGCCCGCGAGCTTCGACGGGCTCACCGGCGCCGGCGAGGAGATCCAGGGCCTGGACGGCGACCCCCGGCTCGTGGCCGTCGGCGCGGTGCTCGTCGGCCTGGTTCTGGCCGCCGCGATCCAACTGCTGACGGGCTACTTCACCGAGACCGACCGGCGCCCCGTGAAGGACATCGGCGAGAGCTCGGAGACGGGCGCCGCCACGGTCATCCTCTCCGGAGTCTCGGTGGGTCTGGAGTCGGCCGTCTACTCGGCGGTGCTGATCGCCGGTGCCGTCTACGTCGCCTTCCTCATCGGCAGCGCTTCGGTCACGCTCAGCCTCTTCGCCGTCGCCCTGGCGGGCACCGGCCTGCTGACCACGGTCGGCGTCATCGTCGCGATGGACACCTTCGGGCCCGTAGCCGACAACGCCCAGGGCATCGCCGAGATGTCCGGCGACGTCGAAGGCGCCGGTGCCGACGTGCTCACCAGTCTCGACGCGGTGGGCAACACCACCAAGGCCATCACCAAGGGCATCGCCATCGCCACCGCGGTGCTCGCTGCCACCGCCCTGTTCGGTGCGTTCCGCACCGCGGTCGAAGAAGCGCTCGCGGAGTCCGGCCAGGACGCGGCCAGCTTCAGCCTCTCCATCGACGAGCCCAACGTGCTCGTCGGCGTCATCGTGGGTGCGGCGGTCGTGTTCCTGTTCTCCGGACTGGCGATCAGCGCGGTGGGCCGGGCCGCCGGGCGCGTGGTCCTGGAGGTGCGGAACCAGTTCCGTACCCACCCCGGGATCATGGACGGCTCCGAGAAGCCCAAGTACGCGCGGGTCGTCGACATCTGCACCCGGGACTCGCTGCGTGAGCTGATCACGCCGGGGCTGCTGGCCGTACTCGCGCCCATCGCCGTGGGCTTCGCGCTGGGCTACGCACCGCTGGGGGCCTTCCTCGGCGGCGCGATCGCGGCCGGTTCCCTGATGGCCGTCTTCCTGGCCAACTCCGGCGGCGCCTGGGACAACGCCAAGAAGCTCGTCGAGGACGGCAACCACGGAGGCAAGGGCTCCGAGGCGCACGAGGCCACGGTCATCGGCGACACGGTCGGCGATCCCTTCAAGGACACCGCCGGTCCGGCCATCAACCCTCTGCTCAAGGTGATGAACCTGGTCGCGCTGATCATCGCGCCGAGCGTCGTGATGCTGTCCGACGACTTCTTCCTGCGGGCCGCGGTCACCGTCGTCGCGACCGCGGTCATCGTCGGCGCGATCGTGTGGTCCAAGCGCCGCACCGGCGAGGTCACCGCGACGAACCTGCCCGGCAGCGGCACCGGTGGCGACGGCGGCTCCCCCGCCGTGGAGGCCGACGGAACGGCCGCCGGCGAGGGATCCGTGCGCAAGGAGGAGGCCCGCGCCGCAGACGGCGGCGGCGAGGACTGACCCCCGCTGCGCTCCACGGGGCGCGGGCGCCCGGTATGCGGTCCCGGGCGCCCGCGCCCTTTCGCTTTTCCGGGGGTTCTCCAGGGCGATACCGCCGGATACGGTCGCTTCGGCGGCGCGGGCGGCGCCCGCGCCGGAGGGTGCCGGCGACCCTCTAGGCTGAGCGGCGAAGAACCGCGCTGGAGGATGTCCCGTTGTCAGGAATGAAAGGGCTGGCCGTGATCGTGGGAGCCATGCTCGGTGCCATGGCGGTGATCGCGATCGTGGCCACGGTGCTGTCGCCATGACCAAACGACTGATCGTGCTCAGGCACGCCCAGGCCGAGCCGCTGATCGACGGCTCCGACCACGAGCGTGCGCTGACCCCCGAAGGCCGTGACCAGGCGCGGGCGGCGGGCGCCACCCTGGCCTCGGCCGGCGCGCTTCCCGACCACGTCGTCTGCTCGACGGCGCTGCGCGCTCGGCAGACCCTCGAATCGGCGGTCGAGGCCGCCGGTCGAATCCCCGACCCCGACTACGAGCGCGACCTCTACGGCGCCGACGTCTCCGCGGCGCTGGAGGTGGTCTCGCGGACCGACCCCGACGTGGAGACACTGCTGATCGTGGGGCACAACCCCACGATGGCCCAGCTCGTGGCGGCCTTCATGCCGGACGAGCCGCTGGACTCCTTCCCCACGGCCGGCCTCGCGGTGATCGATCTGGAGGTCGAGTGGCTCTACGCCGCGCCGGGCACGGGGGCGGTGCGCCTGCTGACCTGACGGCGACGGTCGGAGCCGCCGGAGGCCCCGCGCCCGCATCCGCCCCCGTCCGGCGGCTCCGCGTCACCCGTCGGCGGTGAGTTCCAGCAGTCCGGTGGCGACATCGGTGAGGGTGGCGCCCACCGTGTCGGGGGCCGTCCAAACACGGGTGCCGGCGGTCGGCCGCGCCTCGCCGCCCGGCCCGAGTTGGCTCATTCCGCGAAGACCGCTATAGTCGTCCGAGCCGCCGTGGTTCGGGACGTTCAGCGCCTGCCTCCACGGAGCGGCGCTTCACCTCGTCTGCGGCCGTCGTCGGACGGTCGGGGCGGGATCCACACGATTCGATTCGAATCTCCTTCGTATGGCGGGGTCCGACTCTGCCTGTGGGAGTGGAGACGGTTGTGCGGAAGCAGTCGGATTCGCGTTCTGAATTCGCCGATTTGGCGGGTTAGCGGGAACCCTGCTAATGTGAAGACACAACAGAGAGCGGGGCGAAATCGCACTCCGGTGCGGTGGGGATCCCGCCGGGAGATTCCGTCTCTTGGGAAGAGCTCGGGCGGATCCGCCGGACGGCGGGTCGGGGCTTGTACCGGATGAGCGGTCGTTCCTTGAGAACTCAACAGCGCGTGTTTTTCTTTGTGCCAAGTTTGTTTTGGCCCCGTGGAACCGGCGCCTTCGGGCGGTTCGGTTCCGGGGTTCCTTTGATGGGCCCGGGTTGGCTCCGCGTGCTGCGCGGGGTTTTTACCGGGTCGTGTCGGGGTTCAGACCTTTAATGGAGAGTTTGATCCTGGCTCAGGACGAACGCTGGCGGCGTGCTTAACACATGCAAGTCGAGCGGTAAGGCCCTTCGGGGTACACGAGCGGCGAACGGGTGAGTAACACGTGAGCAACCTGCCCCTGACTCCGGGATAAGCCGGGGAAACCCGGTCTAATACCGGATAGGACGTTCCGTCGCATGGCGGGGCGTGGAAAGGTGTTTCTCCGATCAGGGAGGGGCTCGCGGCCTATCAGCTTGTTGGTGGGGTGAAGGCCTACCAAGGCGATTACGGGTAGCCGGCCTGAGAGGGCGACCGGCCACACTGGGACTGAGACACGGCCCAGACTCCTACGGGAGGCAGCAGTGGGGAATATTGCGCAATGGGCGGAAGCCTGACGCAGCGACGCCGCGTGGGGGATGACGGCCTTCGGGTTGTAAACCTCTTTTACCACCGACGCAGGCCCGTGCTTCTGTGCGGGTTGACGGTAGGTGGGGAATAAGGACCGGCCAACTACGTGCCAGCAGCCGCGGTAATACGTAGGGTCCGAGCGTTGTCCGGAATTATTGGGCGTAAAGAGCTCGTAGGCGGCGTGTCGCGTCTGCTGTGTAAGTCCGGGGCTTAACTCCGGTTTGGCAGTGGATACGGGCATGCTAGAGGTAGGCAGGGGAGACTGGAATTCCTGGTGTAGCGGTGAAATGCGCAGATATCAGGAGGAACACCGGTGGCGAAGGCGGGTCTCTGGGCCTTACCTGACGCTGAGGAGCGAAAGCGTGGGGAGCGAACAGGATTAGATACCCTGGTAGTCCACGCTGTAAACGTTGGGCGCTAGGTGTGGGGACTTTCCACGGTTTCCGTGCCGTAGCTAACGCATTAAGCGCCCCGCCTGGGGAGTACGGCCGCAAGGCTAAAACTCAAAGGAATTGACGGGGGCCCGCACAAGCGGCGGAGCATGTTGCTTAATTCGACGCAACGCGAAGAACCTTACCAAGGTTTGACATGCCGGGAAATCCTCCGGAGACGGGGGGTGCCTTCGGGCGTTCCGGCACAGGTGGTGCATGGCTGTCGTCAGCTCGTGTCGTGAGATGTTGGGTTAAGTCCCGCAACGAGCGCAACCCTTGTTCCATGTTGCCAGCACGTGATGGTGGGGACTCATGGGAGACTGCCGGGGTCAACTCGGAGGAAGGTGGGGATGACGTCAAGTCATCATGCCCCTTATGTCTTGGGCTGCAAACATGCTACAATGGCCGGTACAGTGGGCGTGCGATGCCGTGAGGCGGAGCGAATCCCTAAAAGCCGGTCTCAGTTCGGATTGGGGTCTGCAACTCGACCCCATGAAGGTGGAGTCGCTAGTAATCGCGGATCAGCAACGCCGCGGTGAATACGTTCCCGGGCCTTGTACACACCGCCCGTCACGTCATGAAAGTCGGCAACACCCGAAACGTGCGGCCTAACCCTGCGGGGAGGGAGTGCGTGAAGGTGGGGCTGGCGATTGGGACGAAGTCGTAACAAGGTAGCCGTACCGGAAGGTGCGGCTGGATCACCTCCTTTCTAAGGAGTCGTTGCTGTCGGCCCGTTGTTTTTCGTCGTGGGCCGGCCGGCTCGGAAGTGGACCCGGTGGCCTGTGGGCGGCCCCGTTCTCGTCGGTGGATCTTCGGATCGCGGCGGGTGGGGCGGTCCGGTGCCGGGAGTGGTTGCGGAGGATGCACGCGCTGTTGGGTGTCTGAGGGGGCGGCCTGTGGGTCGTCGTCCCGGTGCCACCCCGACGAAGACGCGTCCCGGTTCGGGGCGGGTTGTGGTCGGGCTCGTGGTGTGCGGTTTGATTTGTGGATAGTGTGCGCGAGCATCTTGTATCTGCGGTGGCCAAGCAAGAGTGGCATACGGTGGATGCCTTGGCACCAGGCGCCGATGAAGGACGTGGGAGGCCGCGATAGTCCACGGGGAGCCGTCAACCGGGCGTTGATCCGTGGGTGTCCGAATGGGGGAACCCAGCCCGAGTTGTGTCGGGTTGCCGCCGTCTGAATGTATAGGGCGGTCGGTGGTGACGCGGGGAAGTGAAACATCTCAGTACCCGCAGGAAGAGAAGACAACAGTGATTCCCTCAGTAGTGGTGAGCGAACGGGGATGATGGCTAAACCGTGCGCGTGGGATAGGCGGCAGTCGTTGCGTGTGCGGGGTTGTGGGGTATGTCTGTTCCGGGTCTGCCGATCCGGTCCGTGGTGGTGTGTGTCAGCCGAAGCCGTTGGGAAGCGGCGCCGGAGCGGGTGAGAGTCCTGTAGGCGAAGGCGCATGGCATCGTGGTGGGCGTGGCCCCGAGTAGCGCGGAGCTCGAGGAATTCCGTGTGAATCCGGCAGGACCACCTGTCAAGCCTGAATACGTCCTGGTGACCGATAGTGGACGAGTACCGTGAGGGAAAGGTGAAAAGTGCCCCGGTGAGGGGTTGTGAAATAGTACCTGAAACCGTGTGCTGTCAAGCCGTCAGAGCTTCGCTTGAGTGCGGGGTGATGGCGTGCCTTTTGAAGAATGAGCCTGCGAGTCATGGTGTGTGGCGAGGTTAACCCGTGTGGGGTAGCCGTAGCGAAAGCGAGTCTGAACAGGGCGGTGGAGTCGCATGCTGTGGACCCGAAGCGGAGTGATCTACCCATGGCCAGGGTGAAGCGGAGGTAAGACTTCGTGGAGGCCCGAACCCACCAGGGTTGAAAACCTGGGGGATGAGCTGTGGGTAGGGGTGAAAGGCCAATCAAACTCCGTGATAGCTGGTTCTCCCCGAAATGCATTTAGGTGCAGCGTCGTGTGGTGCTCCCCGGAGGTAGAGCTACTGTTTGGCCGATGGGCCCGACCAGGTTACTGAGGTCAGATAAACTCCGAATGCCGGTGGAGTGAGCGCGGCAGTGAGACTGCGGGGGATAAGCTCCGTGGTCGAGAGGGAAACAGCCCAGACCTCCGGCTAAGGCCCCTAAGGGTGCGCTAAGTGGGAAAGGTTGTGGAGTTGCTGAGACAACCAGGAGGTTGGCTTAGAAGCAGCCATCCTTGAAAGAGTGCGTAATAGCTCACTGGTCAAGTGATTCTGCGCCGATAATGTAGCGGGGCTGAAGTGCGCCGCCGAAGCCGTGGGGCCGGCACGTTGGTGTCGGTTGGTAGGGGAGCGTCGTGCGTTCGGTGAAGCCGCCGGGTGACCGTGTGGTGGAGGGCGTGCGAGTGAGAATGCAGGCATGAGTAGCGATACCGGAGTGGGAAACTCCGGCGCCGATTGACTAAGGGTTCCTGGGGCAGGTTGATCCGCCCAGGGTGAGTCTGGACCTAAGGCGAGGCCGACAGGCGTAGTCGATGGATGACGGGTTGATATTCCCGTACCCGTGCGCGTGCGCCCGTGTCGATAGCCCTGATGCTGACCATGCATGCCCGTCTTCGTGCCTTCGGGTGCGGGGGTGGTGGTGTGCCTGGGACCCGAGGGGTGTGTAGGCAAGTGATGGGGTGACGCAGTGGGGTAGCTCTACCCGGCGGTGGTTGTCCGGGGGTAAGCGTGTAGCCCGGGGTGGTGGTAAATCCCTGCCCTGTTACAGGGGTGAGGCGTGATGCCGAGCCGTTTCGGCGAAGTGAGTGATCCCGTGCTGTCGAGAAAAGCCTCTAGCGAGTGCGTGTGCGGCCAGTACCCGAAACCGACGCAGGTGGTCAGGTAGAGTATACCGAGGCGTTCGGGTGATCCGTGGTTAAGGAACTCGGCAAATTGTCCCCGTAACTTTGGGAGAAGGGGAGCCCTGTCCGGTGATCAGGTTTTCCCTGTGAGCGGGGCGGGGTCGCAGATACCAGGGGAAAGCGACTGTTTATTAAAAACACAGGTCCGTGCGAAGTCGTAAGACGCTGTATACGGACTGACGCCTGCCCGGTGCTGGAACGTTAAGAGGACCGGTTAGCGCTTGTGCGTGAGGCTGGGAATCTAAGCGCCAGTAAACGGCGGTGGTAACTATAACCATCCTAAGGTAGCGAAATTCCTTGTCGGGTAAGTTCCGACCTGCACGAATGGCGTAACGACTTTCCCGCTGTCTCAACCGCGGGCCCGGTGAAATTGCAGTACGAGTAAAGATGCTCGTTTCGCGCAGCAGGACGGAAAGACCCCGGGACCTTCACTATAGCTTGACATTGGTGTTTGGGATGGTTTGTGTAGGATAGGTGGGAGCCGGTGAAGCCGCCACGCCAGTGGTGGTGGAGGCGTTGGTGAAATACCACTCTGGCTGTTTCGGGCATCTAACCTCGGGCCGTGATCCGGTCTGGGGACAGTGTCTGGTGGGTAGTTTAACTGGGGCGGTTGCCTCCTAAAGGGTAACGGAGGCGCCCAAAGGTTCCCTCGGCCTGGTTGGCAATCAGGTGGTGAGTGTAAGTGCACAAGGGAGCTTGACTGTGAGACGGACGTGTCGAGCAGGTGCGAAAGCAGGGACTAGTGATCCGGCGCCGGCGTGTGGAAGCGGCGTCGCTCAACGGCTAAAAGGTACCCCGGGGATAACAGGCTGATCTTCCCCAAGAGTCCGTATCGACGGGATGGTTTGGCACCTCGATGTCGGCTCGTCGCATCCTGGGGCTGGAGTTGGTCCCAAGGGTTGGGCTGTTCGCCCATTAAAGCGGCACGCGAGCTGGGTTTAGAACGTCGTGAGACAGTTCGGTCCCTATCCGCTGCGCGCGTTGGAGACTTGTGAAGGGCTGTCCCTAGTACGAGAGGACCGGGACGGACGAACCGCTGGTGTGCCAGTTGTTCCGCCAGGGGCATGGCTGGTTGGCTACGTTCGGGAGAGATAACCGCTGAAAGCATCTAAGTGGGAAGCTTGCTTCGAGATGAGGTCTCCTGCCCTGTGGTGGGGGTAAGGCCGCCAGGTGATGACTGGGTTGATAGGCCGGGTGTGGAAGCCTTGTGAGGGGTGGAGCTGACCGGTACTAATAGGCCGAGGGCTTGTCCGCCGTGGATGCTGGGTGCTCGCGCATGCTATGTTTTCTCCT
Organism: Streptomonospora salina; assembly: GCF_014204715.1. Lineage (NCBI taxonomy): Bacteria > Bacillati > Actinomycetota > Actinomycetes > Streptosporangiales > Nocardiopsidaceae > Streptomonospora > Streptomonospora salina. Next base: position 2,932,446 of record NZ_JACHLY010000001.1, read on the forward strand.
GCTGGCCTGGTGTGTGGGGTCGGTGGGGGTTCCGCAGGTTTCGCCTGTGCGTCTGCCGTTGTTGGCGGGTGTGTGGGTGGTGGGTTTTGCGGTGGTGATAGTGGGAGGGTCACACCCGGTCTCATTCCGAACCCGGTCGTTAAGTCTCTTTGCGCCGATGGTACTGCCTCCATGGTGGGGGTGGGAGAGTAGGTTGCCGCCGCATTTCTTTGTAGAAGGGGGCGGGTCGTCGTCGGGCGGCTCGTCTCCTTCTTTTTTTGTGTCCGGGGGTGTGACTGGGGGTGGCGGTGCGGGTGCGTAGTGTCACAAGCCCGGGCTGGCCGGGTCGCGGGTGCTCATGGTGGCGGAAAACGCCGGACCGGACGAGGTCCGGTCCGGCGGAAGCGGTCGATTCACGGGCGGGGGTGGGGCGGAGTCGGGATCCGTCGTCAGCCGGCGGGACCGTCGAGGTCGCCTTCGCGGTCGGCCGCCTCGACCTCGTCGCGGGAGACCCCCAGCAGGTAGACGATGGTGTCCAGATAGGGGACGTTGACCGCCGTGTCGGCCTGTTCCTGCACCACCGGTTTGGCGTTGTAGGCCACGCCCAGACCGGCCGTCTGCAGCATGTCCAGGTCGTTGGCGCCGTCGCCGATCGCCACCGTCTGTGTCACCGGAACGCCCGCCTCGTGAGCGAAGCGGCGCAGAGCCTCGGCCTTGCCCTTGCGGTCGACGATCGGTCCCACCAGCTGGCCGGTGAGCTTGCCGTCCACGACCTCCAGCGTGTTGGCCAGGGAGTAGTCGATCCCCAACCGCTCGACGAGGGCGTCGGTGATCTGGGAGAAGCCGCCGCTGACGATGGCGCACTCGTAACCCAGCCGCTTGAGCGTACGCACCAGAGTGCGTGCGCCGGGGGCGAGCACCAGCCGGTCGCGCACCGCGTCGAGCGCGGACGCGTCGAGGTCTTTGAGCAGCGCGACGCGGCGGCGCAGGGAGTCCTCGAAGTCGAGTTCGCCGCGCATCGCCTCTTCGGTCACGCGGGCGACCTCTTCGGCGCAGCCGGCGTGCTCGGCCAGAAGCTCGATCACCTCGCCCTGAATCAGCGTGGAGTCGACGTCCATCACGATCAGGTGCTTGCCGCGGCGGTGCAGCCCGCTGGGTTGCAGCGCCACGTCGATCCCCTGCGTGGCCGCCTCCATGGACAGATCGCCGCGCAGCTGCTCGGGATCGGCGCCGGAGATGTCCAGTTCGAATGAGGAGACGGGGTAGCTCGCGAGCCGCTCGATGCGCTCGATGTTGGCGCCGGAGCGGGCGACACAGGAAGCGATCGCCCCCAGCGCGCCCGGACGCAGCGGGTCCGCCAGCACCGTCACGTGGAGTTGTTCGGGGGACGCGTGGCCCACGCGCCCGTTGCCGTCGGAGTACTCGACGTCCATGTCGAGGTCGATGCAGGTCTTGTCCACGGCCGCGCGGATCTCCGTGAAGACGCGGCTGCGGCTGACGCCGGGGGCGACGCCCTCGTCGACGCTGACGAGCGCGCTCAGGACGAGGCGTTCTCCTACGACGACCTGTTCGAGGTCGACGAGGACGACCGGGAACACGGACAGGGTGCTGAGCAACCGTGCGCTGACGCCCGGGCGGTCGCGGCCGGTCACCGTTACCAGGAGCGTGGTGTGATCATTCATCGCGCCAACTACGGTACTCGCCCGACTTTTCGGACCGACGGCCAGGGCCGCGCCTAGGGAACCGGTGTTCATCTCCTGGTCATCGGCCTGCACCGATACCGCCACCGGTGCGCCGTCTGCGAGCCGCCGCCGGCGGCTATCGGCGGTTCTTGCGCTTGCGCTTGGGCCGCTTCGCCTTGACCTCGATTCCGCCCAGCATGCAGGTGCCCGTCAGCCGGATGACGGGGTGGTTGGGGTCGGTGACCGCATCCGTGCCGTTCAGCCCCGTCCCCCCGAGAATCCCCGCTATGTTGTTCACCACACGGACGCCGTGCGGGACGATGATCTCCAGCCCGCCGCAGATCACTGCGCACTGGATGGTGACTTCGCGCTGGGAGAGCACGGCCTCGCGCAGGTCCAGCTCGACGCCGCCGAAGAGCACGGAGACGTTGGTTCGCGGCTCGACGAGCCAGCGCCCCTTGCGCTCGGCCCCGCTGAACACCGCGACGATGTTCTCGCGCCCGGTGCTGTCGGCCGCCAGCCGCCGCGCCTCCTCGGTGGCCGCGGACATCGCCGCGCCATCGCGGTCGTCGCCGACGCCGCCGAGTTCGGGCAGGTCGTGGGTGATCCCGGCGAGCTCGCCGACGGTCTTGGCGCGGTAGAGGGCGTCGACGCGCTCCTCGTGCTCGGCCTGGGTCAGCCGTCCTTCGGCGGCCGCTTCGCGCAGGCGTTCGGCGACACGGTCGCGATCGGCGTCGGAGGCGCGGATGTGGTCGGGTTCCATGGCGCGTGGCCGTCCTTCTGCTGTCTTCGGCGTATCGTGTTTCGTCGCCGCGTGGCCCCGGTCGGCGCCGCGGCTCAGCGGCAGCGGCGCTTGCGTTCGGCGGCCCCGGCACGCCGGGGTTTCGCCCGGGCCTCGACCGAGGAGAGCCAGGACGATCCGGTGATCACCACGGTAGGCGCCGAGGAGTCGGCGTCCAGGTCGGTATCGATGCCGGTGGCGCTGAGGATGTCGGATGCGCGGCTCACCACGCGCACCCCGGGCGCGACGATGATCTCCAGCGAGCCCATCACGAGTGCCGTCTGGATCGTCACCTCGTGCTGGGACAGGGTGGCCTCGCGCAGGTCCAGTACGGCGGCGCCGAGGATCACGGAGACGTTGGTGCGCGGCTCGACGAGCCAGTGCCCCGTGCGTTCCGCGGAGGCGAGTACGGCGCGGATGTTCTCGCTCCCGGTGGGTGAGCGCGGCGGGGCGGCGGCCTCAGGGGCGGTCGGGGCCCCCGCGGGGAGGTCCGTGGTCAGGGGGGCGAGCTCGCCCCGTGTGCGTGCGGCGTAGGCGGCGTCGATGCGCTCGCCGTGCTCCGCGTGGCTGAGGCGGCCTTCGCTCAGCGCGGCGGCCAGGACCTCGGCGGTGCGGTCGCGGTCGGCGTCGGATGCCTTCAGGTTCGCGGGTCCCGCGGCGGGCGCGGATGCCGTCTCGTTCATAGGTCCAGTATCGGACGGGGATCCCGCTGAGGGGATCCGGTGGCGTCCCTGGCTTTCCCCTGATGTCGTCCGGGGCGGCCCCGGGGTCGGGTCAGTCGGCGGCGGCGTTGTAGGCGGCGACGCGTGCGCGGCGCACCGCGGCGTCGAGTACGCGCAGCGCTTCGCGGCGGGACTGCATCTGCGCGGCGCTGAGTCCGCGTCCTTCGTCGTCGTCGGCGAGCCGGACCACGACCGCCAGCCGGTCGGCCTGTGCGGCGAGCCGGTGCGCGCGCTGCGGGTGCCCGGGGGCCAGGCCGGGTGTGGGCGCCCGGTCGGCGTCGCGCAGGTCCGCCAGCGCCCGGGTGACCTCCGGACCCCACGCGGAGATGTCGTCGACCTGTCCGAAAAGCGCGGCGGATTCGCGCATGGCGGTGTGCAGCCCGTGCTCGGCGTCGGGCAGGGGGACGGGTTCGGGATCGGCGTCGGCCGCCGGGTACGGCGTCCAGGCCACGCCGACGTAGGAGGAGCCGCGCCGGTCCTCGTGCGGCACGAGGCCGACCTTGCCCCGCTCCAGCCGCACCAGTACCGCCTCGCGGGCGTCGAGGGCCTGCCTGTTGAGCTCGGCGCCGCCGACCAGGCCCAGCGGGTCGCCGGGGACGGGCAGGCACAGCCGGAAGGACGCGAGCCCGTGCGGACGCAGTCCGGCCAGGGCCGACCGCAGCGGTGTACCGGCCTCGAACGGAAGGTCGTCCTCGGCGGTGCCGATGACGTGGGGGCCGGTGTCGCGCTCGGTGGCGCCGACGGCGTCGTCGAGCCCCGCGCGGCCGGCCAGCCAGGCGTTGCCCCATGCGACGAGCTGGGCGGATGAGAGTTCTCGCAGCATCGCCTCTCAGCCTAGATCGGTGCGCGTATCCCGAGGGACGTCGAGTAGGTTCGCTTCGACGGGGTCCGCTGCCGCGCGGACCCTTCGGTGCGCCGCGGGGCCGCACCGCGGCAGAGGGCGGCGTGTTGCGATTCACCAGTCCCAGTATGACGACGGAGAGTGCGATGAACGGCCAGGTGCTGCGCATGAGCGGCGTGACGGTGCGCCGCGGCGAGGCGGAACCGCTGCGCGAGGTGGATTGGACCGTGGAGGAGGACGAGCGCTGGGCGGTGCTGGGCCCCAACGGGGCGGGTAAGACGTCGCTGCTCAGCGTGGCCGCCGCACAGACGGTGCCCGACACCGGATCGGCCGAGGTGCTCGGCGCGTCCCTGGCCGGTGCCGACACCACGGAACTGCGCAGCATGGTCGGGTTCGCCAGTTCCGCGGTGGCCAACCGCATTCCCGATGCGATGACGGTGCTCGATCTGGTGATCAGCGCGGCCTACGGGTATCTGGGCCGCTTCGGCGAGGAGTACGGAACGGTCGACTACGGGCGCGGGCGGGCGCTGCTGAACCGCTGGGGTGCGGGCCACTTGGCCGAGCGGCGCTTCGGCACCCTGTCGGAAGGCGAGCGCAAGCGGGTGCTCATCACCCGGGCGCTCATGGCCGACCCGGAGCTGCTGCTGCTCGACGAACCGGCCGCCGGGCTCGACCTGGGCGGGCGCGAGGACCTGCTCGGGCGGCTGGGCGCGCTGGCCGACGACATCGACGCGCCGACGCTCGCGATCGTGTCGCACCATGTGGAGGAGATCCCGCCCGGATTCACCCACGTGCTGATGATGCGCGACGGCGCGGTGACGGCCGCCGGGCCGGTGGAGTCCGTCATGACCGGGGAGAACCTGAGCGCGACGTTCGGGCTGGAGCTGAAGCTGGAGCGCGACGGGAAGCGGTGGAACGCCCGCGCCGTATGACGCATGCGTCCGGCGGGGATCCATCCCCGCCGTCCCCGGGCTGAGGCCAGGATCAAATCGACATATCGGAGTGGCCGCAATCGGGTGTGCTGTCCGCATGCGGTCAGGTAGTGCCCGTTCGGCGCGGGACGAGTGGGCTTTTGCGGAGACGTGCGGGTACATCCGGCTTAGGATCGCCGCGTGTGCCGGCGGCGGTGTGCCGCCCGCGCACCGGTTGCCGCGTACCGGCCGGAGTGGCTCGGCGATCGCGCACTGACCACCTGTGTCCCCGTACAGGAGAGCCGGAGCCGCCCCGATGGGAACCATCGTCATCATCCTGCTGATCTTCGTCGCCGTCCTGGCCGTGATCGGTTGGCGCAGCGTCCGCATCGTCCCCCAGGCCATGGCCGACGTCGTGGAGCGGTTCGGCGGCTACCACCGCACGCTCAGCTCGGGGTTCAACATCGTGGTTCCGTTCATCGACCACGTCCGCCAGCGCATCGACATGCGGGTGCAGGTGGTCAGCTTCCCGCCCCAGGCCGCCATCACCCACGACAACCTGTCGGTCAACGTCGACACCGCCGTCTACATCAGGGTCACCGACCCCTACAACGCCACCTACCGGGTCGCCAGCTTCATCCAGGCGGTCGAGCAGTTGGCTTCGGCGACGCTGCGCAACGTCATCGGCGGGATGGAGCTGGAGCAGACCCTGACCTCGCGCGACGAGATCAACCGGGAGCTGAGCGCCGTGCTGGACGAGGCCACGGCCGAATGGGGTATCGAGGTCAGCCGCGTCGAGCTGAAGTCCGTCGAGCCCCCGGAGTCCGTCCAGGAGGCCATGGAGAAGCAGATGCGCGCCGATCGCGACAAGCGCGCGGAGATCCTCACCGCCGAGGGGCAGAAGCAGTCGGCGATCCTGCGGGCCGAGGGCGAGCAGTCGGCAGCGGTGCTCAGCGCCCAGGGGTCCGCCGACGCGGAGAAGGTGCGTGCCAAGGCCCAAGCCGAGGCGATGACGGTCCGTGCCCGCGGCGAGGCCGATGCGATCACGATGGTGGCCAAGGCGCTGAAGGCCGGCGACGTCAGCCAGGAGGTGCTGGCGTATCAGTACGTGCAGAAGCTGCCCGAGATCGCGCAGGGCGACTCCAACAAGGTGTGGATCGTACCCAGCGAGATGGGCAAGGCGCTGGAGGGCATCGGCGACGTGTTCGGGCGCGTCCGCGACGTCGCCGACGAGGCATCGGCCGGGACGAACGGTGCGACCGGTGCCGACGGAGAGGACGGCGGGCGGCGCCTCGACGGCTGACGGGCTGTCGGGTAGTCGGCCGGTCGTGGTGGGCGGTCGGCCGATGCGCAGAACAGTTCCCGAAACGCGTGCGCGGTGCCGTCGGTCCGCGCCTTCGCGCTGCTGCCGCGAAGGCGCGGACGGGTGCCGCGGTGGCGGCGGGTGCGCCGCGGGGCGCGGCGGAGGCGGATCAGCGCTCCGGCCGAACCGTCCGCCTTCCCCGGTGCGGCGCCGCCGTCACCGCTCGGCCTCGGCCGGGGCGGCGAGCGAGGCGTCCTGGAGCCAGCCTTCCCCTGCGGTCTCCGAGTTCGCCCGCTCGTAGCGTGCCCGTGCTGTCGTCAGCAGATCCCACCACGACGTGACGTCCGGGCGCCGCCGCAGCAGCGCCCTGCGCTCGCGTTCGGTCATGCCTCCCCAGACACCGAACTCGATGCGGCCGTCCAAGGCCTCGGCCAGGCACTCGGTGCGCACCGGGCAGCCGCGGCAGATCAGTTTGGCGCGGTTCTGCGCCGCTCCCTGAACGAACAGTGCATCGGGGTCGACCTCGCGACACAGCGCGCGGGTCGTCATCTCTGCAGTCCACATGTTGCCCCACTCCCAAGATCAGCATGTGTGTCGGATGCGCCGACGGGCGCGGTCGCCGGCGCGGATCGGCGGGGGCGGGGCACCGGCCGGGAACGTTTCCCGAGCGCTGGTCCGGACAGGGGGTCGGCTCTTCGCGTCGGGCCGGGGTTTCGGCTTGTTGTGTCCCACCTCACCGCTGATGTCGAAACTACGGATCGGCGGAGAAGCACGACAGGCCCCATTGGGCCCATTTCTGATATAGCCCGAGTGGGTCATGGCCAAATGGACTCCGGTTTGCAACACGGTGCGCTTCGGATTAGGCACGTTCGGCGACGAGCGCGGCTCGGCGGTCGCGGGCGAACGAGAGGGGACGGGTTCGGGGGTGTGGCGAATGCGACACGGGGCGCGTCTCGGCGGCGCGCACCGGCGAGTGATCCGCAGCGTAGACTGTATGCACTGAACCTCGGGTTCGGCCGAGTCAGCGGCCTCCGGGGTCCGTACGGCGTGCGGAGCCGCCCGATCGGACTATGCGCTCCTGCCGCCGCTCGTTCCCACTTCGTGAAAGGCGGCCATGAGTCCGTGGGAGGCGCTCGCCATTCTGCTGGCGGGCATCGGCGCAGGCGGGATCAACGCGGTCGTAGGGTCGGGAACCCTGTTCACCTTCCCGGTACTGCTGGCGTTCGGGTTCCCACCGGTGACGGCGTCGATCTCGAACAGCATCGGCCTGGCTCCGGGCGCCCTCACCGGAACCTTCGGCTACCGGCGCGAGCTGCGCGGCCAGGGCCGCCGCGTGCTGCGGCTGGCGGCGATGTCCTGCCTCGGCGCCTTGACCGGCGGCGTGCTGCTGCTCAACCTGCCCTCGGAGGTCTTCGAGAGCGTCGTGCCGGTGCTCATCGGCATGGCGTGTGTGCTCATCGTCGTCCAGCCGCGCATCGCCCGCCGGATGCGCGAACGCAGGCCCCCCGGCTCGGGCCGGGGACCGCTGGTGCCGCTGGGGGTCTACGCCGCCGGCACCTACGGCGGTTACTTCGCCGCCGCCCAGGGGATCGTGCTGATCAGCATCCTGGGCACCGCGCTGGACGAGGACGTGCACCGGATCAACGCGCTGAAGAACGCGCTCGCCGCCACCGTCAACGCCACGGCCGCGGTCTTCTACATCACCTTCGGGGCGCCGTCGTGGCCCGCGGTCGCGCTGATCGCGGCGGGCTCGGTCGTCGGCGGCTACACCGGGGCGGTGCTGGGCCGCATGCTCAAGCCCTTCGCGCTGCGCGGGCTGATCGTGGCGGTCGGGCTGACCGCCGCCGTCCAGCTGGTACTCGAACGGATCTGAGTCCGCCCCGCCGCTCCGCCCCTCGGCGGCGCCGGTCGCCGCGTTTCCAGTGGGAGACGGGCCGACTCGCCCGACGGACGAGCCGCGCCCCATGCTCCGACCCCGGGGCGGCCGGCTCCGCGGGGATCCCGGTCGGGTCCCCGGTCCGGCCCGCCCCGGACTCAGCCGGCCGCGAGGTACCCGCGGCGCTCGGCGTCCTCGATCAGCGCCTCCGCGTAGGACCCCAGCGCCGGGGACCCGTCGGCGATGATCTTCACCTTGTCGGCGACCTGCCTGCGGGTGACGTTGTGGCGCACCCACGTGCCGCCCTCGGTGTGCCAGTTGGCCAGCATCGGCGCCAGCCGGTCGACGGCCTTGGCGAAGCGCGCCTCCGGCGTCGTGCGCGCCTCGAACTCGTCCCACAGCGCACGCGTGTGCCGGGCCTGGTCCTCGGGCAGCAGGGCGAAGATGCGATCGGCGGCGGTGCGTTCCCGATCGGCCTGCGAGCCGGTCTCTCGCGTGTCGAAGATGAACGTGTCGCCGGCGTCGATCTCGACGATGTCGTGCAGCACCAGCATCTCCACGACCCGGTCGATGTCGGTGCCCTGCGGCGCGTACTCGGCGAACACCCGCGCGGCCAGTGCCAGGTGCCAGGAGTGCTCGGCGTCGTTCTCGCGGCGCGACCCGTCGACGAGCATGTTGCGCCGCAGGATGCGCTTGAGCTTGTCGGTCTCCAGAACGAACCGGAGTTGGGACGTGAGCCGTTCGTGGTCGACGCCGCCGGCGAACACCGGTGCCGGTTCCGTCACGTAAGTAGCCCTCCTAGCAACGATGGGTGCCACGTCGGCACCAGGGGAATCTCCCGGATACCACGGGGATGATCCCATGCGGCGGCGTCCGTACGGTCGGCGCCGAGGCGTCCGGCAGAGGAGACGGCATGGAGCGGCGAGTGAACGAACGGTCACGGCTCATCGTCATCGGCGGCGACGCGGCGGGGATGAGCGCCGCGTCGCAGGCTCGGAGGCTGCGCGGCGCAGAGGACCTGGAGATCCTCGCCCTCGAACGCGGACACCACACATCCTACTCGGCCTGCGGCATCCCCTACCTGGTCGGCGGAACCGTGAACAGCTCCGACTCCCTGATCGCGCGCGATCCCGCGACCTTCCGCCGCGACTTCGGCATCGAGGTGCGTACCGCGACCGAAGCCGAAGCGATCGATCCGGACCGGGGCACCGTCACCGCCCGCACCGCCGGCGGGCCCGCCGTCGAGGAGCCCTTCGACGCGCTCATGATCGCCACCGGCGCCGTCCCGGTGCGCCCCGGCCTTCCCGGCATGGACGCGCCGGGAGTGTTCGGCGTGCAGACCCTGGCCGACGGCATCGCCGTGCGCGACGTCGTCGACACCGGGCGGGTACGCACCGCGGTAGTGGTCGGCGGGGGCTACATCGGGCTGGAGATGGCCGAGGCGTTCGTGCAGCGCGGCATCGAGGTGCGCCTGATCGAGGCCGCCTCCGAACCCATGACCACGCTCGACCCCGACATGGGGCGGCTGGTGCACGACGCGCTGCTCAAGATGGGGGTGCTGGTGCACACCGACGAGCCGGTCACCGGAGTCGAGACCGGACCCGGCGGCGCCGCCCGTGCGGTGGCCACCGACCGCGCGGCCTACCCGGCCGACATCGTCGTGCTGGGGCTGGGTGTGCGGCCCGACAGCGAAATGGCGGGCGCCGCGGGGATCGACGTGGGGCCCACCGGCGGCATCGCCGTCGACGCCCGCATGCGCACCTCCGCCGAAGGGGTGTGGGCCGGCGGCGACTGCGTGCAGAGCCTGCACCGCATCTCGCAGGCGCCCGTGGCCATCGCTCTGGGCACCCACGCCAACAAGCAGGGGCGGGTGGCCGGTACCGACATCGGCGGCGGCTACGAGCGCTTCGGCGGTGTACTGGGCACGGCCATCAGCAAAGTGTGCGGTCTGGAGGTGGCGCGCACCGGGCTCAACGAGACCGAGGCCGAGCGCGCCGGGTTCGAGTTCGCGACCGTCGCCCTGGAGTCCACCACCCGGGCGGGCTACTACCCCGGAGCCGAACTCATGACGACGAAGGTGCTGGCCGAGCGCACGTCCCGGCGGCTGCTGGGTGCCCAGATCGTCGGCCGGGAGAACGCGGCCAAGCGAGTGGACGTCCTGGCCGCAGCGCTGTGGGGCGCCATGTCGGTGGACGACGTCGCGGGGATGGACCTGGGCTACGCGCCGCCGTTCTCGCCGGTGTGGGACCCCGTCCAGATCGCCGCCCGCAAGCTGGCCGAGACGGTCTGAGCGGCGCCCCTCCGCTGCCGCCGCCGGGCTCAGGCCAGCCGGACGGTCTCCTCGGTCGGCGACGAGGTCTGGGGGCCGGCGGCGAGGTGGGAGTGGAACCATTCGGTCAGGGCGCGGTCGGCCAGCACGTTGCCGGGCGCCGGCGGGCCGGGCTCCAGTCCCGGTTCCGGGCCCATCGTGTGGGCGAGGTCGGGCACCTCGATATGCCGCAGCGCCTCAGCGGGATAGTGCGCGGCGAGCGCGTCGTGCAGGGCGCGGCCGCGTTCGGGCGCGACGACGTCGTCCTGCTGGCCGTTGACGACCAGGAGCGGGGGCTGGGGGCGGCGCTCGGCGATCTCGCCGGCGCGGGCAGCGAAGTCCAGCCAGGCGGCGACCTCGTGGGAGGTCTCGTTCCAGCTGTAGGGGATGCCCAGGCGCCGCTCGCGGGCGGTGAGCACCGCCTGCGGCTCGATGATCGGGTTGACCGCGCCGGCGGCGGCGATGGGCAGCTTGCTCTCGGCCAGTGCCAGCAGCGCCGCCGCGCCGCCCGCGCCCACGCCCATCAGGCCCAGGGCCGAGTCGGCGACGGGGAACCGCGCACGCAGGTCCTTCACCGCACGCGGGAGTTCGGCGGCGGCCTGTTCGACGACCGGTCCGAAGAGCTCGATCAGGTAGTCCGCCTGCCCGCGCCGGTTGACCTCGGCGACCCCGCCCTCGGGCAGCCGGGCGCCGAACATCGGCAACCCCAGGTAGAAGCGCCACGCGGGCAGGGAGGCCAGTGGCAGGGTTCCGGCCAGGGCGGCCTCACTGCGCGGGGGCTCGAACGCGTGCAGAGCGAGGATCATGGGCGCCCGGTCGGCGGCGACCGCGGGCGGTACCGCGACGAAGGGGATCCCCGCCGCTGTACCGGTGGTCGGATGGGTGAGGGTGCTGTCGGCTCGCACTGAAGGCTCCTCCCGTTTTCGGATGCCGAAAGCCGTCGTGGCGATCTGGATCGGCCTCATCCGTGCTGAGCATGCCTGTCGCAGCCTAGTTCAGCCGAAGTGTCGGCCGAGGTAGGTGCGCAGCAGGATCTTGCTCTCGTCGATGAGGCGGGGGTCACCGTCGGGGTCGGTGCGGAACGCGAGTTTGAGGACCGCGTCGGCGGCCTCGACGGCCACGGTCACGGCGCGGTCGAGGTCCTCGGTCGCGTCGGCGCCGGCCACCGATGTCAGCAGGGTGCGGATGCGGGTGGCGATCACCCGGTTGTTCTCGGCCGCCGAGTCCAGCAGGCGGGTGTCGACGACGTCGCCGAAGTGCAGGCTGCGGAACCCGGGGACGGTGCGGTGCATCTCCAGGTACTCGTCGACGATGGCGTCGGCGGCCTGGATCCAGTGGCTGCGGCCGCCCGCTGCGAGGCGGTCGCGCACCCGGGCGGTGAACAGGTCCAAATAGCGCAGCGCCAGCGCCTGGGTGATGGCGCGCTTGTCGGGGAAGAACTGATACACCGACCCGATGGCCACGCCCGCGCGTTCGGCGATACGTGTGGTGGACAGGTTGGTGTAGCCGCCTTCGTCGAGCAGGTCGGCACAGGCGTCGAGCATGCGCTGCACGCGCACCATGCTGCGGTGCTGGGCCGGGAGTCTGCGCAGAGGGGCGTGGGAAAGCGAGGAGCCGGCCGCGCCGAATCCTCTGCCGGGCTCCCGGTCGGCGGCGTCGGCGGGCGGTTCGGCCCCTGGCGGTGTCGGCACCCAGGCGGTGCCGTGAGTGGAAGTGGTCATCACGCCCCCTCTGACTCTGCCCTGTGTGCACTCGGTTCCCCATCCAAGCCGACGTCGCCGCCGTGATCGCGGTTGTGACCGCATACGGCCATGCCGGCGGATGTGCCGGATCGGAACCGGCGGCGCTCCGCGGCGCTTGGAGCGGGGGCCGCGGCTGAGTAACGTCGTCCGAATGGAGCTCCCGAAACTCGCCTCCGACGTCGAGGCGTTCATCCACGAACTCCCCAAGGTCGAGCTGCACGTGCACCTGGAGGGCTCGATGCAGCCGGCCACGCTGCTGGAACTGGCCCGCAAGCACGGCGTCGCCGGCGTCCCCGCGTCGCTGGAGGACGTCCGCGAGTGGTACGTCTTCAGCGACTTCGCGCATTTCATCGAGGTCTACCTGGCGTCGGTGCGCACCCTGGTCGACGAGGAGGACTTCGCCCTGCTGGCGGCCGACGCGGCTGCGCGGCTGGCGGCGCAGAACGTGCGCTACGCCGAGGTGCACGTGAGCCTCTACGCCCATCTGATGCGGGGCGTTTCCGCACGCGCGGTCTTCGACGGGATCGAGGCGGCCCGCGTCGAGGCCGAGCGCAGGCACGGGATCCGGCTGCGCTGGATCCCCGACTTCCCGGGCGACTACGGGGTGCACACCGGCGAGCAGGCGTTGGACGCGGTGCTGGCGGAAGGGCCCGACAGCGTCGTGGGGTTCGGTGTGGGCGGGGTCGAGGTCCCCTTCGGGCCGATGGCCGGGCTCTTCGGCCGCGCTCGCGCGGCCGGGCTGCACAGCCTGCCCCACGCCGGCGAGAACGGCGGCCCCGAGCGGGTGCGCGAGGCGCTGGACCTGCTCGGGGCCGAGAGGATCGGCCACGGAATCGACAGCATGCGGGATCCCGACCTGGTGGCCCGGCTGCGCGACGAGCGCGTTCCGGTGGACGTCGCGCCGACCTCCAACCTGCGCACGGGTGCCGTCGGCCGGCTCCTCGACCACCCGCTGCCGCGGATGGTCGAGGCCGGGCTGACGGTGACGCTGAACAGCGACGATCCGCCGATGTTCGGGACCGACCTGAGCAACGAGTACCGCACGGCGGCCCGGCTGGGGCTGGGCGCGCCGAGTCTGGCGGCGCTGGCCCGCAACGGCGTTGCGGCGTCCTTCCTGGAGGACTCCGCCAAGCGGGTGCTGATCGCCGAGATCGACACCGTTCTTGCCGGGCACGCGCACGGATGGTGAGCCTTCGGCCGGTCCGGGGCGCCGGGCCCCGCAGCGGTCCGAAGGCCGCGGCGGCGCCCGGACCGCTGGCCGCGGCCCCGGACCGGGCGGTCAGCCGGCCTCGGCCGGCTCCTCCCCGCCGTCCTGGCCCTGCGGGGTCGGGCTGAGCCCGACGGTGCACTCGGTGCGGTAGGACTCCCAGGTCGCTCCCGCGTCCTCGGCGGCGGCGCCTTCGTAGAGCACGGGCACGCCGCCGCGGATCCGGCCGGGCTTCCACTCGTCGCCGACCACCTCGCCGTCCTGGAAGGTGAGGTTGAGGACGCCGGTCTCGGCGGTGGGGCCGCTGTAGTTGTAGAAGGCGAAGTTGCCCAGGCCGTAGTGGACGTAGGAATCGCCCACGTAGCCGCCTGGGGAGAGCACGTGGGCGTGCCCGCCCACTACGGCGTCGGATCCGGCGTCGGCCAGGGCCTGGGCGAGGCCGGGCGCGTGCGGCTTGGGGCAGTGGTCGCCTTCCCGGCCCCAGTGCAGGTAGGTGATGACGGTTTCGGCCTCGTCGGCGGCCGACGAGACCGCCTCGACCAGGCGGCTCTGCATCTCGTTCTTGGACGAGGCGAGGCCGGGCTTGCCGGGGCCGGCGGTCCAGGCGGGGATGAGGTCGGTGTTGAGGACGTCGGTGGCGCCGATGACCGCCACTTTGCCGCCGTCGGTGTCGAAGATGTGCGGTTCGTAGGCTTCCTGTTCGTCCCGGCCGGCGCCCACGATGGGAAAGTCCGCCTCTTCGGCGTTGGCCAGGGTGTCCTGCAGGCCCTCGGTGCCGTAGTCCATGCCGTGGTTGTTGGCGACGGAGGCGACGTCGACGCCGGCCTGCTCCAGCGCGGTGAAGGCGGTCGACGGCGCGCGGAACACGAACCCCTTGGAGGGCGGCGGGGTGCCGCCGTCGGTGACGGCGGTTTCGAGGTTGACGATCGACAGGTCGGCTGCCGAAAGCGTCTGGGAGACCTCGCCCAGCGCGGTCGCGGGATCGGCGTCCAGGCGCTGGCGCAGCTCGCCCTCGAAGTGCACGTCGCCGCCGATGGCGACGGTGATGGGGGCGCTCTCGCCGTCCTCGCCGGACGGGGCGGGGGAGGACGGCGCGTCCGGGGAGGGGCGGTCGTCGCCGGCGGCCTGGCCGGTGTCGTCGGGGTCGCCGGAACCACCCGATGAGCAGGAGGCCAGGAAGACGAGGGTGGCCATGGCGGCACCCGTGCGTACCGAAGCGCGCATCGGGGAGGCGGGGGTCGAAGCGTCGTTGGGCATCGAAGGCTCCAAGTAGGAGGCAGCTGCAGTGGTGCGGGGGCGGGGGTGCCGTCACGGAGCGGGCGCGACCGCGGGGCCGATTCCCGGTTTCGGGGGAAGGGAGCCAAGGAGAGGATACGGGGCGGAGGCGGCGCCGAGATAGCTGCAGCGCGCGATTGCGACTACACAACGTGGTCGATCTGTGTTCTCGTGTATTCGCGTGTGTGCGGCCGCGTGCGTGCAGCGCGGGGAGAGTCCAGTTCATGCGGGGGTCGGGACGCGGTCGGCCGCGATACTTGATTTCCTCGCTTTCTTGAATAATTCCAGTTTGTGTCCTAGAGTGACAGGCATGGACAACGTCGCCGACGATCTCCGCTCGGCCGGACTCCGGGTCACCGCGGCACGGGTGGCCATCCTGGAGCAGGTCCGGATCGGCAATCACCTCGACGCCGAACGCATCGCGCGCGGCGTTCGCGGTTCGCTCGGCCACGTCTCGACCCAGGGGGTCTACGACGCGCTGCATGCGCTGACCAGGGCCGGCCTGCTCCGGCGGATCGAACCCGCGGGATCGCCCGCGCGTTTCGAGTCCCGGGTCGGAGACAACCATCACCACCTGGTCTGCCGCTCCTGCGGCGAGGTCGCCGACATCGACTGCGTCGTCGGGGAGGCTCCCTGTGTGGAGCCGTCGAACACGCGGGGTTACGCGATCGATGAGGCCGAAGTGGTGTTCTGGGGCGTCTGTCCGCAATGCCAGGCACAGTCGGCGGGATCCGGGAGTGGACAGCCCGCGCGGACCGGGAGCGAGGTCTGACCCGCTCCCCGCAGGGCCGGCGGCTGCCGCGAGGGCACCGCATCCCCGGCCCGGTGCCGTTCATCGAGGCCTCGTCAAGCATTTTCGAAAGGTGCGAGCAGTGAGCGTTCCCTACAGCACGGACGACGCCGGCCACCCGGCGCCCAGCGATGGTTTGTCGCAGTCGGTAGGCCCCAACGGGCCGCTGCTGCTCCAGGACCACTTCCTGATCCAGAAGATGGCCCACTTCAACCGCGAGCGCGTGCCCGAGCGCGTCGTGCACGCCAAGGGCGGCGGCGCCTTCGGCGAGATGGAGATCACCGAGGACGTCAGCCGGTACACCAAGGCGGACCTCTTCCAGAAGGGGAAGAAGACCCCGCTGCTGATCCGCTTCTCGACCGTGGCCGGCGAGCTGGGCAGTGCCGACACCGCCCGCGACCCCCGCGGCTTCTCGCTGAAGTTCTACACCGAGCACGGCAACTACGACCTGGTCGGCAACAACACGCCGATCTTCTTCATCCGCGACCCCTCGAAGTTCTCCGACTTCATCCACTCGCAGAAGCGCCGCGCGGACAACCAGCTGCGCGACCACAACATGCAGTGGGACTTCTGGACGCTCAACCCCGAGTCGGCCCACCAGGTCTCGTTCCTGATGACCGACCGCGGGACGCCCAAGACCTGGCGCCACATGCACGGGTTCGGCAGCCACACGTTCCTCTGGTACAACGCCGACGGCCAGAAGTTCTGGGTGAAGTACCACTTCAAGACCGACCAGGGCGTCGAGAACCTCACCGCGGACGAGGCCAAGGCGATGGAGGGCGACCCCGACGCCCACCGCCGCGACCTGTGGCAGGCGATCGAGCAGGGCGACTACCCGTCCTGGACGGTCAAGGTCCAGGTCATGCCCTTCGAGGACGCGACGAACTACCGGATCAACCCGTTCGACCTGACCAAGGTGTGGCCGCACGAGGACTACCCCGAGATCACCATCGGGAAGTTCACGCTGAACCGCAATCCCTCGAACTACTTCGCCGAGATCGAGCAGGCGGCGTTCGAGCCGTCCAACCTGGTGCCCGGTATCGGCGGCAGCCCGGACAAGATGCTGCAGGGCCGGCTGTTCTCCTACCCGGACACCCACCGCTACCGCATCGGCCCGAACTACCTGCAGCTGCCGGTCAACCAGCCCAAGGTCCAGACCCGCAGCTACAACTTCGACGGGCCGATGACCTACGCCAACAACGCCGACCCGGTCTACGCGCCCAACACCGCGGGCGGGGCGGTTTCGGCCAACGAGCTCTACGAGGACGAGCACTACCACGTCTCCGGCGACATGGTGCGCTCGGCCTACGAGCTCCACAAGGAGGACGACGACTTCAGCCAGGCGCGTGCGCTCTGGGAGAACGTCCTCAGCGAGTCGGAGCGGACCAATATGATCGGCAACATCGTCGGCCACGCCTCGGCCCCCGAGGTCACCGGCGACATGAAGAAGCGCGTGGTCGAGTACTGGACCAACGTCCACCCCGACCTGGGCGCCGGCGTGGCCGAGGGCCTGGGCGTGCAGGCCTGACCCGTCCGTCGCGCATGCCGCAGCGCTGAGCGCCGCCGGGGCCGGTGAACCGGCCGGCCGGAGCGGCGCGCCGCCCCGGGTGCGATCCGCGCGGTACCTCCGGGTACCGCGGGATCCGCCCGGGGCTTCGTGCTGTCCGGGGCGTCATCCTTGTCCTGGTTCGCGGTTTTTATCTATTCTGTGGTGGAATAGCGAGAAAGTCGGATTGCCGGTTTCCGGCGATCGGATTTCGGTCTGGGTTCGGTGTCCGTGCACGAGGGTGTGTGCGCCGCACCTTCCGAGTTGACCGGAATATGGGTTGTCTGGGGTGTTTCGGGCGCCTTCCGGGGGTGTCGCGCTCCGTGGCCGCCGCGCTTATCGGACACCGGTGGCCCGCATTTTATGCTGCCTGATCAGGCGTTACTTCGGTGTGTAGTTGAGGTTGTGCTCGCCGATTTCTGTTATCGCCCTTTTTCTTGGAAAAAGCCCTGGCGTGCGGCGCGACGCTGTTAGCGTTGTCGATCAACGGCGCAAGGAAACCCGCCCCGGTTCTTCCCGGGGGTGCGCCGTCCGGATTCCACCGACGCGCGGGTGCGTTCGAACTCGTGCCCCCGCGCCGTCGCGGATGGTTCCGGTCACCCTGTTGTCCCCCTCGGGGCGACGGATCACTACCCCGCCTTAGGTGACGCCTCGCCTCCGAACGAACACGACCGGTGTTCGCGTCTGCGAAAGGTCATGCCTGAACATGCACAAGCGCTTCTACACGTCCCTGTCCGCCTCGCTGCTGGCCGCCGGCCTGGTCGGGGCCGCACCGGCGACCGCCTTCGCCGAACCCGAAAGCGACGGCTCGGGCGGGATCGCCTCCGGCAACCAGGTCAACGTGCCGGCTGACGTCAAGGCCGAACTGTGCGGCAACGCGCTGTCCGTCCTGGGGATCTCGAAGGCCGACTGCACCCGCGTCGCCGAGGTGCTCTACGCGTCGAGCGACGAGGGGCAGGACTCCCCGCAGACCGACGGCTCCGGCGGCATCGCCTCCGGCAACCAGATCAACATCCCCGTCGACGCCGCCCTGGACGTGTGCGGCAACTCCGCCGCGATCGGCGGTGTCGCCGAATCGGACTGCACCAGCGTGGTGAACAAGCTGGTCGAGGAGTCCGACGAGGGGCAGGACTCCCCCCAGACCGACGGCTCCGGCGGCATCGCCTCCGGCAACCAGATCAACATCCCCGTCGACATCGCCCTGGACGTGTGCGGCAACTCCGTCGCCGTGCTGGGCGCCTCGAAGTCCGAGTGCACCACCGTCGTGAACGTCATCGAGGAGTCGGGCGGCGGCGACGAGGGGCAGGACTCCCCGCAGACCGACGGCTCCGGCGGCGTCGCCTCCGGCAACCAGATCGACGTCCCCGTCGACGCCGCGGCCGACATCTGCGGCAACGCCGTATCGGTGCTGGGCGTCGCCGAGGCCCAGTGCCTGGAGACGATCTCCGACGACGGCGGTGAGGACGACCCGGGCAAGGACGAGCCCGGTGAGGAGACCGAGCCGCCCGAGGAGGGCGAGGAGACCGACGACCCGGACGAGCCGGGTGAGGACGGCCCCGGCGACGGCGACACGACGCCCTCGCCCGAGCCCACCCCCGAGACCGGCGACGACACCACCCCGGACACCAAGCCGGCGCCCGAGGGCGACGACACCGACGCGTCCGGCGGCCTGCCGGTGACCGGACCGGCCCTGGGCGGTCTCGTCGCCGCCGCCGTGGCCGCCGTCGGCGGCGGTGGCGCCGCGATGGCCATCAGCCGCCGCCGCAAGGCCGCCGCGGTCGGTGCGCAGGACACCGCAGCCGGCACCGAGGAGTAGTCCCCGGAGCCGCACCCGGCGCGTGCCGCCCCGCTGAGCGAGGGGCGGCACCGCCGATCCGGCGGGCGCCGCGCCCCAGGTCCCGACGGGCCCCGGGCGCGGCGCCCGCCTGTGTCGGCCGCCGGTTCCGCCCCGGGCGGGCGGCGCGGCGCCGGCCCGTTCGGGCAGGTCGGCGACGGCGACCCGCTGACCGCGGGTTCCGTGCCTGCTATAGCCTCGAAAGCGTGCTCCGTGTCCTGCTCTCCCCGCGCATGCTGGCATTCCACGCGCTGGTGGCACTGATCGTGCCGTCGTTCGTCTGGCTGGGCTTCTGGCAGCTGGACCGCTGGGAGGACAAATCCGCGGAGGTCGCCCTCCAGGAGTCGAACATGGCGGCCGACCCGGTCCCCGTCGGGCGGCTCACCGCCCCGGGCGCCGCCGTGACCGCCGACGAGCAGTGGCGCAGGGTCACCGCGACCGGGCACTACGACGCCGAACACGAGCTGCTGGTGCGCAACCGCGACGGCTCCGGGGGTGTGGGCCTGCATGTGCTGACCCCCCTGGTCACCGGCGACGGACCCGCCCTGCTGGTCAACCGCGGCTGGATCGAGCAGCCGCCCACCGCCACCACCCGCCCGGACGTGCCGCCGCCGCCCGAGGGCAGGGTCACGGCCACCGGCCGCCTGCGGCCCGCCGAGACTGAGGAGACCACCGGTATCCGGGTGCGCGGCGGGCTGCCCGAGGGCCAGATCATGATCGTCGACGTGGACCGGATCGCCGCTGATTCGCCCTACCCCGTCTACGGCGGCTACGCCGAGCTGACCGACCAGAGCCCGGAAGGCGCCGACCCGCCCGAACAGGTCCCGCCGCCCGAGCTGAACACGGGGATGAACATCTCCTATGCGGTGCAGTGGTGGATCTTCACCGCGATCGCCGTCGCCGGGTGGATCTTCCTGATGCGCCGCGAGCTCGCCGACGCCCGCAGCGGCGGCGCCCCCGCCGCGCCGGAGGGCGGCGCAGCGGCCGAACCGGCCCCCGGATCGCCGGGCGGCGACGGCGGCGGGAGCGCGCATCCCCGGTCCCCGCGCTCCGGCGCCCGGTCGTAGGGCCGCCCGCTGCCGGTAGGGCCGCCCGAGCGGCAGGCGCGGCGGCGCGGCGGCCCCGCCCGGGGGCCCGTGCGCGTGCCGCTCCCGGCGATCGCGTGCGCCGGTTCCGGGCGGCTGAAAGGATCGGCGTATGAGCGACGACGCGGGCGGAACCGACATCCAGCGTGTGACCCGGCGGCCGGCCGGCCCGGACGAGAGCGCGCGGGCCAACCGCGTGTGGTGGGAGCGCGCGGCCGACGACTACCAGGCGGAGCACGGGTCCTTCCTGCGCGACACGGGCTTCCTGTGGGGGCCGGAAGGCGTCGACGAGGCCGACGTCCGGTTGCTGGGCCCGGTGGAGGACCTGCGCGGAACCCGGGTGCTGGAGCTGGGCTGCGGCGCCGGGCAGTGCTCGCGGTGGCTGCGGTCCCACGGGGTCGAACAGGTCGCGGCCGTGGACGTCTCCCACCGCCAGCTGCAGCACGCGCTGCGGATCGACGAGCACACGGGCGTGCGGGTCCCGGTCGGGCAGGCCGACGTCCAGCGCCTGCCGTTCGCGGCGGAGGCCTTCGACCTGGTCTGTTCGGCCTTCGGCGGGCTGCCGTTCGTGCCCGACGCCGAGGCGGCCGTGGCCGAGTCGGCGCGGGTGCTGCGGCCCGGCGGGCGGCTGGTGTTCTCCGTGAGCCACCCGTTCCGCTGGTGCTTCCCCGACGACCCCGGCGAGCGCGGGCTCACCGTCCGACAGTCCTACTTCGACCGCCGCGCCTACGTCGAGGAGAACTCGGCAGGGCGCGCCGTCTACGTCGAGCACCACCACACGGTCGGCGACTGGGTCCGCGCGGTCGTCGGCGCCGGCCTGGTTCTGCGCGACCTGGTCGAGCCCGAGTGGCCCGAGGACAACCCCGAGACCTGGGACGGCTGGAGCCCGCTGCGCGGCCGCCTCTTCCCGGGCACCGCCGTATTCACCGCGGTGAAGCCCGAGGGGTGAGCCGCCGGGAGGGCGGGGCCGCTGAAGCGGCCGGATACCCGACGGTCCCGCAGGTGCCCGATCACGGATCGCCGAGTGCGGCGCCCGCCCCCTCCAGGGACGCGACGGCCTCCACGGCCCGGTCGACGTCGGTGGACGCGGTGGAGACGTGGAAGCTGAACCGCACGCGTCCGGCGCGTTCGGCGGCGACCACCCCGGCGTCGGCGAGGCGCTCGGCACTGCCGGGCGGCAGCGGGAGCGAGACGATCGCCGAGTCGCCGGGCGGCAGCCCCAGCCCCGACCGGAATCGCGCCGCCAGCGCCAGGTTGTGCCGGTGGATCGCCTCGACGCCGATCCGGGCGATGAAGTCCAGCGCGGGTGCCTGCCCCGCCCATGCCGGCCAGACCGGCGCCAGATCCAGCCGCCGTGCATCCGATGCGAGACGCAGCGGCCCGCCGTAGACCGAGTCCCAGATGTCGGCCCCCGCGTACCAGCCCGCCGCCAGCGGCCGCAGATCGGCGAGGGCGTGGGGGGTTCCCGTCAGGAAGCACGTGCCGCGCGGTGCGAGCAGCCACTTGTAACCGCAGGCCACCAGGAGGTCGATCCGCTCGGCCGGCAGCGGGTACCACCCTGCGGCCTGGGTGGCGTCGACGAGTGTGCGGGCGCCGGCGGATTCGGCTGCGGCGAGGATCGCCTCCAGCGGTGCGACGGCGCCGTCGGCCGACTGCACAGCCGAGACCGCGACCAGGTCGGTGGTCGGCCGCACGGCGGCGGCCAGATCGGAGAGCGGGACGAGGCGCACCCGCACTCCCCGTTCCTGCTGGGCCAGCATCGGGAACAGCAGTGAGGTGAAGTCGCCCTCGGGCGCCACCACCTCGGCGCCGTCGGGCAGGGCGGCCGCGACGAGGCCGACCAGCTGCGACGCCTGCGATCCCACGGCGACGCGGTCGGGGGCGACCCCCAGCAGCCGGGCGAACGCCGCGCGGGAGTCGCGCACGGCGGCGTCCATCGCCGCCACGTCCAGGCGGCCGGCCGCGCGGTCGCGCTCGGCGCGCACGGCGGCCTCGTGGCCGGCCAGGGGCGGAATCCCGTAGGTGGCGGTGTTGAGGTAGGCGGTTCCGGTGCCCGCGGTCCCGAAGTGCTCGGCGATGTGTGCGGGCAGGAGGCCGTCCGGCGTCGCCGGAGCATTCGGCGCGCTCGGCTGCGGGTCCGGCGCCGGGTGGTGCCCGCGGCCCGGGGCGGGGGCGTTGTCGGTATCCATGCCCCGATCCTGGACGGCGCGGAGGCCAAGGACAATCGGAAGTTTTGCGCAGCGGACCCAGAAACGGTTGATACCTTCGGCACGTGCTCGAACTCCACCGGTTGCGTGTGCTGCGCGACGTCGCCCGCCTCGGGTCGATGAGCGCCGCCGCCTCCGCGCTCTCCTACAGCCAGCCCGCGATCTCCCACCACATCGCGCGCCTGGAGGCCGAGGCCGGTACTCCGCTCGTCGTGCGGCATGCCCGCGGGGTGCGGATCACCGAGGCGGGCCGGGTGCTGGTGGAGCACGCCGACAGTGCGCTGGCCGCCCTCTCCGAAGCCGACGAGAAGGTCGCGGCCATCGCAGGGCTACGGGCGGGCCGGGTACGCCTGTCCGCGTTCCCCACCGCGGTGTCGGGCTTCGTGCCCGAGGCACTGGCAGCGCTGCGCCGGCGCGCCGCCGACGTGCGGGTTCTGCTTTCGGAGGCCGAACCCGCCGATGCGCTCGCCGCGCTGCGGGCAGGCGAGACCGACATCGCCGTCGCCTTCGACTATGCCGAAGCGCGGAGCGACCCCGACTCGCGGCTGCGTTTCGTGCCGCTGATGCGCGACCCCGTCGTGCTCGCCGTCCGCGACGACCACCCGGCCGCCGGGACGCGACCGGTGCGTCTGGCCGATCTGGCCGTCGAGCCGTGGGCCTCCGGGTGCCGGCGGTGCCGCGACCACCTGGAGTCCCGGTGCCGCACCGCGGGATTCGAGCCGCGGGTCGACTTCGCGACCGACCAGTACGTGGCGGTGCAGCGGCTGGTCGCCTGCGGGGTGGCCGTCTCGGCGCTTCCGGACCTGGCGTTCGCCTGCCACAGCGAGCCCGGGGTGGCCCGGGTGGCGCTTCCCGAGCTGGGGGCGCGACGGATCTACGCGGCGGTGTCGGCCGGTCCCCGGCCGCCGGCCGTCGCGGCGATGCTGGACGAACTGGCCGCCGCCGCAGACGCGCACGCGCCGACGGCCGGTCCCGACGCGGTCGGCGGCGACGGCCGCTAGCGGCCCGCCGCCGAGCGAAGGTGCACCGTGCGCTCGACGGCGGGCCGGCCGCAACGCCCGGACCCGGGCGCCGCGGGCGGGATCAGCCTTCGGCGGGCCGCTGCAGGTGCTGGATCCAGGCCGGCGGGAGGTTGGCCATCACCCGCTCGGTGCCGATCCCGTAGCGGTTGACCCACTCCTCGACGACCCAGCCGGAGCGGGCCTGGCGCAGGTAGTCCTCGCGGGGGGCGACCACCGCCTTGACCTGCTTGGTGTAGAGGTAGCCGAACAGGGAGAGGCGGCCGCCGGGGCGCAGCACGGTGAAGTAGTACTCCAGGATCTCGCGGACCTCCTCCGCGGTGAAGTTCGCGAAGGGCAGCCCCGAGATGATGACGTCGTAGCCGCGGTCGGTACCGAGATCGGTGACGAGCTTCTGGTGCACCGTCGCGCTGTCGGCGATGCGGGCGAGCTCGGGGTCGGTGGTGAGCTGATCGGCCAGGCGCCCGGCGAACTCCGGGTTGGACTCGACCAGGTCGATCGTGTCGCCCTCGCGCATGTGCTCGGCGATCACCCGTGAGACGGCGCCTGTTCCGGCACCCGCCTCCATGATCGACAGTGGGGCGTCGGGGGTCGCGCGTTCGTCGACGAACCGGGCCAGCGCGTTTCCGAGGCCGCGGCTGCTGGGAGCCACCGCCCCCGTGGCGCGGAAGGTACGGACCGCCTGCCGGACGAAGAGCCCGGCGTCGCCGAGCCGCGAATCGAGACCAGTGGATTGCAGTTGTTTCTGTGGCGCTGCCATGCATGAACGGTAATGCTTCTCACCGTAAGCCGCAGGTTAGTCGGGCCGGTGCGTGTCGGGTAACACCGCTCACACGGGGCTCGGCGAGCAGGCGCCGGACTTGGTAGACAGGGCCGACCCGGCGGACGGGGCCGCGGCCCGCGACCGGTCCGGCGAGCCCGACCGCACCGGCCGGAACAGACCGCACCGGCCGGAACAGAGCAGACCGACGAGACCGGGCCGCGGCGCCCGAGTGGAGAGCGAGCATTCGTGAGCGAAACCGAGTCCAGCAACGAAACCGGGTCCGCCCCGCCCGGCCGGGGTGTCCCGCACCGCCGCACCGCGCTGGTGACCGGCGCCTCGGCGGGCATCGGCGCGGAGTTCGCGCGCCTGCTCGCCCACCTCGGATACGACCTCGTCCTCGTGGCGCGCCGCGCCGAGCGCATCGAAGCACTGGCCGCGGAGCTGTCCGCGGAGTGCGGCGTTTCCGCCGCCGCCCTGCCGGCCGACCTCGCCGACGCCGGCGACCTCGCCCGCGTGGAGGAGCGGCTGCGCGCCGACGGGACGGGCGACGCGGCACCCGTCGACCTGCTCGTCAACAACGCCGGAATCGGCGGGGGCGGCGATTTCGCCCGGCAGGACCCCGCCGAGATCGACACCATGCTCGACCTCAACGTCCGCGCCGTGGTCCGGCTCGCCCGCGCGGTCATCCCGGTGCAGATCGACCGCCGCCGCCGGGCCGGCCTGGCCGCGGACGCCAATCCGCGCATGGGCGTCGTCAACGTCTCCTCCATGGCCGGGGAACTGGCGGCCAACCCCGGCGGTTCGGTCTACGGCGCCACCAAGTCCTTCGTCCGGCTGTGGAGCGAGAGCGTCGCCGCGGAGACCGCCGGCCGGGGGGTGCGGGTCACCGCAGTGCTGCCCGGGTTCGTACGCACCGACATGACCGAGGGCGTGCAGGAGAAAGGACTTCCCGACATCGCGTTCGTGTCCAAGGAGCGCGTCGTGGCCGAATCGCTGCGGGCGTGGGCGGCCGGTCGCGATTCCGTCGTTCCCGGCGCCCAGTACAAGGCCGCCGGCGGTCTGCTGCGGCTGATCCCCGGAGCGCTGTTCAAGACCGCAGCGCGCCGCGGCGGATCGGAGGAGGACCCGCACGGGCGGGATTGAGCCGTCGGCCGCGGCGCCGGGCGTGTGTCCGGCGCCGCGGCGGTGTGCGCACGGGTGCCGCAGCGGCGGGGCCGCCGGTCCGGTCCTATGGGCGGTGCCGGGTCACGAGCGGGTCCGGGGTGCGCCTAGGCTGGGAGGGCATGCCGCTCTAGGAAAGTGATGATGAAGACCTTCGATGAGCTGTTCACCGAGCTGTCCGAGAAGGCGCGTTCGCGCCCCGAAGGCTCGGGCACAGTAGCGGCCCTGGACGCGGGCGTGCACGCTGTCGGCAAGAAGGTCGTCGAAGAGGCCGCCGAGGCGTGGATGGCCGCCGAGTACGAGTCGGACGAGGCCGCGGCCGAGGAGATCTCCCAACTGCTGTACCACCTCCAGGTGCTGATGCTGGCGCGCGGGCTGCGCCTTGAGGACGTCTACCGGCATCTGTAGGCCGGTCCGGGGCGTTTCGCCCCCGTGGCCGGCCGCGTCCGTGCCCGTGCTCGACGTCGACGTTCAACGAGGACATCCGCTTTATGGCTGACCAGCTCCGCATCGCCGTGCCCAACAAGGGCCAGCTCTCCGAACCCGCCAGCGACATGCTCCGCGAGGCCGGCTACCGGCAGCGCAAGGACTCCCGCGACCTGGTGATGGTCGACCCCGACAACGAAACCGAATTCTTCTTCCTGCGCCCCAAGGACATCGCCGTCTACGTCGGCGAAGGCATTCTGCAGGCCGGCATCACCGGCCGCGACATGCTCCTCGACTCGCGGGCGCCCGTGGAAGAGGCGCTGCCGCTGGGATTCGGCGGCTCCACGTTCCGCTTCGCGGCGCCCGGCGGCTCCTCCATGACCGTCGACGACCTCAGGGGCAAGCGGATCGCGACCTCCTTCGAAGGGGTGCTGGAGAGCTACCTGGAGGGGAAGGGGATCGACGCGCGCGTCATCCACCTCGACGGCGCCGTGGAGAGCTCGATACAGCTCGGCGTGGCCGACGCCGTCGCCGACGTCGTCTCGACCGGGACCACACTGCGCAACGCCGGCCTGGAGCTGTTCGGCGAGCCGGTACTGACCTCCGAAGCCGTCGTGATCCGCCCGCGCGGCGCCGACGACGACCCCAAGATCGAGCAGCTGCTGCGCCGCCTGCGCGGTGTCCTGGTGGCGCGCGACTACGTGATGATGGACTACGACGTCCACGCCGAGCAGCTCGACGACGCCGTGGCGCTGACCCCCGGCATGGAGGGCCCCACGGTTTCGCCGCTGCACCGCGAGGGCTGGGTGGCCGTGCGGGCCATGGTCCCGCGCTCCGCCGCCCAGCGCATCATGGACGACCTGTGGCAGATCGGCGCCCGCGCGATCCTGGTCACCGACATCTACGCCTGCCGGCTGTGACCGCCGGCCGCCGGACCGGGCGCGGGTAGGGTGCGCACCCGGCCGGGGAGCGCCGCTGCCCCGGCCGGACGGCCCGTCGACCACGAGGGAGGACCGGTGGAGGGCGCCGCGGAACGGATCGCGGGATCGGGACCGGAGCCGGAGGTCCTCGACAGGACCGTCGGTGCCACGGGCGGGGAGCTGGCCCTGCGCCGGGTGGACGGGCATTTCGAGATCATCAGCAACGGCGTGTTCCTGATGGACACCCGTGACGGCGCGTCGGAGCGCGAGATGGTGCGGGCCTGCCTGGCCGCCCTCCCCGAGGCGTGCGGCGGTTCGGGTGTGCGCGTGGTGATCGGCGGCTTGGGTGTGGGCTTCTCGGCGCGCCGGGCCTTGGACGACCCGCGGGTCGAGCGCGTGCACGTGGTCGAGCTGGAGCCCGCGGTGGTGGAGTGGCACCGCGGTCCACTCGGCGCCGCCGCCGGTGATGTACTCGCCGACCCCCGGTGCGCGGTGGTCTGCGCCGATTTCGCCGTATGGCTGGCCGAGGCCGCTCACGCGGCCGAAGGGCCGTGGGCCGACGTGATCTGCTTGGACACCGACAACGGGCCCGACTGGACGGTCGTCGAGGGCAACGACCGGCTCTACGCGCCCGACGCGCTGGCGCGGCTGCGGCGGCTGCTGCGGCCCGGCGGCGCCCTGGCGTTCTGGAGCGCCATGCCCGCCCCCGGGTTCGCCGCACTGCTGGAACGCGAGTTCGGTACCGTCGCGACGGTCGAGGTCCCCGCCCGGGCCGGCGGTCCCGACATCGTCTACGTGGTCCGCGTGCCCGCGGCATGACGAAGGGGGCGCACCCGAGCGGTGCGCCCCCTTGCGGTACTGCGGTTCACTCGGCCTGGGCCTCCTCGCCTTCGGCCTGCTGCTTTTCGATCTCCTTGCGGACCTCGTCCATGTCGAGATCGCGGGCCTGGCGGATGAGGTCTTCCAGGCCGTCCTGCGGCAGGGCGCCCGGCTGAGCGTAGATCACCGTCTTTTCGCGGACCACCATCAGCGTGGGGATCGACTGGATGTCGAAGCTGGCGGCCAGTTCCTGCTGGTCCTCGGTGTCGACCTTGGCGAAGACCAGGTCGCTGTGCTTCTCAGAGGCCTCTTCGTAGACCGGGGCGAACTGCTTGCACGGTCCGCACCAGGACGCCCAGAAGTCGATGAGGACGAAGTCGTTCTCCGTCAACGTCTCATTGAAGTTGTCCTTGGTGAGTTCGATCGTGGCCACGAAGTCTCCTGGTGACGGGTCGGTTACGTGCTCCTCCTAGAGCGGTCGTGCCCGCTGTTTTGTTCCACACGCGTCCGCTGAGGTGCGGATGCGGGCCGGTCGGCGCCCCGCACGCCCCGCATATCCCGACATCCCGGCCGGCGGCCGACATCCGCGGGGCCGGCCGTGCGGGTGCCGGCCCCGCGTGCCGGGCCCGCCGGCGATCTCCCGGTTGAACACCGGTTTGGGGGGAAAATGCCGAGGTCACTAGGGTCGAGGAGGTATGTGGTCCCGGTCGGCCGGTTGCGGTCGGCCGTCGACGGAAGGCGGGGGATGACCGAGGGGAACGAGCCCTCCGGCGGAGGGCCGACCGACGCCGGCGCGCAGCGCTCCGGCGGGTCCCGGGGCGTCGAGCCGGACTACCGCTTCACCCTCGCCAACGAGAGGACTTTCCTGGCCTGGATCCGCACCGCGCTGGCCCTGGTGGCCGGCGCCGTGGCGGTGCTGCATCTGGTCCCGCTGAACTGGGAGTCGGGGCTGCGGCTGGCGGTCGGGTTCGCGCTGACCGGACTCGCGATCGTCATCACCGTCTACGCGCCGCTGCGCTGGTTGCGGGTGCAGAAGGCGATGCGCCGCGACCAGGCGCTGCCCATGAGCGCACTGCCCGTCATCACCGCTGTGGGAGTGGCGCTGGTGTGCGCCGTCGTGCTGCTCGGGAACTACTGGTCGTGAGCGGTTCCGGAGCGGGAGGGACCGGCGGCGGCTCCGGCCCGCCGCGCAGGCGGCGCGCCCGCGGTGCCGACGGTCTGCAGGCCGAGCGCACGCTGCTCGCCTGGCAGCGGACGCTGATCGTGCTCGTCGCGGTGGCGCTGCTCTACCTGCGTGATCCGCTGCTGCCCGGCGGTGTGCAGACGGGAGGCGATCCGCTGAACCGGCTGTTCCCGGTGCTGGCGACGCTGGCCGCGCTGGGCGGGCTGATCGTGCACCTGCGCCGGCGGTGGCGCAGCACGGAGCACGGGTTGCACGACGATCGGACGGGGCGCCCGCCCGCGCCCGTCGCCCGCCCGTGGGCGATGGTGCTCGTGAGCGCGGCTGCCTGCCTGCTGGCGGTCGCGGCCGCGGTGGGCGCGTTCGCGGGCTGACACCGGCGTGCTGTCGAACGGATCGTTCCGGACGCGGGCCCGGCCGGGTCGGACGGCTTCCCGCCCGACCGTGCGGATCCTCCCGGGCGCGCACGCGCCCGGCGTGTGCGCCCCGCCGGAAGCGTCGCCGGGCGGTGTCCGGGGCACCGAAGGGCCGGAAGCGGGGATCCGGCCCTGCGTGCTCCGGGATCGGGGACGGGGAGTCAGGACGCCAGAGCCGGGTGCTGCGGCGGGGTGTCCGCGCGCTTGTCGCCGATGATCGAGGCGATGATGTCGTCGAGCCGCCACTGCGGCTCGTAGCCGATGAGGTCGGCGGCCAGGGTGGTGTCGGGCATCCGTCGCCGCATGTCCTCGTAGCCCTCGCCGTAGGCCTCTTCGTAGGGCACGTGGACCACGTCGCCGGTCGATCCGGTCAGCTCGATCACGCGCTGCGCCAGCTCGCCGATGGAGACCTCCTCAAGCCCGCCGAGGTTCACGGCGCGGTTGCGGGCCGGCGGGCACTCCAGCAGCCGGACCATGGCCGGGACCACGTCGAACACCGAGCCGAAGCAGCGCCGCTGGGTGCCCTCGCCGTAGACGGTGATCGGTTCGCCCGCCAGCGCCTGGTCGACGAACCGGGGTACGACCATGCCGTAGCGCCCGGTCTGGCGGGGCCCGACGATGTTGAAGAACCGGGTGATGGCGCAGGGCAGGCCGGAGTCGCCGCCGTGGATGTAGGCGACGAGCTCGTCGAGCCCTTTGGCGGCGGCATAGGACCAGCGGCTCTTCAGGGGCGAACCGAGGATGCGATCGGCGTCCTCGGTCAGCCCGTCGGTGTCGTTCTTGCCGTAGATCTCGCTGGTGGAGGCGATGAGGTAGCCGGCGCCGTGCCGCACGGCGGCCTCGACCACGTTCTCGGTGCCGTGCAGGTTGGTGCGCAGCGACTCCAGCGGCTTGTCCACGATGGTGTGCACACCGACCGCCGCGGCCATGTGGAACACGGTGTCGTGCGCGGCGACGACATCGTCGACCAGGGCTTTGTCCAGGACCGATCCCTTCACCAGTTCGAAGCGCGGGTGACCGCCGAGCTGCTCCAGGTTGGATTCGGAACCGGTCGACAAGTCGTCCAGGGCCACCACTTCGTGACCCTGTCCGATCAGGTGGTCGCACAGATGCGATCCGATGAATCCGGCTCCTCCGGTCACAACGGCTTTCAAGTTGCCTCCCCCGTTTCAGGGTGCTCGTGGATACGCGGTTTCGGTTTCGCGGAGTGGGGTCGGGCCCGGTGCGGGCTCATACCAGCCAGCGCATCGCGTAGTAGCCCTCCGCGGATGCGACCCCGCCTTGCATCCCGCGCAGTACGGCCAGGCTCTGCAGAGTGAGCTCGGACCGCGTGTGCGGGTGGTCGTGGCACTGGCTGCCGTACAGGCGCATGGCGGCGATCTTGGCGTCGAAGTCGGCCTGGTCGAGCCGGACCAGCATGTTGGGCGGGGCGGTGGACTGCTGGTGCCACTGGTCGGCGGCCTCTTCGTAGGCCAGTACGAGGCCGGGGTGGTGGCGCCGCCGGGTGTCGGACGGGCGCAGCGCGGTGTGCACGGCCTCGGCGGCCGCCTGGTGGTCCTGGTTGTAGCTCAGCCGGTGCGGGGCGATCACCACGGTGGGCTCGACGGCGCCGATGGACAACGGGCTGTGGCGCTCGACGGTGTTGGCGATCTCGAAGCGCGGGACCGCGTCGAGGCGCAGGTGGTAGTCGTCTCCGGGGAAGGCGATGTGCCAGTCGTCCCAGCGGTAATGGTCGGCGACGGCCTTGATCTCGCCCACACGCTCGTCGGCGCTGGAGAAGCCCTTGGCGGATACGTCGGCCGTGTCGCCGACGGTCAGGAACTGCACATAGACCTCGGCTCCGGCGGTCTTGGCCCGGTGCAGCAGGCCACCGCATCCCAGGACTTCGTCGTCGGGGTGCGGGGCGATGACCAGGAGGCGCTGGTGGGACCAGTCGAACATGAGCGGCGTCCTTCGCGGGGGATTTTCCGTGGATACGCGGGTGCCGGGGCCGGTGCCGGGGGCGGGCGGATCGCGCGGCGGAGCCGGCGCGGCGGTTGCGTGGTGCAGCGTTCGGGAGGGGTGCGGTGCCGATGGCCGGAACCGGCCGGGCGGCGGGTCAGTCGCCGGTTTCGCGTGTGCGGCCGCTGCGCAGGATCCGCAGCGCGTCGGCCGGCCCTGCGTTGGCGAGCAGATCGAGCGCGGCCATACGGGCGAGGAAGTCCTCCTCGGCACGGTTGTGCTGGGGATAGGAGGGGTGGCGGAACCGTTGCCACTCCACGTCGACCCCGTAGCGCTCGAAGACCGCGCCGTCGACGTAGTCGCGCGCGCCGTCGCCGGAGAGCATGCTGGTGGCGCCGACCTTCGCGGCGATCTGGGCGAGCAGTTCGCTCTTCTGCCCGGGAAAGTCGCCGAGCCCGCTGGCGCGTACCAGCGGCGTGTCGATTCCGAATCCGTCCAGGGCGGTGCGCATCGTGGCCATGGCGAGGTCGGCGAGGCTGTCCCACTCCTGCTCGTAGACGCCCAGAACCTCCGCGCGGAGCGCGGGCCAGAACGGCGCACCGCGGTAGCAGTGCTCATCGAGGGTCCGACGGTGTTTTTCCTGCCAGGGACGGGAGTTGTCGATCTTTTTGTCGATGATCCGTTCGTTCCGGTTCCGTTGTATCGCCGGAACGGTGAGCAGGACCGGACCGCCCTTCGTGGCTACGTAGTTGCGGTTCTGCCACCCCCGGCGCTCGTATTGGACATGATCAAGAACGACAAAGAGGTCACTCTGGTCCGCCTTGTCGATGAGTCCCAGCCACGGCAGGTAATGGGGCTGGTGCATGGTGACGCGCACTGCGGGTCCTCTCCGAGGTGGCTTCGGCACAGGGAGTGGTGCTGACCAGTACGGATTCCGCGGATTCGGTCCTGCTAGCGGGTGCTGGCCGGAGCGATCCGGGTGGTGAGGGCGGGAAAGGCTGATACCGGTTGTAACCGACGCGGAATATGGAGAAACTGCGGACATCGGGTCGTGTTGCTGGCTGACTCCCTCCGGTATTGCATCAACGGGCTCCCCCGACCGCAAGCACATGCCTAAGATTCGTGTGGCCTAGTTAGGACGCCGTGATCGGTGAACTTCTGCGGCCGCGGGAACGTCAACTCAACGCCGGTTCTTGTGCCGCCGGCCGAACACCCCGAACCCACTGCCAGGAGGACAAACCGTGCGTACGGCGCGTTTCATCGGAAGTTGGCTCGCCGGGGTGATCGCCCTGACGCTGGCCGTGACCCTCTTCGCGCAATGGCTGGGGTTCGTCCTCGACTCATCCCTCGCGGCAGCCCCGATGCCGCTCCTGCTCGGCATGGCGTTCGGCGTCAACCTCTTCGCGTGGAGCCTGGTCGGCGCCGCACGGCTGGGCGACGACTCCGTACGCGGGCTGAGAGCGCGACGCAGCTCCAGAGGCGGGCACCGGAGACTCGCCCGCCGCCGTGCGGCCTCCGCCGACCCCGCCGACCCCGCCGAGGCGGTCGCGGCCGCCGGCGACGACCGGGTCCTGGTGCGCTCGCATGCCGCGCCCGGCGCGGGCGGCGGCACCGGAACGGCCGATCCCGCCCTCGGCGCCGGAACGGCCGAGGCGACCGGGGCGGAGCCGGAACCGGAGTCGCCGGAACCGGGGCCGCCCGCCGCCCGCGCCGCAGGTCCCGAGCACATCAACCTCGCCGTCGTGATCCCGGCGCACAACGAGGAGCCGGTGATCGACGCCGCCATCACTTCGGCACTGCGGCTGTTCGACCGCTGGGACATCTACGTGGTCTCCGACAGCTCCGGCGACGCCACCGCCGACATCGCCGCAGAGACCGGCGTCAACGTCCTGGAGCTGCTGACCAACCGCGGCAAGGCCGGCGCCATCGACGCGGTCGTCGACGAGTTCGGGCTGACCGACAACTACGAGGGCGTGGTCATGCTCGACGCCGACACCGAACTCGACAGCGCCTACGTCGAAGGCGCCCGCCGCCAACTCGCCGATCCCGGAGTCGCGGCCGTGGCGGGCTTCGTGGTGGCCGAGTGGAAACCCGAACAGCGCACGGTCGTGGGCCGGATGATCTCCGCCTACCGCGACCGCCTCTACTGGCTGCTGCAGTACCTGATGCGCTTCGGGCAGACCTGGCGCTACTCCAGCGTCACGTTCATCGTCCCCGGCTTCGCCAGCGTGTACCGCACCCGCGCCCTCGAAGCCATCGACATCAATCCCAAGGGCCTGGTGATCGAGGACTTCAACATGACCTTCGAGGTGCACCACAAGCGGCTCGGGCGCATCTCCATGAACAGCGATACCAAGGCGTACTGCCAGGACCCCTTCACTATGGGCGACTACATCAAGCAGGTCCGGCGCTGGACCCTGGGCTTCTGGCAGACGGTGCGCCGGCACGGGATATGGCCGAGCCTGTTCTGGTTCGCGCTGTTCTTCTACATCCTGGAGGTCATGGTCGTATCGGTGCTGCTGCTGGCCACGGCGCTGCTGGCGGTCTTCAGCCTCGCCGCGCCGACCACCGGCGGCGCGGTGCTGGAGATCGGCGCCTACGCGGAGGCCTACGGGGCCGTCTCGGCGGTGCTGCCGCTGACCACGATCCTGGTCGGACTGTTCGTCCCCGACTACATCCTCACCTGCGTGCTGGCGACCGTACGGCGGCGCCCCAGCTACCTGGTCTACGGCCTGTTCTTCCTGCCGATGCGGATCATCGACGCCTACCTCACCCTGCGCACGGCACCGCAGGCCTGGACCACCCGTTCCGACGGCCGCTGGCAGAGCCCGACCCGGGAATCGGGCGTGCTGTGACGTCGGCTCCCCGGTCCTGGTGTGCTGTCCCGGCACGTCGGTGACAGGTGCGCTGCGGGGCGCCGGCGCCGTGTGCGATGCCCCGCATCCGCGGCGCCCACTACGGCGCTTAGGCTCGAATCAGGTCCGCAGTGCGGTAGGCGCTGCGCACCGCAGAGACTGCGCGGCCCGCCCTCCGGGGCGGAGGCCGCCGCCCCGCCGATAGCACGAGGTGCCCCGTGGAGAAGAAGCGTCTGCCGTTCGCCCTGTACCGGATTCTGGCCTACGTGACGGGTGTCTTCCTGCTGCTGCTCACGTTCGTGTCGATGCCGGCGAAGTACCTCGTCGGCGAGACCGCGCGGTTCTCGCTGGTCGGCGCCCCCGCGGGCACCCAGGCGCTCGTCGGCGACGACTCGGTGCTCATGCCGATCGTGGCCGTTCCGCACGGCTACATCTACATGGCCTACGTGCTGGTCGTGCTGTGGCTGGCGCTGGACCGGCGCTGGAGCGCCCTGCGGACGGTGGGCGTGGCGCTGGCGGGAACGATCCCCTTCGTCGGGCTGGTCATCGAGCACCGCCTGGCCGCGGCGGAGAAGGCGGGGGAGCGTCCGCAGGACGCGTCCGGGACCGCGTCCGATCAGGTCCGGGCCACCGGCGCCTGACCGGCGCCTCCGCCGGAGGCGGGGGCCGCCCCGTCACCGCCGCCGGTGCCGTCGTCGCCGGTGGAGCCCTCCTCGTGCAGCGCTCGGCGCACCAGCGAGATCCAGAACACCACGACGGCGATGCCGAAGATCACCCACTGGGCGGCGTAGCTCACGTTGCGCCAGTTCCATACGACGCCCGCGGGCGGGGCCG
Organism: Streptomonospora salina; assembly: GCF_014204715.1. Classification (NCBI taxonomy): domain Bacteria; kingdom Bacillati; phylum Actinomycetota; class Actinomycetes; order Streptosporangiales; family Nocardiopsidaceae; genus Streptomonospora; species Streptomonospora salina. Next base: position 2,966,869 of record NZ_JACHLY010000001.1, read on the forward strand.
GCGGCGGGATCTCCCGCAGCTCGGCGGCGGAACCACCGGAAGCGGGGTCCTGCGGGCTCTGCTCGCCCCGCACCACATAGCCCTCGTAGAGCCGGTAGGGCCACTGGTTGACCAGCAGCGAGGGCGCGATGCGGGCGACATCGCCGTCGGGGACGTCCATGGGGACGTAACCGTCCTCGGCCTTGTCGGGCGGCTGCAGCCACCCGGTCACCGTCACTTCGCCCTCGGGCGGGGGCGCCACGCTCTGCGCGGAGTCGGTCGCGTCCTCGGGCAGCCACCCGCGGCTGACGGCGACGGCCGTATCGTCGCCGGTGACGAGCGGAGCGACGACGTAGTAGCCCTTCTCGCCCTCGGGCGACAGTGCCGGCGCCAACCGCTGCTGCGCGGGGTCGTAGACGCCGGTGGCCCGTACCGCCTGATTGCCCTCGCTCTCGGACATGTAGGCGCCCGGCTCCAGCGCCTCGCTCAGGGGGCGGGCCTGGGAGAGCCGCTCGATCGGGTTGTCCACGACCTCGCGCGAGGGTTCCTGGGCACGCACGAACTGCCAGTACCCTGCCGTCAGGCACGCGGCCACGGCGAGTACGGCCAGCAGATGCGTCCCGATCCATCCGGGCTTGACCAACACAGAGTGCACAGACCCAGGTTATGTCCGGCTCACCGGGCAGCCGCGGCGCCCCCGGATCCGCCGGCGGACTTGACCTTGCGGGGCGCGGCTTTGTCCGCGGGTTGAGCGCATATGGATATTACTTTAAGTAGTTCACTGTGACAGAGGGTTGTTACGGCAGGTCATAACCGGTAGTCTGGGTAACCAGAGCGAGAGGGAAAACCGACATCGGTGAAGCTCTCCCGCCACAACTTAGAGCCTTTAAAGGTCGCGACTCCAGGGGGGAGGAGTCGGCGACCGTTCCCAAAGCGAGGGCCGCATCCGTGATTTTGAGGGGGGACACGGAGGCGGCCCTCGCGTTTTCTTGTGCGGGGTGTTCGTGCGCGCCGGCGTGCGCGTTCCGCAGGGCGGTCAGTCCATGAGACGGTCGAAGATCCCGCGGACATCGGCGTCCGAATAGTCGGAGTCGTAATCGCTCGGCGGTCCGAGGTCGAGGTACGTGGAACTCTCGTACTCCAGCACCGGGGGACACGGGTCGCCGATCTCCTCGCTGTAGTCGTTCACCGGCTTGCCGGTGCGCAGCGAGTACGCCGTGACGCTGAACTCGCTGGCAAAGAAGTCGACCTCCGCGTTGCCCTGCTGCGTAACGAGCGGCTGGTCCGCCCCCGCGCTGTAATAGCAGGTCTCCTGGCGGCTACCCCGCTCGGGGCCTTCAACGCAGGTCACCAGGACCGTTTCGGCGGCTCCGTCGGCCTGCCAGGAGTCGGGGAAGCCGTACTGTGCGGCATCTATCCCGAACGTCTGCATCGCGTGCGGACCGTCGCCCTTGTAGGCCGGGGCGCCGGGATAGGCGGCCGGGTGCTCGCAGTACTGCTCGTCGGAGAGCAGGGCCTCGGCGGCGTCCGCCGCCGACTCGTGTTCGGGGTAGGCCTTCAGGTACGCCTGGTAGGCCGCGCCCGCCGCATCCGGGTCGGTCACGCCGAAGGACTCCGCGCAATCGAACATCCGTCCCGGGACCCGATCGGCTTCCGATGCGACAGGTTCGGCCAGTTCCGGATTCTGCCAGTCCTGGTCGAGCATCCAGTTGTCGATCGCTTTGGCCTTGCACGGCGGGGTCTCGGCCAGGGAGGCGATGAACGACTCCGTCACCGCGCGCACGCGCCCGCTCTGGCCGGGCGTGTCCTGGAGTGTGTCGGACAGCTGCGTGAAGGCGGCCTCGGTGGCCGCCAGCGCCGGATCGTCGTCGCCGCGGAACTCTTCGCCGTCGTTCTGCATCGCGACGTCGAGCAGGAACTCGGCGCGCTTGGGGCCGGCGCCGTCCCAGCGGGCGTCGGGGCGCTCCAGGTAGGCACCGAGCTTTGTGGCCGCGGTTGCGGCGTCTCCTGCGTCGAGGGCGGTCAGCAGCCGCTCGCATGCCGTGCGCTCCGCTTCGCCGCGCTCGGCCGCCGATCCGTAGGCGGCCCCGTGGATCGGGCCGATCGACCATAGCGAGTCCACCGCGCGGTCGCACTCGCCGGCGGCGTGCGCATCCTCGGCGTAGTGCACGACCGTCCAGGTGTCGAAGCGCAGCCAGCCGAACGCGACAAGGAGCAGGCAGGCCGCCAGGAGGACGCGGCGGCGCCACAGCGGATTCCACCGGCTGCGCGGCTCCGGGGGCTCGCGGGGTGCGGGGGGCGCCGTCCGCCAAGTGTGGATGACCAGGGTCAGCCACCAGGCCACCAGCAGAAACCGCCATACCAGGAAGGCGGGGTAGAGGGCGGTGAGCGTCAGCAGGCCGGCCGAGACGGCCAGCGCCAGGGCCGCCAGGCGCGGTCGGCGCAGCAGCAGGTAGCCGACGCCGAGCAGGGTGGCGTTGCCCAGCACCGCGGAGATCCGGTCGGGCGCAGGCCCCGGATCAGCAGTGGGTGCGGGCGTTGCCGGTTCGGATCGCGGCGGGAACGGGGGGTTTTCGGGTGGGGGATCGTCGGGGTTCAACGTGGCACTCCTCGGCCGTGTTGAGGGGGCGACCGTCGGTGTCAGTCAACCAGGTCGGGCCGCGAAGCGCCGCATTTCCGCGAATCCCCGTCTCCCTATGAGGGCAGGGCATATCGGGCGGTGTCGTAGGCCGACATCCCCGCAGCCGAAGGAAGGAAGCCGGGAGCAGGTCCTCCCCGCGCCTGCACCCCCGCGCCCGCCGTACAGCGTCACCCGGGCGCGCCCGCGCGGTCGGATCCGCGCGGGCACAGTTCCAGTTCCACGTCGCAGGCGTCCAGCAGAGCCAGCAGCGTCCGCACCGTCGGGGAGCGTTTGCCGGACTCGTAGTCGCTGATGTTGGGCTGCGGGACGGCGGTGGCCGCCGCCAGTGCCGATTGGCTCAGGTTCGCGTGCTCGCGGGCCTGCTTGAGCAGTCCCGCGACCCGCTGCGGTGCGGTGGGATTCACCTGGCCGCACCGGTCACGGCGGCGGCGATCTCGTCGGCGAGCCGGGCGAGGTCGCCGGTGTCGAACAGGACGAATGCGTTGTAGCGCAGGCGCAGGAGAAGTCCGTCCTCGGCCTCGGCGACGGTCAGCTCGACCGGGAGGCGGTCGCCGCGGAAGGCCGCCTGGGTGCCGTTGCGGCGCAGGACCGCATGGCCGGGTTGGCGGGTGTGTTCGACGAAACCGAGGTTCGCGGCCCGGGCGACCGCAGGGTCGATCAGCGTCGGTCCGGGCAGCGTGCGTTCGACGGTCGTCCAGCCGTGCATGCGGTCCTCCTCCGAAAGGCGTTATATAGCTATAAAGCTATAGTCCGCGGTGGTGGGCTGTCAACGGAGCCCCGAGGGCGTCGACCGCACGAGGGTGCGGCGTCCGCCCCGGGGTGCCGGGCCTTTCGGGACGAGGATCGCCGAAGGAAGTCCCGAAACGCCCAAGGAATGCGAATCCGGGTGGTCACGGATCCCGGTTGCGGGCATCGGATTCGCGGATGACCTGCATATTCGGAAGATCATCGTATTCGGTGCGGAAGATCGGCTCGTGCTGTCCTCAAGTAGGGGCGAAACACCAAAAAGCAGCGCGAACGCCCCCTTTCCCTCTACCCTCTTCAGGGGCCGCGAGGCGTGGAATCCGCCGTGCCTCGGGCCCCGCTTGTTCCGTGCATGCGAAGGAGCGCCGTGACCGACCTGGATCAGCAGATGGGGGAGCTCCTCGGCCTGGACGGGGTCCTCAGCGTCTGCCTCGTCCACTGGCACGAGGGCCGTGCCCTCGTCTGCCACGGTGCCGACGACACCGGTCGGGCGGCCCAGACCGCGGCCGTCGTGCGGGCGGTCGCGGAAGGTCCGCTCCAGCAAGGGCGGACGGTGGAGGAGATCGTCGTCACCGACGGCGGCCACCACATGATCTACACCGTGCTCGCCCGCGCCGGCCTGTGCCTCCAGGTGCGCATGGACCGCGAGCGCGGCAGTCTCGGCCGCGTACTGCACCGGCTGCGGCGCCTCGCCGACGAGGCGCAGCCGCCGGTCCCCGACGTCCGCAGAAGGCGGGGGACGCCCGACCCGGGCACAGCCGCCACGACCGTCGAGCGGTCCGTCCTCGTCCGGGTCCTCAGCGCCCTGCGGGAGCTGTCCGTCGGCAGTCCCCGGGCCGGCGAGGTGGTCGGTTGACCGGTGGAGCGAGAGCGCGCGGACACGGCCGACGACTGCGCCGCTGGATCGCCGAGCGGCGGGTGCTGCTCGGGTTCACCCACAGAAGAGAGAAGGACATGGCCAACATCGATTCCGGGCTCAAGGAAATGATGGAAATCGACGGTGCGATGGGCGCCGCTGTCGTCGACTACAGCAGCGGCATGGCGCTGGGCACGCTTTCGTCCACCAACTCCTTCGACCTCAATATCGCCGCTGCGGGAAACACCGAGGTCGTACGGGCGAAGATGCGCACCGTCGAACAGCTCGGCCTCAACGAGGCGGTCGAGGACATTCTGATCACGCTGTCCTCGCAGTACCACGTCATCCGCCCGCTCACCAGCCGCAAGGGCCAGGGACTGTTCCTCTATCTGGCGCTGGACCGCGGCCGCGCCAATCTCGCTTTGAGCCGCCACCGGCTCAAGGTGATCGACGATGAGCTGGAGGTGTGAAACCCCGCCGGCGGTTTTCTGCCTCCCGCAGAATGCGCCGGTGCCTGCTCATCAGCGATGGCCGAGCCGGAGCGGGCGGCGTAGCCTCGGGGTGTCCGGGAGTACGTCAGGGGAGGGACCATGGGCCGAGAGTGCCTCGACGGCGGCGAGCCGCTGATGCGCGACCTCATCGGGGGCGTGCTGCGCCGGGCCAGGCTGGAGCAGGGACGCACGCTCCAGGACGTCGCCGACGACGCGCAGGTCTCGCTGCAGTACCTGTCGGAGATCGAGCGCGGCCGCAAAGAGCCCTCCTCGGAAGTGCTGGCCGCGGTCTACCGGGCGTTGGGACTGCACCTGGTCGATCTCGTGGGCGGGCTGCACACCGAGCTCGCTCCCGCACCGATCGCCGGCGGTGCCGCGCGGCCGATCGGGCCCGGCGGGACGGGTGGGCCCGCCGGAGGCGTCCAGGCGGTCCTGCTGGCCGCCTGAACCCCAGCGCCGCCCGGCGGCAGCCGGCGGCAGCCGGGGGCTGCCGCCTCGCCGCCGCTGCGGCGATCGACGGTCCCGCCGGTCGACGGTCCCCTCGATCGCCGCGATCGCGGGATCCCGGCGCACCCTCCGTCGGGGATCCGGCGGATCCCCGACGGCGGCTTCAGGCGGCCGCGGCGGGCACGGCGCGCCTTCCGCTCACCACCCGGTCGACGAGGCCGTAGTCCCGGGCCTGGTCGGCGGTGAAGATCTTGTCGCGGTCGGTGTCGGCACGCAGCCGCTCCACGCTCTGCCCCGTGTGGTCCGCGAGGATCTCCTCGATCTCGGAGCGCACGCGCAGGACCTCGGCCGCTTGGATCTCCAGATCGGCGGCCTCGCCCTGGCCCTCGCTGGAGGGCTGGTGCAGCAGCACCCGCGAGTGCCCCAGCGCCATCCGCTTGCCCGGGGTACCCGCGGCGAGCAGTACCGCGGCGCCCGACGCCGCCTGGCCCATGCAGACCGTCTCCACGTCGGCGCGCACGAACCGCATGGTGTCGTAGACGGCCGCTACCGCGGAGGTGGAGCCGCCCGGGGAGTTGATGTAGAGGCTGATGTCGCGCCCGTCGCTCTCGTGGTCGAGGTGGAGCAGCTGGGCCATGGTGACGTTGGCGACTCCGTCGTCGATGGGGGTACCCAGGAAGATGATGCGTTCGGAGAGCAGCCTGCTGAACACGTCGTAGGCGCGCTCGCCGCCGGAGGTGCGCTCGACGACCGTCGGAACCGTGTACTGGGTCATGCCCGCTCCTCCTTCTGCTGCCCGCCTGCCGCTACCGGATCCGGGGTGATACCGGGAGCGTGCTCCGTGCCGAATCCGAAGCGCCGGGCGGTATCGCCGCCCAGTTCGGCGACGCTCTCGACCACCCGGTCGACGAACCCGTACGCGCGCGCCTCCTCGGCGGTGAACCAGGCGTCGCGGCGCTGGTCCTGGGAGATGCGCTCGGCCGACTGGCCGGTGTGGTGCGCGATGAGCTCCTGCAGGGTCTTCTTGGTGTAGGCGAGGTTCTCCGCCTGGATGGCGATGTCGGCGGCCGTGCCGCCCACGCCGCCCGAGGGCTGGTGCATCATGACCCGCGCGTTGGGCAGGCTGTAGCGCTTGCCGGGGGTGCCCGTGCACAGCAGGAACTGGCCCATGCTCCCGGCCATGCCCATGACCAGCGTCGCCACGTCGTTGGGCAGGAAGCGCATGGTGTCGTAGACCGCCATTCCCGCGTGCACGGCGCCGCCGGGGCTGTTGATGATCAGCGTGATGTCGCGCTTGGGGTCCTCCTCGGCGAGCAGCAGCAACTGCGAGCAGATCCGGTTGGCGACCGCGTCGTCGACCTGGGTGCCCAGTACGACCATCCGGCCGTGCAGGAGCCGCCCGGCGAGCCGATCGTCGAACGGCGCCCCGCCGTCCTCGGCGGACATGCGCGGAAGCGTCGGCGGGAGTGTGGAACGAGTGGTATGCACGTCTCCTCCTTGGTTGGTTCGGCGAAACCGGAACCCGAGGGGTGGCCACCGCATCGTCCGGTCGAGTCCAGCCTGCGGCCGGCACCGGGGCGGAATCGAGCGTTTCTGCCCTGAGGCGATCCGCTGCGGGCAGAGGACGAAGCACCGGAGGGCGCGATCCGCGGGTGATCCCGGGCACACGCCATTGACCTCGACCTCGGTTCAGATACGACGTCGGGTGCGGAACCAGGTCCACGACCGCGGACGGAAAAGGAAGTGATCGCCATGCGCGCGGTGCAGGCACAGCGGTTCGGCGGCCCCGAGGTGCTGGAGACGGCCGAGGTTCCCGCCCCCCGGCCGGGTCCGGGGCAGGTGCTGGTGGACGTGGAGGCGGTCGACGTGCTGTTCGTCGAGACGCAGGTCCGCAGCGGCTGGCAAGCGCAGATGTGGGGGATCGAGCACCCGTGGACCCCCGGAGACGGCGTCGCCGGGCGGGTGGCCGACGTCGGCCCGGGCGTCGACCGTGCGTGGCTGGGCGGCCGCGTCGTGGCGACCGCCGGAAGTTCCGGCGCCTACGCCGAACGCGTCGTCGCCGCCGAAGAGACTCTGGCCCCCGTACCGGACGGGGTGAGCTCGCGCGCCGCGGTCGCGCTGGTGCACGACGGCCGCACCGCCCGGATACTGCTGGAAGGGACCGGAGCCGCGAAAGGGGAGCGGGTGCTGGTGACGGCGGCCGCCGGCGGCCTGGGCCTGGTCCTGGTGCAGCTGGCCCGCGCGGCCGGAGCCGAGGTCGTCGGCGCCGCGCGCGGAGAGAGCAAGCTCGACCTGGTGCGCAGCATGGGAGCCGGCGCCGCGGTGGACTACTCCGCCCCCGACTGGCCCGACCGGGTCCGGGACGCCTTCGGCGGCAGCGGTCCCGACGCCGTCTACGACGGGGCGGGCGGGAGCATCGGCGCCCGCGCGTTCGCGATCACCCGGGACGGCGGGCGCGTCTCGGCGCACGGTGCACCCGGCGGCGGGTTCGCCGATATCGCGGCCGAGGACGCCGAGCGCCGCGGAATCGTCGTGCGCGGCGTCGAGTACGCCCAGCCCGCCGCGGCCGACAGTGCGCGGCTCATCGGCGAGGTGCTGGCCGACGCCGCCGCCGGACGCCTGCACACCCCCGTCGGGGCCGTCTTCGGGCTGGAGCGGGCCGCTGACGCGCACGCCCTGCTGGAAAGCCGCGCCGTGCTGGGCAAGGTGCTGCTGGCGCCGTGAGCGCGCCGTGCGTACCCCGGCAGCCTCCCGGCCGCGCACGCCGGAACCGGCGTGCGGGCGAACCCGTCGGCGCCGGTAGCGGCGGTGCGGCCGGGGATCGGCCCGGATACGTGGGCCGGAAAGGCCGGGAGCGCGGCCGCCGATCGAACCGCAAACTCCCCCGGCGCGCTGCGCGGTGCCGTTACGCTGGCCACCTGGAGAACCAGGAGGTCGCGCATGGCTGTCGTCGCCCTCCACTACCGCTTCGACGGGCCCCGGCACGCCCCGGTCGTGCTGCTGTTGGCCCCGCCGGGTGCGAAGTGGACGCTGTGGGAGCCGCAGATGCCCGAACTGACCCGGGAACTGCGCGTACTGCGTGTCAACCACCGCGGCCACGGTTCCTCGCCCGCGCCCGGGGGCGACTACACCATGGACGAACTGGGCGCCGACCTGCTGGCGCTGCTGGACGAGTTCGGGTTGGACCGGCTGTCGATCGTGGGGGCCGGCCTCGGCGGAATGCTGGCGACCTGGCTGGCCGCCTCCCACCCGGGGCGGGTGGCGCGGCTGGGCTATGTGGCGGGCACGGCCGCCGTTCCGCGTGAAGGGCCGTGGCAGCGGCTGGCGGAGCGCGCCCGCCGCGACGGAATGGAAGCCGTCGTCGACGAGGCGACCCGCTGCTGGTTCACGCCGACCTTCGCGGAGTACCGCCCCGACGTGGTCAAACGTGTAGCCGAAGAGTTCTCCGGGGTCGCTGCGGCAGGCTTCGCGGGCTGGTGCGCGGCGGGGGCCGGCCTCGATCAGCGCCGCCTGCTGGCCCGGGTGAAGGCGCCGGCGCTGGTCGTCTCCTCGGTACACGACCCGCTGCTGCCGCCCGGCCACGGCCGCCGGCTCGCCCGCGGCCTTCCGCACGCCCGCCTGGAAACCGTTTCGGGAGCCGCCCACCTCGCCGGTGTCGAACGCGCCGACCGCGTCAACGAGTTGCTCACCGAGCACGTGGCCCACTGACGGGGCGAGCGCTCCGTCGCGCCCGGCCCGACGGCGCTGCGACGGTCGGCGGAACCGGACGGGTGCCCGCCGGGGGCGGCCGCGGCGCTGGTAGGACTGGATCCGTGTCCGAACGTCCCGACGCCCCGCACCCCGACGGCGGCGCGTCCGCCCCCGGGGAGGCTTCCGCGGCCGGGCCGGCTCCGCCGTCGGTCGATCCCGACATCGACCTGCACGTGCCGCGCGAGCGCCGCGAGCTGCGCGACGCCCCGTGGGCGGTGCTCGCCGCGGTCTCGCTCGGCGGGGCGCTCGGCGGCGCGGCCCGCAGCGCGCTCGGGCTGGCGCTGCCCCAGGAGGCGGGCGGCGTCCCTTGGGCGACACTGTCCGCCAACCTGTCGGGGTGCCTGCTGATCGGCGTGCTGATGACGGTCCTCGTGCGCGCCCGCCCGGACTCCAAGCTGCTGCGGCCCTTCGCCGGGGTCGGCGTCCTCGGCGGCTACACCACCTTCTCCGCCCACATCGCCGACGTGCGCGGGCTGCTGGAGGCCGGTGTCTGGGCCGGTGCGGTGGGCTACATCGGCGCGACGCTGCTGGGCGGCCTCACCGCGGTGTGGGCGGGCGCCGCGCTGACCGAGTCCCTGCTGGACCGGCGCGCCGCGAAGGCGCGCCCGGGCGCCGGGCGGGGCGGCGGCGAGAACGGGGAGGCGGCGCCGTGACGGTTCTGCTCGCCGCGCTGGGCGCCGCGATCGGCGCTCCGCTGCGCTACCTCGCCGACCGGTTCGTCCAGCAGCACCACGACTCGACGTTCCCCTGGGGGACCCACGCCGCCAACGCCACGGCCTGCCTGCTGCTGGGTACGGTCAGCGGGTTCGCGCTGCCGGAGTGGGCAGCGGCGCTTGTGGCGACCGGTGTCCTCGGCGCCCTGTCGACGTATTCGACGTTCGGCTACGAGACGTTCGCGCTGCTGCGCGCGGGGCGGCGCTTCCTGGCCTTCGCCAACGCCGCCGTGTCGCTTGCGGCCGGACTGGGCGCCCTGCTGATCGGCCTGGCGGTCGCCGCATCGCTGACCGGCGCGGCGTCGCTGACCGGCGCGGCCTGAGCGGGCGGCCGCCGGTTTCAAAGGATGTCGGGCCCCGCCCACGCGTAGGCGTTGCGTTCGCGCACTTCGGCCAGCTCGTCCTCGGACAGGACCCGCGGCTCGCCCAGGCTGCGGGCGCGGAGGTAGACCCCGCACAGCCACTCCAGGAGCCGCGCGTGCTCGAAGGCCTCCTCGGCCCCGGCGCCCACGGCCAGTCCGCCGTGGTTGGCCAGCAGCGCGGCGCGTTTGCCCTTGAGCGCCTTGACCAGGTGGTCGGCCAGCTGCCCGGTGCCGTACGTGGCGTAGTCGGTGACCGGGACCGCACCGCCCAGACGGGCGGCGCTGTGGTGGACCGGGGGGAGCTCGGCGAGTGCGGCGGCGACGACGGCGGCGCTGTCGCCGTAGGCCTGCACGACTGCACCGGCGTCGCCGTTGCGGTAGGCGGCGGTGTGCAGCGTGGTCTCGGCTGCGGGTTCGCGGCGCCCTTCCAGGACTCCGGCTTCGACCGACAGCACCGGGCAGTCGGCGGGCTCGACCTTGTCCAGCGGGACCCCTGCCGGGGTGACCGCCAGGAGGGAGCCGCTGCGGACGCTGACGCTGCCGCCCTCGTCGCGGGCGAGGCCGCAGTCGACGAGCCTGCGGGCGGTCAGGCATACATCGCGGCGTTGTTGCTCCAGCAGCATGGGTCCTCAGCAGTCTCCGGCGCGGCGGTCCGGGATCGGGGACGACGGCGACCCGGCAACCGTTAGGTATGCCTAATCTACATTAACCCGACATGGGGTGCCGCTGTCCAGAGGGCGATCGGCCTGCCGGTCGGCCACCGGGGGTCCGGGCGCCCGGATCGTCGGCGCACCAGGCGGAACGCGATACCGCGATCGTCGGCGACGGCGCAACGGGATGCGTGTGACGAGTCACGAAAGCGCTTTCCGATTTCCGACTGTTTACGCAGCTCAGCTATGGTCTAGCGGTTGACACGCGATGAGTGACGTATCTGCACTGGCCGTATCCGGCCAACCCACCTGGGAAGGAGGGGCCCGTGACCGGGTCTGACCTTCGACTACCGGCCAAGCCCTACCTGTCCGAACCCGGAAAAGCGGGCCCCGAAAGCGAATACATCGACGGTGCCTGGCGCGCCGCGGCCAAGGGCGGCACCCGCGAGGTGCTCGACCCCTACGACGCATCCGTACTGACGGTCGTCAGCGAGGGCGGCGCCGACGACGCCGACACCGCCGTAGCCGCGGCCCGCGCCGCGTTCGACGACGGCGCGTGGGCCCGCCGGCCCGCAGCCGAGCGCGGCCGCATCCTCGACCGCATCGCCGACTTCCTGCAGCGCGACCGCGCCGAGATCGCGCTGATGGAGTCCTTCGACACCGGCAAGACCGTCGACGAGGGCGGCATCGACGTCGACGACGTCACCGCCGTGTTCCGCTACTACGCCGGCCTCGCCGACAAGGACACCGGCCGCGCGGTCTCCACACCCGAAGGCGTCTCCAGCCGCGTCGTCTACGAACCCGTCGGCGTCTGCGCGATGATCACGCCCTGGAACTACCCGCTGCTCCAGCTCGCCTGGAAGATGGCGCCCGCCATCGCCGCCGGCAACACCATGGTGGTCAAGCCCAGCGAAATCACCCCGGTGACCACCTGCAAGCTCGTGGAGCTGTGCACCGAGGCGGGCGTGCCGGCCGGCGTGGCCAACCTGGTGCTGGGCACCGGCGCCGAGGTGGGCTCCGCCCTGGTCGAGCACCCCGGCGTCGACCTCGTCTCCTTCACCGGCGGGCTGGCCACCGGAAAGCGGATCATGGCCTCGGCCGCCGAGACCGTGAAGAAGGTCGCGCTGGAGCTGGGCGGCAAGAACCCCAACATCGTCTTCCCGGACGTCGACCTCGACACGGCGGTCGACTACGCGATGATCGCGGCGTTCTTCCACTCCGGCCAGGTCTGCTCGGCCGGTGCACGGCTGATCGTGCACGAGGACGTCCACGACGCGTTCGTGGCCGAGCTCTGCCGCCGGGCCGAGCGTGTGCGCCTGGGATGCGGCCGAGACGAGAGTGTCCAATGCGGCCCGCTCGTCTCCGCGGAGCACCGCGCCAAGGTCGAGGCCGCCGTCGCGCGCGGCGTCGAGGAAGGCGCCACACCGGCCGTCGGGGGGCGCCGCCCCGACGAGCCCGAGCTGGCCGACGGCTTCTTCTACCGCCCGACCGTCTTCACCGGCTGCCACGGCGGCATGGACATCGTGCAGACCGAAGTCTTCGGGCCCGTCGTCACGGTGGAGACCTTCCGCACCGAGGACGAGGCGATCGCCATCGGCAACGACACCGACTACGGCCTCTCCGGCGCCGTGTGGACCGACGACCCGGGCCGGGGCGAGCGCGTCGCCGCCGGGCTCCGCCACGGCACCGTGTGGATCAACGACTTCGGCCCTTACCTGCCCGGGGCCGAATGGGGCGGATTCAAGCGTTCGGGCGTGGGCCGCGAACTGGGCCACGCCGGCCTGGACGAGTACCGCGAGGCCAAGCACATCTACCGCAACCTGGCCCCCGAGCCCCAGCGCTGGTTCGACTGAGCCCGCGGGGGCGCGCACGCCGCGCCCCCGCGCCGTCGCCGCGCTCGTCTCCACCTCCACCCCCTACCGCCGGCTAACTGCCCGCGGCACGCGTTCCGTAGGCCCGCACGGGCCGCACGGGCCGCGGCGCGGTTCCGCCGGCGGTCGCGTCCGCCTGTGCCGCACCGCCCGGCGGCCGCCCTGCGCCATGTCCCCATCCCCTCCCAGAAGGAGTTGTTCAGGTGTCCGCACGCGATAACGACACGACCCACGAATACGACTACGTCATCGTCGGCGGCGGAACCGCGGGCTCGGTGATCGCCAACCGGCTCACCGAGGACCCCGCCACCAGCGTGTGCGTCATCGAGGGCGGCCCCTCCGACCAGGGCCTGCAACGCGTACTGCGCCTCAAAGACTGGCTGGACCTGCTCGAAAGCGACCTCGACTACGCCTACCCCACCGTCGAACAGCCCCGCGGCAACTCCCACATCGTCCACTCCCGCGCCCGCGTCCTGGGCGGCTGCTCCTCCCACAACACCCTGATCAGCTTCCGCCCCTTCCCCCGGGACCTGGACGACTGGGTCGCCGCCGGCGCCCACGGCTGGGACAACGCCACCGTCCAGTCCTACGCCGACCGGCTCAAGAACAACATCACCCCCGTCGCCCCCCACCACCGCAACCCGATCGTCGCCGACTGGATCACCGCCGCCGCGGCCGCCACCGGCGCCCCCGTCATCGAGGACTTCAACGCCGAAACCTCCCACCGCGGCGGATTCAGCCAGGGCGCGGGCTTCCTCCCGGTCTCCTACGACCCCCACACCGGCCACCGGTCCTCGGCCTCGGTGGCCTACCTCCACCCGATCACGGGCCTGCGCGCCAACCTCGCCCTGATGCTGGAAACCCGCGCCTACGAACTGGTGCTGGAGGGCGAGCGGGCCACGGGCGTGCGGGTCGCGACCGCCGACGGCGAGCGGCGCACCGTCACCGCCCGAAACGAGGTCGTGCTGTGCGCGGGGGCGATCGACACGCCGCGGCTGCTGATGCTCTCGGGCGTGGGCCCGGCCGCCGACCTGGCCGCGGCCGGCGTCGGGGTGCGCCACGACCTGCCCGGGGTGGGCGAGAACCTGCTGGACCACCCCGAGTCCGTCATCATGTGGGAGACCGCCCGCGAGGTGCCCGACACCACGGTGATGTCCTCCGACGGCGGCCTGTTCGTGCGCCGCGACGCCTCCGACCCGCGCCCGGACCTGATGTTCCACATCTACCAGGTGCCCTTCGACGACAACACGGCCCGGTTGGGCTACGACTCCCCGGGCCCGCGCAACGCGATCTGCATGACGCCCAACGTCCCCCGGTCGCGTTCGCGCGGGAAGATGTGGCTGCGCAGCGCCGACCCGGAGGAGAAGCCGGCGCTGGACTTCCGCTACTTCACCGATCCCGGCGACTACGACGCCGCCACGATCGTGGACGGGCTGCGCATCGCCCGGGAGATCGCGGCGACCGAGCCGTTCGCGTCCTGGATCGAGCGGGAGGTGGCGCCGGGGCCGTCGGTGGCCACCGACGCGGAGTTGTCGGAGTTCGGGCGGCGGGCCGCGCACACGGTGTATCACCCCGCGGGCACGTGCCGGATGGGGGCCGCGGACGATCCCGGCGCCGTGGTCGATCCGCGGTTGCGGGTGCGGGGCCTGTCGGGGCTGCGGGTGGCCGACGCGTCGGTGTTTCCCACGATGCCCTCGCCCAACCCGATGGTGACCGTGTTGACGGTGGGCGAACGCGCCGCCGACCTCATCCGCGCCGACCACTGACCCCACCGCACCGCGTCCCGGTCCCGGCGAACCCGCTGCCGGACCGAACACCGGGCCGCGCCGCAGAACCCTACCCGGGGCGGCGCGACCGATCAGAGGAGCGACCCTTCCGATGAACTCTCCAGCAGAGTCCACCGCACGACCGCAAAGCGCCGGATCCGGCGCAGAACCCAGAATCTCCGTCCGCAACATGTGGAAGGTCTTCGGCAAGAACGCCGGATCGGTGGTCGGCACCGACCTGGCCGAACAGGACCGCGAGACCGTCCGCGCGCGCACCGGCGCCACCGTCGCCGTACGCGACATGACCTTCGACGTGCACCCCGGCGAGACCTTCGTCGTGATGGGCCTGTCCGGATCGGGCAAGTCCACCCTGGTGCGCTGCATGACCCGGCTGATCGAACCGACCTCCGGAACCATGCTGCTGGACGGCGAAGACGTCGCCACGTGCGCACCGCGGCGCCTGCGCGAACTCCGCCGCAGCAGAATGTCGATGGTCTTCCAGCACTTCGGTCTGCTGCCGCACCGGCGCATCATCGACAACGTCGCCTACGGCCTGGAGGTGCGCGGCACCCCCCGCGCCGAGCGTTACGCCCGTGCCCGCGCGATGATCGAGATGGTCGGCCTGGCCGGCAACGAGGAATCCCGCCCCGGCCAGCTCAGCGGCGGTATGCAGCAGCGCGTCGGCCTCGCCCGCGCACTGGCCGCGGACCCCGAGGTGCTGCTGTTCGACGAACCCTTCAGCGCCCTGGACCCGCTGATCCGCCGCGACATGCAGGAAGAGGTCCTGCGGCTCCAGCGCGAGCTGCACAAGACCGCGGTGTTCATCACCCACGACCTGTCCGAAGCACTGAAACTGGGCGACCGCATCGCGATCATGCGCAACGGCGCGCTCGCGCAGATCGGTACCCCCGAGGACCTCGTGGGCAACCCCGCCGACGACTACGTCCGCGACTTCGTCAAGGACGTCTCCCGCACCACGGTGCTGACCGCGAGCAGCCTCGCGCGCCCGGCCCGCGGCGACGAACCCACCGACGGTCCGGTCGTGCGCGCCGGCACCGTCGTGGGCGACATCGTCGCACCGCTCGCCGGCGGGACCGCTCCGCTGCGTGTCGTCGACCCCGACGGCGCCGTGCTGGGTTACGTGGGGCGCGAAGACGTGCTCCGGCTCGTGGCCGAGGACAGCGCGCGGGCGGCGGACACGCCCGCCGCGGGGGTGTGAGCGTGAGCACCGACACCGACACCGCCCGCGGCTCGGCAGCGCCCGCCGGAACGGCCGCCGCCGCGGCTTCTGCCCCCGCGGGGCGCCCCCGCCGCGCAGGGCTGCCCGCCTGGGCGCGACGCCCCTGGATCGCGGCCGTGCTGGTCGCCGCCGTGCTGGTGGCGGCCGCCCTGCTGCCGCTGCCCCAGAGCGTGACCGCGTTCCCGTCCGGCCCCGGCGCCCGGGTGGACGGCGTGCTCAACGACGTCTACGACTGGGCCGTCGCCAACCGCGACAGCAGCCCTGTGTTCATCTACGGGTTCAACTACCTGTCGGTGCTGCTGGGCTCGGCCGTGGTGTGGATCGAGACCCTGCTGCAGGCCCTGACCTGGCCGGGCGTCATGGTGCTGGGCCTGCTCGCTTCCTGGCGCGCCGCCGGACGGCGCGCGATGCTCGTCGTGCTGGCCGCCTTCGCGGTCTTCGGTGTGACCGGGCTGTGGGACGCCGCCATGACCACGCTCGCGCTGATCACCGCATCCGTGGCACTGGCGCTGATCGTGGGCCTGCCGCTGGGCATCGCCTCGGGCCGCAGCGACCGCGTCGAGCGCGCGCTGCGCCCCGTGCTGGACTTCATGCAGGTCATGCCCGCATTCGCGTACCTGATGCCGATGCTGCTGCTGTTCGGTATCGGCAACCCGGCTGCGGCCGTGGCCACGGCGGTCTACGCATTGCCTCCGTCGGTGCGCATCACCTCTATGGCGCTGCGCAGCGTCGACGGCGGCGCCGTCGAGGCCGCCGCCTCGCTGGGTTCCACCGGACTGCAGACCCTGCTGAAGGTGCGGCTGCCCATGGCCAAGCGCACCATCATGCTGGGCGTCAACCAGACCATCATGCTCGGCGTATCCATGGTCGTCATCGCCTCGGTGATCGGGGCCGGCGGCCTGGGCGACGCCATCTACCAGTCGCTGTCGAAGGTCGACGTCGGCGGCGCGCTGGAGGCCGGACTGGCCATCGTCATGCTGGCGATCGCCATGGACCGGGTCACCGCCGGAGTGGGCGCCGGCAGCGACGGCGCCCCGACCGCGCTCCGCAGCCCGTGGCTGCGCGCCGGCGCCTACGTGCTCGCCGCAGCGGCGGTGGCCGGGGCGGCGGCGCTGCGCATCGACGACTGGCCCCAGCAGCTGCGGCTGTACACGGCCGGTCCGGTCAACCGCTTCAACGACGCCTTCGCCGACGCCGTCGGAGGCGTCACCACCGCTATCGGGGACGGCACCGTCGTGTGGGTCCTGGATCCGCTGCGGGCCGTGCTCACCCAGTCGCCGTGGTGGCTGGTCGTGCTGGCCGCGGCCGTGCTCGGCCGGGTGTTCTCCGGCCGGCGCGCCGCCGCCACCGGCGCCGTCGCGCTCACGCTCGTGGGCCTGATGGGCCGCTGGGGCAACGCCATGGACACGCTCTCGCAGGTGCTGGTGGCCGCGGTCGCCGTGCTGGCACTGGGCATGGCGATCGGCATCGCCATGTCGCGCAGCGACACGCTCGCGGCGTTCCTGCGGCCGGTCCTGGACGCGATGCAGACCCTGCCCCCGTTCGTATACCTCATCCCCGCCGTCGTGCTCTTCAGCGTCGGCCGCGTGCCCGCCCTCGTGGCGGCGCTGGTCTTCGCTCTGCCGCCGGTCATCCGACTGGTCAACGACGGCATCCGGGGAGTCCCGCAGAACACCGTGGAGGCCGCTTCGGTCATGGGATCGACCTCGGGCCAGCTGCTGGCCAAGGTCGAACTCCCCCTCGCCCGGTCGTCCCTGCTGCTCGCCGTGAACCAGGCGATCATGCTCATCCTGTCGATGGTCGTCATCGGCGCCCTCGTGGGCGGCGGTGCGCTCGGCTACGGCGTGGTGTTCGGACTCAAGCAGAACGAGTTCGGACTCGGACTGACTTCGGGCCTGGCCATCGTGTGCCTGGGCATTCTCCTCGACCGACTCACTCAAGGTAGGAAAACCGATGCATAAGACACTCACCCGATTCGCCGGTCCCGCACTGCTCAAGGGAGCGGCTGTGGCCGCCGGGCTCACGCTGGCGACGACCTCGTGCGCCGCCACCAGCGGCGACGTCTCCTCCGGAGGCTCCGGCGACGACACCGTCCGCATCGCCGTCAACGGCTGGGTCGGCTACGAGGCGTCCGCCGCCGTGCTGACCCACCTGCTCGAAAACGAGCTGGACGTCGACGTCGAGCAGAAGCAGATCGACGAGCAGCCGTCCTGGCAGGGCCTCAACGACGGCGACCTGGACATGATCGTGGAGAACTGGGGCCATGAGGACCTCATGGCCCAGTACGGCCCGGACGGCAACGACAGCGTCGTCGACGGCGGCTCCACCGGCAACATCGGGACGCTGGGCTGGTACCTGCCCCAGTACATGGTCGACGAGCACCCCGAGCTCGCGACCTGGGAGGGTGTCAAGGAGAACACCGACCTGTTCCAGACGCCCGAGAGCGGCGACAAGGGCGAGTTCCTTGCGGCCGACCCCGCGTTCGTCACCCAGGACCAGGGCATGATCAACCACTTCGACATGGACCTGAAGATCGTGCACGCCGGCTCCGAGGCCGCCCAGATCTCGGAGATGCGCAAGCGCTACGAGAGGGAGGAGCCCTTCCTCTCCTACTTCTACGAACCGCAGTGGCTGCATAACCACATCGACATGGCCAAGGTCGAGTTCCCGGAGCATACCGAGGGCTGCGCGGACGACGAGGACGACGTCTCCTGCGACTACCCCGAGTACGACCTGAACAAGATCTTCCGCACGGGCTTCGCCGAGGACGACTCCCCGGCCTACCGCATGCTGGAGAACTGGAACTGGTCCAACGCCGACCAGGACGCGGTCGCGACCCTGATCGCCGACGAGGGCATGTCGTCCGAGAAGGCCGCCGCGACCTGGGCCGAGGAGAACACCGACGTCTGGCAGGAGTGGATCCCCGCAGACGCCTGACGGCGATCCGCGCTCCGCGGGCCGCCGAGTCCGCGGCCCCGGCGTGAACGCCGGGCGCCGAGCCGGGACCGGTACGCCGGTCCCGGCTCAGCGCCGTTCGTGGCGGCGGCGCACAACGACCCGGTAGACGTTCAGCGCCGCCGCGGCGGCTCCCGCCGACAGCACAACGGTCAGCGGCGCCGAACCCAGCACCGCCGCCAGCACGGCGCCCCCTACCAGCACGACCAGCCCGAACACCGCCAGAACGAGCCGGAAGAGCAGCGGGCTGGCCGGGCGCTCATGGCTGCCCACCGGCCCCTTGAGACTTCCGCGGCGACGCATGTCCGCCTGCCCTCCTGCGACGACCCGGGAGCCGCCGCGCGTCCGATCCTCGCCACCGGCCTTCCCGCTCCGATCCGTGTCGTAGCGGCCCGCGTGCGCCGCACCGCGACCGCCCGGACGGGTCAGGACGCCGGGGAGAACCGCAGGAACGCGCCCACACCCTCCTGCGCATCGCCGGGCTCCGGAAGCCGGGTGAACGCCGCGCTGGTGGCCTGAGCGGCGCGCAGCAGCAGCGAGCCGGCCGGTGCCTCGAACGCCTCGGCGGGATCGGTCAGCCGGTCGCGGCGCTCGGCCGCCTCCAACGGATCCGACGCCGACGCCCACAGTGTCGGCTCGCCGGCGCGGTCACCGGACAGCAGCAGGCGGCTCACCCGGCCCGACCGCAGCGCTTCGCACGTCGCGGCGAGCCCCTGCACGGCCCGCCCTTCCCGGCCGAGGTCCTGAGAGAACTCCTCCAGCAGACCCGACCGCAGGATCAGCGCGGTACGGCGCAGTCCTTCCTCCACGGATTTGCGCAGATCGGCGACGGCGTCCGGGGCGCCGTGGCCGCCGCCGGAGATCTCGATGAGCATCTCGGCCGTGCCGCGGGCGAGATGCTCGCGCACCTTGCCCAGGGCACGCTCCTCGCCGCCGACGAACACCGCCGCCGCCTGGACGGCCTGGACGGCCTCCTCCACGTCGCGGGCGACCTCGGCGGCGTTGGCGAACCCCGCCTCCTCGGTGTGGCGGTGCCGGTGCTTCCGCCGCCGGCCCCCCGCGGGCTCCTTGTTGACATGCAGTGTCGCGCCGCTCGTGTGCCGCTCTTCGGACAGGTCGCCGCAGGCAGGGTAGGCGTAGACGTCGGCGCCTTCACGATCCGCGGCCACCACCACGTAGGGCAGGCTGTCGTCGAGGTCGCAGACGAGCTCGACGGGGTCGGGCACCGGAAGCAGGGACGCGCGGTCCTCCGGCGGCGGGCCCGAAAGGGTGTAGGCCGCGATCAGCCCGCCGTCCCCGGCGAACAGCGCCTCACCCTGCGGGCCCGGGACGTCCGGCGTCCCGCCCGCCGCGGAGTCGAGCGCCTTCAGCGTCGCCTCGGCGGCGCCGCTCTCCGACAACTCCTCCCGGAGTCCGCGCCATCGCAGACCGATCTCGTGCGCGGGGTGGTCCACGGCGCGGGTGGTGTCCATGCACACCGATGCGACCGGCCCCGGAGCACGGTACAGCGGTTCCAGAAATCGCAGATCCATGTGGTCGGACCGCAGCCGAACGGCCCCTTCACCTCCCGACGCCGCTGTCCTGTGGCTGGCAACGCGGTCGCATCCGGCGCACCGCCGGACCGTCCCGTCGGCTCCACTGCCCGAGGCGGCAGGCCGCATGCGGAGCCCGGCGGGGCGTCCGGCGCTGTTTGCCCGGATGGGGCGGCGGGTAGCCGCTCGGCGTGTAAGCAGCAACGACTGCGCCGACGACCGGCATGGAGGCGCGCGATGGCACAAGGCAGCGACAAGCACGGCCCGAAGCTCGACGACGAGATCGAGCGCGAGATGCAGGGCGTGCTGAAGGGCGACAAGCCCACCCGCGTCCAGGAAGAGCAGGAGCCGGAGCCCACCGTCACCGACGAAGGGGAAGCGGCCACCGACCCTGCGGCCATCGACGACGACGCCGAACTGCCGGAGGACGAGCGCCGCGGCCGGTAACCGCCCCGGGGCGGGCCTCGTAGAGCGCATCCACGGCCCCGCGGCCCGAGGCCGGCGACCGGTGGAGCGGGGGCCCGGGCGGTCCCCGGGGCCCGGCACCGGCACCGCCTTCCAGGGCACCGGCCCCTTCAGCGTTTACGCGTCCTTCAGGGCCTCCGGCAGCGTCGATCCGTGGGCGGTGCGCACGGTCTCCAGGTCGACGCTGAACCCGCCTTCCGCGTGGGTGACGGTCACCGACGTGCCGCCCACGATCCCGATCTCGGCCGCGGGCACGTGGTGTGTGCGGCACAACCGGGCGAAAGCGCCCTCGTCCTCGGAATCCACGACCACGATCGCGCGGGCGCCCGACTCGCTGAACAGCGCGGTGAACGGGTCCTCGCCCAGGTGCACCGAGCAGCCCACCCCGCCGCGCAGCGCCGATTCCGCCAGTGCGACGGCCAGGCCGCCGTCGGAGAGGTCGTGGGCGGCCGTCAGCAGCTGCTCGTCGACGGCCGCGGCCAGCAGGCGGGCCAGAGCCGCCTCGGCGCCCAAGTCGACCTGGGGCGGCAGCCCGCCGAGGTGGCCGTGGACGACCTCGGCCCAGACCGAACCGCCCACCTCCTCGGCAGTGCGGCCCAGCAGCATGATGCGCGAGCCCTCGCCGTGCCGCGGGAACGCGCTGGTCGGCCGCGAGTGGACGTCGTCGATCACGCCCAGCACCCCGATGACCGGGGTGGGATTGATCGCGGTGTCGCCGGTCTGGTTGTAGAAGCTGACGTTGCCGCCGGTGACCGGGGTGCCCAGCTTCTGGCAGGCGTCGGCGAGGCCCCGGGTGGATTCGGCGAACTGCCACATCACACCGGGGTCCTCCGGCGAGCCGAAGTTCAGGCAGTTGGTGACCGCCAGCGGCCGGGCCCCGGAGGCGGCGACGCTGCGGTAGGCCTCGGCGAATCCGGCCTGGGTGCCGGTGTAGGGGTCCAGGCGCGCATAGCGGCCGTTGCCGTCGGTGGCCAGCGCGATGCCGCGGCCTCCGTCCGCGCCCAGCCGGATCATGCCGGAGTCGTGCGGCGCCGAGAGCACGGTGTCGCCGCGGACGTAGCTGTCGTACTGCTCGGTGACCCACGAGGGGTCGCACACGCCGGGGGCCGCGAGCACGTCGAGCAGCTGCGCGCGCAGCTCCTCGTCCCCGCGGGGCCGCTCCAAGGCGTCGGGGGTATCGGCCTGCAGCGCGTCCTGCTCGGCGGGGCGCGCGTACGGGCGCTCGTAGACCGGGCCCTCGTCGGAGGCGGTACGCGGCGGCAGGTCCACCACCGTCTCGCCGTTCCAGGTCATCACCAGGCGCCCGCCGCGTGCGGCCTCCTCGGGCGTGACGTCGGTGACCTCGCCGATGACACTGGCCTGCACGCCCCACGTGCCGCAGGTGTCCATGAACGCGTCGAGGCTGCCCGGTTCGACGACGGCCATCATCCGTTCCTGCGACTCGCTCATCAGGATCTCCTCCGGAGTGAGCGTGGAGTCGCGCAGCGGCACCCGGTCGAGCTCGATGCGCATGCCGCCGGTGCCGCCGGCGGCGAGCTCGGTGGTGGCGCAGGAGACCCCGGCCGCGCCGAGGTCCTGCACGCCCACCACCAGCCCGTCGCGGAACAGCTCCAAGCTGCATTCCACCAGGAGCTTCTCCAAGAACGGGTCGCCCACCTGCACGCTGGGCCGCTTGGTGTGGCTCTCGTCGTCGAAGTTGGCGCTGGCCAGCACCGACGCGCCGCCGATGCCGTCGGGACCGGTGGTGGCGCCGAACAGCACCACCTTGTTGCCCGGGCCCGGCGCCTGGGCGAGCTGGATGTCGTCGTGGTCGAGCACGCCCACGCACAGGGCGTTGACCAGCGGGTTTCTGGCGTATCCGGCGTCGAACCCCAGCTCGCCGCCGATGTTGGGCAGTCCCAGGCAGTTGCCGTAGAAGGAGATGCCCGAGACCACCCCGGGCAGCACGCGGCGGGTGTCGGGGGCCTCCAGCGGGCCGAACCGCAGCGCGTCCATCACCGCTACGGGCCGTGCGCCCATCGTCAGGATGTCGCGGACGATGCCGCCCACGCCTGTGGCCGCGCCCTGGTGCGGCTCGACGAAGGAGGGGTGGTTGTGCGACTCGATCTTGAAGGTGACGGCGCGGCCGTCACCGACGTCGACCACGCCCGCGTTCTCGCCCATCCCGACCAGCAGCGCGTCGCTGTGCGGCGCCTTCTCCCCGAACTGGCGCAGGTGGACCTTGGAGCTCTTGTAGGAGCAGTGCTCGCTCCACATCACCGAGTAGATCGCCAGTTCGGCGGCGGTGGGGCGGCGGCCCAGGATGGTGCGGATGCGCGCGTACTCGTCGTCGGCCACACCCAGCTCGGCGTAGGGCTGGTCGGTATCGGGGGTGTGCTGCGCGGCGGCGACGGTGTCCGGCCGGGGCTGTTCGGGCATGCGGTGTTTTCCGTTCAGGGCGTGCTCGGCGGGGCGGTTGCGGTTCGGGTGCGGACACGGGCTCCGGCCGCAGGGGTCAGGAACCGGGCTCCTGGGCGTTCATCAGCATCAGGCCGGCGCTGGCTTCGGGCGCGTCGACCGGGGTGGCCGTGATCAGCACCTGCCCGTCGGTGAGGTAGCTCTCGCCGAGCGGGACGTCGTCGGGGTCGGCCTCGTTGTCCGGCAGCACCCGTCCCCAGCCTTCGTCGAGCAGGTGGTTGAAGACGGTTTCGATCGCCTGCTCGGTGGCCTCGTCGGAGCCCTGCTCCGCGCTGCCGTCCTCGACGGAGACGCCGACGACCCGCACGCACTCCACGTCGGGGCACTGTTGGCCGAAGTCGGAGTAGGAGGTGCCGTCGGGGGCGTCGCCGAGCCGGTCGAGCGGGGGCGCCGCCGCCGGCGAGGAGACGCTTCCCGGCGGTCCGGTCTGCCCCGCCGCCGGGGCGGGGCCGGGGTCGGGCCTGTTGAGCGCCCGGAACAGGCCCACCGCCCCGGTGGAGACCAGTGCCACGGTGACCACGGCAGCGAGTACCACCATGGTCACTCGCGACCGCAGCTGGTCCATCAAGCGCATACCGTCTCCCGGACGTCGCGTGGGCGGTCGTCAGCCGGTCGCGGCAGGCGCCGCGGTGCTGGATTCCAAATGCGCGAGGAGGGAGGTGAAGAAGTCGAGCCCGTCGGTCGAGGGGCCGGTCAGTTCCTCCACGGCGTGTTCGGGGTGGGGCATCAGGCCCACCACGTTGCCGGGCCCGTTGCATACGCCGGCGATGCCGCGGTGTGCGCCGTTGGGCGCCTCCCCCGTGTAGCGGGCGACCACGCGGCCCGAGCGCTCCAGCTCGTCCAGCGTGGCGTCGTCGGCGACGAAATTGCCCTCGCCGCTCTTGAGGACGATGCGGACTTCCTCGCCTTCGGTGTAGCGGTTGGTCCAGGCCGTGTCGGTGGACTCGATCCGCACCCTCTGAGGGCGGTTGATGAACCGCAGCGAGCTGTTGCGGGTGAGTGCGCCGGGCAGCAGGCGGCTTTCGCACAGGATCTGGAAACCGTTGCAGATGCCCAGGACCGGAAGCGCGCCCGAGCGGGCTGCGGGCACCAGCTCGTTCATGACCGGGGCGAAGCGGGCGATGGCGCCGCAGCGCAGGTAGTCGCCATAGGAGAAGCCTCCGGGCAGCACGACGGCGTCGACGCCCTGCAGGTCGGGGTCGTCGTGCCAGAGCGGCACGGGACGGGCGCCGGCGATGCGGACGGCGCGTTGGGCGTCCCTGTCGTCGAGGGAGCCGGGGAAGGTGACGACGCCCACACGGGCTGTCATGGGCACTCTCCGGGTACGGGTCGGATGGGAGCCGGGCGCCGTGTGCGGCCGGACCGCTTCCGACGCTTCCGGATCCCGAGGTTACCTGCCGGCCCCGGTACCGGGGTCAGCGCAGGACCGGCTCCATACGACTCCACTCGCCGTGCTCGGGCGGACCCGGCCGGCAGCGGATGACGCGCTTGGCCATGTGCAGCCGGGTGCTGCCGTCGGGGTCGGCGAGGACCGCGACCTCGTCCATGATCTGGCGCATCAGAAGAAGGCCCCTGCCCGACTCGGATTCGATGTCGGGCAGGGGCACCCGGTCCGGGTCGAACCCGATGCCCCTATGGGCGACGTCGACCTCGCAGGATTCGGTTCGCACCCGGGCCGTGACCCGGTACCCGGTGGACGGGGATCCGTGGTCGACGGCGTTCGCGCAGGCCTCGGAGGCGGCGAGCAGGATCGGGAAGCGGCAGTCGGCGCAGACGCGGGTGCTGCGCAGCGCTTCGTTGAGGAAGTCCCGCACCACGGCCACGGTGTACGCCTGTCGGGGGAGCGCAATCGAGAATTTCACATCCATCGCAAGCCCTCACGACCGGTAGGCACACGGTGAAACTTTCCCGGGGTGCGCTCTGCGAAACGGACATGGGCGGGAGTTGGCCGGATGCGGCAGGTGATATGGCGGTTCCGCAGCGCTACCCAACCCGGGTGCCGGTCCGCGACGAATTCGGGTCACTGTCGGCGTGCCGTCTCGACGCGTCCTAATCCACGTGCAGCGAGAAATCCTCGATGACCGGATTGGCGAGCAGCGTCTCGGCCATTCGCCGGACCTCCTCCAGCTTGGCCTCGTCGGCCTCGCCCTCGACCTCCACCTCGAAGCGCTTTCCTTGGCGGATTCCGCGGATTCCGGAGAACCCGAGGCGTTCGCAGGCGCCGGCGATGGCCTGGCCCTGGGGATCCAGAATCTCCGGCTTGAGCATGACGTCAACCACGACGCGGGCCACGGGGTCCTCCACTGATCGATCGGGCGGCGGGTTCGGTGCGGGGGGAGTCGCGTCCGCGTCCGCGGGTAGCGGGGCGGAGGCAGCAGAAAGCGTACGGCACCGGGGCGGTTCCGAGCAGGCACCGTGCGGGCCGTTGCGTCGGCGTCTATCCTGGACGGAGGTGCATGTGGTTCACCGTCACCCTCGAACCGCCCGCGAAGGGCCTGCACAGGGGGCGCGCCGCGTCCCTGCCCCTTCGCAACGCCGTCACCGCCCGCTCTCAGGGAGACGCATCGCAGCCCGAATCCGTCCCCGCACCGTCGGCCGTCGCTACGCCACGGAGACCGTGCGCATCCGCTCGCATGAAGGCGTTCCGCGGACCTGTCCACCGGATTTCGGAAGGGAGCGGACTCCGCCCCGGGGATTCGGTGACAAGCATCACCCGGGCCGGAGGCATCATAGAAGGCCTTTGCGTGCGTCTACCCGACCAGTAGCACGGCCGGTCGTCCCAAGGGGGAGATTTGACGACCATTGACCTGGAGCGAGTGAGCGAATCCGCCGAGCCCGCCGAAGAGCTCGACTTCGCCACCGCCGTCACCCCGTACGCCGATCAGCTCTACCCCACGGCGCTGCGCATGACCCGCAACTCCGCTGACGCGGAGGATCTGGTGCAGGAGACGTTCGCGAAGGCGTTCGCCAACTTCCACCAGTACCGGGCGGGCACCAACCTGCGCGCGTGGCTCTACCGCATCCTGACCAACACCTTCATCAACGGCTACCGCAAGAAGCAGCGCGAGCCCCGCCAGGACTCCACCGACGAGATCAAGGACTGGCAGCTCGCCGCAGCCGAGGCGCACTCCTCCACGGGACCGCGCTCGGCCGAGGCCGAGGTACTGGACCGCTTGCCCGACTCCGCCATCCGGCACGCGCTGGCCGCGCTGCCCGAGGACTTCCGCCTGGTCGTCTACCTCATCGACGTCGAGGGTTTCACCTACAAGGAGGTGGCGGCCCGCATGGGCACGCCGCTCGGCACCGTGATGTCGCGGCTGCACCGCGCGCGCCGCCAGCTGCGCGGGCACCTGGCCGACTACCGCAAGGACCGCGGCGTCAGCGCCGCGGCCTGACCTCGCGCGCACCCGGCGAGGCCGCGCCCCGAACGCGCAGGGCGGCCGCTCGATCGCGGCATGCCCCCGGGCGCGAAACCGCCCGCCGTCCGGATGCGCCGGCGGGGCCGCCCCCTTCCCGGAGAGGCCCCCCGGTGTAGCTCTGTGTAACCGCTTCCCGCTGTGCGGTCACCCGGTATGCCACGGGTGGCCCGCTGTGGTTCTCGGCCGTCCGAATTCTTCTTCGGACGGCCTTGCAATTGGTAGGAAGCCCTGCTAGTTGCACTTTCCGGTGTCTCGGTCATGATGGGGCCGCGGACGAAAGTCGGCGCTGGGCCCTTGCGCCTTCAGCGGTGAGTTCTGTCACGATGTCGGTAGGGCTGTCCGCTTATACCCGTTACCCCGGGTGAGCGGCAGAGATCCGGCCGACGTAGTGGCACCCCGCGAAACCGGCCCCGAGTACCCGAGGAGCGACAGGTGTCGGACAACACCGCGCATGGAGAACCCGAGCTCGTCCAGCTCTTGGCTCCGGACGGAGAGCTGCACGACGACCCCGACTACCCGCTGGACATCAGCGCCGAAGAGATCCGCGGCCTCTACCGCGACCTCGTCCTGGTCCGCCGCGTCGACACCGAAGCCGTCGCGCTGCAGCGCCAGGGCGAACTGGGCCTGTGGGCCTCGCTGCTGGGGCAGGAGGCCGCCCAGATCGGTTCCGCGCGCGCATTGCGCCCGCAGGACACGGCTTTCCCCTCCTACCGCGAGCACGGCGTCGCCTGGGCGCGCGGCGTAGCGCCCAAGGAACTGCTGGGCCTGTTCCGCGGCGTGACCAACGGCGGCTGGGACCCCGCCGAGTACGGCCTGCACCTCTACACCATCGTCATCGGCAGCCAGACCCTGCACGCCACGGGCTACGCCATGGGCGTCCAGCGCGACGGCGCCACCGGTGAGGACGGTTCGGCGGTCATCGCCTACTTCGGCGACGGCGCCAGCAGCCAGGGCGACACCAGCGAGGCGTTCACGTTCGCCGCCGTCAACAACGCCCCCGTCGTGTTCTTCTGCCAGAACAACCAGTGGGCCATCTCCGAACCACCGGACCGCCAGACGCGCGTCCCGCTGTACCGCCGCGCCGCCGGATTCGGCTTCCCCGGCGTGCGCATCGACGGCAACGACGTCCTGGCGTCCCTGGCGGTCACCCGCAAGGCGCTGCAGCAGGCCCGCGAAGGGCAGGGCCCCATGCTCATCGAAGCGTTCACCTACCGCATGGGCGCCCACACCACCAACGACGACCCCACCCGCTACCGGGCGTCGGCCGAGCTGGAGGAGTGGAAGGCCAAGGACCCCATCCTGCGGCTGCGCACCCACATGCAGACCGCCGGCATCGCCGGCGACGACTTCTTCACCGAGGTCGAGGACGAAGCCGACCGCCTCGGCGAGCGGCTGCGCGCGGAGTGCCGGTCACTGCCCGACCCCGACCCGCTGGACATCTTCCACGAGGTCTACGCCGAGCCCAACACCCAGATCGACCTGCAGCGGGCCGAGTTCGCCGACTATCTGGCGTCGTTCGACGACGCCGGCGCCGAAGGAGGGCGGTGACCATGAGCGTCGACCTCACGATCGGGAAGGCGATCAACGCCGGCTTGCGCCGCGCGATGGAGTCCGACCCCCAGGTGCTGGTCATGGGCGAGGACGTCGGCCGCCTCGGCGGGGTGTTCCGCGTGACCGACCAGCTGTACAAGGACTTCGGCGCCGACCGCGTCATCGACACCCCCCTGGCCGAATCGGGCATCGTCGGCACCGCCATCGGCCTGGCCCTGCGCGGCTACCGGCCGGTCTGCGAAATCCAGTTCGACGGCTTCTTCTTCCCGGCCACCAACCAGACCTTCGCCCAGCTCGCGAAGATGCGCCGCCGCTCCGCGGGGGCGCTGAACGTCCCGGTCGTGCTGCGCATCCCCTACGGCGGCGGCATCGGCGCCGTCGAGCACCACAGCGAGTCGCCGGAGGCCTATTTCGCCCACACGGCGGGGCTGCGGGTGGTGACCCCGGCCAACGCGGTCGACGCCTACTGGATGATCCAGCAGGCCGTCACGTCACCCGACCCGGTGGTGTTCTTCGAGCCCAAGCGGCGCTACTACGACAAGGCCGAGGTCGACACCGGCGCATCGGAGGCCGCCGCGGCGATGGGATCGGCCCGCGTCGCGCGTCCCGGCAGCGACGTGACGCTGCTGGCCTACGGGCCCATGGTCAAGACCGCGCTGCAGGCCGCCGAGGCCGACACCGAGCGCTCCATCGAAGTCGTCGACCTGCGCTCCCTCGCGCCGGTCGACTACGCCACCGTCGAGGAGTCGGTGCGGCGCACCGGACGGCTGGTCGTCGCGCACGAAGCCCCCGTCACCGGCGGCATCGGCGGCGAGGTCGCGGCGCGCGTCACCGAGTCCTGCTTCTACCACCTGGAGTCGCCGGTCATCCGCGTCGGCGCCTTCGACACCCCCTACCCGCAGTCCCGCCTGGAGGAGCACTACCTGCCCGATCTGGACCGGATCCTCGACGGCGTCGACCGCGCGTTCGCGTACTAGAAGGGGGCGGGAGAGACAAGGTGAACCAGGTGAACACCGAACAAGGCGGCGTACAGGAGTTCCGGCTGCCGGACGTGGGCGAAGGGCTCGTCGACGCCGAGCTGCTGCAGTGGTATGTGCAGCCCGGCGACGAGGTGCAGGTCAACCAGATGATCTGCGAGGTCGAGACCGCCAAGGCGGCCGTCGAGCTGCCCAGCCCGTACGCGGGCACCGTGCGCGAGCTGCTGGCCGAGGCCGGATCCACCGTCGACGTGGGCGCGCCCATCATCACGATCGACACCGGCGGCGCGGACCCCGGCGGCACCGGGGCCGGCGCGGAGGAGACCGAGGAGCGGGAGAAGCCGCTGGTCGGCTACGGCGAGCGCGCGTCCTCGACCACCCGCCGCCCGCGCCGCAGGCGCACGGGTGCACAGGCCGGTACTGCCGCTGCGGCGCCCGCCGCACCCGGCGGCGCGTCCGGTGGCTCCGATGGGGAGGCCGCACCGGCCGCACCGGCCGTACCCTCCGCACCGGCGGCCCCGTCGGGTCAGGGCGCCGGGAGCGTGTCCGACCCGGCGGCGGGCAACGGCACTCGGGCGCGTGCACTGGCCAAGCCGCCGGTGCGCAAGCTCGCCAAGGATCTGGGTGTCGACCTGGCGTCGGTCGCCCCGACCGGACCGGGAGGCCTCGTCACCCGCGACGACGTCCGCCGCGGCGCCGGCGAGGCGGCAGCACCCGCCGCCCCCGCCGCACAGCCCGCGCCGGCGGCACAGCCCGGGCAGCCGGAGCGGCCCGAGCAGGAGTCCGTGCCCGCGCCCGCGGCTGATGCCGGGGCGCGTGAGGAGCGCATCCCGGTCAAGGGCGTACGCAAGCACACCGCCCAGGCCATGGTGCGCAGCGCGTTCACCGCGCCGCACGTCACCGAGTTCCTGCAGGTGGACGTCACCGAGGCGATCGCGACCGTCGACGAGCTGCGCGACCGGCGGGAGTTCGCCGACACCAAGGTGTCGCCGCTGCTGCTGGTGGCGCGCGCCCTGCTCACCGCCGTGCGCCGCCACCCCGAGGTGAACTCCTCCTGGGACGACGAGCGCCAGGAGATCGTGCGCAAGCACTACGTGAACCTGGGCGTCGCGGCGGCCACCGACCGGGGACTGGTGGTGCCCAACATCAAGGAGGCCCACACCAAGCCGCTGCCGGAGCTGGCACGGGAGTTGCAGGCGCTCACCGAGACCGCCCGAGCGGGCGACGCGACCCCGGCCGACCTCACCGGCGGCACGATCACCGTCACCAACGTGGGGGTGTTCGGCGTGGACGCCGGAACGCCCATCATCAACCCGGGGGAGGCCGCGATCCTGGCGTTCGGCCAGATCCGCGACATGCCCTGGGTGCATGAGGGCGAGCTGGCGGTGCGCAAGGTGACGACGCTGTCGCTGTCCTTCGACCACCGGCTGGTCGACGGCGAACTGGGCTCGAAGGTCCTGCGCGACATCGGCGCCATGCTGGAGGACCCCAAGACCACGGCGCTGATCTGGGGCTGACGCCTGTAGCGGGGCGGGGCTGCGGTCCCGCCCCGCTACGTGTGCCGGGCGGCCGGGCCGTGCCCGGACACCGGGCGGGTGCGCCCGTTGTGTCGGGTCCGCCGAAAACGAGTGCGGGATCTTGACCGTTTTCCAGCACTGTGCCGGTAATAACCTCGCGCTCGGCGGGAGAACAGCACGCCCCCAGCCCGATGCCGGGCGGTCCCGCCCCCGCTATGCGCAGCCTGCGTGCTGAATCATAGGATTAGAGGATGTTCGCCCTCTCCCCGATGATCCTCGTCATCGGCGTCGTGGTCCTGCTGGCTGTCGTCGCGGTGGTGGCTCTGGTGATCGTGCTGGCTGTGAAGTCCGGCACGTCCGATGAATCCGGCCCGCCCCAGCCGCCGCAGCGCCCCTACCCGGGCGACCCGCCCGGCCCGCCCCCGCAGTAGCGCAACCTCCTCCAGCAGCAGGCCGCCGCGTCCGGTGCCTCCGCCCTCGCGGGCCGGGGTCAGCGGAGGCCGTCGGCCCGCAGCGCGGTGACGAAGGCGTGCCATTCGTCGGCGGGGAAGCCGAGGTGGCCCTGGTCGCGGTGCTGCGTATCGCGGACGAGGGTCTCGTTCCCCTCGGCGACCTCGACGCAGTCGGCGTCTTTAGCCCCGCTGTAGCTGCTCTTGTGCCACTTATCCATGAGTCTCTCCTCCGGCCGGGGTCAGCGGAGGCCGTCGGCCCGCAGCGCGGTGACGAAGGCGTGCCATTCGTCGGCGGGGAAGCCGAGGTGGCCCTGGTCGCGGTGCTGCGTATCGCGGACGAGGGTCTCGTTCCCCTCGGCGACCTCGACGCAGTTGGGGTCCTTGGCCCCGCTGTAGCTGCTCTTGTGCCACTTATCCATGAGTCTCTTTCCTTATGCGTTCGATCAGCCGGATCGATTCCGATTGAGAGAGGGATTCTGAACACAGCTCCCCGAAGACGCCCACCATTTCAGTGACCTCGTTGGGCTTCTGTATGACGGCTTGCCCCCGCGCGTGATCGGCGTGCACGACCTGCCTACCGCCTTCCAGCGTCATGATCCGGAAGGCTCCGGCGATGGCAGGACGCCACGGGGCCTGCGTAGGCAGCACCAGAGGCACTACAGAGCTGGACTCGGCGAGCCACAGCACATGCTCCAACTGCTCTCGCATGACGTGTTCGTCTCCGGCGACACGGCGTAGAACTCCCTCATCCATGATCACCCGCAGGATAGCGCCCGGCCTGAGGTTTCGGATCCGGTCTGCCCTGACTTTGATGCTTTGCTCCGGAGCGCCGTGGTTGTCGCATTCCCGGCGCATGACCCAGCGGATGTAGGTCTCGCATTGGAGGAGGCCCGGGATGAGGAGCGGCTGGTACTCCCAGATCTCTTTGGCGGCCCGTTCCAGCTTGATGAAGTCGCGCCACTCTTCGGGAATCTCAGCGGCATGGCTCATGTCTTGCCAGAGCTGCCACAGAGCGCCGCCTGTAGACAAGTGCCCGTCAAATTTGCTGGCAATGTCGGATTTCGGTGCTCTTGTGGCCATCTCATATTTGCTGACGACTTGTCGGCTCATGTTGGCTGCCCGTGCGAGCTGAGTCTGCGTCATACCAGCTAGTTCCCGGTTCTGCTTGAGAGCAGTGGCCCAAGGCAACCATTCTTCATGTACGTGCTCAACCATGCGTCCATCGTGCTCTACCTGTCTTCAGGCTGTCTACGGATTCTCTAAAAAGACCCGATTGTGTAGCGATCATAGAAGGTTCGCATTGCGCAGGGGATCCTTGAACGCGAAAGACCCCCGCGACACGGGCGGTGTCCGGGGGCATGGTCCCCAGCTGAAGTGGAGCTGACGACATGTCGATCCTAGTAGGGCTGCTCGGCCCGGTGGCGCTCGTCGCCCGACTGGTGCGCCCGTCACGCGGTCTGCACGCCGCACCCGTCCGGTGGGTCCGCTTCGAGCCGGGCCCGGTGGCGCTGTGAGGGCCGCGAAGGGGCTGGTCGAAAGCCCGCGCTCGTGGCGCGACGTCCCCGAGTCGGGAGCCGTCTACCGCATCGGCGCCGAAGCCGGGGCCGTACTCATGGAGTGGCGACCGGCTCCGGACGGGAGGTGCGTCGACGTCTTCATCCACCGCGCGGTCTACGACCGCCGCCGCGGGGTGCGGCTCGCCCTTCCGGCGGCGGACTTCCAGCTCCGACTGTTCAACCGGATCCGCTTCCAGTCGTGGGATCCGTGCATCTACCCCCTCGGCTTTCCCCGCGACCGGGAAGAAGGAGGTGCGCCGTGAGCGCGCAGCGGTGGGCGTGCCGGCTCTGCACGCGCCCCAACACCGGGACGGTCTGCGGCTTCTGCGGGAACCCGCTGTCGGAGCAGTGGCGCCTACCGCCCCTGACCGCCGAGCGCGGCAGATCCCGCCGCGACCGGACCGCCCGCGTACGCCCCTACGTCCGGGCGTTCACCGGCGAGCCGTAAGACCGCCCTGATTCCCGCCCCGGTACGGCCGCCTCGGGTCAGCGGGGGCGGTCGGAGCCCGAGGCGGTGCCGGGGCGTGACCGCCGCGCAGAAGCGATGGCCGTGGCAGCGCCACGAGATCCCCGTGAGCGCCGGTCACGCCTTCGCGGGATCAGCCCGGACTAGCCGCCGTGGGAGGTGGGCGTCGACGGCCGCAGGAACCGCGCCCCCGCTGCGCAGACCACGGTGAGGCACGCGAGCATCCCGACGGCCCAGACGCTGCCCTGCTCGCCCGAGTGGAACAGCGGTGGGATGAGCGATATCAGCACGGCAGCCGACACGGACATCCCGAGCAGGCTGACCACGAACATCCACGTCTTCTTCATCATGGACCCGATCGGATCATCCGGCGGCGGCTCCGGCGCGGCTGCCCCGCGTTCAGGGGTGGCGGC
Source organism: Streptomonospora salina (assembly GCF_014204715.1). Classification (NCBI taxonomy): domain Bacteria; kingdom Bacillati; phylum Actinomycetota; class Actinomycetes; order Streptosporangiales; family Nocardiopsidaceae; genus Streptomonospora; species Streptomonospora salina. The sequence goes on from NZ_JACHLY010000001.1 coordinate 3,000,139, forward strand.
TTCCGAGGACGCAGAACTCGTTGCCCTCCGGGTCGGCGAGTACGACCCAGTCCGTATCGCCTTGGCCGACGTCGACGCGCCGTGCGCCCAGATCGAGCAGGCGGCGGACCTCGTCGTCCCGTTCCCCGTCGGTCGGGTTGACGTCGATGTGGACCCGGTTCTTGGCGGCCTTCCCTTCGGGCACGGGCAGGAACGTCAGCGTCGGCGGCACCGGGCCCGGGCGGTCCTTGCCTTCGGGCACCGCAGGGGAGCCGATCGCGACGCCCCCTTCTTCCTGGGCCTGCACCTCGTAGCCGAGGACCGCGCACCAGAACCGGGCGAGACCGGCGGGATCGGCGCAGTCGATCGCGAGCTCGGTGAATTTGCTCGTCATGTCAGGGCCTCCCGGGCGAGTAGCGGATCCGCCCGACGCAGCACGCCGATCGCGGACCGGGGCGTCGCCGGCGCCGTCTTGAGCGTCTCCCGGCATACGTGCGGCCGCGGAGGCGCTACCGGGGTGCTGTGCGTTTTCCGCGAGACGTGCGGAACCGAACGGGTGTGTGCGGCGTCAGAACCGACAGAGGCCGAACAGGGCGGCCGGGGAGGGAACCGGGGGCCCGGGCGGTGGTTCTGCAACACCGGGGTCTCTTCACGCGGCTGTGAGGGACGGGGCGTGGTGCCTGCCGCGTTGGAAGGGGCTGGAGAGGGGGAACGTGAGTGCGCTCAGCAGCTGTGCCGCTCCGGCGGGGTCGCTGGCCGGGTGCGTGACGGTGCTGCCGACGAGGTCGTTCCAGAAGAACTTTCCGTCGCGGCACCAGACGTTGATGCCGCGCATGACCGAGATGACTGCGAGTTCGGACGTTCCGGCCTGATACATCGGCCGGGCCGCGACCGCGACGAGTTCGTCCCACAGTGCGGTGACGGCTCGTTCGGCGCAGAACGCGTGCCGAGGTCTGTGTTTCACGCGGTTGGCCAGTGCAGCCTTCACACGGTTCGCCCGCGGGTTGTTCAACCGCCAGTGACTCACTTCGACGTCTCCTGATCAGTTCGGTTTCCGCCGAGGGGCGCCGCCTCCGGGCGAGCCGGCGCGCTACCGCGGTCAGAGCATGGGTCGGTCAGTCGAAAGACCCACGATCCTGCAAAGTTGGTAGGCAGCGAACCCTGTCGTTACCTCCTGGTTATTCTTTGCGTTCCGGATAGTAGCAGCAATCGCCCCCTAGGGGTCGACCCTCGAAAATGTGACCCATGACACAGATGGAACTCGGGTGACTGGCGGGTGTACAGGGAGTTTTTCCTGTTCAGGAGGGGTTTCGAGGTGCTCTGGGGGTGAATCGGGCGCGCTTCGGCGCCTGGGGGATGTCGGGTCCGTCACCGGGGTCGGCCGGGCGGTTCGGGGTGCGTCATCCCCGGTCGTGCGGGGGTTCCCGGTAATCGCCGGGGTGTCGCTCCCGGTGTGTGCGCCCCGAAACCTGTTGAACCGTACAAAACTTCTCGTCGGTATTCGGAACGGCCGTTGTCCGGAGGTTGTGATCGGCTTTCGGTGGTCGACGGGTTGCGGAGCGTGGTAATCGGGTCGCGCGCTCGCTCGGTGGGGGTGCCGCATCGCCTTCTGCGGCGTGAGGCGCGGCTCCGGACGGAACGACCGTCTCTTCGGGGTTTCGCCGACTGCTTCGGGGCGGACGTGGTACGGGCCACCCCGTCCGTTTCCGCTGCCTCTGTGCACGCACCCGCGGGCGCGGTTAGCATAGATACAAGATGCATACAACGACCTCGGCGACCGACCGCGCCTACAGCTACGCCAAAGACGCGATCCTCGACCGGCGTTACGCCGGAGGCGACCTCATCAGCGAGGGCGATATCGCGGCCGGTGTCGGCGTGTCCCGAACCCCCGTGCGCGAGGCGCTGCTGCGGCTGCAGGCCGAAGGGCTGGTACGGCTCTATCCCAAGCGCGGGGCCCTGGTCGTCCCGGTGTCGCAAGGCGAGATCGACGACGTGATCGAGACCCGGCGGATGGTCGAGGGCCACACCGCGCGCAAAGCCGCCGGCGCCGACGCCGATACGCGCGGAGCGCTCGTCCGCCGGCTGGGCGAGCTGCTCGACCGGATGCGCGCGGAGGTCGACGGGGACCGCCAGGCGTTCGTCGTGGCCGACCGCGGTTTCCATCGGGAGATCGTCGCCGCGAGCGGCAACGACATCCTCGCCGGTACGTACGACTCGTTGCGCGACCGGCAGTTGCGCATGATGGAAGAGGGGGTCCGCACCGTGGCGCGGATGTGCAGGAACATCGACGAGCACGCCGCCATCCTCGCGGCGATCGAAGCGGGGGACGCCCCGGCCGTCGACCGCGCCGTGCGGATCCACATGGACGGGGCCGCGGAGCTGCTCGGGGCCCGGACGTGAGCGGCCCGCCGTCCGCGGCCGACGGGACCGGCGCCGCCCGCGCCCCGCAAGAGCCGGTCCGAACCACGCAGGCGCACGCACGCACCGATTCATCCGGTGACCGGGTGTCCACGGCGTCCGCGGACGCCGCGTCTCCGCCCCCCGCCATCCCCGCGGAACCCGCCGGCGGCGCCCGCGCCTGGCTGGTGTGGGGGATCGGCGTCGGCGTCTACTTCCTGGCGATGTTCCACCGCAACGGCCTCGGTGCGGCGGCGTTGCAGGCCCAGGAGCGCTTCGACGCCGGACCGGCGCTGCTCTCCCTGCTTCCGATGCTGCAGCTGCTGGTCTACGTCGTGCTGCAGGTGCCCACCGGACTGCTCGCCGACAGGGTCGGCCCGCGCGTGTCGCTGACGGCGGGGTCGGTGCTGATGGCGCTGGGCGTGGCGCTCTTCGCGGTCGCGCCCTCCATCGAGGCGGCCGTCGCCGGCCGGGTGCTGATCGGTGTCGGCGACGCCGTAACCTTCCTCAACGTCATCCGCCTCGCCGCCCTGTGGTTCCCCCGTTCCCAGTACGCCCTCGTCAGCGGGCTCACCGGGGTCGCCGGCGGGATCGGCCAGGCGGCCAGCGTCGCCCCGTTGGCGTTCGCGCTGCGCGGCATGGGCTGGACCGGCGCTTACCTCTTCTTCTCCGGCTTGACCGTGGTGATGGCGCTGCTCGTGGTGCTGGTGGTGCGCGACCGCCCTTCGGGCCGCGGATCCGCACCGGCCCGTTCCCCCGTGCGCGCGTGGGAAAGCGTCCGCGAGGCGCTGCGCACCCGCGGAACCCGGCTGGGCCTGACCCACCACGCCGCGATCATGCCGCCCTATACGATGCTCGGCGTGCTGTGGGGATACCCCTTCCTCGTCGAGGGGATGGGCTTCGCCCCGGCCCTGGCCGGGACACTGCTCTCCGGCGTCGGCCTGTCCGTGCTGTGGCTGTCCCCGCTCATCGGCGGACTCATCGGCCGCCGCCCCGGCATGCGGCGCCCGCTGGCCACGGCCCTGGTCGGCTTGTTCGTCCTGGGCTGGTTCGCGGTGGTGGGCTGGCCCGGCGGCCTGCCGCCGTCCCCAGTGGTGGTGACGGTCCTGGTGGTCAGCGCCGCCGGTGCGGTGGCCGCCCCGGCGCTGTCGTTCGACTTCGCCCGCGACGGGCTGCCCGCCGAGCGCACCGGTGTGGCGTCGGGGCTGGTGAACATGAGCGGATTCCTGACCACCGTCGTGGTGACGGTGGCCGCGGGGCTGGTCCTGGAAGCCGACGCCGGATTCCAGGCGGCGTTCGTTCCGCTGACGGTCACCACCGCGCTCGCGGGCGGCGCACTGCTGGCCATGCTCTGGAAGCGGCCCCGGGCGGCGTCCGCCGGCGCCTGAGACCCGCCGAGGGCGGGCCGGCGGCGCCGGATCTGGCCGCTTCCGGACAATCCGCATCTGCGGTCTGCACCTCCCCGCCCCCGGTTCGGTAGCGTCGTGGCGCGCGTGCCGGAACCGCGGTGCGGCGGTCGTGGTGCGTAGCCGACAGGGAAACACGAGACACAGCCCATGAACGGTCTGCTCGAAGCCTCCCTCGCTTTTCCCACGGTCCTGTTCAGCTTCCTGCTGCTGGTGGTCGTCGGCTACTGGCTGTTCGTCGTCCTGGGCGCCGTCGACACCGACATCCTCGACTTCGACGCCGAACTCGACTCCGGCTCCGCCGGCGGGCTCGGCGGTGCGCTCGGGGCGGTCGGCCTCGGCGGCGTCCCGGTGACCGTGGTGCTGTCGCTGATGATCGCGGTGGCCTGGTTCGTGAGCCTGGTGGGAACCGTGCTGATCGATTCGCTGTCCGACACGTCGCCGCTGATGATCGCGTTGGGTCTGGTGGTCCTGGTCGCGGCCGTGGTCATCGCCTGGGGCGTCACCAGCGCGATCGCGATGGGCGTACGCGCGTTCCTGCCACCCGAGCGCCAGAGCCGCGGGGCCGACTTCGTCGGCCGGACCTGCGTGGTGCGCACCGGCCGGGTCGACCGGGACTTCGGCCAAGCCGAGATCTCCGCCGGCGAGGGCTCGTCGTCGCTGATCGAGGTCCGCACCATCGGCGACGAGCGGCTGACGTCGGGAAGCACGGCGCTGATCTTCGACTACGACGCCGACGCCGGCGTCTACCGCGTCACCCCGTTCGACTCCGCGCTCGACCCCGGTTCGCCGGACTGAGGCGTGGCGGGTGCTCCGCCGGGGAGCGCTCCGTCCACAAGCGCGGCAACGCCGTTGCCCGCCCGGATCCGGGCGCGGTAGGAACGGAGCATGACGACACTCGGTGCCGTGTTCCGGCCCCAACTTCCCCCCGAACGCCTCCGCCCTGTGGTCCGCGCGGCCGAGGACGCGGGCCTGGAGGAACTGTGGCTGTGGGAGGACTGCTTCATGGAAAGCGGTATCGCCACGGCGTCGGCGGCTCTCGCCTGGACCGAGCGGCTGCGGGTCGGAGTCGGCCTGCTTCCCGTACCGCTGCGCAACGTCGCTCTGACCGCCATGGAGGCGGCCACCCTGTACCGCCTGTTCCCGGACCGTGTCACGCTCGCCGTCGGCCACGGAATCCAGGGCTGGATGGACCAGGTCGGCGAACGGGCGGATTCGCCCATGACACTGCTGGAGGAGCACCTTGCGGCGCTGCGGGCGCTGCTGCACGGCGAACGCGTCACCACCGAGGGCCGTTACGTCCGCCTCGACGGCGTCGCCCTCGACTGGCCGCCCGCCGTCCCGCCCCGGCTCCTCGCCGGTGCGCGCGGCCCGCGCACGGTCCGCTTGTCGGGCAGCGGCGCGGACGGAACCGTGCTCGACTGCGCAGCGGGGCCCGACGACGTTCGGCGGGCCCGGCGGCTGATCGACGAGGGCCGCGCGCAGGCGGGGCGCACCGGCGACCACCGGGTGGTGTCCTACATCGTCGCCGCGACCGGTCCGGGTGCCGACGAGCGGCTCGCCGCCGAACTCGACACGGAGGCGATCGCTTCGGTGCCCGACGTCGCGGTGTCCGGCGACGCGGACGCCGTCGCCGCCGCCGTGCGGCGCCGTGCCGAGGCCGGAGCCCATACCGTCGTCCTCCAGCCCACCTCCGACGAGCCGGACCCCGAGGGGTTCGTGCGGTTCGCCGCCGAGGAGGTCCGTCCGCTGATCGGCTGACCGGGGCGGATCCGCCCCGGCCGCCGGCGGTGTCCGGCCGGTTCCGGACAGGGCGGCGGCTGCCGGGAACCCGTCCGGGCCCGTCGGCGTCCTACACCCGGGGCTGCGCCGCAGTAGGGAGGGTCCGAGTGCGCGGTGCCCCGATCCCCTGTAATCGTTCCCCCGATTCCCCCCGTCCCTCCGCCCTCGCACCGCGCCCGCGCGCCCGTCGCCGCCGGCCCGCCCGCCGAGGCGACGGCGCTCCGCGGCGCCCGCGTCCGAGGCTTCCAGGATGAAAGAGAACACTTCCTGATGGATTCGAGCACCATCACCACCGGGGCAGGCGTGCTGCTGGCCGTCGCGCTGCTGGTCGTCGTCGGTCTGGTACTGACGATCTCCCGCCTGTTCCGCAAGGTCGAACAAGGCAAAGCGCTGATCGTCTCCAAGGTCCGCAAGGTCGACGTCACCTTCACCGGCGCCGTGGTCCTGCCCGTGCTGCACCGCGCCGAGGTCATGGACATATCGGTCAAGACCATGGAGCTGGAGCGCAACGGCACCGACGGGTTGATCTGCAAGGACAACATCCGCGCCGACATCAGCATCAAGTTCTTCGTCCGGGTCAACCCCACCACCGACGACGTGCTGCGCGTGGCCAAGCTGATCGGCGTGGACAACGCCAGCAGCCAGGACAAGCTGCAGGACCTCTTCAGCGCCAAGTTCTCCGAGGCGCTCAAGACCGTCGGCAAGCACTTCGAGTTCGAGGACCTCTACACCCGCCGCGCGGAGTTCCGCGACCGGATCATGGAGGTCATCGGCCAGGACCTGAACGGCTACGTCCTCGACGACGCCGCGATCGACTATCTGGAGCAGACGCCCAAGGGCCGGCTGGACACCGACAACATCCTGGACGCCCAGGGCATCCTCAAGATCACCGAGCAGACCAAGCCCAAGAACGAGCGCACCCACCTGCTGGAGCAGGACGAGGCCAAGGAGAAGGACCGCCAGACCACCGAGTCCATGGAGGCCCGCGAGGAGCTGCGCCGCCGCCGCGAGGAGGCCGAGTCCAAGGCCGCGCGCGAGATCGCGACCCTGCAGGCCCGCGAGGAGGCCGAGACCGAGCGCGTCCAGGCCGAGGAGCGGCTCAAGGCCCAGACGGCCCGGATCCGCACCGACGAGCAGCTCGGCGTGCAGAACCAGAACCAGCAGCGCGAGATCGCCGTCGCCGAGAAGAACCGCGAACGCGTCATCTCCATCGAGGGAGAGCGGATCGAGAAGGACCGGATGCTGGAGGTCGTCGGCCGCGACCGCGAGACCGAGCTGGCCAGGATCGCCAAGGACAAGGAGGTCGAGGGCGAGAAGCGCGAGGTCGCCGACGTGGTGCGCGAGCGCGTCGCCGTCGACAAGACCGTCGCCGAGCAGGAGGAGAACATCAAGAAGCTGCGCGCGGTCGAGGAGGCCGAGCGCCAGCGCCAGGCCACGGTGATCCAGGCCGAGGCCGAGGCGCAGGAGAACCTGGTCAAGGACATCAAGGCCGCGGAAGCCGCCGAGCAGTCCGCCAAGCACCGGGCCAACGAGGAGCTGACCCTGGCCGAGTCCCGCCAGCAGGCCTCCGAGCTCGACACCCGCGCCAAGATCCGCCACGCCGAAGGGCTCCAGGCCGAGTCCGCCGCCGAGGGCCTGGCCGCCGTCCAGGTGCGCGAACAGGACGCCGAGGCCGTCGAGAAGGTCGGCCGCGCCGAAGCCTCCGTGGAACGCGAGAAGGCCAAGGCCCAGGCCGAGGGCGCGCGCGAGAAGCTCCGGGCCGAGGCCGAAGGCCTCAACGACAAGGCCGGCGCCATGGCCGCCCTCGACGAGGTCGGCCGCGAGCACGAGGAGTACCGCCTTCGCCTGGAGACCGAGAAGGACGTCCGCATGGCGGGCATCGACGTGCACCGCCAGGTCGCCGAAGCCCAGGCCTCGGTACTGGCCAGCGGCCTGGACAAGGCCGACATCAACATCGTCGGCGGCGACGGCATGTTCTTCGACCGCATGGTCAACTCCATCGGCATGGGCAAGGCCGTCGACGGGTTCGTCGACAACTCCGACGTCGCCCGGAACCTGGGCGGATCGTGGCTGGAGGGCTCCCAGGACTTCGCCCGGGACCTCTCCCGTGCGCTGGGCGAGGTCGGCACCGACGGCATCAAGAACCTGACGATCTCGGCGGTGCTGATGCGGTTGATCGACTCCGGCGGCCCCAACACCGAGCAGTTGCGCGAGCTGTTGAGCACCGCCAAGCGGCTGGGTGTCGACGAAGCCCCCGTGTCCGCCCTCGACAGCGCGAACCCCGACGGCGCGAAGGCGAAGCGGTGAGCTGGTGACCGACGCCGCGACCGGGGGGTCCGCCGAGCCGGACCCCCCGCCTTCCAGCCCCGCCGGCGATATCGACGCCGGAACCTACGAGGTACTGCGGTCGCGCCTGTCCGGCCAGGCCAAGGAACTGGCCCGGCGCGCCGAACAGCTCAACAGCCGCCGCGTGGAGGTGTTCGGCGGCAACGAGCTGACCCTGGCCGGGACGGCGCGGATCCGCACCGCCGACAACTGCGTCCCGCGCGACATCGTCTCGGTCGGCGGGCACATGCTCTTCGGCTACAACGCTTCCGCCGGCCTCAAGCCCGAGACCCGTGTGGGCGACGTGTTCTCGCTGCACACCTTCGTCCGCGAGTCCGAGGACGGCTCCGGCGCGTTCCGGTTCGACGACGCCGAGTCCGTGCCCGAACTGCTGGCCGACCCCCAGTTCGAACGCGACTTCGGCGAGCTGTACCGCTACTACCGCGAGACCCGGCTGATGCAGCTGCGGCGGGTCGAGGAGAAACTGCTCGCGGTGTTCCAGACCGGCCCGCGCACCGCAGACGTGCGGGTGCTGCGCTGGGACGTGCGCGCCGACGGCTCGATCGGCTACCTCGACAACCGGGGCGAGCGCGACCACGTGTTCCCGTCGCCCTACGACTTCGAGTGGATCCCCACCACCCGCGACGACCACGTGCAGGGCCGCCACCCCCACATCTCCGTTCTCGGCGAGCTGTTCGTCGAGACGGTCGGGGGCACGCTGACCGTCAAGGTCGTCAACGACACCGAGACCGGCGAGGGCATCTACAGCGAGCCCGTCGACGAGCGGCTGCAGAGCCTGGCCGACGCCGAGGTCTCCTACGCCCGCATCGGTGCGCTCATCCTGCTGCGGGTGCTGCCCTACAACGAGTCCCAGGCCCGGCACCTGGTGTTCAACACCCGCACCGCGGACGTGGTGCGGCTGGACGGCATCGGCCGGGCGTGCCGGCGGCTGCCCGACGACCAGGGGATCGTCTTCCCCGGTGGCTACTACCTGTCGACGGGGGCGGTCAAGACCTTCGACACCGATCTGCAGGAGCTGGAGTTCGAGAAGGCCGTCCGCTCGCCCAACGGCGAGGACGTCCTCTACGTCTTCCACGCCCGCAGGGAGGGCCGCAGCCTGCTGCTGCCCTACAACGTCATCCGCAAGGAGGTCGCCGCCCCGATCCCCTGCCACGGGTACTGCCTGTTCGACGACGGGACCCTGGCGGTGTTCCGCGCCGTCTCCGACGAACCCACGCGCGTGCACCCCGTGCAGGTGTGGCGGACCCCCTACGTCTCCGACGACTACGCCGCCGCCCAGCCCGTAGGAAGCGGCCCGTTGGAGCGGGTCGGCAACGCCGAGCTGGTGCGCGGCGTCTCCGACTTCCTGTCGGTGGCGCGCATGGTCGAGGAGATGACGCCGTCCACAGCGGTGTTCGAGGCGCTGATCGCCAACTGCCGCCGGGCGGGTGACCACTACCCGTGGATCGGCGACCCCGAGCTCGGCGGCCTGGACGAGCCGCTGGGCGAGGTGCGCGCAACCGCCGAGCAGGTCCTCGACGAGTTCGAGAAGGCGCAGGAGCTGACCGCCCAGGCCGAGAAGGCCGTGGCCGAAGCCGCCGAGCAGGTCGCGTCGCTGGTGCGCCGCTCCCGCGGCGAGATGCCGCGCTCGGCCCCGGCGTGGGTCTCCCGGCTGTCCGAGCTGCGCCGCGCCCAGGGCCGTCTCGTCACGCTGCGGGAGATGCGCCATGTCGACACCGGCCGGGTCGAGGAGCTGGACTCCGAACTGGCCGCGGAGCTGACCGACGCCGGCAAGCGCGCCGTGGAGTTCCTGCAGGGCGAGGACGCCTTCACCGGCTACCACACCGAGGTCGACCGGCTGGTCGCCGACGCCGAAGCCATCACCGCCGTGGCCGAGGCCGCGCAGGTGGCCGAGCGCATCGCCGAGCAGACCGAGGGCCTGGAGACCGTCACCGAGGTCGTGGGGTCGCTGGAGATCGCCGACGCCCGTGTGCGGACCTCCATCCTGGAGCGCGTCGGCGAGGTCCTGGGCGGCGTCAACCGGGCCCGCGCCACGCTGGAGGCGCGCCGGGGCGAGCTGCTCGACGCCGAAGGGCGGGCGGAGTTCGCCGCGGAGTTCGCACTTCTGGGACAGGCCGTCACCGGCGCGCTGGCGGCCGCCGACAGCCCGGACCGCTGCGACGAGCAGCTGGGCCGGCTGATGCTGCAGCTGGAGAACCTGGAGTCGCGCTTCGCGGAGTTCGACGAGTTCCTCGACGAGCTCTCCGCCAAGCGCGACGACGTCTACGAGGCGTTCTCGGCCCGCAAGCAGTCGCTGCTGGATGAGCGGGCCCGCCGTGCCGACCGGTTGGTGGAGTCGGCCGAGCGCGTGCTGTCCACCGTCACCCGGCGGGTGGCGGCCTTGGACTCCCTCGACGAGGTCAACACCTACTTCGCTTCCGACGCGATGGTCGCCAAGCTCCGCTCCAGCGCCGGGGAGCTGCGCGAGCTGGGCGACACGGTGCGCGCCGAGGAGTTGGAGGGGCGGCTCAAGGCCGCCCGCGAGGAAGCCGGGCGGTCCCTGCGCGACCGCGTCGACCTCTACGACGGCGGCGACACCATCCGGTTGGGGCGGCACCGCTTCGCCGTCAACAACCAGCCGCTGGATCTGACGCTGGTGCCCGGCGAGGGCGGGATGGCGCTGAGTATCACCGGCACCGACTTCCGCATGCCGGTGACCGACCCCGACTTCCTGGCCACCCGGGCGTTGTGGGAGCAGTCGGTGGTCTCGGAGAGCCCCGAGGTCTACCGCGCCGAGTACCTGGCGGTGTCGCTCCTGCTCGACGCGGAGTCGGGCGCCGGCGCGACGCCCCTGTCCGAGCTGCACCGGGCCGCGGCCCAGGGCGGGGAGGACGCGGGCGCCGGGCTGCTGCCCGTGGTCCGCGCGGCCGCCGAGGAACGCTACGACGAGGGCTACGAACGCGGCGTGCACGACCACGACGCCGCGCTGCTGCTGGGGGCGCTGCTGCGCCTGTACGCGGACGCCGACCTGCTGCGCTATCCGGCGCCGGCCCGCGCGGCCGCCCAGGTCTTCTGGGCGTTCGGCGCCGGGGAGGACGCCAAAGCGGCCTGGTCCACCCGGGCCGCGTCGCTGGCGCGTGCGCGCGCCGCCTTCGGCGGGCACCGCTCGCCGGCGATCGACGTGCTGTGCGCCGAACTGGACCGGGCGGTGGCGGCGTTCCTGCCCGAGGCCGGGTTGGAGCGGGCGTTCGAGGACACCGATTCGGCGGGGGAGTACCTGTTCGAGGAGCTGGCCCACGGCGGCGGGTTCGTCACCGCTGCGGGGGCGCGCACGCTGCTGGACCGGTTCCGCCGCGCCCTGGGCCCCACGGCGGCCGCCGCGCGGCAGGACTTCGAGCGCGACGTGCGGTCCCTGGACGGCGACCCGGCAGCACGCCACCAGTTGGTGCACGCGTGGCTGGAGTCCTACCTGGCGTCCTCGGGCGCCGAGGCGGGACCCGACCTGGTCGAGGCGGCGGCGGTCGAACTGTGCGGTTCGGCACTGGACCGCCGCGACTCCGCGGCCGAGCTGAGTACCGGGGTCACCGGGCTGCTGGGGACCCACCCGCGCATCGCCGAGCGCCGGGCCGTGCTGCGCCTGGACGAGGTGCTGGCGCGGGTGCGCCGCTTCCGCACCGAGCGCGTCCCGGCTTTCCGCGACTACCAGCGCCGCCGCCACGAGCTGGTGGCGCGCGAACGCGCCCGGCTGCGGCTGGAGGAGTACCGGCCCGCGGTGATGAGCGGGTTCGTGCGCAACCGGCTGCTGGACGAGGTCTACCTCCCGCTGATCGGCGACAACCTCGCCAAGCAGATCGGCGCGTCGGGCGAGGACAAGCGCACCGACCAGTCGGGCCTGCTGCTGCTGATCTCGCCGCCGGGGTACGGCAAGACAACACTGATGGAGTACGTGGCCAGCCGGCTCGGCCTGGTGTTCGTCAAGGTCGACGGGCCGTCGCTGGGGCAGTCGGTCACGTCGCTGGATCCGGCCGAGGCCCCCGACGCGACGGCGCGCCGGGAGGTCGAGAAGATCAACTTCGCACTGGAGATGGGCGGCAACACCCTGCTGTACCTGGACGACATCCAGCACACCGACCCGGAGCTGCTGCAGAAGTTCATCTCGCTGTGCGACGGCCAGCGGCGCATGGAAGGCGTCTGGGAGGGCCGCACCCGCACCTACGACCTCCGGGGCAAGCGGTTCGCGGTGTGCATGGCCGGCAACCCCTACACCGAGCAGGGCAGCCGGTTCCGGGTGCCGGACATGCTGGCCAACCGCGCCGACGTCTACAACCTGGGCGACGTGCTCTCGGGCCGGGACGAGTCGTTCGCGCTGAGCTACATCGAGAACGCGCTGACGTCCAACCCGGTGCTGGCCCCGTTGTCCACCCGTGAGCGCGGCGACGTCGAACTGCTGGTGCGCATGGCCGACGGCGACGAGTCGGTGCGCGCCGACCGGCTCTCCCATCCCTACTCCGCGGTGGAGCTGGAGCAGATCCGGGCGGTGCTGGCCACGCTTCTGCGCATGCAGCGGGTGGTGCTGGCCGTCAACCGGGCCTACATCGCATCGGCGGCCCAGGCCGAGGAGTCGCGGACCGAGCCGCCGTTCCGGCTGCAGGGCTCCTACCGCAACATGAACCGGCTGGCGGAGAAGGCGGTGCCGGTGATGAACGACGCCGAGCTGGAGGCGGCGATCGACGACCACTACCGGGGCGAGGCTCAGACACTGACCTCCGGAGCCGAAGCCAACCTGCTCAAGCTGGGGGAGCTGCGGGGCACGCTCACCGCCGAGCAGGCCCGGCGCTGGGAGGAGGTCAAATCCGCCTACGTCCGCGCCAAGGCACTGGGCGGCGAGGGCGACGATCCGGTGAACCGCGCGGTGGGCGCTGTGGGGATGCTGGCCGACCGGGTCGGCGCGGTCGAGACGGCCATCGGGCGCGCCGCCGACCGGATGCGCCCCGGCGGCGGCTGAGCGCCCCGGGGTCCGCGGGCGGCCGCCGCCGGTCGGCGGGGAGTGAGAGGACTCTCTCGAAAGGGGTGGGGGGTGGGCGCTGGCGACCACTCCTACCGGCTAGTAACCTTGACTTGTTACTAGTCAGTAGATCGCGTGTGCACACACAGCGGCCCGGACAAGCGGAGCGCGCCCATGTCGCATTACCAGAGCAATCTCCGTGACCTCGAATTCAACCTCTTCGAGGTCTTCAAGCGCCAGGACGTGCTGGGTAGCGGCCCGTTCGAGGAGCTGGACGAGGACACGGCCCGTACCATCCTGACGGAGGTCAACCGGCTGGCGACCGGGGTCGTCGCCGAGTCCTTCGAGGACTCCGACCGCAACCCGCCGGTGTTCGACCCCGCGACCAGCAGCGTCACGGTCCCCGACAGCCTCAAGAAGTCCTACAAGGCCTACATGGACGCCGGCTGGTACAACCTCGACCTTCCCCAGGCGCTCGGCGGCCTCAACGCCCCCCGCTCGCTGGCCTGGGCCGCCTCCGAAATGATCCTCGGCGCCAACCCGGCCGTGCACATGTACTCCGCCGGCCCCGGCTTCGCCAAGATCCTCTACGAAGAGGGCAACGACGCCCAGAAGCGCTTCGCCGAGCAGGCGATCGAGCGCGGCTGGGGCGCCACCATGGTCCTCACCGAGCCCGACGCGGGCTCCGACGTCGGCGCCGGCCGCACCAAGGCCGTCGACCAGGGCGACGGAACCTGGCACATCGACGGGGTGAAGCGCTTCATCACCTCCGCCGAGCAGGACATGACCGAGAACATCTTCCACCTCGTGCTGGCGCGCCCCGAGGGCGCCAAGGCGGGCACCAAGGGCCTCTCGCTGTTCCTGGTACCCAAGTACCTCGTGAACGAGGACGGATCCCCGGGCGAGCGCAACGGCGCCTACGTCACCAACGTCGAGCACAAGATGGGCCTGAAGGCCTCCACCACCTGCGAGCTGACCTTCGGCGCCAAGCACCCCGCCGTGGGCTACCTCGTCGGCGACAAGCACGACGGCATCCGGCAGATGTTCCTGGTCATCGAGCACGCCCGGATGATGGTGGGAACCAAGGCCATCGCCACGCTCTCCACCGGCTACCTCAACGCTCTGGAGTACGCCAAGGAGCGCAAGCAGGGCGCCGACCTCACCCGCCAGACCGACAAGACCGCGCCGCGCGTGGCCATCACCAACCACCCCGACGTGCGCCGCAGCCTGATGAACCAGAAGGCCTACGCCGAGGCGCTGCGGGCCCTGGTCCTCTACACGGCCACCCAGCAGGACGCGGTGCAGATCGCCCAGAACGCCGGCGTCGACTACAGCGACACCGACGCGCTCAACGACCTGCTGCTGCCCATCGTCAAGGGCGTGGGTTCCGAGCGGTCCTACGCGCTGCTGTCGGAGTCGCTGCAGACCCTGGGCGGGTCCGGGTACCTGCAGGACTACCCGATCGAGCAGTACATCCGCGACGCCAAGATCGACACCCTCTACGAGGGCACCACGGCCATCCAGGCCCAGGACTTCTTCTTCCGCAAGATCGTCAAGAACAACGGCGAGGCCTTCGGCCGCCTCGTCGGCGAGATCAAGGAGTTCGCCGCGGGCGAGGCCGGGAACGGCCGCCTCAAGCAGGAGCGCGCCGCCCTCGCCGAAGCCGCCGGCAACGTCGAGAAGATGGTCGAGCACATGGTCGGCGACCTGATGCGCTCGGCCGAGCAGACCGAAGAGGTCTACAAGGTCGGGCTGAACACCACCCGGCTGCTGATGAGCTCCGGCGACCTGGTGCTGGGCTGGCTGCTGCTGCGCCAGGCCGAGGTGGCCCTGAACGCGCTCGACGGCGCCGAGGGAACCGACCGCGACTTCTACACCGGAAAGATCGCGGCCGCCCGCTTCTTCGCCGATCAGGTCCTTCCGGGCCTGGCCACCGAGCGCGAGATCGTCGAGAACGTCGACACCGGCCTCATGGAGGTCCCCGAGTCCGCGTTCTGAGTACGCGGCGCGTCCGGCAGACCGGACTCCCTCGCTCCGGGGCGGCGATCCCGCCTCGGTGACAGCGGCCCGGTGCGCATTACCCCTGCGCACCGGGCCGCTGCGGTTCGAGGTGCGGCTGCGGCGGGCGACGTGCGGGCACACGCGCTGCGGGCGATCGGCCCCCGTCTCCGCGCCCCCCTGCGGCGCCCCGCCCGGCACGGTCCCGGAGAGGGCTTTCGCGACCGGTTCCGGACCGGAACCGGGCGACGGCGGGCGTTCCGGGATGGCGGGCCGACGAGCGGGTAGAAGTAGCCGACGGGAGCGCAAACCAAGCGGTGCGGAGGCAGTCGCAATGGGAGTAGGACTCGGCATATTCCTGCTGGTCATCGGGGCGGTGCTGTTTTACGGCATCACCGCCGACGTCGCCGGACTCGACCTGGACGCCATCGGCATCGTCCTCATGATCGCCGGAGTGGCCGTGGTCGCGTTGACCCTCATCCTGATGATGATCCGCCGCGACCGCACCAGGAGGCCGATCGAGAACGACACCGACGTGATCTGACGACCGGTCGCCCCCGACGACGACGGCGGTCCCGGCGGCACACGCCGCCGGGACCGCCGTCGTCGCGGGTCCGCCGCAGGGACCGCCGTCAGCCCGCCGCGGGCTCCGCGGCGGCCGGGCGCACGCTGAGCGCGTCCCGGCCCTCGTCGAGGTCGACGACGACCGTGTCGCCCTCCGACAGCTCGGCCGACAGCATCGCCTTGGCCAGCGGGTCGCCGATGGCCGCCTGCACCAGCCGCCGCAGCGGCCGGGCGCCGTAGACCGGGTCGTAGCCGGTCAGCGCCAGCCACTCCCGGGCGGCCGGAGTGACCTCCAGCGTCAGCCGCCGCTCGCTCAGCCGCGCCGCCAGCCGGTCCACCTGCAGGTCCACGACCCGGGTCAGCTCATCGGTGGACAGCGTCTCGAAGACGATGAGGTCGTCCAGCCGGTTCAGGAACTCGGGTTTGAAGGTGCCGCGTACGGCCGCCATCACCTTCTCCCGCCGCTCGCCGCTGTCCAGCGCCGGGTCGACGAGGAACTGCGAACCCAGGTTGGAGGTCATGACCAGCAGTGTGTTGCGGAAGTCGACGCTGCGGCCCTGGCCGTCGGTGAGTCGGCCGTCGTCGAGGACCTGCAGGAGGGTGTCGAACACCTCGATGTTGGCCTTTTCGACCTCGTCCAGCAGCACCACCGTGTAAGGCCGCCGGCGCACGGCCTCGGTGAGCTGCCCGCCCTCCTCATAGCCGACATAGCCGGGAGGCGCCCCCACGAGCCGCGCGACCGAGTGCTTCTCGGAGTACTCGCTCATGTCGATGCGCACGATCGCGCGCTCGTCGTCGAACAGGAACTCCGCCAGCGCCTTGGCCAGCTCGGTCTTACCGACCCCGGTGGGGCCCAGGAACAGGAACGAACCGGTGGGGCGGTCCGGATCGGAGATCCCGGTACGGGCGCGGCGCACCGCGTCGGAGACCGCGCCCACCGCCTTGTCCTGGCCCACCAGGCGCTTGCCCAGCTCCTCCTCCATGCGCAGCAGTTTGGCGGTCTCACCCTCCAGCAGCCGGCCCACGGGGATGCCGGTCCACGACGACACCACGTCGGCGACGTCGTCGGCGCCGACCTCGTCCTTGACCATGGTCGGCTCGGTTGCGGCGTCCTTCTCCTCTTCCGCGTGGGAGGCTTCCTCCAGCTGCTTCTCCAGCTGCGGGATCTCGCCGTACATCAGCCGTGAAGCCTCGGTGAAGTCGCCGTCGCGCTGGGCGCGGTCGGCCTGGGTGCGCAGGTCGTCCAGGCGCTCCTTGAGCTCGCCGACCCGGTTCAGCCCGGCCTTCTCCTGCTCCCAGCGCGCCACCAGGCCGTCGAGCTCCTCCTGCCGGTCGGCGAGGTCGGCCCGCAGCCGCTCCAGACGCTGAAGGGAGGCGGCGTCGGACTCCTTGCCCAGCGCCATCTCCTCCATCTTCAGCCGGTCGACGGTGCGCTGCAGCTCGTCGATCTCCACCGGCCGGGAGTCGATCTCCATGCGCAGCCGCGACGCGGACTCGTCGATCAGGTCGATGGCCTTGTCCGGCAGGAACCGGGCGGTGATGTAGCGGTCGGACAGCGTGGCCGCCGCCACCAGCGCCGAATCGGCGATCTGCACCTTGTGGTGGGCCTCGTAGCGGCCCTTGAGCCCGCGCAGGATCGCGACGGTGTCGGCCGCCGACGGCTCGCCTACCTGGACTTGCTGGAACCGGCGCTCCAGCGCCGCGTCCTTCTCGATGCGCTCGCGGTACTCGTCCAACGTGGTGGCGCCGACCATGCGCAGCTCGCCGCGCGCCAGCATCGGCTTGAGCATGTTGCCCGCGTCCATGGCGCCTTCGGCGGCGCCGGCGCCGACCATCGTGTGCAGCTCGTCGATGAAGGTGATGATCTGGCCGTCGCTCTGCTTGATCTCGTTGAGGACGGCCTTGAGGCGCTCCTCGAACTCGCCGCGGTACTTCGCTCCGGCCACCATCGACGACAGGTCCAGCGCGATCAGCCGCTTGTCGCGCAGCGACTCGGGTACGTCGCCGGCCACGATGCGCTGCGCCAGCCCTTCGACCACAGCGGTCTTGCCCACGCCCGGTTCACCGATGAGCACCGGGTTGTTCTTGGTGCGCCGCGCCAGCACCTGCACGACGCGGCGGATCTCGGAGTCGCGCCCGATCACCGGGTCCAGCGAGCCCGAACGCGCCCGGCCGGTGAGGTCGACGCCGTACTTCTCCAGCGCCTGATACGTGTCCTCGGGGTTCTCGGTCGTGACCCGGCCCGGTCCGCGCACCCGCGCGAACGCCTCCAGCAGCGCCTCCGGCGTGGCACCGGCGTCCTTGAGCAGCCGGCTCGCCTCGCCGCCGTCGGCGGCCAAGCCCACCAGCAGGTGCTCGGTCGAGACGAACTCGTCCTCCATCTGCTGGGCGCGCTGGGCCGCGGTGTTGAGCGCGACGACGAGCTGGCGCGAGCTCTGCGGCGCCCCCACACTGGTTCCGGCGGCCGCGGGCAGAGCGGACACGGCCTGCTCGGTCTTGGCGGCCAGGTCGTCGGGGGACGCACCGACCTCCTTGAGCAGCGGGCGGATGATCCCCTCGCCCTGCGAGAGCAGGGCAGCGAGCACATGCACCGGCTCGATCTGCGGATTTCCGTCGGTACTGGCACGCCGCATCGCCGTCGAAACGGCTTCCTGGCTCTTCGTGGTGAGTTTGTAGTTCATGCGTCGCCGCCCCCTTCGAGCGATCGCTATGCGGTTGTGAAACGGGTGTCGGGTGCCGGAGGCCGGGGCCTCCGGCGCGCGCGGGCACAGGCAGCCCCGTTCCGGGCGCCGCGGGTCCGGGTTACTGGTCCTGCTCGGGCGGAGGCGAGGTATTGAAGATCGTCACGCGCGTGCGCCGCACCGGCAGGAGCTCGCCGCCACCGGTCTCGCCGGCGGAGCGCCGCGCGACCGCCGAACGGGCCGCGTCGAGCTCGTTGCGCAGATGGAACACGTGTTCGCGCAGCTTCTCCACCTCGTACTCCAACTCCAGGATGCGCTTGATTCCGGCGAGGTTGATGCCCTCCTCCTGGGAGAGCCGCTGCACCTCCCGCAGCGTCCGAATGTCGCGCATCGAGTAGCGCCTGCCCCGGCCGGTCGCCCGCCCCGGCGAAACCAGGCCGAGCCGGTCGTACTGGCGCAGGGTCTGCGGATGCAGTCCGGACAGCTCAGCGGCCACCGAGATCACATAGACCGGGATGTCGTCGCCCAGTCCCGGATCGGTCATGACATTCACATCCCCTTCGCGCGCGTCTCCAGACCACTGCGCGGGTCTTGGTCCGCGGTCGCGGCACGGAACTTCTCCAGTGCCTCGCGCGCCTCCTCGTTGAGGCGATCCGGTACCGCCACGTCGACGGTCACCAGCATGTCGCCCGCCGTTCCGTCGCGCCGGGTCGCACCCTTGCCGCGGACGCGGAACGTGCGGCCGTTGGGCGTGCCCGGCGGGATCTTGACGGTGACGGGCAGGCCGTTGAGCGTCGGCACCCGCACATCGGCGCCGAGCGCGGCCTCGGGGAAGGTCACGGGAACCGTGATCGTCAGGTTGTCGCCCGACTTGCCGAAAACGGAGTGCGCCTGCACATGCACCACCACATAGAGGTCACCGGCCGGCCCGCCGTGTTCGCCCGGCGCGCCCTTTCCTTTCAGCCGGATCCGCTGACCGTCGGAGACGCCTCCGGGGATCCGTGTCTGGATCGTACGGGTGCTCTTGCCGCGGCCGCTGCCGCTGCAGGTGGGGCAGGGGTCGTCGACCACCAGGCCGCGCCCCTTGCACTCGCTGCACGGTTCGGAGAGCGAGAATCCGCCCTGGTTCCGGTTGTCGTGCCCGGTGCCCGAGCAGTTCGGGCACACTCGCGGTGCGGTACCCGCCTTCGCGCCGGTGCCTCGGCAGGTGGAGCATGCGGCCTCGCTGCTGAGCTTGAACGAGCGCGTGACCCCGGTGGCGGCCTCGCCGAAGGTCAGCCGCGTCTCGGTCTCGACGTCGGCCCCCCGCCGGGGCTGCGTGGTGGTGCGGCCGCGTCCGCCGAAGAGCCCGCCGAACAGGTCGCTCAGCCGCTCGCCGCCGCCGGCGCCGCCGCTCGGGGCGCCCTGGCCCTGGCCGAACAGGTCGCCCAAGTCGAAGCCGCCCGCACCGGTGCCGCCTCCGGGCCGGTAGGAGCCGCCGAACAGGGAGCGGGCGTCGTCGTACTCCTTGCGCCGCTTCTCGTCGCTGAGCACGTTGTAGGCCTCGGAGATCTCTTTGAAGCGCTCCTCGGCCGTGGGATCGTCGGTGTTGGCGTCGGGGTGGTTCGCACGCGCAAGCGTGCGATAGGACTGCTTGATCTCGTCCTGCGAGGCGGTCTTTGAGACTCCGAGGACCTTGTAATAGTCCTTTTCGAGGTAGTCCTTCGTGCTCATCGACGTTGCCTTCTCCCGCTTCGCGCTCTAGGTCCGATGTCCCCGGGAGCCGGTCCCCGCCCTCCGCTGCGGGGGACGGCCCGGAGGCCGCGTGCCCCGGGCGCCGCGCAGGCGCCCGGGGCCCGGGTACTGCTACTTGTCCTCGCCGGTCCCGCCGGAGGACTCGGAACCGGGCTGCCCGCCGGAGGCGTCCGCGTCACCGGACTCGGCCGACTCCGATGCCTCAGCGGCATCGTCCCCCGGACCGGCGACCACCACGCGTGCCGGGCGCAGGACCCGCTCGCCGATGGTGTAGCCGGGCTGGAAGACCTCGATGACCGTGGGAACCGTGGCGTCGGGTGAGGGCATCATGGTCAGGGCTTCGTGGACGTTGGGGTCGAACTCGTCGCCCTGCTCGCCGTACTTCTTCAGCCCCAGCTTGGTGACCAGCGCCTCCAAGGACTCCCCGACGGACTTGAAACCGCCGGTGAGCTCGTCGTGCTCGCGAGCCCGCCCGATGTCGTCGATGATCGGCAGGAGGTCGCCCACCACCTGGGCGGTGACCTGCTCGCGCAGGGCCGCCCGGTCGCGCTCGACGCGCTTGCGGTAGTTGGCGTACTCCGCCTGGGTCCGCTTGAGGTCGCCGGTCAGTTCCGCGACCTGCTCGCGGGCCTTGAGGAGCTCGCTCTCTTCGGCGGTCCCGTCGATGACCACGGGCTCCTCGTCGACGTCTCCGGCATCGGCCGGGGCCTCGGGGGAGTCGGCGGCGCCCTCGTCCCCTTCGGGCGTGCGGAGCTCGCCGGTCTCGGGATCGATGCGCCGCTTGTCGCGGATCACCGGCCCCTCCTGCTCCTCGCCGTTGTCGTTCTCCGGCAGCGCCATTGGCTGCGCCTCCCTTGCCTTGCCTATCGGCCGATCAGGCGTTGCCGTCCTTCTTGTCCTCGTCGACGATCTCGGCGTCCACGACGTCGTCGCTGCGGTCGCTCTCGTCCTGGGCACCGGCCGGCGTCTCCTCGGCGCCGTCGGCCTGCTCACCCTGGCCGTAGATCGAGGAGCCGATCTTCTGGCTGGCGAGCGCGACCTTCTCGCTCGCCTGGCGGATCACCTCGTTGTCGGTGCCCTCCAGCGCCGTCTTGAGCTCGGCGACGGCCTCCTCGGTCTCGGTCTTGACGTCGGCCGGGATCTGCTCTTCGTTGTCCTTGATGACCTTCTCGGTCTGGTGGACGAGGGACTCCGCGTTGTTGCGGACCTCGGCCTCCTCGCGCCGCTTGCGGTCCTCCTCGGCGTACTCCTCGGCCTCGCGGACCATCTTGTCGATCTCGTCCTGGCTCATGGCCGAGCCGCCCGAGATGGTGACCGACTGCTCCTTGCCCGTGCCCATGTCCTTCGCGGTCACGCTCACGATGCCGTTGGCGTCGATGTCGAAGGTGACCTCGATCTGGGGCACGCCGCGCGGCGCCGGCGGGATGCCGGACAGGTCGAAGACGCCCAGCTTCTTGTTGTACTGGGCGATCTCGCGTTCGCCCTGGTACACCTGGATCTGCACCGACGGCTGGTTGTCGTCGGCCGTGGTGAAGATCTCCGAGCGCTTGGTCGGGATGGTCGTGTTCTTCTCGATCAGCTTGGTGAACACGCCGCCCTTGGTCTCGATACCCAGCGACAGCGGGGTGACGTCCAGCAGCAGGACGTCCTTGACCTCGCCCTTGAGCACGCCGGCCTGCAGCGCGGCGCCGATGGCCACGACCTCGTCGGGGTTGACGCCCTTGTTGGGCTCCTTGCCGCCGGTCAGCTCCTTGACCAGCTCGACGACCGCGGGCATGCGGGTCGAGCCGCCGACCAGTACCACGTGGTCGATCTTGTCGACGCTGACGCCGGCGTCCTTGATGACCTGGTGGAAGGGCTGCTTGGTGCGGTCCAGCAGGTCGGAGGTCAGACGCTGGAACTCCGCCCGGCTCAGCTTCTCGTCGAGGTGCAGCGGGCCCTCGGACGAGGCGGTGATGTAGGGCAGGTTGATGGCCGACTCGCTGGAGCTGGACAGCTCGACCTTGGCCTTCTCGGCGGCTTCGCGCAGCCGCTGCAGCGCCATCTTGTCCTTGGACAGGTCGATGCCGTTGCTGTTCTTGAACCGCTCGGCCAGCCAGTCGACGATCGCCTGGTCCCAGTCGTCGCCGCCCAGACGGTTGTCGCCGTTGGTGGCCTTGACCTCGACGACGCCGTCGCCGACCTCGAGCAGGGAGACGTCGAACGTGCCGCCGCCCAGGTCGTAGACCAGGATGGTGGCTTCGTCCTCCTTCTCCAGGTGGTAGGCCAGCGCCGCGGAGGTGGGCTCGTTGATGATGCGCAGGACGTTGAGGCCCGCGATCGTGCCCGCTTCCTTGGTGGACTGGCGCTGGGCGTCGCTGAAGTAGGCCGGGACCGTGATGACGGCGTCGGTCACCTCTTCGCCCAGGTAGGCCTCAGCGTCGCGCTTGAGCTTCTGCAGCACGAAAGCGCTGATCTGCTGAGAGTTGAACGACTTCTCGTCGATCTCGGTCTTCCAGTCGGTGCCGACGTGACGCTTCACCGAGCGGATAGTCCGGTCGACGTTGGTGACCGCCTGGCGCTTGGCGACCTCGCCGACGAGCACCTCGCCGTTCTTGGCGAAGGCAACGACGGACGGAGTGGTCCGGGCGCCTTCGGCGTTGGCGATGACGGTGGGCTCGCCGCCTTCCAGGACCGAGACGACCGAGTTCGTCGTCCCCAGGTCGATACCGACCGCACGTGCCATGAGTTCGTTCCTCCGTCAGAGTTGAGTCTTACAGACGTAAGTTTGCTTCGCGGATCATCTACTGTCAAATCACTTGAGCCGATCCGACTCAACGCCTGTTTTCGCTCCTATAACGGTCGGGGCCACGGCGTTTGTTCCCGATCCGGTGCAGCGGTTGCGCCGTGTCCGGGCAGTCTCGGGGCGGGGTCAGGGGGCCCTCAGGGGCGGCGCAGCCGGGCATCGGGGGCGTATCGGCGGGGCGGGCGCGCGAGGGTGCGGCTGGTCACACCGGGGCGGCGGGGCCCGTTCCGGGGCGGCGAGCCCCGTTCGCACACCCGGGCGCACGGGTGAGGATGGAGGGGCGGGCGCCGGCGGCCGCGGCGGATGCGCAGGTGAACCCGCCGATTCGCTGCGGCGCCCGGTCGCCTAACGTTGGGGTTCGCGGCTCCGGCGCGTCCGTGCCATGGGGTGACGGGTCCAGCCGTCATTACTGGCTAGTAACATGCGGGGGACCTCCGATGTGTGGCGCATCGGGGCACGACAGCAGGATGGGAGGCCGCGGGCGATGCTCTACATCGTTCTGGGGATCATCACGACCCTCGTCGCCGTGGTCGGGGTCGCCATGTTCGCGTTCGGTATCCGCCGGATGGTGCAGACCGTGCGTCTGGGCCGGCCGGCGGAGAGCGGGCGCACAGGGCCCTTCGGCCGGCGACTGACGACGACGCTGATCGAGGTGCTCGGGCACACCCGGATGCTCAAGCGGCCCTGGGTGGGTGTGGCCCACTGGTTCGTGATGGTGTCCTTCCCGCTGCTGGTGTTCACCGTCGCCGAGGCGCACGGCGAAGTGTGGGACCCCCGCTTCCATCTGCCGCTGATCTACGACTGGACGGTCTACGGGCTGGCCATCGAGCTGATCGCGGCACTGGGTCTGATCGCCATCGTGGGCCTGGCCCTCTACCGCCAGTTCAACGGGCCGCGCCGCCGCGGGCGCGACTCCCGCTTCGCCAACTCCGTGCACTGGACGGCCTACTACGTCGAGGCCTACATCGTCGCGCTGCTGGTCGCCATCTTCGTGATCCGCGGCTTCAAGGCCGCGATCGGCGACTTCCCCTTCCCCGTGTGGGCCACCCCGCTCTCGCACGCGCTGGGCGCGGTGCTGCCCGCGAGTGAACCGGCCCTGGCCCTGGTCGCCGCGTTCAAGCTGATCATCTCCTGGATGTTCTTCATGGTCCTGGCCGCGGTGCTGACCATGGGCATCGGCTGGCACCGCTTCACCGCGCCGTTCAACATCTACTTCAAGCGCGACCCCGAGGGCGGGCCCGCGCTGGGCGGCCTCAAGCCGATGATGGACAAGACCGGCAAGGAGCCGCTGGACTTCGAGGAGGCCGACCCCGACGAGGACCCCTTCGGCGTCGGCAAGGTCGAGGACTTCACCTGGAAGGGCCTGCTCGACTTCTCCAGCTGCACCGAGTGCGGCCGCTGCCAGTCGCAGTGCCCCGCCTGGAACACCGGCAAGCCGCTCTCGCCCAAGAAGCTGGTCATGGACCTGCGGGACCACGCCAACGCCAAGGCGCCCTACATGATGGAGGGCATCACCGAGGAGACGCCCGACATCCACGACGACGTCCTCTCCCTGCTCGGCCAGCCCCTGGTGGGCACCGAGGAGGAAGGGGGCATCATCCACCCCGACGTGCTGTGGTCCTGCACCAACTGCGGCGCGTGCGTCGAGCAGTGCCCGGTCGACATCGAGCACATCGACCACATCATGGACATGCGCCGCTACCAGGTCATGATCGAGTCCAGCTTCCCCTCCGAGGCCAACACCCTGCTCAAGAACCTGGAGAACAAGGGCAACCCCTGGGGCATGGCCGAGGACCGGCGCATGGACTGGATGTCCGAGCTCGACTTCGAGGTCCCCGTCGTCGAGGACACGCTCCCCGAAGGCACCGAGTACCTGTTCTGGGTGGGCTGCGCCGGTGCGCTGGAGGACCGCGCCAAGAAGACCACCAAGGCCATCGCCGAGCTGCTGCACACGGCCGGCGTGAAGTTCGCGGTTCTGGGCGGTATGGAGGCCTGCACCGGCGACCCCGCGCGGCGCCTGGGCATGGAGTACGTCTTCCAGATGCTCGCCCAGCAGAACGTGGAGACGCTCAACGAAGCGGGTGTCACCAAGATCGTGGCCAGCTGCCCGCACTGCTTCAACACGCTGGGCAACGAGTACCCGCAGCTGGGCGGCGAGTACGACGTCGTCCACCACAGCCAGCTGCTGGCCCAGCTGGTGGACGAGGGCCGCCTCACCCCGGTCCAGCCCGTCGAGGAGAACATCACCTACCACGACCCCTGCTTCCTGGGCCGGCACAACAAGGTCTACACCCCTCCGCGGGAGATCATGGAGCAGGTGCCCGGCATCACCACCAAGGAGATGCACCGGCACAAGGAGCGGGGCTTCTGCTGCGGCGCCGGCGGTGCGCGCATGTGGATGGAGGAGCGCATCGGCAAGCGGATCAACACCGAGCGGGTCGACGAGGCGCTGACCACCGACCCCGACACGGTCTCGACCGCCTGCCCGTTCTGCCAGGTGATGCTGGGCGACGCGATCAACGAGAAGAAGTCCGCCGGTGAGGCCAAGGAGTCGCTGGAGGTGGTCGACGTCTCCCAGCTGCTGCTGCGCTCGGTCAAGCCCGGCGCCGAATCCAGTGGAGCGGAGCCCAAGGAGAACGCCTGACCGTGTGCGCCCGGCGCGGGCCGGCGAGCCCGGGCCGGGCGCACGGGTCCCGGCAGGGGCTGTACGGTGCCGCGCCGGACGGCGGCGGGTCCACCCGGCCCACCAGGACCGCGTTCCGGGCAGGCCGCCGCCCGGAGCGCGGCCCTGGTGGGCCGGTCTCCGTCCGGCGCCGGCCGCCGCCCGCCCCGGACCGTATTCAGCCTGCGCGGTACGGCTGTGCGGGGAGTCGGTGCATGCGGCGCCGCATCTGCTCCGGAACCGGTGCGCGCACGCCCAGCACGGTGTCGATCTCGTCGTAGGTCAGCCGCCGGTCGGCCCCGGCGACGGCGATCAGCAGTTCGGCGTAGAGCTCGATCTCGGCCATTGCCACATGGTCGTGCAGGCGCACGTACGGATCCATCCGCGCCCACCTCCATCGCCTGCACAGCGGGGGGCGCGACCCGCCCGTCCGCATGTATCCCCGGGTCGAAGCACCGACCGACGTGGGATCCCGCCGGAGACATCCCGCTGGCTGCAGACTACGTCGGGGCAGCGCGATGCCGCATGGCCCGGACGAGCCATTCTCGGCACCACGTTCGCGTAGCCCGTCGGGGGTAGGCACCCTCCGTCGGGATGCGGTCGCCCTTCGGCCCGGGTGCTGTGCAGTCCGGGCCGCAGGCGGGATCCGCAGCGCCCCGGAGCGCGGGGCCACGGGATGTTCCCGTGGCCCCGCCGGCCGCCGCATGCGACTATCAGGGCGTGCATTTTCACGGGTATTTCTGGCGCGGATCCGACCGGGAGCGCTCGCGCAAGGCGCGTGACGCTCATATCGACGGGCCCCTGTTCGCCGCCGCCGATGTGCCTCCCGTAAAAACCTGCTGGTGGTTGCGCAAACCCGCCGCCCGGGTTCGGGGCACCTGGGACGACGCGGAATCCGCCGCGACGTGGATGGTCGCCTGCTACGAGGGGGTGCGGGCCGAGATCGACGACGCCGCCGCGTTCTGGGCGCCCACCGGAGACCGCTGCGCCGCGGCCCTGCGCGACATCGCCGACGGGCGCGACATCACCTGGCAGTACCGGATCGGCGGGGACGAACGCGCCTTCGTCTCCGTCGTCGCCTGTACTCCCAACGCGTGGGACCGCGAGGCCCCCTGCCCTCTCGAAGAGGAGCGGGGCGGCTGACGTCCAGGGATCCTGCACGGGTCGTGGCGCCAGGCGCCCGCGCGCAGGTACCCGTACGCAGGGCCGCCGCCACCGGATCGCGGCACCGTGCCTCGCGCAGTCAGCCCGAGGACCCCGAGGACAGCTTCCGGTCCACCGAGCGGTGGAGGAGGCCGGTGGTGTACTCGAACTCCTCCTGCAGGCGGCCGGCCTCGACGAGGAGGATGCCGTAAGGGCTGGACCCGTCGGTGACGACGAGCTCGATGTGCTCGGCACGCTCGGACAAGCGCTTCTCGTACTCGCCGGACTGCTCCGTCAGCGAGTCCAGATGCCGGGCCTGTTCGACGAGCCGGTCCTCGTCCACCTCGCTGAACGCCTCGGCGATCTCGGCCAAGGCGGCGAGGAAGTCCGCATAGAGCCGGAGGAACTCGGTGCGCTGCGGACCCTCGCGGGTATGGGGGGCGGACTGGTCGAGGGTCCGCGTCACGGAGGCCAGCTGATACGAGATCCGGTCGAGGGCGTCGACCACGCTCGCGTAGCCGGAGAACGACGGCGAGCGGCGCCGGCGCAGCAGGCGCCCCGGGTTGTAGTAGACGCTCTCCTTGGCGGTGCGCACCGCGCTCTGCGCCTGGGCCACCGTGGTGCCCAGCCGGTTCGCGCGGTAGCGCCACTGGCCGGTGCGCTCCTGATCGAGGTCGCCTTCGCGCAGCGGTGGGTGCATGTCCGACAGCAGGCCGCACATCGCGTGGGAGAGCGAGCGGACACCGTACTCGGCGCTGCGGAACCGCATCGGCGGCATGACGACCAGGTTGACCAGCACGCCGATGCCGCAGCCGATGAGGACCAACAGCAGGATCTGGCCGAGCTGGGCGGCACCATCGAGGGCGCCGGCCGACGTCACGTATATGGCGAAGGCGAAGAGCGCCGCGGTCACCACCTGCGACCCCTGCGTTCCCAGCCGCGGCCACCGGCCGATGGTCAGGGCGATCAGTGTGACCGCCGCGAACGCGGCCACGCCGGACCCGGCCAGGAACCCGACCACCCCTTGTACAGCGACCCCCGCCGAGACCGCGGCGACGTAGCGCAGCGACTGGGCGACGGACTGGTAGATCGTCACCTGGATCATCAGCACCGCCGAGAACGGCGCGAACGCGGGCGCCGATGCCTGCAGCACGGTGTAGGAGACGATCCAGGCGAGTGAGGCCGCCAGTGTGCTCTTGACGATGAGCAGCAGGGTGGAGCGCTCGTAGCCCTCGCTGCGGGCGCGCAGCAGCCACTGCTTGACGCGCGACCAGCGTCCGGTCGACGCCGGCCGCCTTCCCGATCTCTCCGACGGCCGCATCGCCGCTCGCCCCCTTGCCCGACCGTGCTTCCTTGCCCCATAACCAGGAGGCGGCCGGTCATGTGCGCGGCGACGTGCGCAAACACGGTGCGCCAACGCCGTGCGCCGGGAGTTCGGGCGGGCGCCGTCCCGGTTCTACCGTCTGCGCCGCGGGGCGCTGAGCCAGGTGACCTCGCGGTGGCGCTCGGCGTAGCGGGCGTACTTCTCCGGGGTCTCGGCGAAGCCCGCGCGGTCCTCGTCGGTCAGCTCGCGCACGACTTTGCCCGGAAGCCCGGCCCACAGTGTCCCCGCCGGGACCTCCTTGCCCGGCGGCACCAGCGCGCCGGCCGCCACCAGGGCGCCCTCGCCGACGCGGGCGCCGCCCAGCACGATCGCGCCGATCCCGATCAGCGCGCCCTCGCCGACTTCGGCGCCGTGCACCATCGCCTTGTGCCCCAGGCTCACCCGGTCACCCAGGACCACGGGTTCGCCGGGGTCGGAGTGCAGCCCGCACTGGTCCTGGACGTTGCACATCCGGCCGATGGAGACGTCCTCGGTGTCTGCGCGCACGACCGAGCCGTACCAGACGCTGCTGCGGGCGCCGAGGTGGACGCGTCCGACGAGGACGGCGCTCGGGGCGATCCAGGCGTCGGGGTGGATGTCGGGCTCTCCGAACGGGGCGTCTCCGATGAGCGGAGTGGACACGTGCACCTCCCTGGGGCCGGGCCGGGTGCCGATCCGCGTCCGAGATGACGCCTCCGGACCCGCGCCGCTGTGAACGGGCATACCTTAGTAGTGCGGTGCGCTCGGCGGCCGGACCGGCGCGCCGTATGCGCAGGGAGCGTCCAGGCTATTGAGGGGGAGGCGCAGCGGGCACTAACGTAGTCGCCTCCCCATGTGTTCACTACGTCACACTTCGCACGCTAATCGGGTCTCTGTTGCGGTTTCCCATCACACCGCCAAGCTTGGGGAATGAATGTCATTGACGTGTATTCCGGGTGTTATGGGAATGATAGGCAGGGAGTCCGGCCACCATCCCATTGGCAGCCAACCTGGTTGATTAGGACATGAACGAGCAGAGCGCAGAGATCTTGCCGAACTTCCTCCGCGAGGAAGCCTTCCCGACCGAGAAGCGCGGTTACAGCAAACGCCAGGTCGACGACTACGTGGTGCGCACGCACAACCAGACCCGCGACCTTCAGGAGCGGCTGGCGCGCACCCACGACGAGCTGGAGCAGCTCCGCCGCGAGTTGGCCGAGGCCAAAGAGCAGGCCGCGGTCAAGCCTGAGCACGAACAGATCAGCGAACGCATGTCCAGCATCCTCCGTATAGCGGAGGAAGAGGCGAAGGAGAAGCGCAGCGAGGTCGACAGCGAGGTCGACGGCATCCGCAGCAAGGCCGAGGAAGAGGCGGCCAAGCGGATGAAGGACGCCGAGGAGCACGCCGAGCGCGTGGTCTCCAGCGCGCGCTCCGAGGCCCAGGAGATGGTGTCGGCGGCCAAGCAGGAAGCCGAACAGCTCCGTTCGCAGGCCGATGAGGAGTCCCAGCGGCGCATGGCCGACGCCGAGACGCGGTCCAAGAAGATCAACGACACCGCCGATCGCCGCCTGGCCACGCTCACCGCGACGCACAACGAGGCGGTGCGCCGGCTCAACGACATGCACGGCACGCTGGCCGAGTTGCTCGACGCCGAGCAGAAGGCGGGGCCGCTGGAGACGGGACTGACCCAGGCCGAGGTCGAGGCGGAGCAGGAGGCCGCCGGCTCCCCGAAGCAGGGGCAGCAGGGCCAGGGCCAGCCGCCCCAAAGCCGGCAGGGCGGACAGGGCTCGAAGCCGCAGCAGGCCCAGGGGCAGCAGGCTCAGAAACCGCAGCAGGCCCAAGGGCAGCAGGGTCAGGGCCAGTCGGCCCAAAGCCAGCAGGGTCAGGGCCAGGGCCAGAAGCCGGATCAGGGTCAGGGCCAGAAGCCGGATCAGGGTCAGGGCCAGAAGCCGGATCAGGGTCAGGGCCAGAAGCCGGATCAGGGTCAGGGCCAGAAGCCGGATCAGGGTCAGGGCCAGCCGGCCCAAGGCCAGCAGAGCCAGAAGCCGCAGCAGGCCCAGCAGCCGGCCGGTCAGCAGCAGGGCCAGCAGCAGGGCCAGGACCGGCAGTCCGCGGAACAGCGGCCCGCGGAACAGCAGGCCAAGGCCGTCTCGCCGCAGCAGCCGCCGGCGGGCGGAGGACGCGGCGACTCGGGGGCCGAGGCCCCGGCGGCGCCGCGCCAGGCCCAGCCTGCCCAGTCCGGGCAGGGCGGCACCGACGCCAAGGGCGGTTCCGCAGCCGAGCAGGACGCCGGTGAGGAATCCACCGTCCGTCTCGACCCGGACCAGTCCGCCGACCGACAGCACGCCGCGCCGCCGGCCGGGCAGGGCCCGCAGCCGCAGGGTTCGCCCTACGCGGGGGCTGCGCCGCAGCAGCACCAGGCGCAGCAGCACGACGTTCACAAACAGCAGCAGCCGAACCAGAGCGGCCAGCCCCAGCAGGCACCGCAACCGGCCAACGACCCGGGGATCACGGCCATCCATCAGCGTTCCGACGCGCCGGCGGCCCAGGGGCCGGACGACGCGGAGGGCACCGAGGGAGTGCGCATCATCAAGCCGTGACCCGGGTGCGGTCCGGATACCGGCGGAGTGGCGCGTGCGCACTCCGCCGAAGCGGACCGGGGCCGGGCTGGAACGGACTCGCTCATGTCTCAGGCGGAGCGGGGTGCCGAGCACCCCGCTCCGTGCTGTTTGTCCAGGCCTGAGGGCGACGTCGGGCTTATCCCGGCTGTCGGCTACGATGCCCGAAGCCATGATTATCCGCGCGGCCATCCGGTCTGACCTCGGTGCGATTCTGCGGCTCCTCCGCGAACTCGGCGACTCCATCCCCGAGCAGAGCAGCACGGTCCGCATGTCGTCGGCCGCCGTCCGCGCCTGGACCCGGATGGAGAACGACCCGGACCGCTCCGTTCTGGTCGCCGAGCGCCGCGGACAGATCATCGGGACCCTCGACCTGCTGGTCATCGCCAATCTCACCCATGACGCGCAATCCTGGGCGATCGTCGACAACCTCGTGGTCGACCCGGACTGCCGCCGCGCCGGTGTGGGGCGCGCGCTGATGGACGAGGCCGTCGACCGCGCCGGGCGCGCCGGCTGCTACAAGATCGAGCTGCTCTCCCACGAGAACCGCACCGGAACGCAGACGTTCTACGCGGCCGTGGGATTGGAGAGCTCGGCGGAGGGGTTCCGCCGCTACCTGTGAGGCGCGGGCGGGGGCGCCGCCTGCCGCACCAGGCCGCGCGCCCCGTGCACCCCCCGTGTACCCGTGCGGTCAGCCGCGTCCCGAGCGCAGCGGGATCGGTTTGAAGCAGAGCACGATCACGAACCCGACGACGCCGATCGGGACCCCCAGCGTGAACACGGTGTGCATCGCATCGCTGAACGCCTGGATCACCACGTGCTGGGCTTCGGGCGGCAGGGCCCGGATGGCATCGGGCGATCCGGTGGCCGACCCGGACATCTCCCCCGAACCGCCGGAGGCGCCCGCCGAGCGCGCGAACGCGTTGAGCTCGTCGTGCAGGCGGTTGGTCATGACCGAGCCGAACATCGCCACGCCGAGCGCGCCGCCGAGGTTGCGGAAGAAGGAGACGGCGGAGGTGGCCGCGGCCAGATCCGTTAGGTCGACGGCGTTCTGCGTCGCCAGGATGAGGATCTGCATGCACATTCCCAGCCCCAGCCCGATGAGGCAGACTCCGGCGCCCACCAGGACCAGGCTCGACTCGGTGTCCAGGAACGTCAGGGTGGTGAAGCCGCAGGCGACGAGCAGCGTGCCCGAGACCGGGAAGAGCTTCCATTTTCCGGTGCGGCTGACGAGGAAGCCCGAAGAGATCGAGGCGGCCAGCAGGCCGAGCACCATCGGCAGCGTCATCAGCCCGGAGGCCGTAGGGCTGAGCCCCTGCACGATCTGCAGGTACTGCGGGAGGTAGATCATCACGCCGAACATGCTCATGCCCACCGCCGCCGAGGCGAGTGCGCCCAGCACGAACGTGCGGTTGCGGAACAGGTGCGGCGGCAGGATCGGTTCGTGGGCGCGGCGTTCGACGAGCACGGCTGCGGCCGTGAGTACCAGTGCCGCGGCGATCAGCGCGAAGGACGGCGCCGAGGCCCAGTCGAACTCCTGGCCGCCCAGGCTCAGCAGCAGCATCACCGCGCTGGCGGCGCCGACGATGCACGTGGCGCCGCGCCAGTCGATGCGGTGTGCGACGTCGGGCCGCGCGGGCAGCTTGAGCAGGCGCTGGATGACGACGAACGCCACGGCCGCCAGCGGCACGGTGATGAAGAAGCACCAGCGCCAGCCGAGCGGGCTGTCGACGAGGAATCCGCCGAGCAGCGGGCCGGCGACGGTGGCGGCGCCGAAGACGGAGCCGAGGAAGCCGGAGTAGCGGCCGCGCTCGCGCGGGGCGACCACGTCGCCGAGGATGATCTGGGGCAGCGCGGCCAGGCCGCCGGTGCCGATCCCCTGGAACAGCCGCGCGACGATCAGCCAGGTCATGTCGGTGGCGAAGCCGGCGGCGACCGACGAGCAGATGAAGATCACCAGCGCGGTCTGGAACAGCAGCTTGCGGCCCCACACGTCGGAGAGCTTGCCCCACACGGGCGTCGACGCGGTCATGGTGAGCAGGGTGGCGCTGGCCACCCACGACAGCCGGTCCTGGCCGCCGAGCTCGCCGACGATCGTGGGCAGGGCCGTGCCCACGATCGACGTGGTGAGCATCGACGTCAGCATCGCCAGCATCAGACCGACGAGGATCTCGATCATCTGGCGGCGCGAGTAGTTCGTCTGCGCCTCTGCGCCGGCTGCGGTGCCGGCGTGCTGCCCCGGCACGGCCGCGGCCTGCTCGTCGGCAGTGCCTAAGCGTCGCTCCACGTTCGGGTTCTCCTCTTCGTCGCCCCGTATCGAACTGGTCGGACGGATCCGGCCGCTGGCACAGGGGAGCGGCCGTTCCCGGACACGGCGGGCCGCTGCCGCTGAAGCGGGCAGTCCGGTGGAATCTCCTCCTCAGGTATAAGTAAACAGTGTTGACTTGTCAAGCAGGGCGGTTATAGTGCGGAGAACCGAACGTGAGAAGCCGCGCTGAGCTGCGACTCCGCGCCGGTCACAGCAGGGGGCCCGATGAATACGACCGACGCCGCCGACACCTGCCACGGGCGGGTTCGCGACCGCGAGGCCACGCGCCGGCGGATCCTCGACAGCGCCCGCGAACTGTTCACCCACGAGGGATACGCCGAGGTCTCCTCGCGCAGCATCGCCGCGGCGGCCGGGGTCAACGTCGCCCTGATCAACCGCTACTTCGGCGCCAAACGCGGACTGCTGGCCGAAGTCATCGCCGAGGACGCCGCCTTTCCCGACCTCGTCGAGGGCGAGCGCGACACCCTGCCGCGCCGCATCGCCGAGCACGTGGTCCACCGCACGCTGGGTGAGGGGACTCCGCTGCAGCGGGCGCTGCTGCACTCGCTCGGCGACCCGGACCTCAAGTCGGTGTTCGAGAAGCGGCTGCAGAGCGCGATCATCGGCCCGCTGGCCGACTACATCGGCGGTCCCGACGCCCGCACCCGCGCGACGCTGGTGGCGGCGCTGCTGATCGGCGTCGGCAACGTCCGCCGGATGGGCGGAGCCGAAGCGCTCATGGAGGCCGACGGCGACGAGCTGGTGCAGCGGCTCACCGGGGTCGTCGAACGCTGCCTGGAGGCCTGACGACCGGCGCGCCAGCCGCCCCGTGCCCAGGCGGTGTCAATTGAGCGCCGCGTCAGCCGGCGGAGGCACGGGCATCATCGGCGGGTCACTTCGGCGGGTTCAGCTCGTGGTGACCGCACCTTCTCCGAAGGAGGAACCGATGCCCGACCGTGCTGACGCCCACGCATCCGGAGTGAACCGCCGGCGCTTCCTCGCCGGAAGCGGTCTGGTGGGCGCCGCGACGGCCCTGCAGGGACTCATGGGTCAGACCACGGCCCACGCCGCCGGCCCCGGAGCCGGAAACAACCGCGGCACCGTCGCCGCCGACAACGGCGGATACGGGCCGCTGCAACCCGCGGGGCCCGACGGGGAGCTCCTGCTGCCCGCCGGATTCACCTACGCCGCGTTCGGCCGCACCGGCACGCCCATGCGCGACGGCACGCCCACCCCCGGCCGGCACGACGGCATGGCGGCGTTCGAAGCCGACGACGGCGCGCTGCGCCTGGTCCGCAACCACGAGCAGAGCGGCGGCGAAGCCTTCGCCTCGCCCAGCTACGACCCGCAGGCCGCGGGCGGAACCACGACGCTGGTCGTCGACCGCGAGGCGATGCGCCTGGTCGATTCCTTCCCCAGTCTCACCGGCACCATCCGCAACTGCGCCGGCGGCCCCACTCCCTGGGGCAGCTGGCTGTCCTGCGAAGAGACCTTCACCGGTCTGGACACCGCCGACCCGCACGGCTACATCTTCGAGGTCCCCGTCGACGCCGACGGGCCGGTGGAGCCGGTGCCGTACAGAGCCATGGGGCGCTTCACCCACGAGGCCGTCGCGGTCGACCCCGCGACCGGCATCGTCTACGAGACCGAGGACCGCGGCAGCTCCGGCCTCTACCGGTTCGTTCCGGACACCCCCGGGCGCCTGGGCGAGGGCGGCAAGCTGCAGATGCTCGCGATCAAGGGAGACCCCCGCTACGACACCCGGACCGGCCAGCGCGCCGGCAAACCCCTGGCCGTGGAGTGGGTCGACATCGACGACCCGGACCCCGACAGCGGCGACTCCCTCGCCGTGTTCAATCAGGGCCGGGCGAAGGGCGGCGCGGTCTTCGCGCGTCTGGAGGGCGCCTGGTACGGCGACGGCGCCATCTACGTGAACTCCACCAGCGGCGGTGACGCCGGACTCGGCCAGGTGTGGGAGTACCGGCCGCGCGGCCGCTCGGGCGGACAGCTGATCCTGGTCTACGAGTCGGTCGACCCGGACCTGCTGCAGAGCCCCGACAACATCTGCGTCTCGCCCAACAGCGGCGGACTGGTGCTGTGCGAGGACGGTTCGGGCGGCGACATGCTGCGCGGGGTGACCGACCGCGGCGAGATCTTCGATTTCGCGGCGCTGAACAGCACCAACACCAGCGAACTGGCCGGGGCCACGTTCAGCCCCGACGGCCGGACGCTGTTCTTCAACGTGCAGAGCCCCGGCATCACCTATGCGGTCACCGGCCCGTGGAGCCACGGCGCGCTTTAGCAGCGGCGGTTCCGAGAGCGCGCAGGCCCGGTGCCCGCGTACGGCGGGGATCGGCGGCGGGGCGGCGGTGGAGGACGCCGCCCCGCCGCAGCCGAACAACCCGCGCGTTTCCCCCAGCCGTCGGCAAACCGCGCTTATCCCTCGGAATTTCCGTTCTCCGCTGCTCCCGGGGCGGCGCACCCGCCTATGCGGCGGGAAAATCCGACGCGACACGCCAAGGCGACCATAAGGACAAGTACGGTCGGCCCCTGTGTTTCCCTATGGAACTGTGCCCCGGGGCACACCGCTTCGGGGGAAGCGAAATACGGGGGAACAACGAGCATGTCGATCGGATCCGTCCACCCGAAACCGGAAAACAGACCCAGCGTCCTGGTCAGGGCCGCATTGACCTTATCCTCCCTGGCGGTGCTCGCCGCATTCGGAATCGGTTCCGCCGCCCCTGCGGTCGCCGAAGAGCGGGTGCAGCAGGCGTCGAGCGTCGCCGGGAAAGCCGTTCAGCACGCGAAGAGCCAGGTAGGAAAGCCCTACCGGTACGGCGCCGAAGGACCGGGGGCCTTCGACTGCTCGGGCCTTGTGCAGTACGCCTACAAGAAGGCCGGCAAGAACATCAGCCGTACCACCTACACCCAGTTCGACCAGGGCAGGTCGGTCTCCTGGTCCAATCTGGAGCCCGGAGACCTCGTCTTCTTCTATTCCGGTCCGAGCCACGTCGGAATGTACGTCGGAAAAGGCCGCATGGTCCACGCGCCGAGTTCCGGTAAGAAGATCCAGACCACCAGGATGGCCGGCTACTACGGCCGGCATTTCGCAGGGGCCCGCCGCGTCGCCTGAGGCTCCGCCCGGTGCAGTGAGTCCGGGCGTCGAGACCGGCTGACCGCGCCGCCCTGCGGCCGCCGTCCGGCCGGGCGCCGCCGCACCCGCGCTCAGCAGCGCGCTGCGGCCGACCGCGCCCGGACGGCGGCCGCAGCGCCTGCGGACGCGCGGCTGCGGTAGGGGCGGCGGCATCGACGCGGTTCCCCGTTCTGGTACCGGGTTCTGCGGGCGGTACGGCGGCGGCACGCACAGCGGTGGACGGCGGCACCGGATGCGCGGCGTGCGCAGGCGCGGAACGCGGAAACGGGGGAGTCGGGTAAGCCGGGTTCAGCCCAGCACGATCGCGCCGGCCAGGATCGGATCGCCGAAGGTGGCCGGACCGCGGCCCGAGGCGATCGCCCGGCCGCCCTGGCAGGAGGTGCCGGCGAAGAGCGCGTACTTGGCCGCGGCCTCGGCCTCGATGGCCACCACACCGCCCTGCGCGGACTCCAGCGACCTGCAGCCGCCGGTGTCCACCACCTGTCGGTGCCCCGACTCGAAGGTCACGGTGACAGGGCGGACGGTGTCGCCGCTGTCGGAGCGCGTCGGGGACAGGGCGCCGGCGATGGTGGCGGACATCGTGGCCAGGTTGGTCGGGCGGATCGGCACGGTGCGGCTCTCGTTCCTCGGGTCCTCAGGAGGGCTGAGCGGTCATCACTCACAGTAATTAAACTAAAACCGAACGTGTCTATTGCGGATTGCGTGCGGTGTGTCGCCGCATCCGGGCGAATCCGGACCGGACACGCCCGAGACGGACTGGAAGAGCCGCGAGGGGCCGCGCCCCGGACCGCCGGCCCCGGGGGAGCTTCAGGAACCCTCCGGGACAACCGGAGTTGGGCGGGGCGGTGGTCGACGTGGTCGGCTTCCGTCCCGCTGACGTGCGTATACCCGGCCTGGTCCGGGAGAACGCGGGCGGGTGCGGCCGGGTGTCATCGGCCCCGGGAGAGGACGGGCTTGTCGACCGTGTCGGCGTCGTTGCGGATCCGGGGCCGCCTGGGGGGCAATGGGCGGCCCCGGCGGTTGATCCGGTGCGGCGGGCGTTCTGCCAGTGCTGCCAGGCGGTTTCCTGCTCCTGCAACCACGTCCACAGTTCGGCGGGGCGCATCCCGCCCGCGTGCCGGTCGCACACGCCGTGAGCGGTGGCGTCGGCGGGGGCGGGCCGGCGTCGGGTGGCGGTCCAGTACCACCCGCCGGGGGTGGGTTCGCACGTGATGTGCCAGGTGGCGCCGAAGCGGTGGTTGAGGTATCCGTGCGGGTCGTGGCCGCCGGGGCCGAGTTGGGCGTCGGGGATAGCGGTCATCGCGCGTGCTCCCGTGCCGTGCGGGCGCTTGCGCTGTCGGGCGTGCCGGTCGGTGCTTGGGTGAGGCTGAGCGTGAAGGAGATTCCGTTGCCTCCCGGCAGTGGTTGCCAGGTGTCGGCGACGGCCTCGACCAGTGCCAGGCCGCGCCCGTGATCGTCGGTGATCGAGGTTCGTGCGCGCTCGGGCCGGGTGGTGGTGCTGCCCGCGTCCTGGACCGCCACGGCCAGGGTGTGTCGGTCGGCGTGGACGTGGACGGTGAAGGTGGAGCCGGGGGCGCCGGTGGGCGTGTGGCGCAGGGTGTTGGTGGCGGTTTCCGACAGCAGGAGCACGGCTGTGGCGGTGGTCGCGTCGGGGATGCGCCCGGGGGTGCGGGTGAGGGTGTCCTCCAGCCAGCGGCGGGCGGTGCCGACCTGGTCCGGGGTGCCGTGAAGTAATGCAAAAGCAATTGGAACACCTCTATAAGGCGTCGCAATGGGACAACGTCGAAATACTCGTGGTTCCGCACCCTACATGGAACCATCCTGGCTTAGACGGTGGGTTCCGACTTCTTAAGCTTCCCGACGCCGGTACCATCCTGTACCTGGAAACAAGGGCCACCGGCGGTATCTTCATCGACGCCGCTACCGTGGATGAACACGTCTCGCTCTTGAGTGACCTGCGCGGCGCAGCTCTGCCTTTCGAGCCGTCCCGTGCACTAATCGAACGAGCACGAGGAGAGTTTGCATGACACCGATAGACGAAACCTGGCACAAATCGTCGTACAGCAACGCGGAAAGTAACTGCGTTGAAACAGCCCTGACCACATGCGGGGGGGCGCGGTGCGCGATACCCAAAACCGGAGCCTTGGGCACCTCGGATTCTCCAAGGATGAATGGGTAAGATTTCTAAAGGAAGTTAAGACGGGAATCCTGTAACGGCAAGCATCCGTGCATGGATATCGTCTCCTCTCGATAAAAAAGAGGAGATTCGCGGCGGTGGCGTCGGCAGAGCTGTATCTCCTCCCTGCCTCGACCTGACCCCTTTGGCTTCGGCTGAGGGGGTTTCGTCATGTCCGCCGGAGATTGTGTTCAATTCGCGGAGCGCCGCGGCCTGCGCGATTTCGCGTTTCTGCTGTTCTTGGGGATGCAAATCCGCCGTTGACCATGAGTGCGGATGTTCGAAGGATGCCTGGTGCGGGCACCACAACAGGTTGCGGAATGCTGGCGTGGGCGCTGCGCGCGGTCGGCCCCGTCGCCGCAGCCTCCCGGGTGTTCCGGAGCCGACCGGCTCCGCCCTCGGCGGTGCGCTCGGCGTGCCGGGACTGTCAGAGCGGGACGTTCACGCAGGCGAGGCGATCGCCCGCTGAACCGGCCTCCCCTGCGGTCGTCGCGGTGTGGTCGGCATGGAGTACGACCGAGCCGGCTTCGCCCTCGCGCGGATGCCAGTCGACGTCGGCGTCGGACTCGGCGACTCCGTCGCCGTCGGTGGTGAAGTCCAGCCAGACCTCGTTGTCGCCGTTGGCGTACTCGGGGTCGTTCGTGCTCCCTTCCGGCCCTTGCTCGTTCCGGTAGTGCGGTCCGGAGGCGTCGGGATCCTCGCCGCAGGGCCGCGTATGCAGGTGGGCGCCGTAGGCTTCGTCGGGTTGCAGGCCGCTCACCGCGAGCGTGAAGTCGGTTTCGGCGCCGGCGCGGGTGGCCTGCACCGTGACGCCGGATCCGGCCGGGACGGCCTGCTCGTCGTAGGTGATGGCCTCGGCGTCGGGAGAGTAGGTCTGGAACCGGGCGACGACGTGGGCGAGACCGGGGGCGCCCGCGTCGGCGGTCCCGTTCCCGGAGGGGGAGGGGGCGGCCGCCCCCTCGTCGTCGCCTTGGCGGCCGTCGCCGCATCCCGCGAGCAGCAGCGATGCTGCGGCTGCGCTGACGATGGCGCGGGTCAGTGACACGGCGATCCCCCCGATACCGGTTCGGCGTCCGGAACAAAGGATACTCCGGGTATCTCTGTCGTCACGAACAGTGGTGTTCGTGTTCCGGGGTTCACCGCGGCCGGGACCGCGTTCCGCCCCGCGCCCGGCTCAGTCGCGTGCGTCGGCCCGGGGTGCGGCGGGTGCGGCGGGTGTGCCGCTTTCCTGCGGCTCCGGTGGGAAGAACTCGGTGAATGTGAAGGCCTCGGGCGACGGGCCGCGGGAGCGCAGCACCTCCAGGCGGTCGCCGGCTTCCCGGAGGGTGGGGAGGTGGCCGGCCGGGACCCACCACAGCGCCGCGTGCACGGTGCTCAGCCGGGTGAACCAGTCGCGCCGGCGGCGCAGTGCGTCGAGGTGGTCGCTGCGGTAGGTGAAGTTCCACAGCGACTCGCGGTCCTGCCACACCGAGAGGTTCACCAGGATGTCGTCGCCGAACGGGCGCGCGGCGGTGGCGTCGTCGCTGCCCTCGTCGGTGTATCGCCACACGAATCCGGGGCTGGAGTCGGCCAGGGCGTTGACGGGTTCCAGGCGGGCGACGAACTCGGCCATGGAGGGGTCGTCGAGCGGTGCCTTGAGGGTGCCGATGTTGATCTGGGCCAGGTGGTGGTCGCTCATGCGGATCAGCATGCTCCCGACCCACTTCTATGTCAACGTGAATTGGTTTTGGAATTCCCGGAGGATGAGATCATCACGCAGCAGCCCTCCGCTGCCGGGGCCATGTCCGCGCGGAAGGCGTCGGCGCCCGCGCCGCGCAGCAGACCGCGCAGCAGCTCCAGGTTCATCCCGCAGGCCACCGGCGGATGGCTGCGGGCCACCGCGTCGAAGGGGCAGTTGCGCAGCCGGAGCGCGGGGTCGGCCGCAGGCGCCGCGGCGTCCGCGGCACCGCCCTGCGGCGGGTCCGCCGTCGGGTGCGGGGGGCCGTCGGCGGGGCCGGCGCCGCCGTCCGCGACGACGGGGACGGGTTCGTAACCGTGGCCCTGCAGCCAGCCGGCGAGCCCTTCCGCCGACACGGGACCGGACGTCGGGGGCGGCGCGTCCCGGGGCGCCGGCGTGTCCTCCGAAGTGCGGGACTCCGCCGCGCCGTCCGGTTCCGGCCGGGTGCGCGCGGCGCAAGCGGCGCCGCGGCGCTCGCCCTCGGCACGCGCGGCGGCGTAGAGCGCTTCCTCGGCGCCGGCGCGCTCGACCGCCTCGGCGAGCAGCCCGGCGGCCGTGCCGTAGTCGCGCGGCGGCAACTGGACGGCGTGCTCACGCGAGGAGCGGCGGTAGAGCTTGGCCGGACGGCCGGACCCGGGCCCGTCGCGTCCGGAGACTTTGCGCCGCTCCACCTCCAGCAGTCCTGCCTCCACGAGTTTGTCCAGGTGGAAAGCGGCCAGGTTGCGCCGGGCGCCCACGGCCTCGGCGGCCTCGGCGCGGGTGACCTCGCCGCCGCGGCCTGCGACGTAGTCGTAGAGCCGGTGGCGCAGCGGCTCGGCGAGGACGCTGACGGCGTCGATACCGGATCCGGTCATGCCCCCATTGTGCGCCGGGGCCGGGCCGGCCGGCGCACACGTCGTTGCGGGTTCGATACCGCACGGAGGGTTCACCCGCCCGACGACAGGTAGGGAACGTGTGATGTATGGCACTTGTGTGACGGATCCGAGGAGATCCCATGACGCAACCGACTGACTCCGGCCCGCACCCCTCCCCCGCGACAGGACCGGTCGGCGGCGGCGCGTCCACCGGCCCCGGCGAAAGCGCCGAAGGCGGCGACGGTCTCGCGCGCAAACGGATCGGTCTGGGGGCGGGGGCCGTCCTCGCCCTGGCCCTCTACCTCCTCCTCCCCGACTCCCTGGAGCACGCGGGCAAGGTCACCGCCGCTGTCGCCGCTCTGATGGCCGTCTGGTGGATGACCGAGGCCATACCGCTGCCGGCGACCGCGCTGCTGCCCCTCGTCCTGTTCCCCGTGCTTGTCGGTACCGACATCGCCGATGTGGCGGCCCCGTACGCCGACGACGTCATCTTCCTGTTCATGGGCGGCTTCATGCTGGCCATGGCGATGCAGCGGTGGAACCTGCACCGCCGCATCGCGCTGGTGGTCGTCGCCGCGGTCGGTACCGGACCGGTGATGCTCATCGCCGGATTCATGCTGGCCACGGCCTTCCTCACGATGTGGGTGAGCAACACAGCGACCACCGTGATGATGCTGCCGATCGGCCTGTCGGTGCTGGGCCTGGTCAACCAGCTGGGCGACGGCAAGGGCGACGCGAACTTCGCCACCGCGCTCATGCTGGGGATCGCCTACTCCGCCTCGATCGGCTCGGTGTCGACACTCATCGGCACTCCGCCCAACGCCTTCATGGCGGGCTACCTCTCCCAGAACCACGGCATCGACATCGGATTCGGCCAGTGGATGCTCGTGGGGCTGCCGCTGGCGGCCGTCTTCCTCGTGGTTTCCTGGCTGCTGCTGACGCGCGTGATCTACCCGCCCGGGATCCGCGAACTCCCCGGCGGCCGGCAGCTCATCCGCGACCAGCTCCACGAGATGGGGCCGATGTCGCGCGGCGAGTGGACGGTGCTCGCCGTCTTCGCCTGCGCGGCCGCGTCCTGGGTCGGCGTCCCGCTCCTGACCGACACCCCCGCCGTTGCCGACGCGCTGCCGTGGCTGGCCCACATCTCCGACGCGGGCATCGCCATGGCCGTGGCCGTGGCCCTGTTCCTCATCCCCGTGAAGCCGCGCCGGGGCGTGGCAGCACTCGACTGGCAGACCGCACTGCAACTGCCGTGGGGCATCCTCCTGCTGTTCGGCGGCGGCATCTCGCTGTCGGTGCGGTTCGAGGAGTCCGGACTGAGCGGCTGGATCGGTGAGCGGGTGGGCCTGCTCAGCGCGGTACCGGCCTGGGCGGTGGTGCTGATCGTCGCGGCCCTGGTCCTGCTGCTGACCGAACTGACCAGCAACACCGCCACCGCCACCATCTTCCTTCCGGTATTGGCGGGCGTCGCCGCCGGTCTCGGCCTGGACATCATGCTCCTGGTCGTGCCCGCGGCCCTCGCCGCGTCCCTGGCCTTCATGCTCCCGGTGGCCACCCCGCCCAACGCGATCGCGTTCGGCTCCGGCTACATCCGCATCGGCCAAATGGTGCGGGCGGGCGCCTGGCTGAACGTCTGCTCGGTGGTCCTCATCATGGCCACGATGTACGGGATCGCCTACTGGGTCTTCTCGATGGGCGGGTGAACCCCGCCTGCACCGGGGCCCGCCCCGCGTGCGCCCGCCTGCGCCGCGGCCGCCGCAGCGCAGGCGGGCGGGGCCGCTCCCGCCGCGCCCCGTACGATCGGACCCGGACATGCGAACCATCTCAAGCGGCGGCGAACACGAGCTGCAGATCAAGAAGTCCCGGTTCATCTGCGCTCTGGCCCGGGTGGACGACGAGGACGCGGCGCGGGCGTTCATCGCCGAGCGCCGGCGGCTGCATTGGAGCGCCGCGCACAACTGCACCGCCTACGTCGTCGGGGCCGGCGGCGACGTGCAGCGCTCCAGCGACGACGGCGAACCCTCCGGCACGGCCGGGGTGCCGATGCTGGAGGTGCTGCGCCACCGCGGCATCACCGACACCGCAGCCGTGGTCACCCGCTACTTCGGCGGCGTGAAACTCGGCGCCGGCGGGC
This sequence comes from Streptomonospora salina, assembly GCF_014204715.1. Lineage (NCBI taxonomy): Bacteria > Bacillati > Actinomycetota > Actinomycetes > Streptosporangiales > Nocardiopsidaceae > Streptomonospora > Streptomonospora salina. The sequence continues at coordinate 3,042,900 of NZ_JACHLY010000001.1, forward strand.
TCATCCGCGCCTACGGCAGCGCCGTCGCCGCCGCCCTCGACGAGGTCGGCGTCCTGGAGCGGCGCACCCTCGCCGTCGTGACGGTCAGCGCCGACTACCTGATCGCGGGCAGGCTCGAAAGCGGGCTGCGCGAATCCGCCTACCGGGTGCAGGATGTGCGCTACGGAGCGGGCGTGGACGTCGACGTCGCCGTGGCCGAACCCGACCTGCCGGGGTTCGGCGCGTGGCTGGCCGAGGCCACCGGTGGCACGGCCCACTACGAGATCAGCGGCACCACCACCGTCGAAGTCGAACCGGGCTCCGACTGAGCGCACCGGCGCCCGCCCCTCGGCCCGAGTCCCCGCGTCCCGCGGGAGCGGCGCTCGCCCCGGCGGGCATGTGTGTGGGGCCGCCCCGCGCGTTCTAGGATTCCGGTACCTGATGTCGTCGTAGGGAGTGACCGGTCATGCGCACCTGGCGACGGGCGCCGCTGGCAGCGGCCGCGGGCGTCGCGCTGCTTGTCGCGGGGAGCGCCTGCACGTCCGACGACGAGACCGACGAGGCACCGGAGTCGCCGCGCCCGCTGCCCACCGCCTTCCACGGCGAACTCCCGCCGGGGGTGGGCGGCGATCCGCTGCGGCACTTGCACGGGCCCGGCGGCGAAGGCCCCGACATCCTCGACGACGACATGGGCGTGCGGCTCTCCTCGGTCGGCGACGCCTTCCTCATCAGCTCCAACAGCCAGGAGCGCCACCTGCTGCTGGACGCCGAGGACGGGCGGACGCTCTGGCGCGGCGAACGGCACATCCGGCGGTTCGGCCTGGACGCCGACGGATCGCAGGTGCTGGTCGCCGACGGCAGCGACGGCGGAACCGAGGTGATCGGCGACGACGGCGAGACCGTGTGGTCCGGCACGGGGGACCGGGCGTCCTTCGTCGGCGGCGCGGTGGTGCGCCGCCCCGCCGACTGGACCGCCGCGGACCCCTACGGCGACTACACGGTCCGCGCCCCGGACGGCGCGAAGCTGTGGGAGTACACCTTCCAGGCCCCTCCCGCCGCCGGGGAGGAGACGGGCGACGGCGGCACCGGGGACGACGCCGCCGACCCCGACCCCGACCCCGACCGCAACGGCGTGCCCGTCGCGGCCCGCGACGGCGTCCTGCTGCTCGACGACGGCCGCGGACTGCTGCAGGCGCGCGCCATCGGCGAGGACGACGCCGGAGAACTGCTGTGGAGCGTCGCCGGCGACGCCCCGGAGCTGGCCGGCGGCACCGACGTCCGGCGGCCCCGGCCCCAGGTCGTCGGCGGCTACGAGATCCCGGCGGGGTCCGAGGACGGCGCGACGACGGACCCGGGCGAGGACGGCACCGGAACCCCGCAGGACGAGCAGAGCTCCTCGCCGGGCCCCGACGCCGGCTCGCCCTCCGCTGCGCCCCCCTCGCCCGAGGGCACCGGAACCGCTTCCGGCGGCGGCGCGACACGCACCGCCGCACTGGTGCGCTGGACCGTCCCCGAAGAGCCCTCGGTGCTGTCGCTGCACGACCTGCACAGCGGCGATCTGCTGTGGAGCCTCGCCGAGCCCGGCGCCAACCCCTCCGCCGACGAGTTCGCGCCGCCCCCGCTGCAGGGCGCCCTCTACGAGCCGGACACGGGCACGGTACTGCTGCCGCAGGCCACCGGCGAGACCCCGCTGATCGCCGTCGACCTGGCGGCCGGCGAGATCCGCTGGCAGTTCGAGGACGAATTCGAGCAGGCGATCTCGCCCGCGCTGGCCATGGGCGGCTACATCTACGGCGACGCCCGCGGCAGCGGCGACGCCTCCGGTGCGCAAGTGGTGCTGAACGCCGAAGACAAGGACGTCGCAGCCGAAGGGATCGGCGCCTACGTCGAAACGGCCACCGACGACGGCTACAGCATCGTCGTCAGCGGCCGCCAACGCTTCGTCTTCCCGCCCGCCGGGGGCTCCGGAGACGGCGACACGCCCCCGGCCGACTAGGGGCGCCGTCCCCGCGCGCCTGCGGACCCCCGGATCCTCCGGGCGGCGGCTGCGGCCCGGACACCTCGGAGCGCCCGGCGGCCCTGCCCCGCATTGGCCCGCCGCGAGCGCGGTTGCCTAACATCCGGAGGTATGGAGACGCCGGATAGCGGTCCGCAGACCGCGCAAGGGGACGGGGCCGCCGGGCTTACGCTCGCGGACTTTCCCGAGGCCACGTACGAACGGTGGCGCGAACTCGTCGCCGGGGTGCTGAAGAAGACCGGCGCGGAGGTCGATCCCGACGATCCCGCGCCCGAGGAGGCGCTGGCCACCGACACCTACGACGGCATCCGGCTGCGCCCGCTGTACACCGACGGAGACACCCCCGACCCCGGTTATCCCGGCCTGGCGCCGTTCACCCGCGGCGGCCGCCCGCACGGCGGCGTCACCGACGGATGGGAGGTGCGCCAACAGCACCGCGACCCGCGCCCCGACCGCACCCGGCAGGCGGTGCTCGCCGACGCGGAGAACGGCGTGGGCGCGCTGTGGCTGGTCTGCGGCGGGTCCGGCGTCCCCGTCGCCGCGATCGGCGAGGTCCTGGCCGACGTCCACCTCGACTTCTGCCCGGTGACCCTCGAACCCGGCACCGACTACGCGGCGGCCGCCCGCGAGCTGGTGCGCGCCTGGACCGACCGGGGACTTCCCGCGAGTTCGGTGAGCGGCGGCCTGGGCATCGACCCGCTCAGCACCGCGGCCCGCACCGGCGAACCCGCCGAGGTCGGGCAGGCGGCGCACACCGCCGCCGCTTTCGCCGAGCGCCACCCCCGCCTGCGGCTCGTCACCGCCGACGCCACGCCCTACCACGAGGCCGGCGGATCCGACGCCCAGGAGCTGGGGGCCGCCGTGGCCGCGGGTGTGGCCTACCTGCGGGCGCTGACCGGCGAAGGGCTGGAACCGGCTGAGGCCGCCCGGCGTTTGGAGTTCCGTTTCGCCGCGACCGCCGACCAGTTCGCGACGATCGCCAAGCTCCGGGCGGCGCGGGCGATGTGGGACCGGGTGCTGGAGGCCTGCGGACTGGACGCCGCCGACCGCCCGCCCATGTACCAGCACGCCGCCACCTCGGCGGCCATGGCCACCCGCCGCGACGCCCACGTCAACATGGTCCGCACCACGCTCGCGTGCTTCGCCGCCGGCGCGGCCGGCGCCGACGCCGTGACGGTACTGCCGTTCGACTCCGCCCTGGGCCTGCCCGACGGCTTCGCGCGGCGCATCGCCCGCAACACCCACGCGCTGCTGGCGGAGGAGTCCCACCTCACCCGGGTCGTCGACCCCGCAGGCGGCTCGTACTACGTCGAGCGCCGCACCGCCGACCTCTACGGCGCCGGCTGGGCGTTCTTCCAGGAGCTGGAGGCCGCGGGCGGCATGGCCGAGGCGCTGGCGGGCGGTCTGGTCGCCGAGCGGATCGAGGAGGTGTGGCTTCGGCGCCGCGACGCCGTCGCCCACCGGCGCGACCCCATCACCGGCGTCAGCGAGTTCCCCGACCTCGACGAAGCTCCGATCGAGCGCGATCCGCACCCCGACGCGGCGCAACCGCCCGCCGCGGGCGGCGCGGCGCTGCCGCGGCGGCGCTACGCCCAGGAGTTCGAGCGGCTGCGCGACCGCTCCGACGCCCACCTCGCCGCGACCGGTGCGCGTCCGCGCGCCTATCTGGCCACGCTGGGGCCGGTCGCCGGCCACACCGCGCGCGCAGCGTTCGCCGGCAACCTGCTGCGCTCCGGCGGGATCGAGACCGTGGGCGCGGACTCCACCGGAGGCGCCGACGAAGCGGCAGCCGGCTTCCGCGGCAGCGGCGCCCGAATCGCCTGCCTGTGCGGCGACGATTCCCGCTACACCGAGCACGCCGCGGCTGCCGCCGCCGCGCTCAAGGAAGCCGGGGCCGAACGGGTGCTGCTGGCGGGGCGCCCGGAGGCCGCGCCCGCAGAGGCCCCGGTGGACGCGTTCTGCTTCGCCGGATGCGACGCGCCCGAGCTGTTGGCAGACCTGCACGACGCCCTGGGGGTGGCCGAATGATTCCCGACTTCAGCCGTATCGGACCCGGTGCCTTCGCCGACGGGTCCCGCGGATCCGGCGCCGGGGAACCCGCCGCCGCGTGGGCGCGGGCTTTCGAGGAAGCCGCCGGGAAGAGTCCCGAGTCGCTGACGTGGCAGACCCCCGAGGGGATCGGCGTGAAACCGCTTTACACGCCGGCCGACAGCGAAGGGATGGGGGCGGAAGGGCGGTTCCCGGGCGTTCCGCCCTACCTGCGCGGCCCCTACCCGACCATGTACGTCAACCAGCCCTGGACCGTCCGCCAGTACGCGGGGTTCTCCACCGCCCAGGAATCCAACGCCTTCTACCGGCGCAACCTGGCCGCCGGGCAGAAGGGGCTGTCGGTCGCCTTCGACCTGGCCACCCACCGCGGCTACGACTCCGACCACCCGCGCGTCACCGGTGACGTCGGCATGGCGGGCGTGGCGATCGACTCCATCTACGACATGCGCCGGCTCTTCGACGGCATCCCGCTGGACCGCATGAGCGTGTCGATGACCATGAACGGCGCGGTGCTGCCGGTGATGGCGCTGTACATCGTCGCCGCCGAGGAGCAGGGGGTGGCGCCCGAACAGCTGGCGGGCACCATCCAGAACGACATCCTCAAAGAGTTCATGGTCCGCAACACCTACATCTACCCGCCGCAGCCCTCCATGCGGATCATCTCCGACATCTTCGCCTACACGTCGCAGCGCATGCCGCGCTTCAACTCCATCTCGATCTCCGGTTACCACATGCAGGAAGCCGGGGCCACGGCCGACCTGGAGCTGGCCTACACGCTGGCCGACGGCATCGAGTACATCCGCGCCGGACGGCGCGCGGGCCTGGACGTCGACGCGTTCGCGCCGCGACTGTCGTTCTTCTGGGCGATCGGCATGAACTTCTTCATGGAGGTCGCCAAACTCCGGGCGGCGCGGCGGCTGTGGGCCGGGCTGGTGGGCTCCTTCGGGCCGGACGACCCCAAGTCGCTGTCGCTGCGCACCCATTCCCAGACGTCGGGCTGGTCGCTGGCCGCCCAAGACGTGTTCAGCAACGTGGTGCGCACCTGCGTCGAGGCGATGGCCGCCACCCAGGGCCACACCCAGTCGCTGCACACCAACGCGCTCGACGAGGCGCTCGCGCTGCCCGGCGACTTCTCCGCGCGCATCGCCCGCAACACCCAGCTGGTGCTGCAGCAGGAGTCGGGCACGACGAGCGTCATCGACCCGTGGGGCGGCAGCCACTACGTCGAGAGCCTCACCGCCCAGCTGGCCGACCGCGCCTGGGAGCACCTCGACGAGATCGAGCGGGCCGGCGGCATGGCCGCCGCGATCGACGCCGGCATCCCCAAGATGCGCATCGAGGAGGCCGCGGCCCGTACCCAGGCGCGCATCGATTCCGGCCGGCAGCCGGTCATCGGGGTGAACAAGTACCCGCCGGACTCCGAGGACGACATCGACGTGCTGCGCGTCGACAACAGCCGGGTGCGCGCCGAGCAGCTGGACAAGCTCGAACGGCTGCGCGCCGAGCGCGACGACTCCGCGGTACAGGCCGCCCTGGACCGGCTCAGCGCCGCGGCGGCGGCCGAGTCGGGCGGCGCGAGCCTGGAGAACAACCTGCTCGCCGCGGCCGTGGACGCCGCCCGGGCCAAGGCCACCGTCGGTGAGATCTCGGCGGCCATGGAGCGGGTCTTCGGCCGCCACGCGGGCCAGGTCCGTACCATCCAGGGTGTGTACCGAGACGAAGCCGGATCGTCCTCCGGCGCCGAGTCCGCCATGGCGGCCGTGACCGAGCGGGTGGGCACCTTCGAGGACAACGAGGGCCGCCGGCCGCGCATCCTCGTCGCCAAGATGGGCCAGGACGGCCACGACCGCGGGCAGAAGGTGATCGCCACCGCGTTCGCCGACCTCGGCTTCGACGTGGACGTGGGTCCGCTGTTCCAGACCCCGGCCGAGGTCGCCGCCCAGGCCGCCGAGTCCGACGTGCACATCGTCGGCGTCTCGTCGCTGGCGGCCGGACACCTGACCCTGGTGCCGTCGCTGCGCGCCGAGCTGGACGCGCTGGACCGGTCCGACATCGCGATCGTCGTAGGCGGGGTGATCCCTCCGGCCGACCACGACGCCCTGTACGAGGCCGGGGCCAGCGCGATCTTCCCGCCGGGCACCGTCATCGCCGAAGCCGCGCTGGGTCTGCTGGAGAGCCTGGAAACCGAGTTGGGCCACCCGTCGTGAGGCCCGCAGCGCGATCCGCCGGGGAGGCGCGGTGAGCCGCACGGTCGACATCGGCGCCTACGCCGAAGGGGTCCTGGCCGGGCACCGCCCCACGCTCGCCCGCGCCATCACCCTCGTGGAGTCCCGCCGGCCCGACCACGCCGAACTGGCCCAGCAGCTGCTGGTGCGGCTGCTGCCGCACGCGGGCGGCGCGCACCGCGTCGGCATCACCGGTGTTCCCGGGGTGGGCAAGTCGACCTTCATCGACACCGCGGGCACCCGGCTGACCGAGCGGGGCCACCGTGTCGCGGTCCTGGCCGTCGACCCTTCGTCCACGCGCAGCGGCGGGAGCATCCTCGGGGACAAGACCCGGATGGAGCGGCTGTCGATCGACCCGCAGGCGTTCGTGCGCCCGTCGCCCACGGCGGGCACGCTGGGCGGGGTCGCTCGGGCCACGCGCGCGACCATGGTGCTGATGGAGGCCGCGGGATTCGACATGGTGCTGGTCGAAACCGTCGGCGTGGGCCAGTCCGAGGTCGCGGTGGCCAACATGGTCGACTGCTTCTGCCTGCTGACTCTGGCGCGCACCGGGGACCAGCTGCAGGGGATCAAGAAGGGCGTGCTGGAGCTGGTCGACCTGGTCGCGGTGAACAAGGCCGACGGCCCGCACGAGGCCGACGCCCGCACGGCCGCACGGGAGCTGTCGCGTGCCCTGCGGATGCTGCAGCCGGTGCACCCGGACTGGCGGCCGCCGGTGCTGACCTGTAGCGGGCTGACCGGAGAGGGGATCGACGGGTTCTGGCAGACCGTCCGCGACCACCGCGGCACGCTGGAGGAGGCGGGCGAGTTCGCCGCCCGCCGCAGCCGCCAGCGGGTCGACTGGATGTGGGCGCAGGTGCGGGAACGCCTGATGGACAGCCTGACGGCGGATCCGCGGGTGCGCGAGGAGAGCCCGCGCCTGGAGGACGGGGTCCGCGCGGGGCGGATTCCCGCCGCGTTGGCGGCCGAGCGGATCCTCGCCGCGTTCGCGGGGCCGGGGTTCGGGGGCGGACCGGGTGCCGACGATGCGCGTCGGGGACGGGATTCGTCACATCACCCGGAGAGCCCGTGATCGCGGGGGTGGACGGCGGGCATGCAACAGGTCACAATAGCGGCGCGTCTGGATTGCCGTTCATGTGGAGAAAATACTTGCGCTACGGCATTCCCGTCGGACGACTGGGCTAATACCGTATGTGGTCGAAGGCCTACGGAATCAGGGCGCCGACGCTCGGCGTCCCGGCACGTCGGCGCCGGTCGCTCCGCGAGTCCCCCGCCGGCGGTCGCAGCCGAGAGGAACCGCGGATGGACCCCTACCGAAATCCGCAGTTGTCCGTAGGGTGAGCAAGGGGACCCCTCATCGACACGTGGGGCTGGGAGGAGTGAACGTGCAGAGGCTTGGGCTGAGTACCCGGGTCGAGAATCACAGTGTGATCGTGAGTGTCGAGGGCGACCTCGACATCGCGACCGCCGACGACCTCCACGAGCATGTCCTGTCCGCGATCGACAAGCACGGGCCGTGGCTGATCCTCGATCTGACCGGGCTGGAGTTCATGGACTCCAGCGGTCTGAACGTCGTCATCAACGCCTACCGTGCCGTCAAGGAGCACGGTGGCAGCCTTGCGCTGGCCGCGCCGAACGAACGGGTGACCAAAGTCGTCCGCCTCGTCGGCCTGCACCGGCAGGTTCCGGTCCACAATTCCGTTTCGGCGGCGGTCAACGCCATGGAGCTGCTGGAGAGCAAGCAGCAGGCGGGCTGAGCGCCCGCACCGCCATGGCCGCCCGCGCCGCGGCGCGTGGCGCCCCGGGGGTCCGGGGTCGCCGCGGTGCCGTGCACAGGAACGCATACGACACGCAGCCTCGACGGCCCGCCGGAGGCGCCGCGCGCCCCGCGTTCTCCGGTCCCGCCGAGTGCGCGGTCCGCGTTACGGGGCCGTGTAGTAGGCCTCGCCCTCCTCGCGGGCGTGGGCGATGCGGCGCATGATGCGCTCGTTCATCGCGGGCATCCGCTCCGGGGCGAACCAGCCGACCTCCAAGGACTCGTCTTCGTCGGCGTGTGCGCTGCCGCCCGCCGGGCGGCAGCGGAAGGCGATGTCCATGAACTGCACCCGGTCGCCGTTGGGATAGGTGAACGGCGGCTCGGTGACGACGCTGGCGATCCGCTCGGGAACCACGTCGACGCCGGTCTCCTCGGCGACCTCGCGGACGAGGGCGGCCGCCGGCTGCTCACCGGGCTCCAGGATGCCGCCGGGGGTGCTCCAGGATCCGTCGTCCGCCCGCCGGTGCAGCAGGACCTCCCCCGACTCCGCTATGACCACGGCCGTCACGCCGGTCAGCCAGAGTGGTTCGTGGCCGACGTGCTTGCGCAGGCTGAGGATGAACTCCGGTGTGGCCATGGCACCGAGATTACCCAGCCGGGGCGGCGACGGCGGGGCCCGCGTGCAGGTGCGGCGCGGGCTCGGTTGCGCCGCCCGGCCGTGGCGGGCGGGACGGCCGGGCGGCGGGAGGTCATCCCCACAGGCGGCGCATCGTCCAATCGCCGGTGGTGTCGTCGCAGGTGATGTCGGCGATGCTGAGTTCGCCTTCGGGCGACTCGGCGGCCACGCGGACCAGCCGTACGTCGGTGGCCGTGGCCTGAGCGCCGCCGCGGGAGGCGGGCTTGCCCGGCGACGACCACGTGCCGATGACGCGCCGGACACGGTAGGTGTGGTCGCGCCAGGCGAAGAACGCAGGGTGGCCGCCGGTGGTCGATCTGACGTCGATCCGTTCGTTGTAGAGACTCACCCGGGAAGTGTATCGAACCTGTGTTCGATCGCGCATCGGGTTCGGGCGTGTCGCGGCGGTTTCACCAGCCTAGGGCCGGTGCCGGCGCCGCTGTCGGAGTACGCGCCGCCGCGGCCGGATCGGGGCCTGCGGTCGTATTCGCGACCTGCGCGGACGTCGCCGCTTCCGGTTCCGGCCACGGCGTTCGCCGCGGCGTTGCGCGCGGACGGGTGCGCACACTGCGGCGGATCCGTCGGGGTCGTGCGCAGCGACCGACCGGATGGTATGTCTATCCTGGAAGCCGCTCCAGCATGAAGGCCGGAAGACGGGAAGACGCATGCAGAACACGGACGGCTCCGAGCGGCCGGCGACCGCACCCGACCGCAGCCTCGCGGTTCCCGACCGGCTGCTCTCGGCCGCTTCGCGGCTCTTCGCCGATCGCGGCTTCGAGCGGACCTCGGTGCAGGAGCTCGTTTCGGCCGCCGGGGTGACCAAGGGGGCGATGTACCACTACTTCACCTCCAAGGACGACCTGCTGTACGCGATCTATCAGCGTGTGCTGACGATGCAGATGGAGCGGCTGAACCGGTTCGCCGGTGCCCGAGGGACCCCGCGCGAGCGGTTGTACGGCGCCGCGGCCGACGTCGTGCACACCACGGTGGACAACCTCGACGACACCCGGATCTTCTTCCGGTCGCTGCACATGCTCTCCGACGACCGGCAGACCGCCGTGCGCAAGGAGCGCCGCCAGTACCACGAACGCTTCCGTGCCATCGTCGAAGAAGGGCGGCGCAGCGGCGAATTCCGCGCCGACGTGCCCGCCGACATCGCCGTCACCCAGTATTTCGGCGCCGTCCACCACCTCAGTACGTGGTACCACGGCGCCGGCGAGCTCACCGGCGCGCAGGTGGGCGCCTACTTCGCCGACCTGCTGCTGTCGGGCCTGACTCCGGATGAGCCGGGCGGCGCGGATCCGCCGGGGCCCGCCGTGCAGTGAGCGGGGGACGTCCGCGCGGTCTCAGAAGAAGACGCGCCCCGGGCGGGCGGGGTCGCGCAGAGCGGCCATGCGCTTGGTGTTGGCGGGGCGGCTGGACAGCAGGTTGTACAGGAGCAGGAACAGCCCGCGGTCGGTGCGCGCCCGCTCGGCCATCTCGCTCATGTTGACCTGCTCGTACAACCGGGTGCCGCCGGCGAGCAGCCGGATCGCGTGCACGCCTTCGGGGCAGTGCGCGTGCGCGTGGTCGTCGGCGGTGTACTCCATCGCCCGCGACAGCGACGGTCCCAGCAGGGGCACCAGGCGCCCCGGTGCCGTCGAGGCTCGCAGCCAGAGGGACGCGTGGCCCGCCGCGATGTGGCCCAACTGGTGCGCGACCACGAAGCGCAGAGCGTCGGGGTCGCGCACCCCGCCGCCGGTCTCGAACAAATCGCCCGGGACGACGATGTAGCGCCGCCGACCGTGGCCGGGGGCCCAGGCGCGCTGCCCGCCGGCGACCGGCCACACGTAGGCGTCGGGCGCGCACGGTAGCCCCATCCGGGCGCTGAGCAGGCGGATCGCGTGGTCGGCGGCGGGGAACTGCGTCGGGGAGATCCGCACCGACTGCGCCCGCTGCCGGGCGTGCCGCAGCCCGCTCGACGCCCAGCAGCCGACCGGTATCCCGGTGAGCACGAGCGCTGCGGCCCACAGTGCGGCGCCGCCGGGTGCCGTCCACAGGATGTGGACGGACACGGCCGGGACGGACGCGGTCACCAGCGCCGCTGCGGCAGCCAGCGGCCACTCCCAGGGGTGCCGGGAGACGCAGGGGGCGTCGGCCGGCGTCCCCGCTTCGGTGCGCGGACCGGAACCGGGCGGTGCCGGTGACGGGCGCGGCGGTACCCGGCCGGAACCCCCGCCCGGGCGGGCGGGGAGGGGCTGCGGTTCCCGCCGGGTGAGCGCCGCAGGCCCCCCGGCGGCGGACGTGTGCCCGGGGCGCGGCCGTGTGGCGGAGCGCAGCGGTGGGAGGCGGTGCTGACCGCTGCCGGAGGCCGCCGTTCGCGTCATGGTGCTGCCCTCCTCCGCGTCCGTCGTGCCAGTTCCGACACGCGCGTGTACGTCAAGTTATCGCATATAACTGTCAGTATCGGATGGAGGTGCCGGAGATTTGGGCGTGTCCGGAGGCAGGGACCCTGGGGCGCGGCCGGATCCGGGCCGGTCCGCGGACCGCAGCCCCCGGTCCGCAGTCCCCGGTCCGCAGTCCGCGCCCGCGGAGGGTGCGGTGAGCAGGGCCGGGACGCGGGAGCGCGGCGATCGGGGATGCGCCGCCCACCAGTGCCCGGGCCCGGGCTAGTCGGTGCCTTCGTAGTGGCGGAACTCGTGGGCGAGGAAGTCCAGGAAGGCGTCGACTTGGGCCGGGTCGTAGCCGGGCCGCGCCCGCGTCGTCGAGAACTTGACGCGGTCCACCTGGGAGCCCGTCAGCGGCGCGCGCTCGGGGTGACCGTGAACCAGGGCCTCCAGCGTGGCTTCGGCGCTGTCGAGGAAGGCGTCGACCTCCTCCTCGTGGTAACCGGTGGTGAGCCGGGTCGTGGAGAACTGCTGGTTGCGGATGTCCTCCGGCCGCAGCGGCGCGCGCCCGGCCTGCGCCGACGGCGGAGGACCGAGGGGGCGGGCCGGCGGGGGCGCGGGGTCCGTCGGAGCGGGATCCGGTGGAGGAGGCGGCGGGGCGGGCCCGGCGCCGTGCCGCGCGGGCGGCGGTTGCGGCGGTTGCGGCGGTCCGTGCCCGGGCTGCGGACCGATGGCGGGCCAGGCCGCCTCGGAGGGGTGGATAAGGCCGTGCGCCCGCAGTTCGGCGGCGACGATGTCGAGGAAGGCGTCGACCTCCTGCTCGTCGTATCCGGGACTCAGGCGTGTAGTCCGGAACTTCGCGTGCTCGACCTCCTCGGCTGTTATGGGCGGCCCGCTGCGCAGGCCCCCTTGGAGGCCCGCGAACGTGGCCTCCACCCGATCGAGCAGCTGGTCGACGTCATCCTCGTTATAGCCCGGGCGCAAGCGCACCGTGTTGAATTGCTTGTTTCGGATGTCACCGGGTGTCAGAGGCATGGCTACATTGTGCCGATTCTTCGGCGGACGGTGGGCGAAGGCGCCTCGGTCAGCGTCGTGAACCGGTCCGGCGCCCGCCGTGCGCCCGCCGGCGGCGTGCGAGGCCACCATGACCGCACGTGGGTGGACCGACGTCGGGTATTACTCGGATACCGGTGTCAGCGGTCGGGATCCCGACGCCACGCCGGTCCGGTTCCAGCGAGCGTAGGGACGCCGCGCGCGGCGGACGCACAGACGTCGCAGTGGCCATCGCGGGTCTGGAACCTCGTGTCATGCCCGGGAGCGGCTCGCGTCCAAAACGGCCCGCACCTCCGGCACGTCCCGGAAGTCCGAAAGTCGCGACAGCACCGCGCGGACACGATCCGATGCCCGCGCGGAGGCGACATCGCCGGCCAGCGCGACCACCCGGGCCGCGACCTCCGCCGCTTGCTCCGGCTCGTTGGCGTCCGCGTAGGCCACGGCTAGCCACGACTCGTACAAGGCCCGCTCCCGCGTGGACGTTGCCGGGTAGTCGCGGAGCACGCGAGAGAGTAGCGGGACGGCCCGGAGCGGTCGCCGGAGTTCCGTGTACACCCGCGCGTCCATGACCTCCAGTTCCGACTCATCTACCCAATAGGCCCAATCGGGAGCGTCCCCGTCGGCTTCCGACAGCGCCTCGTGTGCCTCCGCCAGCGCCCGTACAGCCGCTTGCGCGTCCCCGGCTTGCGTGTGTGCCCACGCGGCCCGGTCATGGAACAGAGCACGCGTCTTCCCGGGAGCCTCCGGCCCGGCTTCTGCGACGGCCGCAACGGACAGCGCGACGCCGTCGGCAACGCGGCCGTTGTTGGACCGGTGGTAAGCCAGCGACCCCGCAAGTTGCGCCGCGAGCGGAGCGTCCTCGGCTTCCCGGGCCGCGTCCAGGCCGAGACGGTATGTCGGCTCCGCGCGCGCGTCCGCCGCGTCGGATGCCACCCAGCCGGCAACCTGTGCCAGTTCCCCGACGGCTCGGAGCAGTTCCCGCCGGACGGCGTGGCTGTGGGCCGATTCGCGGAGCACGCGAAGGGCCGCGTCCAACTCCCGGAACGCGGGGACGATCACGTCGCCCCCGGCTAGTACATCGTCGGCAAGCCGCAGGCCGTGCGCACGCGCCGCGAGATCATCCGCCGTCGTCTGGCCGACGCGGCGGCCCGTACGGGACCGGAGCGGCGCGACAGCATCCCCGGGCGGCAACAGAGCGGCTAGCGTCTCCGGCGGTTCGGGGCCGCTGTCGGCGACGGTGGCGCGCTCAAGCGTCCCTCGTGGAGCTCCCAGCACCTCCGCGAGCACAGGGAGCCATACGCGCGGGACGCGTTTCCCGCGCTCCCAGCGGGACACGTCGTGCCGCGTCACCGTAGGCCGCTCGGCCGCGGAGCACAGCGCTTCCGCTAAGCGCGCTTGCGACCATCCCCGGGACTCTCGGAAACGGCGCAGCATCGCGGGAAGCGGTTCGCCGGTCATGTCTCCAGTGTGGCCTATGGGCCCACAGCAGGGCCCACAGTTGGGCACCTCCGCCGCGGCAGTGCGCGCGGGACGCTTGCCGGCATGAACAGTGACACCAGCGACGCGGCGACGCTGGAACGGCTCAACCGCGAATACCCCTGTGGCGCGTATGGCGCTCCCGCGACGAACGGGGCCGCCCGGCGGCATGGGTGGCCAGCGTCTGCCGGGATGACTCCCTGTTCGGGCCCACGCTTCACGAGACGACGGCCGAACGGTTGGAAGCCCGGTTACAGCACCCGCCCCGGGCCCGCGGACTGTCCGTGGAAGCGATGCAGCGCGGGAGTCACGTGTAGACGGCCGCGCGGTCGGCGGTCCGTCCGTGGCCTTCCCACGTCGGCCGTGCGGATTTCCGAAGATTGCCGCATCCGGGCCGCGCGCGGAGCTGCGGCCCCACGTCGGCCGCGCGGGTACGGGCGGCCCGGGGCCCGGTTGGACACGGCTACGGGTTGACCCTCGTCGGCCGTGTAGACACGGCGGTTAGTCCGGATCCGCTACGTACGTCCCGCGCTGCGGAACCGTGTACGCATCCCCGTCCTGCACGAGCACCGCGATAGCGCGCCGGACCGTTGTCCGTGCAAGTCCGAACTCCTGTACAAGATCTTTCTCTGTCGCTATGCGCTCGTTTGGTGCCCAGTCTCCGCGAGCGATGCGGGCTCGCAGGATGCCCGCGAGCTGCATATACGGGGTTACCGGTCCCGTCGGATCGATCTCGGCATCGGGGTCGTACGTCATAGCTCGAAGCTATTCGCATCAGGTCAAGTCGCTTTCAAGAGATACGCCGCTGGACGTATCGATACGTAGCGCTACACTGGGAAGCTCAACCAAAAGCAGAGCCCCGGCGGCGATGGTGGTCGCCCCGGGGCCGGACAACCGAAAGGACCGGTTGCCAGTGAGAATCCTAGTTGGCTTTCTGCACGCGTGCATGCGCCTCGTCCGCCCGTCCCGGGGCCTCCACGCTGCCCCGCGTCACCTCGTCATGGACGAGGCCCCCACGCGGCGGGAAGCGCAGCGCGCGGAGCGTGTCGACCGCTCTCGGCTGGACGTCGCGGTGCCGGCCGATATCGCCGCAACCGCCGGGACCGGGGTTGCCTGAGATGATCGATTTCACCTGGTATGGCGAATGCACATCCTCCGCCACCCTCGTCTTGGAGGGATACGCCAACGACCCCGGGCACGCGCACGGCGCGCTTGTGATGGTGCTCAACGCATGCGCGGCCTGTGCGCAACCGCTCGCGGAGGCGCATATGTGCGACCTGACGGTCTATCGCACGGTTGCGGGCCGCCCGCGCTCCTGCGGGGACGCGATCCTGTACGACCGCGACGAGGCGGGCCCGGACGGCCCGGCCCCGGCGGCCCCGCTGGCCCCGACTACGGCTCCGGCCCCGGTGACTACACCGACACCGACGAGGCGGCCCCGGCCGTGAAGGAAGGAGGAATTCCCGTGGCTCCCGATATCGAAGACCCGGCCGGAACCCCGGGAGGCGATCCGGCCGCGTACACCGTGGTCTCCGCCGTCGGCGGGCCGGTGCTCGGCCGCGTGTTGGCCGACGAGGCCGGGGACCGCTGGACCCCCGTGGTCACGGTCGCTGGCCGTGACGTGCTCGGCCCGCCGTTCCCCGCCTTCGGGGACGCGGCGCTGTGGGTCTGCGCAAGGCTGACTGTGGTGCTGGACGCGCCGCGCAGCACGGCAGGGGAAACAAGCCCGCTCTCGGTTCTGGAGCACGGGTATAAGAGGCACGGCGCAATATGGACCAGTGGGTACGAGGGCTACGACTAGTCACTGGCCGCCGCGAACGAGGGGTCGTCCGGAGCTTCCGGGCGGCCCTTTCGCATGTCCCCATCAGCGCATTCGTATACGGATGTCACCGGGTGTCAGAGGCATGGCTACATTGTGCCGATTCTTCGGCGGGCGGTGGGCGAAGGCACCCCGGTCAGCGTCGTGAACCGGTGCGGCGCCCGCCGGCGCACGGCGGCCTTCGGCGGCTTTCAATCCGGCCCCGGCCCCGGCCCGCTTTCCAGCTCGGCGCAGACGGCGTCGACGGCGGCGTCGACCTGGGCGCGGTCGTAGCCGCGCAGGGCCCTGGGCAGTGCGCCGCGGCGTTCGCGCAGGCGCGCGGCCGCGGCGCGGGCCCGATCCGTGTCGCTCTCGCCGCTGCGCAGCGCCTCCAGCTCCGCGGTCCCCGCGTCGAGCAGCTCCACCGCGGCGGCCGCGTGGTAGCCGCGCAGCACCCGGTCGAAGGCGGGCTCCGGCGGCTGCAGCGCCGGTTCCGGCGCCTGCGGGGCGGGCTCTTCGCCGTGCACCTCCGCCAGGCGGGTCAGCAGGAGGTCGAAGGCGGTGTGCACGTGGCCGCGGTCGTAGCCGCGCAGCACGACGTCGAACGCGGCCCTTTCGCGCGCCTGGGCGGGTGTGACGGCGCCGTCGGCGGCGGGATCGGCGATACTGCGCTGCATCGTCTCCAGCAGCGTAAGGACCTGGGCACGGTCGTAGCCCCGCAGGACCGCGTCGAATTCGAGCCGAAGTTCGGACACGTCCCGCTGATGGCCGACCGGGAATTCGGGGGATAAATCGGTCATTGTGCGATTATCGGGCATCGTTCGGCGGCGCGGAACCCGTCGAGGTGTCCGGAACCGGGCACACGTCCGTCCGGCCCGCGTCAGGACCGCGGCGGCTAGGCCCTGTTTAAGAAGGTGTCGTTGCGAGGTCGCGCAGCCAGATGTCGATCACCGCGACCTGGACCGTGGCCTCGTAGCGCAGGGCGAGCTTGTCGTAGCGCGTGGCCACCGCGCGGAACTGCTTGAGCCGCCCGATCCCGCACTCCACCGCGTGGCGGTCTCGATAGGCCCGGGCATCGAAGGCCGGCGGGCGGCCGCCCGCCGGCCCCTTCGCCCGGCGGTGGGCCCGCTGGTCGGCCGGTTCGGCGATGGTCGCGGGGATCTTCCTGCGCCGCAGGTAGGCGCGGTTGGCCCGCGAAGAGTAGGCCTTGTCGGCCAGCACCCGGTCGGGCCGGGTGCGCGGGCGCCCCGGCCCGCACCGGCCGATGCGGATCCCGCCGAGGACCCGCGCAAACTGCGGGCTGTCGCCGCTCTGCCCGGCCCCCGCGACCACCGACAGCGGCTTGCGGCCCTGCTCGCAGGCCAGGTGGAGCTTGGTGCCCCACCCGCCGCGCGAGCGTCCCAGCGCGTGGTCGGCGGGCTCGGGACCGGGCGGCTCGACCTGGTCCTGGGGGGTGCGGCGGGCGCCGGCGGCGTGGGGGTGGGCCCGGCACGTCGTGGAATCGACCGAGACCGTCCATTCCACCAGCCCGGCCGCATCGGCCCAGGCCTGCAGCTTGGCCGCGATCAGCGCCCAGATCCCGGCGCGCTGCCAGGCCCGCAGCAGGTGGTAGACCGATTGCCAGTGGCCGTAGCGTTCGGGCACGTCGCGCCAGGGGGCACCCAGGCGGGTGCGCCAGCGGATGCCGTCCAGCAGTTGCCGGCGAGTCCACGTGGCCGGTCTCCCGCTGCGGCTGCTGCGGGGCAGCAGCGGTTCCAGGACACGCCACTGGTTGTCGGTGAGGTCTTTGCGTCCTCCGATCGATACCCTGGCCACCGAGGTCTCCGTGTATATGGGCTGCTTGGTCGTTGACCCATATACCGGAGACCTCGCTTATGTGCACCCCCGACATGCCGGAGAAGCAGGACAAGCCGGGCTTTTTAAACAGGGCCTAGTCCTCCTGCTGCCGTCGGAGGAAGGTGCCGATCCCCGAGGCGACGGATTCCGCAGCCGTTTCCCGCCACTCGGGATCGGCCAGGTCGGCGGCGTCGGCGCTGTTGCTCATGTTCCCGGCCTCCAGGAACACTTTCGGCACGTCGGAGAGGTTCAGCCCGCCGAGGTCGGTGCGCTCGTCCAGACCGTCCTCGGCGATGTAGTCGGCGCGCTGCTGGCCGGTGCCCTCTTCGAACCCGTTGCGCACGTCCAGGGCCAGGCGCCGCGAGGGCTCGGCGATGTCGTCGGTGTAGCCGTCCAGCTCACCGGGGCGGATGATGTGGTAGCCGCGGCCGCTCGACGGTCCGCCGTCGGCGTGCACGGAGATCGCGGCGTCGGCGCCGGCCTCGTTGCCGATCTCGGCGCGCTCGGTGATGCAGGGCCCCACCCCCGTGTCGTCCTCGCGGGTGAGCACCACCTCGGCGCCGTCGTCCTCCAGGATGTCGCGCAGCCGCTCGGACAGGTCCCAGTTGAAGGCGTGCTCGGTGTAGCCGTCACCGGTCTCGGCGCCGACGGTGTCGCAGGACTTGCGGCCGTGCCCGGCGTCGACGAGCTCGCCGATCTCCCCGGACGCCTCGGCGTTGCCGCCGTTGTGGCCCGGGTCGATGACGACGGTCGTGCCCGCGAGCGGTCCCTGGGCGGAGTCCTCCGCGGCGTCGGCGCCGGAACCGCGCTCGTCCGCCCCGGCCGGGTCGGATCCGCCGGAGGGGGCGGGAGCTGCGGAGGGGTCGGGTGCATCGCCTCCGGAGACCGGCGAACAGGCGGGCAGCGCGAGGACGGCCGCCGCCGCGAGCGGGGCGATTCGCGGAATCCTCCCCGGTGAGGCGGTGTTCGTTCGCATGAGGGTTCAGCGGGTCCTTGTCTCGGGAGCGCCGGGGGTGGCAGGGGGTGAGGACCAACGTAGCCGCTCGGCGGAACTTCCGCCTACGGTAATGCGTCATATCGTGAGTAGGGCGATGTTCCGGACGTGCGGGCCGGACCGCCGAGACGCACCGATCGAGGTGGAGCCGATGCGCAAGAGCAACCGCGCCGCCGCCGGGGCGGCGGCATGGCAGGCCGTGCAGCACAGCGCCCGGCCGGGCGCGCCCGGATTGGGGGAGCGCGCCGCAGCGATTCCGCGCATGCTGGTGTCGCGCCTGCGCGGCGACTACGCCGACCTGAGCGTGCCCCGGCTGCTCGTGTACATCCTGGCGGTCGCCTATGTCGCCTCGCCGATCGACCTGGTCCCCGAGCTCTTCGTGCCGGTCCTGGGCCTGGCCGACGACGTCGGTGTGGCGGTCTGGCTCGCCACGGGGCTGATGGGCGAGTCGGAGCGCTTCCTGCGGTGGGAGCGGCGCGACGACCGCGTCCAGGGCCACGTCGTCGGTTGAGCGACTGCCGGGCATCGAGCCGTGCACGGTGAACAGCCGAAAACGAGCGCGGGGCTTCCACCGTTCGTCTACCGTGCCCGCTCTTCAGGACGCCCCTTCGTCGGCGGAGCCGGCCTGCGGCGGCGGCAGCGGCAGCCGGCCGCTCTCCATCGCGTCGACCATCGCCACGGCGCCGCCCTGCGCCGCAGCGCTGAGCCCCAGCTCCGAGGTCTCGACGACGCAGCCGCCCGCGTCGGGGGCGAAGGAGAGTTCGCGCACCGCCGGCCGGCATGCGGGCAGCAGCCACGGCGCCAGCGGTACGAAATACCCGCCCAGGACCACCGCGCCCGGGTTGACCAGGTTCACGAGTGTGGCCGCACCCCGCCCCAGCCACGAACCCGCCGTGTGCAGAGCGTCCACGGCGACGGGGTCCTGGGCGGTCGCGCGTTGGACGGCCGAGTCGACCAGGTCGGCGAGATCGGCTCGGGAGAGGGCGCCGGCGGGGAAGCGGTCGGGGAGCGCTGCGCGCAGGATCGCCTCGATTCCGGCCAGCGCCTCCAGGCATCCGCGCCGTCCGCAACCGCACGGCGGGCCGTCCTCGACCATGCGCACGTGCCCGATCTCGCCGGCGAATCCGGCCGATCCCCGCAGCAGTTCGCCGTTCATCAGCACGCCCGCGCCGATTCCGACCTCGCCGGTGATGTAGACGAGGTCGCCGGTGCGGGCGAGGTGGCCGCCGCGGTACTCGGCCACAGCGCCGAGGTTCGCGTCGTTGTCGACCAGGACCGGCATGGGGGGCGGGCCCGCCGGCTCCATCAGCTCTTCGAGCCGGCTGCGCAGCGGCGTTCCGCGCCACGCGAGGTTGGGAGCCCGGGTGACGACGCCGCGGGGTGAGTCGACCAGGCCGGGCACGGCCACGCTCAGGCCGATCAGGGTGCGGTGGCGCAGGGCGGGTGCGTCCGCCACCGACCGCACGGCCTCGACGATGCGGTGCGCGCACGCGTCCGGCCCCGCCGAGCGGGCGTCGAAGGCGATGTGACGGGTGATCAGGCTGCGTTCCAGGAGGTCGACGGCGACGACCGACAGGTAGTCGACGTTGACCTCCACGCCGATCGCGGCGATGGTGAGCTCGTCGAGGGCGAGCATCACGCCGGGGCGGCCGACCCGGCGCTCGGCGGATTCGCCGGTCTCGCGAAGCAGGCCGCGGGCGATGAGGTCGGCGACCAGGCTGGAGACCGTGGTCTTGTTCAGGCCGGTCGCGGCCGCAACTGCGGCCCGCGAGCACGGCGCCAGCGTGCGTACCGCCCGCAGCACCACGCCCAGATTGGTCTCGCGCACGTCGTGGAAACCCGTGGGGCCGGCGCGCAGGTCCTTCACGTCGGCCTCCCTCCGTATTCGAGCCGCGCCGCCCCGGCCCGGCCACTGGGCGCCGCGTCGCCGCCCGCGTGCGGCGGTGCCGCTCGGTCCGTCCGCGCGGTGCGTCCCGGCGGTCGTCGGAGCCGGCGTCCCGGCCGCTTACATCCGCGAACATACCGACCGCGCCGATGCGGCGGCAACGCTGCCCCCGTCCGCAGCAGGGACGATGCGTGCGCAGCCGAACGCAGGCGGCCCGCGCGAGCGAGAGGGCGGGCCGCCGTGCGGCCCGCCCTCAGCGGTGGGGGAGTTGCGAACTCCCCGGTCGATCCCCCCGGATACGGCACAAGCCGGGGGAGATCACTCCGTGCGTTGGCTGGGGATACCGGCCAGCAGCGCGCGGACCTCGGTTTCGCGGTAGCGGCGGTGGCCACCCAGGGTCCGAATCGAGGTCAGTTTGCCCGCTTTCGCCCAGCGCGTGACGGTCTTGGGGTCCACGCGGAACATGGTGGCGACCTCGGCAGGGGTCAACAGGGGCTCCGCCTCGGGCGTGCGAGTTGACATGTGTACGGCCTCTCCTCCTGGATCTGTGTGCCGATCCTGAGCCTTATCCTGGCACTTGGGCCCGGATGTCCAATATTGCCCTCGTAGGTCTATATTGGCATCACCCGAGGTGATTACGCGACCACTTACCGCGACTTTGTCGGATGGGAGACTCCAAAGGCGCCCATGGGCCGCGTCACGCTGAGTGATTCTAGCGACACGTTTAGTGGCATGTGGCGTATTCGGTCAAAACTTCGTTCTCCGGCCCTGTTTTTCTCGATCCGGTGGGCCGGAAGTGCTACGGACGGTCGGACTGAAACCCGCTCCGCGGTTCTCGCGGTGCACCGCCGCCCGGGTCCTGGCCAGGTCTTTCACGAGTGCGGGCGGCACGAGTGAGGTACGTGTCTTCTCTCATCGGTGCCTCCCCTGTGTCACGTACATCCCCGGTGTGCCCTGGGTCGTCGGTTACGCAGGGTGCACTCGGTGACCGGCTCGACACAGTCTATGCCGATACCTATGGAGCGGTATGCCCAGTTTCGGGGTTTTTACATCAACTGCGCATCTCGTGCAGACATATCCGCCTGTCAAAGAGCGATATAACGACCGCGCTGCGTGAGAAACCTGGCCGCCAGGTTGGCGCTCGGCGTGGCGGCGGACCAACGGAACGTGAAAGACCTTCGCGATCACCTGGTGCGGGCGTGACCCTCAGTTGGCGTGCCGCAGGTCGCGGAGCGCCTTCCAGCGCCCGGTGACCCTCTGGTACATCGCCGTCGCCACCTCCTCCTGGCCCGTCTCCAGACCCGTGAGCGCCGCAGCCACCTCGGCCACCGACTGGTCCTGGCGCAGCCGTTCGTCGTCGACCAGATGCACCAGGCCGCCGTAGTCCAGCTCCAGCAGGGCGCGCGGGTGGGCCACCCCCAGCAGCCAGTCCTGCAACTGCTCGGCCGCCGACAGCACCGGCCCGTCGCCGACGTGCTCCCGCAGCAGGGCGACCGCGCGCTCCAGCCGGGGGCGGGCCTCGGGCATCGAGGTGACATACAGCAGCGTCCGCGGAGCCGACCCCGCACGCCCGGCCGGGTGGCCGCTGCGCTCGGCGGACCCGCCGGCCTCCCCCCGCTCGGCGGCGGGATCGGCGGTCTCGGCCGGCTGCTGGCCGCCGCCCAGCACCAGGCAGCGCTCCTCGGCGTCGAACGGCGCGAACCACGGGAGCGGCACCGTCCACGTACTGGTCAGGATCTGGGTGCGCATCGGCTCGCCGCGTTCGCGCCAGCGTTCGAACCCCGCTTCGGCGGCCTCCGCGATCGGTTCGGGAACGAACGCGGGGCTGAGGCGCGCGGGGGTTTCGGCTCTGAACTCACGGAATCCCAACCACGACCGCAACCGGGTCTGCCAGGGACAGACGTAGACTTCGCCGTCCACGCGCCGCACATAGGCGTCCCCGCTCTCGCGCTCGGGCACGGGGACGGGCGGGGCGGCCACCATGCGACGCAGGCTCTCGGCGTGCTCGGCCGCGACCGCGCCGCTGCGCCGGGGCCGCCGCGACGACGCGGCGTAGGCCCGCCAGTAGGCCTTCTCGCGGTTGGAGAACGCGATGAGCGGCTGGTAGACGCGGAGATAGGCGGTATAGGGCAGCACGCAGGGCATCCTGGCACAGATGGCCGCACCCGGCATGCCCGTCCGTGTGGCGGGAACAACACCGCGAAGCCGGGGTGTTGGACCGGGTGAGCGCCCGCGCGGACCGTGCGCGGGACCTGCTCCGGCGGCCCGCGGGCGGCCGGGCGACACGCCCGGGCCGCTCGGTCGCCTGTCCGCGCCCGCACGCGTCGGTTGCACGCGGCCTGTTAGGCATGGGCGGCGTAGGCAGGTAGGGGCCAAACCGGGTACGGTTGTATCCGTACGTAAGCTGGCGCCTGTCGTCAGTGCGGTGACGGCCGTCAGCCCGGCATTGCGGTTTTGCTAGTGATCTGGGGTTATCCGAACCCAATCGTTGAGGGGGTCGAGCCATGGGGCGCGGCCGAGCCAAGGCCAAGCAGCAGAAGGTCGCTCGGAGGCTGAAGTACAACACCGGCCACACCGACCTCGATCAGCTGCGGGCAGAGCTGGGTGTCGCTGAGGATGACGGGGCGACGGCGGATTCGCCGGACCAGCCCCACGAAGACCCTTACGACGACCTGGTCGACCGTTATGCGGACCTCGCCGAGGAGTACCCGAGCGGCGGCAGAACGACCGAGGACGAGTCCGATCGGTCCGACAGCCTCCGCTGAACCGCCGCATCGGACATTCCGTGATCTCCGCATGAACCGGGGCCGCCAAGCCCGCTGCTACGCATAACGTGCACTCGTATCCGGTCCGCGCCACCGCCGTGGCGCGGACCGGATACGTGCGCGGCCGCTCGGCGACCGGCGGCGAACCGGCCGGTCCGGCTCACGTATGGGCTCCCTCAAGCCGCGCCTGCCCCGTTCCGGCCACGACCGATCCCGCCTTCCACGCGGGCACGCCCCGTTCGGCCAGCACCGCCAGCGCGGCCTCCGCCGAAGCGGCCGGGACGACGGCGGTCATTCCGACGCCCATGTTGAACGCCGCCTCCATGTCGGCCTGCGGAACCGAGCCGCGCTCGGCGATGAACGGGAACACCGCCGGCGGCGTCCACGTGGAGCGGTCCACCACGGCGTCGTGGTCCTCGGGCAGCGAGCGCGCCAGGTTGGCGGCCAGCCCGCCCCCGGTGATGTGGGAGAAGGCGTGCACCTCGGTTTCGGCCGCCAGCGCCAGGCAGTCCCCGGCGTAGATCCGGGTAGGCCGCAGCAGCTCCTCGCCCAGCTCGGCGCCGAGCTCGGGCACGCGGGCGTCCAGCCGCATCCCGGCCTCGTCGATGATGCGGCGCACCAGCGAATAGCCGTTGGAGTGCAGACCCGACGACGCCATCGCGATGACGGCGTCGCCCGTGCGGACCCGGTGCGGGCCCAGGACCTCGTCCTCCTCGACGATCCCGGTACCGGCGCCGGCCAGGTCGTACTCGTCGGAGCGCATCGTTCCGGGGTGCTCGGCGGTCTCGCCGCCGACGAGCGCGCACCCGGCCAGGCGGCAGCCCTCGGCGATGCCGGCCACCAGATCGGCGATGCGTTCGGGCACCACCTTGCCGCAGGCGATGTAGTCGGTCATGAACAGCGGCTCGGCCCCGCTGACCACCAGGTCGTCGACGACCATGCCGACCAGGTCCCGGCCGAGCGTGTCGTGGCGGTCGCAGCGCTGGGCGATCGTCGCTTTCGTGCCGACCCCGTCGGTGGAGGCGGCCAGCAGCGGCGAACGGTACTTCTTGGCGGCGTCGAGCCGGAACAGTCCGGCGAAGCCGCTGGAGTCGGAGACGACCTCGGGGCGTCCGGCGCGCGCGACGTGCTCCTTCATCAGAGCTACGGCGCGATCGCCGGCCGCGATGTCGACGCCGGCGGACGCATACGCCGACGCCGTCTCTGCACCCTCTGCCACGCGAAACCTCTCAACTCGTTGCGTTCGTGGGGCGGCACGTGCGCGCGCGGACCCGTCCGGGCGGGTCCGCGCCCCGGGACACGGGGGTCAGCGCCTGCCGCCGGCCAACGGCCGTTCGTCGGCGCCGCCGCGGGACTCCTCCAACAGGTACTTGCCGCGGGAGTCCTCGTCGACCTCGATCGGGTAGACGCCGTCGAAGCAGGCACGGCACAGCCGGTTCTTCGGCACCTCGGTGGCCTCGACGAGCTCGTCCAGCTCGACGAAAGCCAGCGATTCGGCGCCGATCGAGGCGCGGATCTCCTCGGTGGAGAGATTGCCGGCCAGCAGCTCGGTTTTGGTGGCGAAGTCGACGCCGTAGTAGCACGGCCACATCACCGGCGGACTGGAGATGCGCACGTGCACCTCGGCGGCGCCCGCTTCGTGCAGCATGCGCACCAGCGCCCGCTGGGTGTTGCCGCGAACGATGGAGTCGTCGACTACGACCAGCCGCTGCCCGGCGATGACCTCGCGCAGCGGATTGAGCTTCAGCCGGATGCCGAGCTCCCGCAGGGTCTGGCTGGGCTGGATGAACGTCCGGCCCACGTAGGAGTTCTTCACCAGGCCCTGAGCGAAGGGGATCCCGCTTCCTTCGGCGTAGCCCACCGCGGCGGGCGTTCCCGATTCCGGAACCGGGATGACCAGGTCGGCCTCTGCGGGGTGGCGTTTCGCCAGGCGGCGGCCCACCTCGACGCGGGTGGTGTTGACGTTGCGGCCGGCGATCGTGGTGTCGGGCCGGGCCAGGTAGACGTATTCGAACACGCAGCCCTTGGGCTGGGCCGGGGCGAAGCGGCGCGAGCGCACGCCGCGCTCGTCGACGGTGATCAGCTCGCCGGGTTCGATCTCGCGTTCGTAGGTGGCGCCGACGATGTCCAGCGCCGCGGTCTCGCTGGCCACGGCCCAGCCGCTGTCGAGGCGGCCCAGCACGAACGGGCGGACTCCCTGGGGGTCGCGTGCGGCGTAGAGGGTGCCTTCGTCCATGAACGTCAGCGAGAAGGCGCCGCGCACCCGGGGCAGCAGCTCCATGGCCGCTTCCTCGGTGCTGCGGTCGGGGTTGGCGGCCAGCAGGCCGGTGAGCACCTCGGTGTCGGTGGTGGCCGAGCGCCGGTCGCCGGGCAGCATCGCGGCGAGTTCGGGAGTGTTGATCAGGTTGCCGTTGTGCCCCAGCGCCAGGCCGCCCTCGCGAGCGGTGTAGAAGGTCGGCTGTGCGTTCTCCCACACCGGAGAGCCGGTGGTGGAGTAGCGGCAATGGCCGATCGCCAAGTGCCCGTTCAGTGAGTCGAGGGTGGCCTCGTTGAAGACCTGGGACACCAGTCCCATGTCCTTGTAGACGACGATGCGCTCGCCGTCGCTGAGCGCGATCCCCGCGGATTCCTGGCCGCGGTGCTGCAGTGCGTAGAGGCCGAAGTAGGTGAGCTTGCTGACTTCTTCGCCGGGAGCCCAGACTCCGAATACCCCGCAGGCGTCCTGAGGTGCGCTTTCTTGCGGGTCGAGGTCCGTGGTGAGCCGGCCGTCGGGTTGCGCCACGCCTCTCAGCCTAGTCGCTGACCGCCGGAGCTGTGTCCACCGGGGCGGCCCTCGGGCGGCAGCGGCAGCAGGCCGGCCAGGTCGGCGCGGGTGCCGCTGGCGGTGGCGGCTCCGGAGTCCAGCGCCTCCCGCCACGATGTGGCGCCCGTCGCCAGGGCCAGCCAGGTCAGCGGATCGGTCTCGACGACGCCGGGCGGAGTGCCGCGGGTGTGGCGCGGGCCTTCGACGGCCTGTACCGCGCCGTAGGGCGGCACGCGCACCTCCAGGCTGTGGCCGGGGGCGCGCTCGGCGAGTTCGGCCAGGGTGCCGCGGACCGCGGCCTTGACGGCGGACCGCACGGGTTCGGCGCCGCTGTCGCGGGCGCGCAGGACGGCCTCGGCGCAGGCGCCGAGTACGGGCGAAGGGCGGTCGGGGCCGGAATAGGGCGGATCGCCCAGCGCGGCGAGCTGGGCGTCGAGGGCCTCGCGGAGCGCGGCGCGGCGCCGTTGGGCTGCGGTGGGCTTGGCCGGCATGCCGCCGAGGATAGGCGCTCCCGCCGCACCCGGGACCCGGCGGGCACGGGTCCGCCGGACGCGGGTCCGCCGGGCGGGAAGGGACGGGCATTGTTCGCGAATGCTTGCCGAATGCCCCCGCCCAGGGGAAACTGTCGGGCGAGGTAAGAAACGCGGACGCGTGTGTGAACACGCCGTGCCGTAGCAGTGGCGCAGCGGAGGCGGCGAGTGCGCACCCGGTGCGGTCCGCGTCCCGTCCGCTTGATGCCCGTGCGGACGTGTCCGCGACCACGGGCCGCCTGCGGCGAACCGGCACCGCGCCGGGGCCGCGAGGCGGCGAGGATAGGATGAACGCTCTACGACGTCGGCATCCGCAGCCGCTGACGCGGTCCAACCGAACAAGGGATCCAACGCCCCCGGGTCGCGGTACGGGGGTGTCGCACGGTCGCGTCCGCAGCGCAGCCGTGGCCAGTTTGTCGGATTAGTGCCCGTAGCATCCCTGAGGACGATCACCGCACTTCGGGAGATTGATGTGCGTCTGCGCCTGACCCCGCGTGATGACAGCTACTTCGAGATGTTCGCCGACTCCGCGAACAATCTCGTCATCGCTGCGCGCCTGCTGGTGGAACTCATCAGCGAGGGTGCCGACCGCGATGCCATCGCCGAGAAGATGCGCGCTTGCGAGCACGCCGGCGACGATCGGACCCACGCGATCATGCGGAGGCTCAACGAGAGTTTCGTCACGCCTTTCGATCGCGAAGACATCTACCGGTTGGCCTCGTCGCTGGACGACGTCATGGACTCCATGGACGCCGCAGTCGACCTGGTCGGCCTCTACGGCCTGGACCGGCTCCCCAAGGGCATCATCGACCAGATCGAGGTGCTGGAGCGCGCCGCGGAACTGACCGCCGAGGCGATGCCCCGGCTGCGCACGATGAAGGACCTGACCCGCTACTGGATCGAGATCAACCAGCTGGAGAACCAGGCCGACCAGATCTACCGCCGCCTGCTCGCCAAGCTGTTCAGCGGCGAGTACGACGCCCTTACCGTGCTCAAGCTCAAGGACGTCATCGAGGAACTGGAGACGGCCGCCGACGCCTTCGAGCACGTCGCCAACACGGTCGAGAGCATCGCCGTCAAGGAATCCTGACCCCGCCGACCGACCGCAACGCTTGGTTCAGACGTGCCCCTCGAAACCGCGATGCTGAGCGCGGTGCTGTTCTCCGCGCTGGTGTTCGCCTTCACCAACGGCTTCCACGACGCCCCCAACGCCCTCGCCACCGCCGTCTCGACCCGGACCCTGGGCCCGCGCGCCGCCGTGATCATGGCGGCGTCCATGAACGTGATCGGCGCGTTCCTCGGAGAGGGCGTCGCCCGCACCATCAGCCGCGACATCATCACCCGGCCCGACGGGCCGGAGGGCCCCGTCGTGCTGCTCGCGGCGCTGATCGGCGCGATCACCTGGAACGTGGTCACCTGGTACCGGGGGATGCCGTCGTCGTCCTCGCACGCCCTGGTCGGCGGGATGATCGGCGCCGCGCTGGCCTCACCCACGGCCGTGCGCTGGAGCGGGGCGGGTGCCAGCTTCGCCCTTCCGATGGTGCTCTCGCCGATGATCGGCCTGCTGCTGGGATTCTGCGCCATGGTGGCGATCATGTGGGTGTTCCGCCGCGCCAACGTGCAGCGCCTGACGCGCGGCTTCAAGATCGCCCAAAGCGCCTCGGCGGCGGCCATGGCGCTCGGCCACGGTCTGCAGGACGCGCAGAAGACCATGGGGGTGGTGGTCCTGGCCCTGATCTCCACCGGCTACCAGGACACCTACGACGTCCCGATGTGGACCGTGTGCGCGGCCGCGGGCGCGATGGCGCTGGGCACGCTCACCGGCGGCTGGCGCATCATGCGCACCCTGGGGCGGCGGGTGATCAAACTGGACGCCCCGCGGGGCTTCGCCGCGGAGAGCACCGTAGCCGCGGTCTCCTACGCGACCTCGTTCATCTGGCACGTGCCCATCTCCAACACCCACATGATCACCTCGGCGATCGTGGGCGTGGGCGCCACCCGCCGGCTGTCGGCCGTGCGGTGGGGCGTGGCGGGCAACATCGTCGCCGTCTGGCTGGCGACGGTGCCCGGAGCCGCCGCCGTCGCCGTCGTGGCCTACGTGGTGCTCGGTACGGCGCTGCCCGCCTGACCAGCGGCCCGCCCGACCCCGGCTCGCCGGCTCGGCGGTGCCGGCCGGCTCGTCGGGCCGGCAACGAGGGCGGGCGCCGGCGGAGCCCCCGCTCCGCCGGCGCCCGCCGGCTCCTCCGATCGGTCCGGGTCAGCCGAACCGGCCCGTGATGTAGTTCTCGGTCTCCTTCTTGTCGGGCTTGGTGAAGATCTTGTTGGTGTCGTCCATCTCGATCAGCCGACCCGGCTGGCCCGTGCCGGCCAGGTTGAAGAAGGCGGTGCGGTCGCTGACGCGGGCCGCCTGCTGCATGTTGTGCGTCACGATGACGATCGTGTAGTTCTCCTTGAGCTTGGCGATCAGGTCTTCGATCGCCAGCGTGGAGATCGGGTCCAGCGCCGAGCAGGGCTCGTCCATCAGCAGTACCGCCGGCTCGACGGCCGTGGCGCGGGCGATGCACAGGCGCTGCTGCTGCCCGCCGGAAAGGCCGGCGCCCGGCTTGTTCAGCCGGTCCTTGACCTCTTCCCACAGGTTGGCGTCGCGCAGCGAGCGCTCGACGATCTCGTCGGCCCGGCTCTTGCTCAGCCTCTGGCTGTTCAGCTTGGCCCCGGCGATCACGTTGTCGTAGATCGACATGGTCGGGAAGGGGTTGGCGCGCTGGAAGACCATCCCGATCTCCCGCCGCACGGCCACCGGGTCGACGGACGGGTCGTAGACGTCCAGGTTGTCGAGCATGACCTTGCCCTTGACGCGGGCACCGGGGGTCACCTCGTGCATGCGGTTGAGAGTGCGCAGGAACGTCGACTTGCCGCAGCCCGAGGATCCGATGAAGGCGGTCACCGAGCGGGGCTCGACGGTCATGGTCACGTCCTCGACCGCCTTGAAGTCGCCGTAGTAGACGTTGAGGTCGGAGACGTCGATTCGCTTGGCCACTGGATGTCCTCAGTCAGTGAGTCAGATTGAACGTGCGGGTCGGGTCGGTGCGGCCGTCAGCCCTTGCTGGGCGACAGGAAGCGCGAAATCAGGCGGGCGGCGAGGAACAGCAGCATGACCACCAGGATCAGCGTCAGCGCC
This sequence comes from Streptomonospora salina, assembly GCF_014204715.1. Taxonomy (NCBI): domain Bacteria; kingdom Bacillati; phylum Actinomycetota; class Actinomycetes; order Streptosporangiales; family Nocardiopsidaceae; genus Streptomonospora; species Streptomonospora salina. The sequence goes on from NZ_JACHLY010000001.1 coordinate 3,072,286, forward strand.
GCCGCCCACGCGCGCTCCTCGGCGTAGACCCCGGCCTCCCCGGACAGCCCCATAGCGCGAACGGCCTTGTAGATGTAGACCGGCAGGCTCATCATGTCGCCTTCCAGCGGGTTCCCGTTGATGCGGGTCGAGGCCATGCCCGCGGTCAGGATCAACGGCGCCGTCTCGCCGATAACGCGGGCCAGCGCGAGGATGATTCCCGTGGTCAGGCCGGCGACGGCGGTCGGGAGCACGACCTTCACGACCGTCAGCCACTTGGGCACGCCCAGCGCGTAGGCGGCCTCGCGGAGCTCGTTGGGCACCAGCCGCAGCATCTCCTCGCTGGATCGCACCACGACCGGGATCATCAGCACCGAAAGCGCGATCGCGCCGGCCAGGCCGTTGGTCTGGCCGGGGCCGAACGCCAGGATCCACAGGGCGACCACGAACAGGCCCGCGACGATCGAGGGGATGCCCGTCATGACGTCGACGAAGAAGGTGATGGCCTGCTTGAGGCGGCCCCGCCCGTACTCGACGACGTAGACGGCCGTCATCAGCCCGATGGGCACCGAGATGACCGTCGCCAGGCCGGTGATGACCAGGGTCCCCACGATGGCGTGGTAGACGCCGCCGGCGTCCATGCTCGGGATGACCCCGTTCATGGACACGCTCAGGAAGTACAGGTCGAACCGTTGGATGCCGTAGACCGCCACCGTCGACAGCAGTGAGATCAGCGGCACGACGGCGACAGCGAAGCAGCAGTAGACGATGCCCGTGACAAGGCGGTCCTTGGCGCGGCGGCTGTTCTCGACCGCTGCCGAGGACGCCGTGATCGCCACCAGATAGGCGAGGGCGGTCAGGATCGCCGCCGGAACCGGGTGGAACGAGCCGAACAGGGCGAAGGCGCCCGATACGACGACCGCGCAGACCACAAGCAGCGCGGGAGGGAAATACGTCGGCAGCTGGCGGGAGTAGAGGCCCGACGCTTTCAGGCCGGGCCCGCCGTCGGAGCTGTCGGCAGCGGCCGGCTGGGTCGTGGTGGTCATTCGGAGAACTCCTTGCGCCGCGAGACGACGAAGCGGGCGGCCATGTTCACGGCCAGGGTGATCGCGAAGAGGACCAGGCCGGCGGCGATCAGGGCGGAGACGCCGTTGCCCGTCGCCTCCGGGTACTGCAGCGCGATGTGCGCGGCGATCGTCTGGTTCCCGCTCTGCACGATGTTGGGCGAGATGACCAGGGAGGGGGAGAGGATCATCGCGACCGCCATGGTCTCGCCCAGCGCCCGGCCCATGCCGAGCATCGCGCCGCCGATGACGCCGGGCCGCCCGAAGGGCAGCACCGACGTGCGGATCATCTCCCAGCGGGTGGCGCCCAGCGCCAGCGCCGCCTCGCGGTGGGTCTGGGGCACCTGGTGGAACACGTCGCGCGCCATCGCGGTGATGATCGGCAGGATCATGACGGCGAGCACGATTCCGGCGCTGAGCATGGTCCTGCCGGTGGAGGAGACCGGGCCGGCGAACAACGGGATCCACCCCAGGTACTCCGACAGGAGCCGGTAGAAGGGCTGCAGCTCGTCGACGAGGTAGACCAGGCCCCACAGGCCGTAGACCACGCTGGGGATGGCCGCGAGCAGGTCCACGAGGTAGCCCAGCAGCGCCGCGAGGCGCCGCGGGGCGTAGTAGACGATGAACAGCGCGATCCCGACGGCGATCGGCGTGGCCAGCACGAGTGCGATGGCCGCGCCGAGCACGGTTCCGAACGCCAGCGAGGCGACGCCGAACCGCACGTCCTCGTCCGGGCCGCCCTCGGGGCTCCAGGTGCTGCTGGTGAAGAAGTTGGCCTCATTGGCCGTGAGCGAACTGAAGGACTGGACGATCAGGAACGCGGCCACACCCGCCAGGATCGCCAGGATCAGCAGGCCCGCTCCCCGAGCGGAGTTGGCGAAGACGAGATCGCCCAGCCGGCGTTTGCCCTTGGGGGCTTCGGCCGTCTCAGACGAGTCCGTGGTTGTCATGTAAGGCTCCGGTCGAATTCGGTCGTGGATCGCCACCGGGCGGATGGAGCGTGAAACGGGAGGCCGACACGGTGTATCGGCCGATGCGCAGTGCCGGAAGACATTGTGCTGGTTGACGCGCGGTGGTCGGGCACACGGTCCGGTGTACTGGGCTGCGGAGGGCGGGGCCCGGCGGACATGCCGAAACCGCCGACGGCGGGGCCCGCACCCGGTGCGCGCCCCGCCTCGGCGGAGAGGATCTGCGAAGGGAGGATCAGGCGCCCGCGGAGATCTGCTCGATGGTGCCCAGCAGCGTGTCCCGGGTGTCCTGGCTGATCGGAGCGGAGCCGGCCTCGTCAGCCGCGGCCTGCTGGCCCTCCTCGCTGACCACGTAGCTCAGGAAGCTCTTGACCAGGTCGGCGTTCTGCTGCTCCTGGTACTCCATGCAGGCGACGTGGTAGGAGATCAGCACGATCGGGTAGACGCCGGCCTCGTCGGTCGTGTAGTTGAGGTTGATGGCGTGGTCGTTCTCGGTGTTGGCCTCACGCGGGTCGGAGGCGTCGACGATCGCGGCGGCGGCCTCGGGGCTGTACTCCGTGAACTCTTCGCCGCCGCCGACGGCCGCGGTACCCAGCTCGCCCACGTGGGAGGCGTCGACGTAGGTGATGGTGCCCTGGCCGCTTTCGACGGCCTGAGCGACACCGGTGGAGCCCTGTGCGGCCTCGACCGGCTCGATCGGCCAGTTGCCGCTGACGTCGTGCGGCCAGGCGTCGCCGGCGGCCTCGGAGAGGTAGGCGACGAAGTTCTCGGTCGTGCCGGACTCGTCGGCGCGGTTGACCGGGACGATGTCCTGGTCGGGGAGGTCGGCCTCAGGGTTGAGGTCGGCGATGGCGTCGTCGTTCCAGTTGTCGATCTCCTGGTTGAAGATCTGGGCGATGACCTCCGGGGAGAGGTTGAGGGAGTCGATGCCTTCGAGGTTGAAGGCCACCGCGATGGGGGAGATGTAGGCCGGCAGGTTCACGACCTCCGAACCGTTGCAGCGCTCGGTGGCCTGCTCGGTCTCGGCCTCGTCGAGAGCGGCGTCGGAGCCGGCGAAGGTCACGCCGCTGCCGATGAACTGTTCGCGCCCGGCGCCGGAGCCCACGGAGTCGTACTGGACCACCGAGCCTTCGCAGGCGCCTTCCCAGGAGGCCTTCCAGGCCGCCATGGCGTTCTCCTGCGAGCTGGCGCCCGCGCCGTCGAGCGTTCCGCCGCCGTCGACGCAGTCCACGTCGCCGGCCGCTTGCTGGTTTTCGGGGTCCACCGCCTGGTCACTGCCGCAGGCGGTGAGGGCAAGAGCGCCGGCGAGGGCGATCCCCGCGAACTGGCTGTACTTGGAGAGCTTCACAGCCCCGATGTCCTTTCCCTGGACTTCGTCACCTTTGGGCGAGCCCGGTCGATGACCTCGCCAAATGCGAAGGTAGGCAGACGAAGTGACCAGCGCTCCCAAGCAGGGTGAACGCAGGGTGAACCGGGGCGTGAAAGTGTGCGAAGGAAGACCGGCTCTTCGGTGGAGGTGCGGTTAACCACATCAGCGGCCCCCTCGGTCCACACCTGCACGCCGATCGCCACCAGCGGCGATGACCGCCGATGTGTGCGCCGCCACCGCATGTGTGCGACGTCGCAGGCCGGTGCGGTGGCGGCGCGGAACCCGGTTCAGGATGCGGCGTACATCACATCCGCGTCCCACACCGAGAACCCCAGAGACTCGTACAGCCGCACCGCCGCGCGGTTCTCCTCGTCGACGTAGAGCAGCACCCACGGCAGTCCGCGCTCGTGCAGGTGGCGCAGGCCCACGAGCGTCAGCGCGCGCCCCAGACCGGTGCGCCGCCACGCCGGGTCGACGCCCACCGCATAGACCTCGCCCACCGGCTCGTCGGCCAGCCCGGCGCCGTCGGCGTGCACCTTGGTCCAGTGGAAGCCGGCGATCGCCCCGGTCCCGGTGTCTTCGGCGACGAAGAAGCCGTCGGCGTCGAACCAGTCCTCGTTCGTGCGCTCGTGCAGGTCCTGGAGCGTCAACCCGCCCTGCTCGGGGTGGTCGGCGAACGCGGCGGCGTTCGCCGCGACCCACGCCTGCTCGTCGGAGCCCGGGCGGAACGTGCGGATCACCGTCCGCTCGCCGACGGCGTCGGACAGCACCGGCTCCGGCAACCCGGCGCCGGCACCCGGCTGCTGCGCGTCGCCGCGCAGCCGCATCCGCATCTTCAGCAGCCCGCGCACCTGGGTCCAGCCTGCCGATGCGGCCAACGCCACCGCGCCTTCGGTGCGGCCGTGGGCCCACACGCGCAGCCCGTCCCCGGGAGCGTCGTCGGAGAGCGCGCGCAGCAGCGCGGCGCCGTGGCCGCTGCGCCGCCGGTCCGGCGCGACGACCATTTCCGCGGAGTCGGGCTCGCCCGGGGCGCGGGCGGCGAACCCGAAGCCGACCAGGTCGCCGGCCCCGGCGGCCGGAGCCCCCTGGGTCGCGAGGTGGAAGCGGGCCGTCCCCGGGCGAGCCCCGTGGCGGACGCGCAGCAGCGTCTGCTCGGACAGCGGCGGGAGTCCGTCGTGCTCGCCGGCGGATTCGGCCAGCGCGAGCACGGCCGCGGTCTCGTCGGGTGTCAGGGTCTCGGTGGTGCGCACGTGCGTCATGGCACGAGCCTAGGTGTGATTCTCCGCCGGCCGGGCCGCGTCCCGCCTCCCGGCGTGTGTCGGGCGGGACGCGGCGCGCCCGGCGAGCGGTCGCCGGAGCGCCGTCGGATGGTGCCTCAGCCCTTGCGGCGGCGGCCCATGTAGGCCGTGGGGCCGATGCGCACCCGCCGTGAGGGGGCGAGCGGCATGGAGAACAGCAGCAGAAGCACGAGGAACAGCACCAGCACGGCGGGTGTGACCACGGGGGCCGGGGTGTTCTCGCTCGCCGCGACGCCGGTGGTGCGTGAGGCGTCGTCCTCACCCGGTTCCAACGACGGAAGTTCGGCCATCCCGTCGCCGTCCGAGGCGGCGGGGGCCGGCGCCCGCGCGTCGGACTCGTCCCCGCCTTCGGACACGCGGGGCAGGTCGGCGAGGTCGCCGGTGCCCGGGGCGTCGCGGCCGCCGGTGGTCACCGGGCTGTGCGGCGGGGCGGTGGCGTCGTCGCCGTCGGGGGTTTCCTCATCCTGGGGGGCCGTGTCGGTCGGATCGGGGTCGGTCGGGTCCGGGTCGGACGGTTCCGTGTCGGTCGGATCGGGGTCGGACGGGTCCGGGTCGGTCGGATCGGGGTCGGACGGTTCCGTGTCGGTCGGGTCCGGTTCGGACGGATCGGGGTCGGTCGCCGACGCGGTGGTACTCGGGCCGCCCGACGGGCTCGGGGACGGGCCGACGGACTCCGTGGGCGAACCCGTGGGGCTCGGGGAGGCCGTCGGGTCGGGTGAGTCGCTGGGGCCGGGCGAATCCGTGGGGCTCGGGGAGGCCGTCGGGTCGGGTGAGTCGCTGGGGCCGGGCGAATCCGTGGGGCTCGGGGACTCCGAAGGGCCGGACGTTTCGCTGGGCTCCGGCGTCGGCTCGGGGGCGGCGACCGTCACCCTGAAGGCGTCGTGCGTGCCGGCCTTGTACACCTCGCCCAGCTCTTTCGGGCTTTCGGGGCAGTCGGCTTCCGCCCCGTCCTCCCCGTCGAGTTCGGCGTAGGAGAGCCACGCGTCGACCTCGGCCGTCTCCTCGGGCCGCCCGCTGATCGAAACGGCGATCCCGGGACTCGGGCCGTCCAGGCCGGAGTCCTTGAACATGCCGTGGCTGAGCTCCAAGCCGTAGAGGCAGACCGTGCCCTCGGCGTCGCCGGGCTCGATGTTCAGCACTGTTTCGGCGGTCCCGCCCGGCTCGATCGTCGTTTCGGTGTCGGCGAAGCTGAGCACGGGCGCGGCCGGATCCGGAACGGCCGCGGCCGGCGCGGGCAGGCCGACGAAGAGCGAACCGACGGGGACCGCGACGGCCAGACGCAGCGGCAGGGGGAAGCGGGCCGGCGGTAGCCGCTTTCCACTGGACATTGGCGTTGGCCTCCCGGTCTCAGGGCGCCGCGGGTCGAGGGAGCGGTAGGGCGACCACGGGGAGCAGGGGAGCGGTCACGCCATGCCGACTGGCCCGAATCCTAAACAATCGGGCGCCTGCCGACGAGACCCGGTGTCGAGGCGATTCCCGGCGTGCCGGAGCGCCTCCGGCGCATCGCCGCGCCTACCCGGCCGGCGACGGATCCATTCGCCGGGGGCGCCGCAGGTGCGGCCCGCCGCCCGTCCGCGCGGACGGGCGGCGGGAGACGCTGCGCGAGCGGTCAGCGCCGGTGCTGTGCGGGGGCGTCCCTCCCGGCGTCCTGGGGGCGCGCCGCCGAGTCCCCGCCCGTCTTGGCCGTGGTGTCGGGAACGAAGCGGTAACCGACGTTGCGTACGGTTCCGATCATCGCCTCGTGCTCGCTGCCGAGTTTGGCGCGCAGCCGCCGCACGTGCACGTCGATCGTGCGGGTGCCCCCGAAATAGTCGTATCCCCACACCTCTTGGAGCAGCTGCGCGCGGGTGAAGACCCGGCCCGGGTGCTGGGCGAGGAACTTCAGCAGCTCGAACTCCTTGAACGTGAGGTCGAGGATGCGGCCGCGCAGCCGTGCGATGTAGGTGGCCTCGTCGATGACCAGGTCGCCGCGGCGGATCTCGTCGGGATCGTCGGGGCCGGTGTCGGCCTGGCCGACGGACAACCGCAGCCGGGCCTCGACTTCGGCGGGCCCGGCCGAGGTCAGCAGGAAGTCCTCGACCTGCCAATCCGGGGTGAGCGCCGCCACGCCGCCTTCGGTGAGGACCGCGATGAGCGGGCAGTCCAGCCCCGTGGTGTCGAGCAGGCGGCAGAGGTTGCGCGCCGCCGCGAGGTCGCTGCGAGCATCGACGAGAATGGCGTCGACGGGTGTGTTCGAGTCGCGGTCGGGGCCTGTTGTCAGGAGCGCTCCGGCTTCGGCCGGGGAGACCCGGACCGAGTGCAGGAGGAGTCCGAGGGCGGGCAGAACATGGTCCGACGGTTCGTTGGAGTTCGTGAGTAGAAGCAGATGACTCATACGTCTCTTCCCGTCAACCCGCGCGCGGCGGTGGTCGAAGGCCTCATTGCCTCCGGCGGAGAATTAATGAAGTGTGCGCCTCCGAGACCTACGAGGATAATCGACCGATGGTAAGTGGAATCATTCGGTACTGGGCCGCGGCGAAAGAAGCCGCGGGAAAGGCCGAAGAGCCGGTCAGCGGAGCGACGCTGGCCGATGTGCTGGAGTCGGTGCGCGGCGCCCGCAGCGGCGACGACCGCCTCCTGCGGGTGCTGGACCGTTCGTCGTTCGTCGTCGACGAATACCCCGTGGGCGGACGGGCGCACGCGGACGTGGAGCTCGACGAGGGATATGTCATCGAGGTGCTGCCGCCGTTCGCCGGCGGATGAGCACCGGGGCGGACGGGGCCCGGGTCGGGCCGTGCCCGCACCGCAGGCGGAGCGCGCCGGGCCCGGCGCGCGAAACGGGGGAGCGAAGCATGTCCGAGGACGCCGGGAACGCCGCGGGCCGCACCGTGACGGTGCTGAGCAGGTCCGGCTGCCATCTGTGCGAGCAGGCGCTGGAGGTCGTCGAGCGGGTGTGCGCCGACACGGATGCGCGGGTGGAGGTCCGCGACCTCGACGCGGCGGCTCAGGCCGAGCGCGACGACTACTGGGACAAGATCCCGGTGACGTTCGTCGACGGGAAGCGGCACGACTTCTGGCGGGTGGACGAGCAGCGGTTGCGGGCCGCGCTCGCCGGCGGCTCCTGACCGGCAGCGGCCGCGCCCCCGCGAGGACCGCCCGCCGGCGCCCGCCGAGAAGGCCCGCGGTGCCGGGCCGGTCGGGGCCGCGGGACGGTGCCGCCCACTTTGTGCGCGTGTTCACAAGGGCGTAACCTGAATGTGCAAATCCAGTCCGGGCGGGAGTGGAAACCGCGCTCGCGGCGGGCCACGGTCCGTTTCGGCACCGGTCAGTGACGATCGCCGTCCAGGAGCGCACGCTAGTGACCCCCCCTGAACCACGGCCCCGGGATCGGGGAATCCCGGAGGCGACCGTCGCCCGGCTCCCCGTCTACCTGCGTGCGCTGCAAGCGCTCGACGATCGCGGCATCCTCACGGTCTCCTCCGAGCACCTGGCCGAGACGACCGGCGTCAACTCGGCCAAGCTGCGCAAGGACCTCTCCCACCTCGGCTCTTACGGCACCCGCGGCGTCGGCTACGAAGTCGAATACCTCATCTACCAGATATCGCGTGAGCTTGGTCTCACCCAGGACTGGTCGGTCGCCATCGTCGGCGCGGGCAATCTCGGCCGCGCACTCGCCAATTACGGGGGGTTCGGCACCCGCGGCTTCCGCATCGCCGCGCTGCTCGACGCCGACACCGCTGTGCTCGGAGACACCGTCGCCGGACTCTCCGTCGGGCATATCGACACCCTGGAAGACGTTGTCGACAGGGAGAACGTGTCGATCGGGGTGATCGCCACCCCCGCGGCGGCTGCGCAGGAAGTCTGCGACCGATTCGTCGAGACCGGCGTCACCAGCGTGCTGAACTTCGCTCCGGTGGTGCTCAATGTGCCTCCGGGCGTCGATGTGCGTAAGGTCGACTTGTCCATCGAGCTGCAGATCCTGGCCTTCCACGAACAGCGCAAGGCCGACGGCTACGCCGGTCTGGACCCGTTCGGGAGGGGGCCGGTATGAGGACGGCCGTGCCGGGGGCAGCATGGCCACAGCAGGGGGCGCACCCGCGGACGCGGGAGTCCCCGCAGGTACGGAGCAGCGCAATGCAGCCCGCATTGGAGTGCACATGAGTGTCCTCGCCGTAGGGGTGAGCCATCGCAGCTCGCCCGTGGCGCTATTGGAGCGCGTCGCCTTGGAGGGGCAGGCGCGGTCGAAAGTCATGTCCGAGATCGCGGCCGCGCCGTCGATCAACGAGGCGCTGATGGTCTCGACCTGCAACCGCACCGAGGTCTACGCCGACGTCGACAAGTTCCACCCCGCCGTGGCCGCCGTCACCGAACTCCTCTCCTGGCACACCGGCGTCCCGCTGAGCGAACTCTCCCACCACGCCTACGTCCACTACGAAGAACGCGCGGTCCAGCACCTGTTCTCCGTCACCTGCGGACTCGACTCCATGGTCGTGGGCGAAGGCCAGATCCTCGGCCAGGTGCGCAACGCGATCAAGGAGGCCCAGGAGGCCGGGATCGTGGGCCGGGTGCTCAACGACCTGGGGCAGCGCGCGCTGCGTGTGGGCAAGCGCGCCCACACCGACACCCACCTCGACCACGCCGGCGCCGACATGGTCGGCTTCGGGCTCGACGTCGCGCTGCGCCGGCTCGGCGCCGCCGCCCCCGCGGCGGCCGCGCCCGCCCCCTCCGCCGCCGGAACCGCCGGCTGCCCCGTCGCCGGTGCGGGCGAAGCCGAAGGCGCTGCCGCCGAGGTCGCCGCCGCACTGCCCGACCCCCAGGCCCTCACCGGCCTGCGGGTACTCGTCCTGGGCGCCGGCTCGATGAGCGCGCTCGCCGCCAACACCGCGGCCCGCCAGGGAGCCGGCGAAGTCAGCGTGGCCAACCGCACCAACCAGCGGGCCGAGCGCCTGGCCGAATGCCTCACCGAGGCCTACGAGCCCATCCGCAGCCGCGCCGTACCCTTCGACTCCGCCGCCGAGACCCTGCCCGAGGTCGACCTGGTCGTCTCCTGCACCGGCGCCCAGGGCCTGGTCCTCACCCGCGACCAGGTCGAGCACGCCGCCCGCTCCGCGGGACGCCCTCTGGTGTTCCTGGACCTCGCGCTGCCCCATGACATCGACCCGGACGTACGGGATCTGCCCGGCGTCGAACTCGTCGACATCGAAGACCTGCGCCAGGCGGTCGCCGAGAGCGACGGCGAATCCGCCGAGCGCGCCGGCGCGATCTCGCTCGTGCGCGGAATCGTCGACGAGGAGGTCGCCGAATACGAGGGGGTGCGCCGCGCCCAGCTCGTCGCCCCCACCGTGGTCGCGCTGCGCGACAAGGCCCGCACCCTCATGGAGTCCGAGCTGGACCGGCTCGAAGGGCGCCTGCCCGACATCGACGACAAGACCCGCGGCGAGGTCACCCGCGCCATGCGCCGCGTCGTCGACAAACTGCTGCACCAGCCCACGGTGCGCGTCAAGGAGCTCGCCGCCGAACCCGACGGCCACTCCTACGAGGCCGCGCTGCGGGAACTGTTCGACCTCGACCCCGCCGCCGCCGACGCCGTCAGCCGCGTCGAGCGCGCACCCGAGGAGGGGGGAGCGTGACCGACCGCCCGGCCAAGCTCGGCACCCGCCGCAGCCCCATGGCCACCTCCCAGTCGCAGACGGTCGCCGACGCCGTCACCGCCCGCACCGGCACCGGTGTCGAGCTGGAGCTCATCACCAGCTACGGCGACGTCACCCAGGCCCAGCTGACCCAGCTGGGCGGCACCGGGGTGTTCGTCAACAGGCTGCGCGAGGAACTGCTGTCGGGCGGAATCGACTTCGCCGTGCACTCCCTCAAGGACCTGCCCACCGCCCCCGCCGAAGGGCTCACCGTCGCCGCCGTCGTCGAGCGCGACGACCCCCGCGACGCCCTCTGCGCCCGCGACGGCCGCGCGTTCGAGGAGCTGCCGCCCGGTTCCGTCGTCGGTACCGGCTCCCCGCGCCGCGTCGCACAGCTCGCCGCACTGCGCCCCGACCTGAGCTTCGTGCCGATCCGCGGCAACGCCGGAACCCGGCTGGGCAAAATCGCCCAAGGCGAGGTCGACGCCGTCGTCCTGGCCTACGCCGGCCTGGCGCGGGTGGGCCGCCTCGACGACGTCACCGACGTCTTCGGGCCCGAACGGATGCTGCCCGCACCCGGCCAGGGAGCCCTGGCCGTGGAGTGCCTGGCCTCTCGTGCCGGAGACGACCTGGCCTACCTCACGGCCGTCGACCACGCCGCCACCCGCGCCGAAGTCACCGCCGAACGCAGCGTGCTGGCCGAGCTCGAAGCCGGTTGCGCGGCCCCCGTCGGCGCCTACGCCGACGTCGGCGACGGCCGGCTGCGCCTGCGCGCCGCCGTGGTGGCACCCGACGGAACCGGTGCGGTGCGGCGCGAGCGCTCCGTTCCCGTCGGCGCGGACACGGCCGAAGCCGCGTCGTCCCTGGGACGCGAGCTCGCCCGCGAGATGATCGGTGACGGAGCCGACCGCATCGTCGCCGATGCGGCACGGGACTCCACGACGCCGTCCGAAGACTGAAGGAGGCCGCAGGGCAGTGTGCGGGCCGTGCCGCCGGTAGCGCGGCGGACGGCACCGCCCGGCCGCGCCGCCGGTAGCCGGGGCGTGCGCCCTGCGGCCGCGGCGCTCCACGCGGGCGCCCGAGCGCGAAAGCAAGGAGCGATCAGCCAGTGAATCCGCAGAGTGCCAACCAGGAGCCGCCGCCGAACGCGGCGGGCGAGTCCCAGCGCGGGCACGTGGCCCTCGTCGGGGCGGGCCCGGGCGACGCCGAGCTGCTGACTCTGCGGGGCGCGTCGGCCCTCGCCAGGGCCGACGTCGTCATCAACCTCCGCGAACCCGGCCCCGAGCTCGCCAAGCACCGCGAGCCGCTGCTGCGGCACTGCTCCGCGGACGTCGCCGTCATCGACCCGGCGGAATGCGGCGGCGAGATCGACGACGTGGCCGTGGGGCACGCCCGCGAAGGCAAGCGCGTCGTGCGCCTCTACAGCGGCGACCCGCTCCTGGGCTGCCGGGGCGCGGAACTCGCCGCGGCCTGCCGCCAGTCCGGGATCGAGTACGAGATCGTGCCCGGCCTCTCCGCTGCGACCGCCGTCCCCGCGTTCGCCGGAGTCCCGCTGCTGCCCGAGGACATCAGCGAAGCCCGCATCGTCGACGCCTCCGACTCCGGCTTGGACTGGGAGCGGCTCGCCCACGGCGACGCCTCCCTCGTCGTGATGTTCCCCGACTCGCCCGAAGGCGTCGACGCCCGCCACAGCGGCCCCGGATTCGACCGCCTGTGCAAGACGCTGATCGCCGCCGGAAAACCCGCGAGCACCCCGGTCGCGGTCGTGCGCATGGGCTCCACCACCGAGCAGACCACCGTCACCTCGACGCTGCAGCGGCTGTCGGCCGACCTCAAGGCCGCCGACGCCAAGGGCCACAACGCCACCACCCCCGCCCTGTTCCTCATGGGCAAGGGAGTCACCGGCGAGAAGGAGCCCTCGTGGTTCGAGGGGCGCCCCTTGTTCGGCTGGCGGGTGCTGGTTCCGCGCACCAAGGAGCAGGCGGCCGGGCTGTCGGACCGGCTTTACGGCTCCGGCGCCGTTCCCGAGTCGGTGCCGACCATCTCGGTAGAGCCGCCGCGCACGCCCCAGCAGATGGAGCGCGCCGTCCGCGGGCTGGTCACCGGCCGCTACCAGTGGGTGGCCTTCACGTCCGTCAACGCCGTCAAGGCCATCCGCGAGCGCTTCGAGGAGTACGGCCTGGACGCCCGCGCTTTCGCCGGGGTCAAGGTCGCCGCCGTAGGCGACCAGACCGCGGCGGCGCTGCGCGAATTCGGGATCCAGCCCGACCTCACACCACCGCCGGATCAGCAGTCCGGCTCCGGGCTGGTCGAGGTCTGGCCGCCCTACGACGCCGAGCTGGACCCGATCGAGCGGGTGCTGCTACCGCGCGCCGACATCGCCACCGAGACGCTGTCGGCGGGACTGAGCGGTCTCGGCTGGGAGGTCGACGACGTCACGGCCTACCGGACGGTGCGCGCGGCGCCGCCGCCCGCCCCGGTCCGCGAGGCGATCAAGGGCGGCGGTTTCGACGCCGTGCTGTTCACGTCCTCCTCCACCGTGCGCAACCTCGTGGGGATCGCGGGCAAGCCGCACAACACCACGGTGATCGGGGTCATCGGGCCCGAGACCGCCAAGACCGCCCAGGAGTTCGGTCTGCGGGTGGACGTCACGGCGCCGAAGACCTCGGTTTCGGCCCTGGCGCAGGCTCTCGCGGAGTACGGTGCGGCACAGCGCGCCGAAGCGGTCGCCGCGGGCAAGCCGGCCCTCAAACCCAGCCAGAAGCGCCGCGGCCGGCGCCGGAAGACCGTGTGACAAGGGAGCTTGCGATGAACGCCGACTACCCGGCGGCGCGGCCGCGCCGCCTGCGCCGCACACCGGGCCTGCGCCGACTGGTCGCCGAAACCCGGGTGCGTCCCGAGGAACTCGTCCTGCCGGTGTTCGTCAAGGAGGGCATCGCCGAACCCAACCCGGTCTCGTCCATGCCGGGCGTCGTGCAGCACACCCGCGACAGCGTGCGCAAGGCGGCCCAGGAGGCCGCCGAGGCCGGTGTCGGCGGGATCATGCTGTTCGGCATTCCCGAATCCAAGGACGAGCGGGGATCCTCGGCCGACGACCCCGACGGCGTCGTGCAGCGCTCGCTGCGCGACCTGTCGGGCGACCTCGGCGGCGACGTCGCCGTCATGGCCGACCTGTGCCTGGACGAGTACACCTCACACGGGCACTGCGGGCTGCTTACGCCCGGCGGCGACGTCGACAACGACGCCACCCTGGAGCGCTACGCCGACGTCGCCGTGGCCCAGGCGGCCGCCGGGGTGCAGGTCGTGGGACCCAGCGGAATGATGGACGGCCAGGTCGCCGCCATCCGCGCCGCACTGGACGGGGCCGGCTACACCGACGTCGCGATCCTCGCCTACTCCGCCAAGTACGCTTCGGCCTTCTACGGGCCGTTCCGCGAAGCGGCCGAGGGCGCACCGCAGTTCGGCGACCGCACCGGGTACCAGATGGATCCCGCCAACGCCCGGGAAGCGCTGCGCGAGGTCGACCTGGACATCGCCGAGGGTGCCGACATGGTCATGGTCAAGCCCGGTCTGGCGTACCTGGACGTCGTCGCCCGGGTGGCGGACCGGGCGGCGGTACCGGTGTCGGCGTACCAGGTCAGCGGCGAGTACGCGATGATCGAAGCAGCCGTCGAACGCGGATGGCTGGATCGGGAGCGGGTGATTCCGGAGACCCTGCTGTCCTACCGGCGGGCCGGAGCCGAGCAGATTCTGACCTACTGGGCGACCGAGGCGGCGCGATTGCTCCGCTGAGCGGGGAAGCCACCGTTTCCCCGCCGGATCGCGGTCGAGGCCGGGGGATGCGGTACCCACCACTGGCCTCGACCGGCGACAGGCGAAGGGGGAAGCTGACGTGGCCCAGGTTCTGCAGCGGCGGAGGCGCCGCCGCCCCGCGGAAGGCATGCTCAGCGCGGCTCTGCGGTACGCGGAGCTGGGGTGGCCGGTCTGCCGCGGCGCTGCCCCGGCGGGAGCGGGCGGGCGCGCCTGCGGGTGCGATCGCGTGGGCTGCCCCGACCCGGGTGCCCATCCGGTCTCGGCCACCTGGGGACTGGAGGCCACCACCGACCCCGACACCGTCGCCGGCTGGTGGCGCGCCACTCCCGGAGCCAACGTCATCCTGCCCACCGGGCGGGTCTTCGACGTGTTCGACGTGCCTGCGGGAGCGGGCGTCATGGCGCTGGCCCGGATGGGCCGCGCCGGTGTGCAGGCGGGTCCGGTCGCCGCGGTCGGGACCCGGCGATACCTGTTCTTCGTGGCCACCCGCTCGCCCGCCGACGAGGACGAATGGTGGTCCTGCCACCTCGACTGCGTACCGGAGCGCATCGCCGAGAGCCCCGGCCTGCGCTGGCACTGCCGCGACAGCTACGTCCTCGCCGCCCCCTCGGTGCTGCCTTCAGACAGCCCCGTCACCTGGATCCGCTCCCCGGAGCAGCCGCCGGAGCCGCTGCCGGACCCCATCACCGTCCTGGACATCGTCTCCGACGCCTGCGAAGAGTTCGCGCCTTAGCGCCGGCGGTACGGCGCGGGGGCCTATCCCGGTACGTCCAGTTTCTCGTCGCTGATCACGATGCCGTCGTCGTCGCTGTAGAGCCACGTTTCGGGGGAGAAGACCACGTTTCCGAACGCGACGGGGGCGTCCAGCACGCCGGCACCGGTCTTGGCCGACTTGCGCGGGTTGGACCCCAGCGCCTTGATGCCCAAGTCCAGCCGGGCCAGTGCGGCGACGTCGCGCACCGCGCCGTGGATCACGACGCCGGCCCAGCCGTTCTCCTGAGCCGACTCGGCGATCAGGTCGCCCATCAGCGCCGTCCGCAGCGAGCCGCCGCCGTCGACCACCAGCACCCAGCCTTCGCCGGGCTGACCGAGCTGCTCCTTGACCAGCGCGTTGTCCTCGTGGCACTTGATCGTGGCGATGGGCCCGTGAAAGGCCCGGCGTGCGCCGAACCGGCCGAACTGGGTCTCGCAGCTGGCGAGCGCATCGCCGTGTGCGTCGATCAGGTCGGCGGTGGCGAAGACCTCGGTCATTAGGGAGCTTCCTTCGCAGGTTGTGTGCCGTGCCGTCACAATCTACTGATAGCCGGCCGGCCGCCCGAACCGGGGCGGTCCGCGCGGGCCGGACCACGGGACCGGCGGAACGCGGCCCGGAGCCCCCGCGTTTCCGCCGCGCCCGCGCGGCCGCGCCGGACACGGCGCGGTGCACCGCCGGGGCCGGGCGAACCGGGAGCCGTCTCCTGCCACACTTGGGGACGTGGGTAAACGAGAGACTTCCGCCGAGCTGTTCCAGCGAGCCAGTGCCGCCGTTCCCGGTGCGGTGAACTCCCCCGTCCGAGCGTTCGGAGCGGTCGGGGGCACCCCGCCGTTCATGGCCTCGGGCACGGGCCCCTACCTCACCGACGTCGACGGCAACACCTATGTCGACCTGATCTGTTCGTGGGGTCCGATGATCCTCGGCCACGCCCACCCCGCGGTGACCGAGGCGCTGACCGAGGCCGTCGCCAAGGGCACCTCGTTCGGCACCCCGACCGCCGGCGAGGTCGAGCTGGCCGAAGAGATCGCCGCCCGCGCCCCGGTCGAGCAGGTCCGGCTGGTCAACTCCGGAACCGAGGCGACCATGTCGGCGATCCGCCTCGCCCGCGCCGCGACCGGCCGCGGCAAGGTCGTCAAGTTCGCCGGCAACTACCACGGCCACGTCGACGCCCTGCTGGCGTCGGCGGGATCGGGCGTGGCCACCTTCGCGCTGCCGGACTCTCCCGGCGTCACCGGGGCCGGCGCCGCCGACACCATCGTGCTGCCCTACAACGACGTCGACGCCGTCCAGCGCGTGTTCGCCGAGCAGGGCGAGGACATCGCGTGCGTGATCGCCGAAGCCTGCCCGGCCAACATGGGCGTGGTGCCGCCCGAGGACGGCTTCAACGCGCGGCTGAAGGAGATCGCCGCGGCCAACGGCTCGCTGCTGGTGCTCGACGAGGTGCTGACCGGATTCCGCGTCAGCCGCTCGGGCTGGTACGGCCTGGAAGGCGTGGCCCCCGACCTGGTGACCTACGGCAAGGTCATGGGCGGCGGGCTGCCCGCGGCGGCCTTCGGCGGCCGCGCCGAACTGATGGAGCTGCTGGCGCCGGCCGGGCCCGTCTACCAGGCCGGCACCCTGTCGGGGAACCCCTTGGCGACCGCCGCCGGGCTGGCGACCCTGCGCAACGCCACCGACGACGTCTACGCACGCATCGACGCGGCCGCCGACCACGTCGCCTCCGCCGCGGAGCGCGAGCTGACCGCCGCCGGAGTCGAGCACCGCGTCCAGCGGGGCGGCAGCCTGTTCACCGTCTTCTTCACCGGCGAGGAGGTGACCGACTTCGACGGCGCCCGCGCCCAGCACCTCGACCGGTTCGCCGCCTTCTTCCACGCCATGCTCGACCAGGGCGTCTTCCTGCCGCCGGCCGCATTCGAGGCGTGGTTCCTCTCGGCGGCCCACGACGACGCCGCGATCGACCGCATCGTCGGCGCGCTGCCCGCCGCGGCCCGCGCCGCCGCCGAGGTCTGAGCGGGCGGCCGGGCGCCGGGACCCCGGACCCGCGGATCCGCCCCGCACTGAGGGCGCTTCGCGGCCCGCCGTGCGGGTTGCGGTGCCAGGCGGCCGACGACGGTCGATAGATTGGGTACCGCAGCGCACACCGGCACGGCGGCGCCGGCGCGCCCCGGTCCGCGGGCGCACCGCGTGCCCGGCCGAGCCGTCCGCCGGCCATCGCCGCGTCGCCCGACTACCGACGGAAGGGAACCGGTCGCCCCCATATGAGTACGACCACCGTCGTCCACCTGCTCCGGCACGGGGAAGTCCACAACCCGGACGGGATCCTCTACGGCCGGCTGCCGGAGTTCCACCTGAGCGACAACGGGTCCCGGATGGCCGATCTCGCCGCCGGGTGGTTCGCCGGCCGCGACGTGGCGGCGCTGTACTCGTCGCCGCTGGACCGCGCCGAGGAGACCGCCCGCCCGCTCGCCGACGAGTTCGGCGTCGCCGTCCGGATGGACGAGCGGCTGATCGAAGCGGGCAACACGTTCCAGGGGATGTCGCTGTCCCGGCGCTCCGTGCGCGATCCGCGGGTGCTGCGCCGGGTCTACAACCCGTTCCGTCCTTCGTGGGGCGAGCCCTATGCGCGGATCGTCGCCCGCATGATCGACGTCATCAAGGTGGTGCGCAAGGAGGCGTGGGGGCGCGAAGCGGTCTGCGTCAGCCATCAGCTGCCGATCTGGATGGCGCGCCGCGCGGCCGAGAAGAAGCGGCTGTGGCATCGCCCGGACCGGCGCCAGTGCAACCTCGCCAGCGTGACGTCGCTGACGTTCGAGGACCAGAAGCTGGTCAGCGTGGGCTACGCCGAGCCGGCCGCCGACCTGTACCGCAACGGGGGCGGCCCGCTCGTCCCCGGCGCCTGAGACCGCCCCGGCCGCGCCCGGTTCCGGCGGGGAATCACGTCCGTCCCGCCCGCGTCGGCGGGGACGGGCGACGGGCGAAGGCGGTCGCTGCGCCGAGTGCGCTGAGCCAGACGGTAGGCTGGGACTTCGGGTGCGGCGTACTTCATCGGCGCGCGATTCCGCGCGCCCGTCCGTGTGACGGATCCCGCCGCATTCTTCCGCCGGTACCGCACGCGCGCTGCCGTATGGGCAGCGGGCGAGGCGGGCCGTCGTGTCAACAGGTCCGCTGGCGAGAGGTGAGCCGTATGGGTTCCGTCATCAAGAAGCGCCGCAAGCGCATGGCGAAGAAGAAGCACCGCAAGCTGCTGAAGAGGACCCGGGTCGCGCGCCGCAACAAGAAGTAGCCGGCACTCCCGGCAGAGGTCGGCCTCCCCGCGGGCACCGGACGCTGCGGCGGCCGCCACGGCCCCGCTGCGACGCGGTAGCCGCGGAGGCCTCCCTCTAACAGGCACCACCCCCGACTCGTGGAGGCGTGTTGATGGGCCGCGTCGTACTCGTAACCGGAGTCTCCCGTGAGCTGGGGGGCCGCGTGGCCGAGGCAATGGCGGCCGAGCCCGGTGTCGACCGGGTGGTCGGTGTCGACGCCGCGTCTTTGCGCCGTCCGCTCGTCGGGCCCGAGTACGTTTCCGCGGACCTGCACGGCGGCAGTCTGGCGCAGACGGTCGCCGACTCCGGGGCCGACACCGTGCTGCACCTGGGGCTGACCCCGTCCGGGGGAGCCTCCGGCGGCCGGGCCTCGGCCGACAACGGCAACATCCTGGGCACCATGCAGCTGCTGGACGGCTGCCAGCGCTCCGCCGCCGTTTCGCGCGTGGTGGTGCGCTCCAGCGCCGCCGTCTACGGTGCGGCGGCCCGCGACCGGGCGCTGTGCACCGAGGACGGCGAGGCGCGCAGCATGCCGCGCTCGGCCTATGCCTACAACGCGGCCGAGGTCGAAGAGCACACCGGGACTCTGGCACGGCGCCGCCCCGATGCGGGGGTGGCGGTGCTGCGCTTCGCCAGCTTCATCGGGCCGTCGGCCGATACCCCGCTGACCCGCTATTTCGGGTTGCGCCTGGTGCCGACCGTGCGCGGCTACGACCCGAGCATGCAGTTCATCCACGAGGACGACGGCGTCGAGGCCGTGCGCCGCATGGCGCTGAGCGGCGGCGAGGGCGTGTTCAACGTGGCCGGATCGGGTTCCCTGCCGCTGTCGCAGTGCCTGCGGCGTGTGGGGCGCCGGCGTTTCGCGATGCCCGAGCAGGGACTGCGCATGCTCGGCGGGATCGCCCGGCGCGGAAAGCTCGACTATTCGCCCGAGCAGCTGCGGCTGCTGTGCTCGGACCGCGTCGTCGACTTCAGCAAGCTGGAGCGCGAACTGGGCTGGTCGCCCGCCTACAGCTCGCAGGAGGCGTTCGAGGACTACCTGAGCGAGCGCTGCGGCGGGCCCCGCAAGCACGGCGCGGCACCGCCGCGCGGGCGCGCGCACCGGCCCCGGGCGGCCCTGAGGGCCTGATCGCAGGCGGCTCGCCGCCGCCGGGCATCCTCCGGCAACGACGTTTTTCGGCCCCGACGGGGGCTGCGGCGACGAGCCCGGCCGCGCGGAGAGCGGGCCACCGCCGTCCACCGCCGCACACCGGAGACGCTTCGCGTCGCGTGGGCGTCCCGTGCCGCCGAGCGCACGCCGCACCTTCCCAACCGGACACGGCCACCGCCGCCCTTCGCCGGGCGCGGGTCAGCGGCGTGTGCGGCGGCGCAGCACGCCCACGGCCAGACCGCCGGCGACCGCTCCGGCCGCCGCCGCGGGTATCCCCACGCGCAGCGCAGTGCGGTGGGTGCGGAACTCGTGCAGCGGCCACCCGTTGGCGAGGGCGTGCGCGCGCAGCGCGTCGTCGGGGTTGACGGCGTTGGGCCGTCCCACCGAGTGCAGCAGCGGAAGGTCGTTGCTGGAGTCGCTGTAGGCGGTGCAGTGGGCCAGGTCCACGCCTTCGCGGGCCGCAAGCGCCTCGACCGCGGCGGCCTTGGCCGGGCCGTGCAGCAGGTCGCCGACCAGTCGGCCGGTATAGACGCCGTCGACCGTCTCGGCCACCGTGCCAAGGGCGCCGTCCAAGCCGAGCCGGCGCTTGATGATGTCGGCCAGTTCCACGGGCGTGGCGGTGACCAGCCATACGCGTTCGCCCGCCATGAGGTGGCGTTCGACGAGCCGCCGGGCGCCTTCCCAGATGCGGTCGGACATCGTGTCGTCGTAGATGCCTTCACACAGGTCGACGAGGTCGTCGACGCCGTGGCCCGCCACGAAGGCCAGCGCAGCGTCGCGTGCTGCGTTGATCTGCTGGGGCTGTTCGGTCCCGCTGACGCGGAAGAGCGCCTGTCCCCAGGCGAAGCGCAGCAGGTCGCGGGTGGTGAACAGGTCGCGTGCTGCCAGTCCGCGCGCGAAGTGGTAGATCGACGCGCCGCGCATGAGGGTGTTGTCGACGTCGAAGAAGGCGATGGGGGCGCCGGTGCGCTCCGCGTCGACGGGGGACCCTGCGGGCAGCGGCACGAAGGGTCCGTCGTCGCCGGTATCGCGGCGCCGCGATCGTGCATCGGCCGCCGACGCTTCCCCTGCCAGGGCGGCGCGGCCGCGGTCGGATCGACGGAGATTGCGCCACATGCCCCCGAGTTTACGGCTCGTGCACGCACCATCGGGCGAAGCGGCGGCGACGGCGCTATGGCCGGTGAGGTAACTCACAAGCCAAACGGCTGATTCTGCTCAAACGCCGATGAATAGGGCATAACGGGCGGAGAATGTCCGGTCCGGATTCACCACCGGCCCCGCGCGTGCACCATGATTGGCGGGATGGTCGAGGTTGGACTGGCATTCGTCTGCGCCTTGGTGGCATGGAGCGCCACCGCGGCGCTGATCGCCCGCGGTATCAAGAGCCCGGGGCTCCGCAGCGCTGTCTGGGGCGCCTCGGCGGCCGCGCTCGCGATCGCGCTCAGCGCCGCCTTCCCCGGAGCGCTCCTGGGGTTCTCCGGCGCCACGTTCCGGACCCTGCAGATCGGGATCGGGCTGCTGGGACCGCTGCTGATCGCCTGGGGCGCCGTGGAGTACACGGCCGAATCGCCGCGCGCGCGGTTCGGCACCCGCCTGGTGGTCACCACCCTGGGCGTCGTGCCGCTCGTGGTGCTCGCCATGGACCGCCTGCGCGGCAGTTTCGACAGCTCCTATCCCGTCATGCGCGAGCACTACGACACCATCCCCGCGGTCTCCCTGGGCGTGGTGCACGGTTTCGCGCTGGTGGCCCTCGTCGCCTGTGCGATCGCCGTGATACGCCGCCTGCGCGAAGCGCCCCGGCTGTCCCGGCACGAGCTGTCCGTGCTGGGGCTGATGGCCGTGGCCGCGCTGCTGGAGATCGTCGTCAGCCGCTACGGGCTGGGTATCCTCGGGCAGCTGCTGATGTCGGGTGCTATCGCGGCCCTGTGGGTGGGCGCTCTGCGGGCCGCCGCCCCGCCGCGCGAACGTCCGAACCGCCGCACGCGCGGCCGCTCCCGGACGGGAGGCGGCGACCGGGGCGACGATCGCGCCGACGTCGCCGACGACGATGAGGAGGACGCTGTGTGGGGCAGGCGCCGACGGCGCGACCGCGGCCGTGACGACTACGACGACTACGACGACTACGGCGAGCCCGACCCCGGCGGTGCTCCCGCGGCCGCGGGAGCACCGGCCCCGCGCCCGCAGCCGCTGCTGGGCGTCATCACCATCTACACGCTCGCCGACGGCCGCGCCGACGCGTTCGACGAGGCCGCCGAAGAAGTCGTCGACGAGGTGGCCCGCCAGGAGCCCGACACCCTGCTCTTCGCCTGCCACACCGTCGCCGGGGCGCCGCTGCAGCGCATCGTCTACGCCATCTACCGCGACGAGCTGGCCGTCGAGGAGCACGAGCAGCAGCCGCACGTGCTGGAGTTCGGCAGGCGCAGCTCGTCGGCGGTGGTCGCCACCAATGTCATCGAGCTGTCGCTCTCGGGAGCCTCGGCCACCGACAATCTGGCCAGCATGCTGATGTCGCGCTAATGTCGTCGTCGGTGTGCGTCGGCACTCCCGCCTTCGCGAGACCGGTCCGGCCACTCGGGTGCTTTGCCCGGGTTCGCCGGAAGATCCCCTGGTATACGAAGCGACGACGCGTGTGAAGTACCCTTCGTTCAAGTACTGAGCTTTGGGCGCCCTCCGACGCCGCCGCCGTGGCGTGCCCGCCGGCCGGATGTCGGATCCGGGCGGGGCGCCGGAACCAACAGGAGCGTGCTGGTAGCCCGATGCGTAAGTTCCTCGTCTTTGTGATCTTCGTGCTGGTCGTGGTGGCTGTGGCCGACCGCGGCCTGCACTACGCGGCCGAGAGCGAGATCGCCTCGCGCGTCGAGCAGCAGTACGAGATGTCCTCCGAGCCGGAGGTCACCATCGGCGGCTTCCCCTTCCTCAACCAGGCCATCGGCGGCGAGTACGGCCGGATCCGGATCGTCACGGGCGCCGTCGTCGTCGACGACGTCCAGCTCGACCGCGTCGACGTCACGGCGCGCGACGTCACGGCGCCCCTGTCGGACTTGATGACCCGGCCCAGCGTGGTCGCCGACACCGCCGACGCGAAGGTCCTGCTGCCCTACAGCGAGCTGCAGAAGCGCCTGCCCGAAGGCATCGTGATCGAGAACGAGGACGGCCAGCCGCGCATGTCCGGCGACCTGGCCCTCGGCCAGTACAGCACGCCGGTCACGGCCGACCTCGAAGTCGCCGTCGAGGACGGCTCCATCATGGTCACCCCCGCCGACATCGAAGTCGGCCAGAGCCGGCTCGGCGGAGCGGACCTGGTCGAGGACCTGCTGGCGCTGCAGGTGCCGGTTCCCGAGATGCCGTTCGGACTCAACGTCCAGGGCATCGAGGCGCTGCCCAACGGAGTCGAGGTCAACGCCGAAGCGGACGACGTCCAGCTCGTCGGCGGCTCCTCCCCGGCACAGGGGTAGTCTCGTGGACGCGGGCGCAGTCGGCGCCGAAACGGCAGCGGGTACCGCCGCACTCGTCGCGGTGCTGCTGGCCGGAACGGTGTTCGGGCTTCTGCGGCGGCGCCTCGACGGCCGGTTCCGCACCGCGCGCGGCGCCCGCCGCACACGCCCGCTGCCGACGGCGCAGCAGTCGCCAGGGGAGGAGGCGCCCGGTATGGACGCACAGCACGACGGGAGTGCGGGCGCTGCCGCAGACGGGGCCCCGCACGAGCTCACCGGCGGCGACCTGGGCGCCGGGCTGGGCGAGCGCGCGACACTGGTGCAGTTCTCCACCGCTTTCTGCCAGCCCTGCCGTGCGACCCGCAGCGTCCTCGCCGACGTGAGCGGCATGGTCGACGGTGTGGCCCATGTCGAGATCGACGCCGAGTCGCACCTGGACCTGGTGCGCCGGCTCGACGTGCTGCGCACGCCCACGGTCCTGGTGCTCGACTCTGCCGGGCGCATCACCCGGAGGGCCGCCGGCCGGCCCCGCAAGGCCGACGTCATCGCCGCCCTGGGTGCGGCCGTAGCGGACTAGGGACGATTTCCGCGGTGCCGAACCGTGTGGAGGCGCGGCCCGGAACCCGACGACCCGTCCGGGGGAGCCGCCGGAGCGGCCGATCCCGGCCCCGGAAGGCGCCGCACCGGAGTGCGGGCCGGGGGAATCCGCGAAACCCGGACCGGTCCACGGGTCTGTGAGCGGCCCCACCCGTGACATCGGCCTGCGCAGGCCGTATCATCGGAAGCGTGAGTTCTCCGACAGAGCCGTTTCTGACGAAGCGCCGCGCCGTGGACTTCTGCCACGTCGCCGCCGCGCTCTGTCGTGCTGTCAGCTAGAGCCGAGCGCCCCGGGGCGTGACCCCGGTCCGCCGCTCGGCTGCGCGACCCGGCCGCCGGCCGCCCCTCGACTCCGCCAGCAGCACTCACCCGGGTGGGAACTCCACGATGCAGGTCGACCCGCGAGGTCAACGCTTCGCCGCCGCCGTCACCACCGCAGTCCTCGCGACCGTGCTGGTCACCGGTAGCGCATGGCTCCTCGCCTTCCAGGCGCTCGTCTTCGCCGTGGCAGTCGTCGCCGGTGTGCGGCGCTCGCCCTACGGCCTGCTCTTCGCCTGGTGGATCCGCCCGTTCCTGGGACCGCCGCACGAGACCGAGGATTCCGCCCCGCCGCGCTTCGCCCAGGCGGTCGGGCTGGTCTTCGCCCTACTGGGCCTGGCCGGCTACCTCGCGGTCGGCGCCTGGCTGGGCGTCGCCGCCACCGCGTTCGCGCTCCTGGCCGCTTTCCTCAACACCGCCTTCGGCCTGTGCCTCGGCTGTGAGACGTACCTGGCGATGCGCCGGCTGACCCCGGTGGGCCGCACCCCGTGACGGCGTTCGGCACCCCCGACCGCCTGCACGGCGACATGCACGATCGACCGATGATTCAAGGAGGTTCCCCATGAGCCGCTCCGACGTCCTCGTGGACGCCGACTGGGTGGAGGCTCACCTCGACGACCCGAACGTCGTCCTCGTCGAAGTCGACGAGGACACCTCGGCGTACGACAAGGGCCACATCCGCAACGCCGTCAAGCTCGACTGGAAGACCGAACTCCAGGACCCGGTCCGCCGGGACTTCGTCGACCGCACCGGCTTCGAGAAGCTCCTCTCGGAGAAGGGCATCTCCAACGACGACACCGTCGTGCTCTACGGCGGAAACAACAACTGGTTCGCGGCCTACGCCTACTGGTACTTCCGCCTCTACGGCCACCAGGCCGTCAAGCTGCTCGACGGCGGCCGCAAGAAGTGGGAACTGGACTCCCGCGAGCTGGTCGACGACGTGCCCCAGCGCGCCGCTACCTCCTACCGCGCCCAGGAGCAGGACACCTCCATCCGCGCGTTCCGCGAAGAGGTCGTCGACTCCATCGGCAAGAAGGACCTGGTCGACGTCCGCTCGCCCGACGAGTTCGTCGGCAAGCTGCTGGCGCCGGCGCACCTGCCGCAGGAGACCGCGCAGCGGGCCGGGCACATCCCCACCGCGCGCAACATCCCCTGGTCCAAGACCGCCAACGACGACGGCACGTTCAAGAGCGACGAGGACCTGCGCAAGCTCTACACCGACGCCGGCGTGGACCTGAACAAGGACATCATCGCCTACTGCCGTATCGGCGAGCGCTCGTCGCACACCTGGTTCGCGCTGCACGAGCTGCTGGGTCTGGACAACGTGAAGAACTACGACGGCTCCTGGACCGAGTACGGCTCGCTGGTGGGCGTTCCGGTGGAACTGGGCGAGGCCAAGTAACGAGCGCCGCGCCGGGGCCGTCCGCGGTCCGGCGGCGGCCCGCAGGGCACTGAGCGAGGAGGACACGCAGTGAGCGACAACGGATGCGGCGCGCCGGTCGGCGGCGTCGCCCTGGCAGACGCCGACGCCGGTGACCAGGCGGTGATCCAGGGGGTCGTGCGTCGCGACGGCGCGCCGCTCAGCGGCGCTTACGCACGCCTGGTGAACAGCTCCGACGACTTCGTCGGCGAGGTGGCCACCGGCGAGGAGGGCACGTTCCGCTTCTTCGCCGCGAACGGCGCCTGGAAGGTCAAGGTGCTGGCCTCGAAGGGCTTCAGTGCCGAATACGAGGTCGAAGCCGAGACCGGAAAGGTGATCGACCTCCAGGTCGACGCCTGAGCACGGCCGCGACCGGATAACCGCGCGGACGCCGGTGCGGACGGGGCACGCCCCGTCGGCACCGGCGTCCGTCGTATGCGGGCGGCCCGGTGCACGCCCGGCGCCGCGGGCCGCCGCGCCGCGGCGGCCCGCGCCCCCGCATCCCGTTCGCCGAGCGAACCGCGCCCCGCCGCCGCGCGTCGTACGCGGGCGGGTCGGCAGCGCGGACACCCCGGAGAGCCCTCCACCGAGCACCCGCCGAGAGCGGTTTCGCACCGCTTCTCCGGGTATACGACGCCCGAGCCGGCCCGACCTCGCCCAGCCCCTGAAGCGAACGGACCGTCCCACCGCCGATGGACACCCTCGCCGTCGCCGCCGTTCTGACCGCCGCCCTCCTGCACGCGGTCTGGAACGCCATCGCCCACGCCATCACCGACCGGCTCGTGGGATTCGCGCTCATCGGCGCCGGCGGCACGGCGATCGGGGCCCTCGCGGCGCCCTTCGCCGGAACCCCCGATCCCGCGGCATGGCCGGCCCTGCTGGTCTCGGTAAGCCTGCACATCGCCTACATGGGCGGGCTCATGCTCTGCTACCGCCTCGGCGACTTCGGCCAGGTCTACCCACTCGCGCGCGGAACCGCGCCCTGGGCGGTGGCTCTGGCCGCCGCCGCGCTGCTGGGCGAGCACCTGCCCCCGGTCCGGCTGTGCGGCGTCCTGGTGGTGTCCGCCGGCCTGTGCGCCCTGGCCTTCGCCCACGGAAGGCCCACGCGCGCCCGGCTGCCCGCCATCGGCGCCGCCCTGGCCACCGGGCTGATGATCGCCGCATACACCCTCGTCGACGGGTTCGGCGTGCGCGCCTCCGGCGACCCGCTCGCCTACGTCTCCTGGATGATGCTGCTGCAGGGCCCGTTCTACGGCCTCGTGGCGCTCGTCGTGCGCCGCGGGAGGCTCACCGCCCAGGTCCGGCCGGTGTGGCGGATCGGCCTGCTGGGCGGTGCGCTGTCGACGACCGCTTACGGCCTGGTCCTGTGGGCGCAGACGATCGGCACGCTGGCGGGAGTGGCGGCCCTGCGCGAGACCGGCATCGTCTTCGGCGCACTCATCGGAACCGTGTTCTTCGGAGAACGCTTCGGACGGGTACGCGCGGCCGCGGCAGCCGGAGTCGCGATCGGTGCAGTGCTGCTCAACGCCTGAAAGCACCCGCCCGGCGCCCTGCGGCCCGCCGGCGTCCCGCCCGCCCCCGCCCGCGCAGCGGTCGCGTTCCGCTGCCGTTTCGTGACAACACGCAGACCCGGTGCCACCATCTGCGGTAGTCTCCGCACGATCTCCGCATACCGCGCGATGCCGACCCGGCCGCCCCCGCCGGGCTGGAGGTGCTTCGAGGTGGCCGACCCCCCGTCGGGAACCCAGCCGAGTCCGACCTACCTCGGGTGGCGCTACGAGGTGCCGACGCCCGATCCCGGGCCGCCGCCGCAGCGCCCCTCGCCCGGAGACCGGGCGGATCCCAGCCCTGAGTGGATCTCTGCGCAACGGGAGGACGAGGCCCGCACCCACCGCCCGCTGTACGCCGCGCTGGCGGTCCTGGGCGGCGTCGCACTGCTGTGCGTGCCGCTGTGGCCGCTGCGCGTGCTTCCCGGGCCGGTCGTCTTCGGGGCGTTGTCGGCGTGCGCCGCCGTCGCCCTGCCCATCGCCGTCGCCCTCGTCCAGGGCCGCCGCGTCACCCGCGACCGGCTGCGCCTGGAAGAGCGGCGTGTGGAATCCGAGCGGGCCGCCCGCGAACGCGACCTCCGCGAACGCCAAGAGGAGCACGCCCGCGCCTACGAAGCGTGGCAGGCCCGCAAACGCGCCTACGAAGCCCAACCCCGCTGGTACGGCGTGCGCCCGCCCGACGGTTCCCGGGCCGTCGTCGTGGCGGGCGGCGACGACACCGGATGGTCGGCGCTGGTGACCACCGTGGGCGCCTCGGCGCTGCGCGTCGGCGGCGACCTCACCGTCGTCGACCTCTCCGGCCGCGGCACCGCCGCCGAGCTGTGCGCACTGGTCAAACGCTCCGCCGTGGTCCCCCGCATATGGGTCCTGCCGGCCGACCTGCCGCGGATGAATCTGGGCACCAACGTTCCGGCGGACCGGCGCGCCCGCATCCTGGCCGCGCTGGCCGGCGCCGCCGACGCCACGACCGACACCGGCGCCGACGAGGCGCTGCTGCTGGGGCTGCTGGAGGTGCTGGGCCCCCAGAGCGGCGTCGCCGCGGTGATCGGCGGGCTACGGGCGCTGAGCACGCCGCCCGGGGATCCCGCGAGCGACGACGCCGACCCCGACCTCGGCCCGATCCCGGCCGCGCAGCGCGCGAAACTGCGTTCCCGGTGCGGCGGCACCCGGGCGGTGCGGGAACGCGCCTGGAAGCTGGAGGCGCGGCTGTCCCCCTTCGAGGGCGTCGGGCGCCGGGCCGCCGAAGAGCCCTACGCCCAAGTCAAAGTCGTCGCCACCGACCGCACGCTGAGCGACGCCGCCGCGCGGGCCTACGGCACCTACACCGCGGCGGCGCTGAGCGAGCTGCTGGAGATGCGCGCGACCCGCGCGCCGGCGCCCGCACGCCCCTGGCAGCACACGATCGTGGTCGCCGGCGCCGAAGCGCTGCCCGCACACGCGCTCGACCGCCTCGGAGCGACCGCCTCGGCCGGCGGAGCGGGGCTGGTGCTGCTGTTCCGCGAGGTCGACGAGGACGCCGAGCACCGGTTGCGGGGCGAGGGGAGCGTTCCCGTCGTCATGCGCCAGCCCACCGCCGCGGCGGCTACGCGCATGCTGCGGGTGCTGTTCGGACCCGGCGGCGCGGATCGGGAGCGGGCCGGCCCCGGCACGGCGCCCGCGTTGCGAATGCACCGGCTCACCGAGGTCATCGGCGAGGCACTGCGCGGCTCCGTAGCCGACGGCTATGTCGGCGACACCGCCGAGGACGTCACGGCGCCGGTCTCGATGCGCAACGCAGCGGCCTCCGTGGCGCCGCTGGACCTGGCCCGGCACATCCGCACCGCCACCACCTGGGGGCGCACCACCGCCCAGGCGGCGGGCATCGGCGGCGAACCCCCCGGCGAACCGGAACGCGCCGAGGACGCGCTCAGCGGCCACCGCGCCGACGCGCACGGACTGTGCACGCTGCCGCCGACCGCCATGGTCGTGCCCGGCGCGGACGGCCCCGTCCTCGCCGACGCCAACCCCGGCATCCTGACCCTGCCCACCGCCACGCTCGGCACCGTCGGAGCCGCCCCCGACGCGCCGGTGCCGACCACGGCCGAGGCCGAGGCCGCCGGCGGGGGGCGCGGGGCGGCGCGGGACGAGCCCCCGCCCAACCTCGGCCCGCCGCCCGAACGGCTCGACTGGCGCGCGGCCGGCACGACCTAGGTGTGATGTCCCGGCCCAGCGCGCCGCGGTCGCGGCGCGGCGCGGCGCGTCCGCTCCGGTACTCTGGCCGCCTCACCCGCCCGGCGCGCTCCGGCGGATCAGTGCGGTCCGGGCAGGGCAATAGTCTGGGATGTGCCGCCTGGCGCCCAGGCGCACCGCAATCTCTCTCATTCGAACGTTGTGGGGATCATGAGCGAACTTCCCTTGCGTGCCCAACTGGCCGCGGTCGTGGGTAAGGGCGCGGCCTCGCTCTCCCGGGCCACCGGGCGCGGCGACGGCTCCGTCATCGGCGGAAAGATCGCGCTCAAGGTCGAACCCGACCTGCTCGCCCAGCTGTCGCGCGGCCGCCGGGTCGCTCTGGTGAGCGCGACCAACGGCAAGACCACGACGACGCGGCTGATCGCGTCGGCGCTGCGGGAGCTCGGTCCCGTCGCCACCAACGAGCACGGCGCCAACATGCCCACCGGCCACATCACCGCCCTGGGCAACCAGCCCGACGTCCGCGAGGCCGTACTGGAGGTCGACGAGAAGTACCTGCCGCGGGTGCTGGAGGCGACCAACGCGGCGGTGGTCGTGCTGATGAACCTCAGCCGCGACCAGATGGACCGCGCCTCCGAGATCAACCTCCTGGCCAAGAAGTGGCGCGAGGCGCTCGGCCGCACCCAGGCCCACGTCGTCGCCAACGCCGACGATCCACTGGTGGCCTGGGCCGGGCTGGGCGCCAACTACGCCACGTGGGTCTCGGCGGGGCAGCGTTGGAAAGAGGACTCCTGGTGCTGCCCGGAGTGCGGCGGCCACCTCAAGCGCGACCCCGATCCGCACTGGGAGTGCCCGGAGTGCGGCATGCGCCGCCCCGACGCCACCTGGTCGGTCGACAACGACGACGACAGCGTGGTCGACCCCGGCGGTCAGCGCTGGCCCCTGCGCCTGAGCCTGCCCGGCGACGCCAACCGCGCCAACGCCGCGACCGCGATGGCGACCGCGGCGGCCTACGGACTCCAACCCGCGCAGTCCCTGCCGCGCCTGCAGGAGATCCGCTCGGTCGCCGGGCGCTACACCTCGGTCGTCACCGACGGCGTCGAGGTCCGGCTGCTGCTGTCCAAGAACCCCGCCGGCTGGCTGGAGTCCTTCTCCGTGCTCGACCCGCCGCGGGTTCCGGTGATCCTGTCGGTCAACGCGCAGATCCCCGACGGCAAGGACACCTCCTGGCTGTGGGACGTCGACTACTCGGTGCTGCGCGGCCGCCGCGTGTTCGTGATGGGCGAGCGGCGCACCGACCTGGCGCTGCGCCTGGAGACCGACGAAGTCCCCTTCGAGGTCGCCGACCGGGTCAGTGACGTGGTCGCCAAGGTCACGGCCGAGAGCCCCGACATCACCAAGCTGGACGTCATCGCCAACTACACGGCGTTCCAGCAGATCCGCGCCGACTACGGCCGCGTCGAGTAGGACACGGAAGGGCATCTGATGAGCGACACCAGCAGCGTACTGCGCATCGTGTGGATCTACCCCGACCTGCTCAGCACCTACGGCGACCAGGGCAACGCGCTGATCCTGCGCCGCCGCGCCGAGCAGCGCGGCATCAGGACCGAGATCCTGCACGTCTACTCCAGCGACCCGGTTCCCGCCGAAGGCGACGTCTACCTGCTCGGCGGCGGCGAGGACCGGCCGCAGACCCTCGCGGCCGACCGGCTGCGCGCCGACGGCGGCCTCAAGCGCGCCGCGGAGCGCGGCGCGGCGGTGCTGGCGGTCTGCGCGGGCTACCAGATCGTCGGCCAGAGCTACGGTGACGACGACGACAACCCGCTGCCCGGCGTGG
Source organism: Streptomonospora salina (assembly GCF_014204715.1). Taxonomy (NCBI): domain Bacteria; kingdom Bacillati; phylum Actinomycetota; class Actinomycetes; order Streptosporangiales; family Nocardiopsidaceae; genus Streptomonospora; species Streptomonospora salina. The sequence goes on from NZ_JACHLY010000001.1 coordinate 3,102,917, forward strand.
GGATCCTGGACATCCACAGCGGGCGCGGCGAGACCCGCGCGGTCGGCGAGATCGTCGCCGACGTCGCCCCCGAACTGGGCGGTGGCCGCATCACCGGATTCGAGAACCACCAGGGCCGCACCAGCCTGGGACCGGCCGCCACACCGCTGTCGCAGACCGTGACCGGAATCGGCAACGACGGCAGCACCGAGGGCGCCTACCAGGGACAGGTGCTGGGCACCTACCTGCACGGCCCCGCCCTGCCGCGCAACCCGCAGTTGGCCGATCTGCTGCTGCGGATGCGCGTGGGCGGACTCGCCCCGCTCGCCCCGTCGTGGGGCGAGGCTCTGCACGAGGAGCGGCTGGCGGCCGCCCTGTAGCCGCCCGGCCCGCGGCCCCGGGGAGGGCGGACCCGCCGTCCCCGCCCCGGGGCCGGAAACGGCGCGGGGGAGCGGCGGCGAAGCCCCCGGGAACCACTCGGCACGGGGCGATCCGCGGGCTAGCCCAGAAGCAGCGCGAACACCAGCAGGACCAGGGCCACCGGCAGCGCCGTGAAGCCCACGACCTCCTTGCTCCGGTCCTCGCGGATCAGTTCCTGCTCGGTGTGGGTGGAGATCGTCAGCGGCTCCTCCTCGGAGCCCATGAGCACCACGCCGCCGTCGTCCGTGCGGTGCGGAAAGGCGCGCAGGAAGATGCGCTCGCCGGGGTGGATCACCCATTCGCGGAACGAGCAGCCGGGCGTCAGCGCCGCCGGACCGGCCACCTTCGTGCCGGCGGTGCGGGCGTCGGGGTCCTCCTCGTCCGAGTGGGGCGGGGACAGCGCGTCGGCGGGTGGCACCGTGCCCTCGGCGAAGCGGTCGTGGACCAGGTCGGCGTGCTCCACCGTGAGCCAATGCGGCCGGCACTCGGCCGAACCGGTGACGTCGGTGAGCGCGAACGGCTGATGGGAGTGCAGATCGAAGACCGGGCTCAGTTCCAGCCGGTCGCCGGTCTCGTCCGAATAGCGGTGGTGCACCACCTCGACCCGGAACCATACGCACTCGGTCTGCGAGTACGGCGAGGTCAGCAGCCCTTCCGGACCGGCAGCGGCCTGCGCCAGGACCTCGGCCCGGGTCGGAAGCGCCTCCACCTCGGCCAGGCTGCCCAGCGGGTAGTTGGGCGTCGTCTGCAGCTTGAGCCGGTGGGAGCGCGCCTTCATGGCGCGCCACCACAGGAAGGCGCCGACGCCGACCAGGAGCAGCGTGATCAGTTGGAGAGTTTCTGCCACTTCGTCCATGTGGAGGTGTCCGATACGCGTCGGTGGTGAGGGAGCGGCCGGATCACCGACGGCCGAGGGCGCCGCCCATCGGATCGGCGCCCGCGGCGCTCGGCGGGCCGGCCGATGGCACCATGATCGTCCTCGAATCCGCCCGCGCGGCGGCGCGCCGCGGGGCTCCGCCGATGGATCCGCAGCAGCAGACTAATGGATCGGCGCCGCGGGATCACCTCGGTGCCGCGATGAGCGACCGGGAGCGCGTCCGGCGCTCAGGCCGGGCGGCGGCGCAGCCGGATGTCGGCGTTGGCGCCGGTGTCGGGGTCTACGACGACCTCCTGACCCGCGGCGATGCCGTCGACGGCGAACTGCGTCTCGACGGGCACGGTCCGCTTGACCAGACCGAGCGCGATCGGCCCCAGTTCGTGGTGGCGGGCCGAGGATCCCGCCACGCCCACGGACCGGCCGTCCAGCTCGATCGCCGCGCCCCGCTCGGGCAGGCGTTCGACGGTGCCGTCGAGGTGCAGCAGCACCAGGCGCCGCGGCGGGCGGCCCAGGTTGTGCACCCGGGCGACGGTCTCCTGGCCGGGGTAGCAGCCCTTCTCCAGGTGGACCGCCGGGCCGACCCAGCCCATCTCGTGGGGGATGGAGCGGTGGTCGGTGTCCACGCCGAGGCGGGGGCGGTGGTCGGCGATGCGGGCGGCCTCGTAGGCCTGCATGCCCGCTGCCCGGATACCGGCGTCGGTGAGTGCGGAGGCGGCCTCCTCCAGGGAACCGGCGGGCAGGAACAGGTCGGTGCCGGAGTCGGTGCGCCGCACGGGGAGCGCGGCGCCGAGGTCGGGTATCAGGGACAGTGCGGCCTCGCGGTCGGGGCCGGCGAGGGTCAGCACGGCGCGCGTGTCGCCGAGGTCCTCGATCTCCACCCGGAGCATGAACCGCATGGAGTCGAGGAAGGCGGCGAGCTCGGCGCCGGCGCCCGGCTCGGTGTGGATCCACACGGCTTCGCCGTCCTCAAGCAGGGACAGGTGGAAGCGGATGTGGCCCTTGGTGTCGAGGATCAGCGCCTCGGTAGCGGTGCCGGGTTCGGCGCGGGCCACGTCCTGGCTGGTGAGGTCGTTCAGCCAGCCGAGACGGTCGGGACCGCTCACCCGCACGACCCCGCGGTTCCCGCGGTCGATCCAGGCGGCGCTGCGGTCCATCGCGCGGCCTTCCTGTACCGGTTCGCCGTAGTGGGCGGCGACATCGGAGTCGGGTTCGGCGGCGGCGACGGCACCGGGACGCGTCAGCAACGGCGAAGTCATACCTCCGATGGTATGCGCCGCTGCGGCACTTCGGGGGTGCGGCGCCGGCCGGAACGGCCCGCGTCGGCGACCCCGCCCGCCGGAGGCCCGCGATCGGAAAACGGACAAAGCAGGACAGGCGACGCATGAAAAGTGTTTGCCCCGCGCTTCGCGGCCGCCGTAGTGTCGAAGGCACGCAGGAAAGGAGGTGGTCCGAACAGTGAAGACGTTCAGGACATGCGAGGTGTCCGTCCGCTAGGGCGACACGCTGAAGCGGTTCGCCCTGGCGAATCCACATCGGACACCCGGATCCCCGGGTCGCCGGGACTTGTCCGTCCGGCGCGACCCCGCCGCCCGCGGCGGAGTCACCCCGGGGATCTGTCCGTGTCCGTGTCCGGGCGCCGAACGCGCCCCGCACTCCCCCTCGCACCCGCCGCCGGACGCCGCGTCCGCGGCGCGCCCGGCCGGCGGATCACTCGGCCTGCTTCAACTGGGCCGACATGAACGACCGCAGGTCGTGGCCGCGCGCCGCCATATCCCAGGCATAGCCCAGGGTCTCGCGCTCCTCGCCGAACAGGCCGTACAGCCGCTTGCCCGCCGTCACCTGCTCACCGGTCTCGGTGCGCACCACGGCGTCGGTGGTCAGCTCCACCCGGCTCGCGAAGACCGTGCCGAGGTAGAGCTCGCTGTAGCCCTCGGGGTGGCTGATCAGCGCCTCGACATGGACCGGGGGCGTGTCGTCGGCGGGCTCCCCGGCCGGTGCCGGGCGGCAGCGCCAGTATCCGGACTCCGTGGTCCACAATTCGTCCAAGGATCCGTCGGCGGTGAGCTTCCACACTCGGCTGCGGTAGCCGAGGTAGGGCCCGCCCTCGTCGGTGAACTCCACCTCCTGGCCGAACTGGAACTCGTCCATCTCGGCGTATCCGGCGACGCCTACCCCCTCCCAGCGGCCGATCAGGAAGGACAGCTTCTCAAGATCGCGGTGCACCTCTGACTGCATGGTGTCCGAGCGTAGCCGCTCACGGACGCCCGAGTGACACCGCGTGTTCGTCCCGCAGGGCCCCGGCTCCAGCCGGTGTTAACGGCCCGGTCTCTCCCGTCAGGTATTACGGTGTTCACTCGCACGAGTCGCGGGGACGCGGGCGATCGCGGTGGGCGATCGGGAACGTCCGCCCGCCTCCGCCGAACCTGGTAAAGAAGATGCCGGTGCCGCGGCGCCGTCGCCGACGGCAGCCGACGCGGCCCGTATCACCGACGAATCGAAGAGAGGCGGCCTGGCATGCTGGTCATCGGGGTGGCCCTCCTGCTCGGCGCTGCGATCCTCGCGCCGCTGGCCGTCCGCGCCCTGCGCCGCCGGCTGAGCCGGCGCGACGCCGACGACGTGTGCCCCCGCGCCCTGGCCGAGCAGGCCGGCAGCGACGTCAGCGTCTCCGGGGTCGCGGTCGCGGGTCCCCAGGGCCCCGTCGAGTCCCGTCTCGCCCGCACCGACTGCGTCTGGCACGGCCACGAAGTGCTGCGCCACTACTGGTCGCTGACCGAGGACTCCGGGAGCGGCGAACGGGTCCGGACGCGCGCCTGCGACTCCATCGCCGACTACGGAGGCGCCGACATCCTGGGCCTCACCGGCAGCGTCGCCGCGGCCCGGCGCAACCGCCCCCCCGTGCTGATCGATCCCGAGGACGCGGCGTTCTCCGGCGCCGACCTCTGCCTGCAGCGGGTCGTGGGCCGGCCCCAGCGCGGCGTCCCGGCCCCCGCCGACGACCTCCTGCCGCGCGTCAAAGGAAGGATCTCGGGCCTGTTCCGCGGCGAGACCATCGAGTTCGAGTACCGCGAGTGGGTTCTGCGGCCGGGCGACCCGATCACCGTGCACGGCCGGGTGGAGCTGCGCGACGGCCGACCGGTCCTCACCGCGCCGCCGGACGGGCGGCTGCGCATCGAGCGCCGCCGCGACGACGACGATCGGGAGCGGCGGCCGGGCTCCGGTGCCGCCGCGCTGCTGCTGGGCGGATCGACCGTGGTCGCGGCGTGCGCGGGCGTGCTGCTGGTCCTCGCCGGAACCGCCTGAACCGGCGCCCCCGGACCGCCCGGACCTGCCCGGACCTGCCGGACCTGCCGAGCCGCGTGCTCCGGCCCGGTCGGTCCCGGCGGCCCGGACCCGCCCGCTGCCCGGTGCCGCTAGGCTGGCCCGCATGAACCGCACACTGGTGATCAAGGCCACTTCCGGGGAAGAGGACCCCGAACGCTGCAACCAGGCGTTCACCGTGGCCGCGGCCGCGGCGGCCGCCGGAGTCGACGTGTCGCTGTGGCTCACCGGAGAGGCGGCCTGGTACGCCGTCCCCGGCCGCGCCGCCTCCTTCCGCCTCCCCCACGCGGCACCGCTGCCGGATCTGCTGGAAGGCGTGCTGGCCGCCGGCCGGGTGACGGTCTGCACCCAGTGCGCCGCCCGGCGCGACCTCACCGCGCAGGACCTGATCGACGGCGTCCGCATCGCCGGCGCGCCCGCCTTCGTCGAAGAGACCCTCCAAGACGGGGCCCAGGCGCTGGTCTACTAGCGCTGCGCCCCCGTCGGCGGGACCACGGTCCGGCGGGGCGACGCCCGCGAACCGGTGCCCCGGGGTCGGGGAGCCCGGAATGCGACGGCCCCCTGCACGGGAGCGCGCAGGGGGCCGTGTGTCGGGGGCCGGTCGGGACTACTTCTTGCCCTGGTTCTTCACGGCCTCGATGGCCTCCTTGGCGGCCTCGGGGTCGAGGTACTCGCCGCCCGGCTTGCGCGGGGAGAAGTCCTCGTCGAGGTCGTAGACGAGCGGGATGCCGGTCGGGATGTTCAGCCCGGCGATGGTCTCGGGGTCGACCCCGTCCAGGTGCTTGACCAGCGCGCGCAGCGAGTTCCCGTGGGCGGCGACCAGCACGGTGCGGCCCTCGGACAGGTCGGGCACGATCGTGTCGTACCAGTAGGGCAGCATCCGGTCGACGACGTCGGCGAGGCATTCGGTACGCGGCATCAGCTCGGACGGGAGCTGCGCATAGCGGCGGTCGCCCACCTGCGAGTGCGGGTCGCCGTCGGCGATCTGCGGCGGCGGGGTGTCGTAGGAGCGGCGCCAGACCATGAACTGGTCTTCGCCGTACTCCTCGCGGGTCTGGGCCTTGTTCTTGCCCTGCAGCGCGCCGTAGTGGCGCTCGTTGAGCCGCCAGGAGCGCCGGACGGGAAGCCAGGTCAGGTCCGCCTCGTCCAGCGCGAGGTTGGCCGTGCGGGTCGCGCGTTTGAGGACCGACGTGTGCACGACGGAGGGGGAGAGGTCGGCCTCGCGCAGCAGCCGACCGCCCCTGCGCGCCTCCTCCTCGCCGGCGGCCGAGAGGTCGACGTCCACCCAGCCGGTGAACAGCCCTTCGGCGTTCCAGACGCTTTCGCCGTGTCGCAGTAGAACCAGAGTCGCCATGGCAGCCAGCCTAGCGACTCCGCCCCCGCGGAGGCGCCACAGGCTCGGGGGTCCGCACCGGCCGGGACATCCGCGGACGGCGGCGGCGCCGGGACTCAGGTGCCGGCGGTGCCGCCGTCCTCCTCGACCAGGTGGCGGAACGCCTGCAGGTTGCGCATGCTGTACCCCCGCCGGTAGCGCCACTCCCACTCCTTGCGGATGGAGGAGGCGAACCCGCGCTCCAACGCGGCGTTGAAGTTCTCGTCGGAGTAGGTCAGCACGCACCCGAGCAAGCGGTCGACCTCGTCGGGCGTGATCCCCGACAACGGGAGCCGGCCCACGATGTAGACGTCGCCCGCCTCGTCGGCGGAGAAGGCCATGCCGTACATGGCGTCGTTCTTCTGCAGCAGCCAGCGGTAGAACCCGGCCGCGTTCTCGTCGGGCTGCCGGCAGAAGAACGTCTTCACCAGAAGGCTGTGCTCGCCCGCACCGAGCCACACCATCGTGTTGAGCTTGCGCTGCCCGGGCAGTGTGACGACGAAGGACTCGGCGTCGGGGCGTTCGACGTCGAGGCCGGCTTCCTTGACCGCGGTCTCCACGGCCTCGACGGCGTCGGATCTGGCGCGGGTCGACATGTACGGGTGACCATCCCTTCGTAAGCTGCCGGGCGGTGTCGGCGTGCGGCACCGAGCCGCTGGAGCGGACCGGGGGCGTTCCGCGGGGCTACTGGCACGAGGCCATCGGGAGCCGTTCGCCGACCAGGGTTCCACGGTAGACGTCCAGCAGCCCGTCGACCGTCGCCTCCCAGCCCAATCCGGCCGCGTGGGCCACGGCCGCCGAGCCGAGCGCGTCGCGCCGGGCCGGCTCCCGGATGAGGCGGTGCACGACCCGGGCGTAGTCGTCGGGGTCGTGGCCGTCGACGAGCACGCCGGAGACGCCGTCGCGCACCGCTGTGGGCAGCCCGCCCACGCGCGCGGCGACGACCGGTGTGCCGCAGGCCTCGGACTCCACGGCCACCAGGCCGAAGGATTCGGAGTAGGACGGCACCACCGTGGCGGCGGCGGCGCGATAGAACGACACGAGCTCGGCCCGCGAGCGCGGCGGCTCCCAGCGCACGACGTCGGCGATGCCCAGGGACCGGGCCAGTTCGGCCAGGCGGCGCGGCTGGGTCTGGTCGCCGCCCGACAGCCCGCCCACGATCGCGACCACCAGTTTCTCGCGCAGCGACGGGTCGCGCTCCAGGAGCGCCGCGGCCGAGCGCAGCAGCACGTCGGGGGCTTTGAGCCGCTGCACGCGTCCGACGAACAGCAGCAGCTCGGTGTCCTCGGCCAGTCCGATCCGGCGCAGGGCCTGGCGCCGCGAACCGGGGCTGAAGACGTCCAGATCGACCCCCGGCGGCACGGTGCTGACCCGGAACGGGTCGGCGCTGTAGTGGTCAGCGAGCTGACCCGCTTCGACGGGGGTGTTGGCGACGAGGTGGTCGGCGTGGCGCACCAGGTGGTCCTCGCCGCGCACCCGGGAGTCGGGCTCTGCGGTGTCCCCCCGGGCCAGAGCCAGGTTCTTCACCTTGGCCAGGGTGTGCATCGACTGCACCAGCGGCACGCCCCAGCGCTGCGCGGCCGCCAGACCGGCGCGGCCGGACAGCCAGTAGTGGCCGTGCACGAGATCGTAGTGGCCGGGTTCGTTGCGCGCTTCGGCCTGCAGCACACCGAAGATGAACGGGCACAGGTAGTGCGCCAGGGCGGTCTTGTCCAATGCGCCGTAGGGGCCGGCGGGAATGTGGCGGACGGTGACGCCGGGCGCCATCTCCACGACGGGCGGCTGGTCCGGCCGGGTGGCGCGGGTGAAGACGTCGGTGGCGATCCCCCGGGCGGCCAGGCGCTTGGCGACCTCCACCGTGTAGACGTTCAGGCCGCCGGCGTCGCCGCTGCCGGGCTGCTCCAGGGGAGAGGTGTGCAGGCTGACCGAGGCGATCCTGCGCGGAAGCGCTCCGCCGGACGCTCCGCTCCCGCCGGCCCGCCCGGGGCCGGCCCGGCCCGCGGCCGGGAAGTGCTGTGCGGGTCCTGCCTCCAGCGCGTCAGGGGTGTCCGCCACTGCTCGATTCCCTTCCGGTGCTGTCCGTCGGTGCGCCCGTGATCCCCGGCGGAGCCGATCGGCCCGGCCGGCTCCGCACCGGATACGGGGGGTCGGGGAACGGCTGCCGTGCCCGGCGCCCGCGGCACACGGCCGCACACCTCTTCCGCTCAACAGGGGGCGGGCGCACAGTGTTCCATCATGGCCGCGCAGGGTCGGTGCCTCGGCAGCCGGGGTCGGCTATCGGGCGCGGCGACGCGCGCGGGGGACCGCGGTCGGAAACGCCTACCGCCGGGGCGGTGATCAGCCGCCCTGGCCGCCGGCGGTTCCGGCGGGCGAGGTCCAGCCTTCGACCAGGAACTCCACGGAGTCGGGGAAGGTCGGCACCCAGGTCTCCCAGGTGTGGCCCCCTTCCGGGTGCATGGTCTGGACCGTCATGTCGCGCTTGTTCAGCAGCTTCTCGAAGCGCTCGGCTTCGCCGTTGATGCTGCCCGTCTGCAGCGGCGTGTGGTCGTCTTCGCCCTCGATCAGCATGAACCGGATGTCGCGGACGCTCTTGTCGTCGAGGAGCTGGTCGGGCGCGTGGGCGTCGGGGTTGTCGCCGAAGGTGTCGCTGGGGTCGTCGACCTTGAAGTAGCCGGCCCAGCTGACGGCCTGGGAGTAGGTGCCGGGATGGCGCAGCGACAGCGCGGCCGCGCCGTAGCCGCCCATGGAGAACCCGCCGATGGCGCGCAGCGCGCGCGGACGCGTGTGGTCGCCCTCGACGGCGTCGACGGCCTTGTCGGTGACGAACGTCTCGATGTCGAAGTCGCCGTCGGCGGCGTCGCCCCATTCGGTGTCGCTGCCCCCGACTTCCTGGCCGAAGGGCGCGGCGACGACGAACTCCACCCCGGTGCGGCACATCTGGGTGTCGAGGGCCTCGCCCACGTCGGCGTCACGCACGTCGAGGTGGGTGGTGGTCGACCCGTGGAGGAGGTAGAGCACCGGCATGTCCGCGCTGTCGGGGCCGGGCGGCCGGCGCACCCAGATGGGGCGCTTTCCGTCGGGGGCTCCCTTGTCGGGTACCTCGACGATCTCGTCGGAACCGGACTCGTCGCAGGAGGCGACCTCCCCGGGGCGCGGGCGGACCGGGGATTCGCCTCCGGGAGGCATCGCGGCGCCGGCGGCCTGTGCTGCCGCTTCGCCGGACGAGGGGGCGTCCTCCCGCAGCGCCGCGAGTGTACCCGCGGTAGCTACGACGAGTGAGGACGCCACGAGTACCGCGGTTTTGCGGGAGAGTGTCGTGAACACACAGGGATCCTAAATGCCAAGGTCAAGAAGTCGGTCCGGGGTTCGAGCCGAGCGCGTGAGCGAAGGCTTCGTACGCGTCGGGACTGAATAGTGCGAATCGGATTTCACCCACTGTAGTGGAAGATTCTTGGATCGACCGCACGGCGATCTCGGCCGCATCGCCCATCGGCCAGCCGTAGACACCGGCCGAGACCGCCGGAAACGCGACGCTGGAGGCGTTCAGCCCGTCGGCGATCTCCAGGCTGCGCCGGTAGCACGACGCGAGGGTCGCGGAGCGGTCCTCGGAGGTGCTGTAGACCGGTCCGACCGTGTGGATCACCCACGTGGCGGGCATCCGGCCCGCCGTCGTGGCCACCGCATCGCCGGGCGGCAGGCCGTCGGGGTGAGACGTAGCACGTATCCGCCGGCACTCGGCGAGGACCTCGGATCCGCCGGCCCGGTGAACGGCCCCGTCGACCCCGCCGCCGCCCATGAGCGACGAGTTCGCGGCGTTGACGACGGCGTCCACCCGCTGCTCGGTGATGTCGCCCTGCACCAGAGTGATGTCCATCCTGCGTCCCTTCCGTGAAGCTACGGCACACGACTACCCCGATCCCCCACCGCTCCCACACGGCCGGGCTCCTCCGCCCCTCCGGGGCTCCTCCCGCGCCGCCGCCCCCCTCCGCCCCTCCGTTCCTCCGGCTCCGGGAATCGCGCCGATCTTGTAGCTACGGAGAGTGAAACCGGTTTCTCGTGACGGTAGCTACAAGATCGGCGCTGAGAGCGGGCGGTGCGCTTCGGGCGGTGCGCTTCGGGCCGCGGGCCGCGGAGAGCGGGGGCGATCGCGGGTATTGCGGGCTTCAGATCGGGGTAAAACCGGACTCGGCGGGCCGGAAGGCGGGCCGCGACGGCGTGTAGTACTACCCGGAGTAGACTCGGTGTCATGAATCGGCTCGGCGACCTCGAACGCGCGGTGATGGATGTACTGTGGCAGCGGAACAAGCCCCTGACGGTCCGCGACGTGGGCCGTGCGCTGGCCGACCGCGACCTCGCCCACACCACCGTGATGACCGTGCTGGACCGCCTCGCCAAAAAGGGAGTCGTGGCACGCGACCGCGAAGGGCGGGCTTGGCGCTACCGCCCGGCTGCCAGTCGTGAGAACTACGTCTCGGAGCTCATGATCGACGCTCTCGGCGAGACCGGCGACCGCGACGCCGCACTGGCGGCCTTCGTGCGGTCGATGAACGGCAACGAGGCCGAGGCGCTCCGGCGCGCGCTAGAGGATACCGACGAGCCGAGGACGTAGCCGATGGTCAGTGCCGCACTCCTCAGCGCCATCGCAGTGGGCTGCTGCGTGGCGGCGGCACGGTTCCGCCAGGCGTCATGGCCGCGCAGAGGGCCCTACGTGGCGGTCATCGTCTGGCAGGTACTCGGCCTGGCGTGGGGATTCTCCATCATCGGAGCCCTCCTCGCCTTCGGGCTCGCGCCGTACGGGCGCGGCGTCGTGGGCGGGCTGGCCGCGCTCGTCGCCGACGCGAGCTCCCACGACCTCTACCTCTCCGAGATCGCCGGAACCACCCTCGGCGCTACCCAGGTCGGGGCGGTGATCCTCGCCTTCAGCCTCACTCTGCTGCTGTTCAGCGGGCTGGTGGCGTCCTTCGTGCAGGTGGTGCGCGTGCGCCGCCGCCACCACGACCTGCTCGGGCTGGTCGCCCACGACGACCCCGAGGTTCCGGGTGCGCGCATCCTCGACCACCCCGCGGCGGCCGCCTACTGCCTGCCCGGCGTGCTGCGCTCGCAAGTGGTCGTCAGCGCCGGCGCCCTGGAGGTCCTGGACCGCAGCGAGCTCGCGGCCGTCATCGCCCACGAGCACGCCCACCTGCGCCAGCGCCACGATCTGGTGCTGCTGCCGTTCTCCTCGCTCAAGCGCGCGTTCCCGCACGTGCGCATGGTCGAGGTCTACTACCGCGCCGTCGCCCTGCTGATCGAGATGTGCGCCGACGACCAGGCGCGCCGCGAACGCTCCCCCAAGGAACTGGCGATGGCGCTGCTGCGGTTCGGCGCCTCGGGCACGTCGCAGGCCCCCGCCGGTGCGCTGGCCGCGACCGCCGACGAACCCGAGGTCCTCACGCGCGTCTCGCGGCTGCTCTACCCGGTCCAGCAGCTGACCCGCCGCCAGACCACGGCCGTGCTCAGCGCCGCGGTGACTCTGCTGTGCGCCATCACGGCGCTGTGGAGCATGCCGCTCTAGCCGGCGGCGCGCGTCGCCCCGGCTGCCGCGGCCCCCGAAGCCTTCGGCCGCGTCCGTGCGCGGACGCTCGCGGGCCGGGCACGATCGCCGGAGCTCGCGCGTTTAGTCTGGGAAAGGCCGGAGGCAGCGCCACCGGCAGACCATCCGCCACGAGGTTCGGAGCGTTTCGTGCTCGGCATCTTGGACATGCTTTGGTGGCTCATCTACGTCGCGATCTTCGTCGCCAGCCTGTACGCCCTGGTCGACGCCGTCCGCACGCCCGCCCAGGCGTTCCCCGCCATGGACAAGCAGACCAAGAAGCTGTGGGTCGGGCTGCTGTCCGTGGGGACGTTCGTCTCCTTCAGCGCCGTGTTCACCTCAATGCGGTTCTTCGTGTTCATCGCCCTGATCGCCGCCCTCATCTACCTGCTCGACGTCCGCCCCGCCGTCCGGGGCGTCGGGCGCAGCGAGGGGCCCTACGGCCCCTGGTGAATGAGGTGCATCCGGCCCCTCCTGCTCGGCGGCGCCGATCCGCTCGGTGAGCGCCGTCGCGGCGTGCAGCACCGACTCCGCGTACAGCCGGTCGCGGGTGTAGTAGGAGTGCCCCAGGACCGGCGGGTACAGCGCTTCGCCGGGCCGCACGCCGTAGTGCCGCGGATCGGGCAGCGGCTCGGCGTAGCCCGCGGCCCGCACCCGGCCCTCGTCGTCGGCCAGGACCGGACCGCCGATCGGGTCGGTGGCCCGCCACAGGTTGCGCCAGCGCTGCGCGCGCCCGCTCAGGTCGCTCAGCGCCAGCGGGCCGAAGTAGGCGGGGAAGTAGCGCGCGTACAACCGCGACAGCGGGGATCCGTGGGTCAGCAGCACCACGCGTTCGCGCACCCGCGCCGGCGCCTGCCACAGCGTCGCCGCCGCGAGCACCGACCCCTGGGAGTGGCCGGAGAGCACCACACCCGTTCCCCGGTCGGTCATGCCGGTCACACGCGCCACCAGCTGGGGAACCGCCCGTTCGGCGTAGGAGGGCGGAGCCAGCGGGTGCGCCAGGCGCGGCCAGAACGTCCCGACGTCCCACAGCACTCCCACGGCCTGGCGGGTCGGCTCGTCGCGGTAGGCGCTGCCGCCCACCGTCACCAGTGCCGCGAGGAAACCGCCGCCCAGGAACGAACCCACCGCCGCCAGCGCCGTCAGCACCTCCTGCGGCCATTCGCGGGCGACGCCGCCCGGCGGCTCCGGGCCGTACCCGCCGGCGGGCACCGCGCTCAGCTGCCCGGTCAGCACCGAGTACAGCACCAGCACCACCAGCGCTGCGAGCGGCAGCAGCAGCGCGGCCACCGATCGCGGCAGGTACTCCGTGGCACCGCCGAAGGCCCGGGCGCGGGCGATGGCGGCGGTACGGGCGGCATCGGCCGGTCGGCCGTACACCGCCGCCACGTCCGCGGCTTGGGCGCGCGCCCGGTGCCGCAGCAGCGCCGCCACCGCGCCGGCGCACAGCAGCGCGACCAACGCCTCCAGTGTGAACGCGAGCTGCAGCCAGGAGTAGGCAGCGGCGGGCCGCAGCGCGATGCAGGCGCCCGCGTCGGCGCCCGGGAAGCCGCAGCCGCCCAGCCATCCGGCCGCCTGGTAGGCCACCGCCGCCGACAGCGCACCGCCGAGCAGGGTGCCCAGGATCGCGGTCGCCGGACCGGCCGTCCCCGCCAGCGGCACGCGCTCGGGCGCCCCCGCGCCCCGGTACAGCGCGAGGGCCGCGGCCAGCAGCAGCGCGCCCAGTACGCACTGGAGGGCGAGCAGCGTGTTCAGCGTCGCCGAGTACGACGGCAGCGGCCCCGCGGCGGTCCAGTCCGGGCGCGGCACCAGCGCGTAGGCCAGGGCGGCGCCCAGCAGCGCCAGCGCCGCATCGCGCAGCAGACGGCATGCGGTGTCGGCCCGGCGGCACCACCGGGGCGGGGAGCTCGGCAGCACCGCACCCGCGGCGCTGAGCACGGCGACGCCCCCGATGAGCCCGGCGATCGGCAGGCCGGCGGCGGCACCCAGCACCGAGCCGGCGTCGTGGTGCAGGGCCGGGGCGGTCAGCAGGAAGGCCACCACCGAGACCGCCACCGCGATGTGCGCCGAGCGCAGCCGCGCCGTCGTGGCGGCGTCGCGCCAGAAGTCCGGTTCGCTCAGCGGCGCATGCGGACCCGGCGCGGGCTCGGGCAGGGCCGAGGCCACGATCGCATCGCCGCTGCGCCGCGACAGCAGCCAGAGCAGCCCGATGACGAGGACCGGCAGCAGCGCTCCCGCGGCCAGCGCCCGCGCCGGCGGCGCCCCGGGGGCGGCGAGCAGCCCTGACAGCGGGCGCAGCTCGGTGCACTCGCTGCCGTAGCCGGCGCATTGCCAGCCGATCAGGTCCATGCCCACCCCGCCCGCCGCCAATACCAGCAGTGCCGTCAGGCTGAGCGCGAGCAGGCGGGTCGCGGCGCCGTAGACGTGTTCGGCGGCGGCCATGCCGCGCGACGGGCTCTGGTGGCCGCGGGCGGGTCGCATCCAGTAGGCGATGTTGACCAGCATGAACGGGAGGAGCAGCAGCCACAGGGCCCGCGACGAGCGCCCCGACGTCAGCTTGCCCCAGGCGAATATCTCGCGGGGGACACCGGGCACGGTTTCGGTGTCGCTTTTGCGCCGCCACCGGAAGAACCCGGCGAGCGGATCGCCGGACACCCGGACGGAGGATTCGACGTCGAGCAGTTCCTCGGCCTGTCCCCCGCTGACCCCGTGCACCCGCAGTTCGACCGCCCGCATCTTCGGCATGGCGCCGATTCTCGCAGTCGGCTCCGCGGCGGGAGGGTGCGCTCAGCGGCCGGAACCGGGCGCCGCACCGTCGGCGGACCGGACCCGCCGGTTCCCGGTACGGGCCCCGCGTCCGGGGCCGGGTGTCACTGGACGACCGAGTCGTCCTCGACCGACCACGTGTTGCAGGCGCCGGGGGACTGCTGCTCCAACCCGTGCTCCATCCACAGGACGCTGTTCTCGGCGCTGCCGTGGGTGCGGTCCTCGGCCGGGGCGTCGGCGCGGTCGGCCGTGGCCGCGGCGTCGTCGAGGACGGCGTCGATGTCGTGGCCGTCCAGCGGGTAGCTGACCTCGACCGCGCCCAGGAAGGCGCCCGCAAAGCAGTTGGCCTGCAATTCGGACTTTCGGGTCCACGCGTTCCTCGCGACGCGGGAGTCCTCGTCGGCGCGCCGGTCGTGGTAGTACTCCAGCAGACCGGATTCGCCCTGCACGTGGTGGCCGTACTCGTGGGCCAGTAGCGAGGCGTAGACCGCGCTCTCCTCGCTGCCGCCCCATTTCTCGACCACGTCGCCGGTGCCGATGTAGATGCTCGTGTCCGCACGGCAGTAGAACGCGCCGGCGGCCGAGGGGTAGTCGCGGCACGGGCTGGATCCGCCTTCGCTCCAGTAGACCCGCTGCGGCGGCTCGAAGGGGATCCCGGCCTCCTCGAACTGGCGCTTCCAGGCGTCGTCCAGGCAGTCGGTGACCGCGTCGAGGAACCGCTCCATGGAGGAGGGGGTGTCGACGTCCAGGTGCGGCGCCGGGCAGGGCAGCGGCATCAGCCGGCCCGTGGTGTAGACGGGGTTGTCGACCAGCGCGGACCGGCCGGTGGGGCGGGCGTCGGCGGACGGATCGGGCGTGGCCGCGAGGTCGGGGTCGGACCGGCCGGAGGCGGGCGCGGGGTCGGAGCCGAACCTGCCGGTGTCGTCGACCGCTACGACCGCGAGCAGTGTCAGCCCCAGCAGCAGAGCGGCCAGGGCGGAGCACAGCGCCGCTCGGCGGTCGGCCGTGCCGCCGCCGTTCCGGCCGCTCGGCGGCCGACCGGTGAACGCCCCCATGCGCTACCCGCCGGACCGGGTCAGTCCGGCCGCGGCGCGGCCGGCCGGGGGGCCGCGCCGGTGTTCGTCTCGGTGCTCACTCGACCAGTTCCTTTCGCGCTTGCCAGGTGTTGCACGCCGCCGGGTCGCCCCGGTCCATGCCGTGGTCGGTCCACATCCGCCCGTTGTCCGGCGATCCGTGTGTGCGGTCGCCGCGCGGGGGATCCGCGCGCCGCTCGGCGTCGGCGAGGATGTTGGCGTGCTCCTGCGCATCGATCGGGTAGCTGTCGGATACGGAGCCGAGGAAGAGTCCGCCCAGGCAGTTGGCCTGCAGCTCGTTGCGCCGCGTGAGTCCGTCCTTGGCGGCGTCGTCGCCCTCGCCCGCCCGCACGCTGTGGAAGCGGCTCAGCACGCCCGCCTCGCCCTGGACGTGGTGGGCGTACTCGTGGCTGAGGAGGAACGTGTACCGCTCAGGGTGGTTGCTCTTCGCCGATGTCTCCACAATGTCCTGGATACCCAGATAAAGGCCTTCATTCGCCTGGCAGTAGAAAGCGGATGATCCGGCGGCGGGATAGGTTCCGCACGGGCTCTGGCCGGCGGTGTACCAGTAGATCCGGTTGGGCGGATCGAACTCGACGCCGGAGTCGGCCAGCTGTTCGCTCCACGCGGTGTCCAGGCAACCGGTGATCTCGTGCAGGAAGTTCTCCATCGATGCCGGATCGTCGGCGTCGAGCCGGGGCGCGGGGCAGGTGACCTGCGACATCTCGCCGCTGCTGTAGAGGGGGTCGGCGGCGAGGGCGCCGGTACCCGAATCCTGCGGCGCCGGTTCCCCGCCCGCCATCGGAGCCGCCCCCGGTCCTTGCGGCGCCGGACCGGCTCCGGAAGGACCGGACAGCGCGGAAACGCTGACGAACGCGGCGAAGCCCATCGCGGTCAGCCCGGTGAGCAACACCAGTGTGACGCCCAGACCCAGCCGCTGGCGGGGCCGGCGCGCGTAGGACGGGAGCGGGTAGGAGCCGGTCCCCGGGCGCCTGCGGGTGCCGCGCGCGTCCGCGGCCGGGCCTGTGCGTGCAGTACGTTGGGCCACCCGCGGTTCCACCTCCCCCTCGGTGCTGTCCTCGGCTCGGCGGCGGGTCCACCGGGCCAACCACGATTATGGCGGTCCGTCGCGAGATGTGCAGGTACCGGCCGGTTTCGGACGTTCGACCCTACGGCACCACGAAGCACCGCCGTGCCTGCGCGGAACTCGGGCGCGTACCTCCCGGACGGAACCGAACGATAGGCTCTCACCCCATGTGGCGGGTTGGAATCGCGCGGACGGCGGCCGCGGCCGCGGCCGCCGGGCTCGCGCTGTGCGCGCCCGCGGCCGCCTGGGCACAGGACGGCGCCACACCCTCGGCCCAGGCGTCCCAGCCCGCCTCGCTGCCCGACGACGGGCAGCGCAGTGTCACCAACGACATCCGGCTCGACCTGGGCGAGAAGGGTGTGCTGCACGCCGAGGAGTCCATCGCGTTCGGCGAGGATCCGCCCGAGGAGTTCGTACGCACCCTGCCGGTGCGCGAACCCTACGACGCCGAGCGCAGCCGGATCTACGAAGTCGACGGGATCTCGGCCGTCGACGGCGGCGGACGCCGCATCCCCGTCTCCACCCACGAGGACGACGGCACGCTGGACGTGCGCATGGAGACCGCCGGGCACTCCGCAGCCGTGCTGAGCTACACCGTCCGCGGCGCGGTGGACCCCGTGGGCGGCGGCACCGAGCTGGAGTGGACCGCCGTGGCCGGATACGGCCGGACCGTCGCCGAAACCACCGTCGTCGTCGACGCCGCGGCGCCCCCCAGAGCCCTGTCGTGCACGGCCGGCCGCGCGCGCAGCTCCATCTACTGCACCTCCTCCGACATGGGCGGCCACGAGGCGGCCCGGGCGCGCTTCCTGCAGACCGACATGCAGCCGGAGGAGAGCCTGCACATCGTCGTGAGCTATCCCGCCGACGCCATCGGCGGCGAAGCCATCATCGAACGCGACTGGTCGCTGACGTCGGCTTTCGCCATCACCCCCGCCACCGCGACCGTCTTCGGGCTGCTGCTGCTCGTTCCCGTGGGCATACTCCTCGCCCTCATCCGGATCCGCGGCCGCGACGAGCGCGCGATACGCACCGAGGCCTCCGCGGGCGACAGCGCCCCCGTCGA
The DNA here is from genome assembly GCF_014204715.1 of Streptomonospora salina. Classification (NCBI taxonomy): domain Bacteria; kingdom Bacillati; phylum Actinomycetota; class Actinomycetes; order Streptosporangiales; family Nocardiopsidaceae; genus Streptomonospora; species Streptomonospora salina. The sequence continues at coordinate 3,120,444 of NZ_JACHLY010000001.1, forward strand.
CGCCTCCGGCGCGGGCGGCGAGGACGGCAGCGTCCGCTTCCGGCCACCCGACGACGTGCATCCCGGGCAGATCGGCACGCTCATCGACGAGCAGGCCGACGTCGTCGACATCACCGCCACCGTGGTCGACCTGGCCGTGCGCGGCCACATGACCATCCGCGAACTCCCCCACGCCCAGTACTCGGCGACCGACTGGCGCCTGGACCGGGCCGCCGGCCCCCTCGACGACGCCCTTCTGGGCTACGAGCGGCTGCTGCTGGACGCCCTCTTCCAGGACGCCGACCAGGTCAAGCTCTCCGAACTGGGACACAGCGGCTTCCCCGACCGCCTCGTCGATGTCCGCGAGGAGCTCTACCGCGACATGGTCCGGCTGAAGTGGTTCGCCAACAAGCCCAACCTCGAACGCAACCGCTGGACCACCGCCGGCATCGGCATCACCGTGCTGGGCGCGGTCCTGACCGTGGTGCTGGCCGTCGCGACCCAGTGGGCCTTCCCCGCCCTCGCCGTCGCCATCGCCGGCTCCGCGGTCACCGTCGGCGCCCAGTACATGCCCGCGAAGACCCGTCAGGGCAGCGTGGTCTTCGCGCACACGCTGGGTTTCCGCTGCTATCTGCTCGACGCCGGAGCCGAGGACGTCCCGCGCGAGGACCGGGTGGCCGTGTTCTCCCGCTACCTGCCCTACGCGGTCATCTTCGACAACGTGGACCGCTGGGCGGCCATCCTGGCGTCGGCGAGCGGCGAGTGCGCCGCAGACCTGCCCTGGTACAGCGGCCCCGACGACTGGCGGATGGAGGACTTCGCCGACTCCATCCGCTCCTTCACCCTGACACTGACGGGTGTGATCTCCAACACGCGCCAGTTCCGCACGCTGCGCTGAGCGCGGACCCGGCCGGCCACCCACCTGCACACGCACCACACCCGATACACGCAACGACGAGAGGGGCGATCATGCGGGCGGTCCTGCAACGGGTCGCGCACGCCGCGGTGAGCGTCGACGGCGAGATCACCGGCGAGATCACCGGACCGGGGCTGCTCGCGCTGGTCGGGGTCACCCACACCGACACCGCCGCCGAGGCCGCGAAGCTGGCAGCCAAGATGTGGCGTCTGCGCATCCTCGACGGCGAGGCCTCGTGCTCCGACCTCGGGGCGCCGCTGATGGTCGTCAGCCAGTTCACCCTCTACGGCGACGCCCGCAAGGGCCGCCGGCCGACCTGGCAGGCGGCGGCCCCGGGCGCTGTCGCCGAACCGCTCGTCGACACCGTGGTCGCCGAACTGCGCGACCTCGGCGCCCACGTAGCGACCGGCGTGTTCGGCGCGCAGATGTCGGTGTCGCTCACCAACGAGGGGCCGTTCACCGTCGTCGTCGAGGTGTAGGCCCCGCCCCGCGTGCCGGGGGGTGCGGCCCGCCTACTCCTCGACGCCCGCTTCGAACTTGTAGCCCAGCCCGCGCACCGTCAGGATGAACTCCGGGTTGCCCGGATCGTGCTCGACTTTGGCCCGCAGCCGCTTGACGTGCACGTCCAGGGTCTTGGTGTCGCCTACGTAGTCGGCGCCCCAGACGCGGTCGATCAGCTGCATCCGCGTCAGCACCCGTCCGGCGTTGCGCAGCAGCACCTCCAGCAGTTCGAACTCCTTGAGGGGGAGCTGGATGCTCTCACCGCGGACCGTCACCACGTGCCGCTCCACGTCCATGCGTACCGGTCCCGCCTCCAAGGCCGTGGGGAGCATGGCCTCGTCCTCGCCGCGCCGCCGCAGGACGGCACGGATCCGGGCGACCAGCTCGCGGGAGGAGAACGGCTTGGTCACGTAGTCGTCGGCGCCCAGCTCCAACCCCACGACCTTGTCGATCTCGCTGTCCTTGGCGGTCAGCATGATCACGGGGACGTTGGACTTCTGCCGCAGCGTCCGGCACACCTCGGTGCCGGGCAGGCCGGGCAGCATGAGGTCGAGCAGGACGAGGTCGGCGCCGGACCGGTCGAAGGCCTCCAGCGCCACCGTCCCGGTCTGGGCGACCGCGACTTCGAACCCTTCCTTGCGCAGCATGTACGAGAGGGCATCGCTGTAGGATTCCTCGTCCTCAACGACGAGTACACGCGTCACTGTGCTGCCTCCTGATTTGGTGTGTCGCCGGGGCGGGGACGCTCCCGGGCCTGGGCGTCGGGCAGACGCAGTGTGAACGTCGACCCCGAGCCTTCCTTGCTCCACACGGTGACTTCACCGCGGTGGTGGGTCATGATGTGCTTCACGATCGCCAGCCCCAGCCCGGTGCCGCCGGTCGCCCGGCTGCGCGCGGCGTCGACGCGGTAGAAGCGCTCGAAGATGCGCTCCAGGTCCTGGGCGGGGATGCCGATTCCCTGGTCGGCGATGCTGATCTCCACCATGCCGTCGGCGGACTCCACCGAGATCGACACCCGGGTCCGCTCGGGGCTGTAGGCGACGGCGTTGGCGACCAGGTTGCGCATCGCGGTGGCGAGCAGGCCCTCTTCGCCGAACGCGACGGTGCCCTCGGTGCCGCTGGCGACGAGCTCGATCTCCTTGGTCTCGGCGGCGGTGCGCACCGCGTCCATCGCCTCCTCGACGACGACCTCGACCGGGACCCGGTCGGGGTCGGCCATCGGTTCGGCGCCCTGGATGCGGGAGAGGGTGATCAGGTCCTGGATCACGCTGTTCAACCGGGACGCCTCTTGCTGCATGCGCCCCGTGAAGCGGCGCACCGCCTCGGGGTCGTCGCTGGCGTCGGCGATGGTCTCGGCGAGCAGGGACAGCGCGCCGACGGGGGTTTTCAGTTCATGGCTGATGTTGGCCACGAAGTCGCGACGGACCGCTTCGACGCGGCGCCGCTCGGTCTGGTCCTCGGCCAGTACGAGCACCAGCCCCGTTCCCCCCAACGGTGCCACGCGCACCGCGAAGGACGTGGAATCGGGGCCGAACTTGCGAACGGCCACTTCGATCTCGGTCTCGCGGATGACGCCGTCGCGGCGCACCTGTCTCGCCAGGGCGAGCAGGTCGCTGATGACCAGCTCCTCGCCGCGCACGATCCCGTAGGCGCGCGCGGCCGAGCTGGCGCGCAGCACCCGGTCGGCGGGGTCGAGGACGACCGCGGAGGACGGCAGCGCCGCGAGGACCTCCGCGATGCCGGACGGCAGTTCCGTTTGGCGCGGCGGCTCCTGGGCGCGTGTCCCGCCTGATTCGCTGATGCGGAACGCCAGACCCGCCGCGACGCCTGTCACGAGACCGACGAGCCCCGCGATTGCGGCGAGCAGTTCTCCTTGCACATTTCGATCGTAAGCCGCAGATGCGCTCCCGTACCCTGCTGACCACGGGTTGCTACCGAGGTTCCGCGACTATTCACCGATGATTCCGCGATGATTCAGCTACGAACTGGGACGATGTGAACATGCGCGATACGTATCATGAGGAGCTTGACTCCCTCAGCGAGCGCCTCGTCGAGATGACGCGGCTTTCCCGCCACGCGGTCGCCCGCGCGACCACCGCCCTGCTCGACGCCGATCTCAACGCGGCACAGGAGGTCATCTCCGGCGACGAGGACATCAACCGGCTCGACGAGGAGATCGAGGCCACGGCGTTCGATCTGATGGCCCGCCAGCAGCCGGTGGCACGTGACCTGCGCATCATCATCACGTCGTTGCACATGGCCGGCGACCTTGAGCGCATGGGCGACCACGCGGTGCACATCGCGAAGATCGCCCGCCGCCGCCACCCCGACTCCGCGATCCCGGCCGAGCTGCGTTCCACCGTGCTGGAGATGGGCCACCAGGCCGAGCTGCTGGTCATCAAGGCCGGTGAGGTCGTCAACCAGCGCGACGCCGAGACCGCCAAGGAGATGGACTCCGACGACGACCGGATGGACAAGCTCCGCCGGCGGCTGCTCACCCGCATCCTCGACCCCAACTGGCGGCACGGTGTCGAGGCCACGATGGACGTCACCTTGGCCGGGCGGTTCTACGAGCGGTTCGGCGACCACGCCGTGCACGTCGCCGACAACCTGATCTACATGGTGACGGGGGAGCGGACCCGGGAATCCGAATCGGAGGTGTGAGCGTTATCGGCGGGCGGGCCGCAACGGCGGTCCGCCGCTCCGCGGCAGCGGTTCGGGTGAACCGCCGCCGGGGTGGGGAACCCGCGGCCCCCGACCGCTTTGGGGCGGTCGGCTGAGGCGGTGCGTCCGTGCCCGCCCGTTGCGCGGTTCCGTGACCGAAGTGAGACCATGGAGCCGGGGAAGGGCTCCTTCGGGCGGCCGCGGTGTGCCGACCGGCGGCCGCGCACGGCAGACGGGTGGCCGCCGCTCCGACTGCAGTCGGGTACTCATTCCGGGTGACCGGAAGCACCTGGCGAGGGCTTTGTCAAGACCCCGAATGCGGCACTGACCTGGGCGTACGTAAACCGAATAGGTACGTTAAGTCACAGATTCGTGGTATCCTGGTGGTAGCGGAAGGGGTACTTGTCACATGACTTTCAAGGTCGGCGACACCGTTGTCTACCCCCATCATGGGGCTGCTCGTATTGAGGCGATCGAGACACGCACCATTAAGGGCGAGGATAGGACCTACCTCGTTCTCCGGGTGGACAAGGGTGATCTCACAGTACGCGTACCGGCGGAGAACGCTCAGGACGTCGGGGTACGCGACGTGGTCGGGCAGGACGGCTTGGACCGGGTCTTCGAGGTCCTGCGCGCACCGCACACCGAGGAGCCCACGAACTGGTCGCGGCGCTACAAGGCGAACCTGGAGAAGCTCGCGTCCGGCGACGTCAACAAGGTCGCCGAGGTCGTGCGCGACCTGTGGCGGCGCGACAAGGAGCGCGGACTGTCCGCCGGTGAGAAGCGGATGCTCGCCAAGGCGCGCCAGATTCTCGTGAGTGAGCTTGCACTCGCGGAGAAGACCAACGAGGACAAGGCCGAGGCTCTGCTCGACGAAGTTCTCACGGACTGACACCAGCCACAGCTAACCATTTAATTATGCCGAGAATTCCGAGGGTGGGCGTCGGTACCGACGTCCACCCTTTCATGTCCGGAAGAATTCTTTTCCTCGCCGGATTGGAATGGTCCGACGAAACGGGGGTCAGCGGCCATTCCGACGGCGACGTCGCCGCCCACGCGGCATGCGACGCGCTGTTCTCGGCCTGCGGGCTGGGTGATCTGGGCAGCCAGTTCGGCACCGATGACCCGCGGTGGAAGGGGGCGTCGGGTACCGGGCTGCTCGCCGAGTCCGCGGCACGGGTGCGCATGGCCGGCTTCGCGGTCGGCAACGTCGCGATCCAGATCATCGGTAATCGACCGAAATTCGCTCCGCGCCGTGCGGAGGCCGAACGAGTCCTGACGGAGGCGGTAGGCGCCCCGGTCACGGTGTCGGCGACCACCACCGACGGCCTGGGGCTGACCGGCCGCGGCGAAGGCATAGCCGCGATCGCCAATGCGCTGTGCATGCCGGAGCAGGACTGAAGAGCGCTCCCGGAGCCGGCGCCGGCATTCCGACCGGCGGCGGGCGCCCGGGGCATTCACGTATCGCGGCAGGCGCGCAGCGGAAGCGCCGCACCCGGAATCGGCGGTTCGAGGCGGCGGCGTCCGATCGCGCATAGTCGAGCGAAATACTATCCATACCCGATCCGCTGCGGCTTATGCATCCGAATGCGGCACGGCCGGGCGAATTCTCCGGAACGCATTCCCTCCGGGCTCCGGCGACACGCACAGCGGCCTTCCGCGGATCCGGCGGGACCGCCGGGGAGCCCGCCCCGCCTTCGGGCCCGAAGGCGGGGCGGGCTCCGCTCGGCTACTCCTCAGGCGGTCTGGGCTGGCTGCGTACCCGATTGGACGGGGGATCCTCCGGGAACGGCGACGACGCCCCGTCCTGCCGGGTGCGGCGCGGTTTGAGCACCATCGGGCGCTTCCCGATCGGCGGCGCCGCGGGGTAGGCCCCGCCCTCGGGCGGGCCGAACGCGTCGGCGCCGGAACGTCCGCCTTCGGATACGGAACCGTCCTCGCCGCCGGGGCCGTCCTCGCTGCCGGAACTGCCGGTGTCGGCGGCAGGGGCGGGGGACTCGGCCTCGTCGTTCGTGGGGTCGCCCAGCGGGAGTTCGTGCACGAAGCCGTCGGCGTCGTCGACGGGCCCCGCCTCCGCCGCCGCGGCCGGCTCGGCGGGCGGGCTGCCGGCGGACCCGGGAACCGGCGGACTGTCGGCGGCGCGCTTGATGGGGTTCTCAGCCGTGCCGGGGGTGCGCGTGGGGAGTTCGGACGCATCTGCGCGGGTGCGCGCCCCGGCCGCGGCGGTGTCCGCTTCCGCGGCCGTCTCGCCGGCGTCCGGCCCGGCCGGTCCGGGGCCGGTCTCGGCGGAGCCCGGGGTTTCCGGGGCCGCGTCGCCGGAAGCCGGCTCGCGGCGGTCGGAGCCCGGTCCGGCGGCGTCCGGGGAGTCCTCGAACGGGAAGTCGTCGCCGTCCTCGCCGCCCTCGTGTGCCGCGGGCGCCGGCCGCGCCGGTTCGGGCGCGGCGCCGACGGTTTCGGAGCCCGCGTCGGCCGTATCGGTCCACAGCGGGGCGGCTTCGTCCGTCGGACCGCCGTCGCCCGGGGAACCGCTTTCGGCCGGACCCTCAGCCGCTCCGTCCGCCTCGGCAGGAGTCCCGGCGGCGGGCGCCTGCTGCCGCCCGGCGCCGTCCGAGCGGCGGCCCAGGAAGCCGCGGCGCGTGCGCTGCGGATCGGGATCCGGCTCCTGCGCGGATTCGGGCGGTTCCAGGCTGCTGGGGCGCTCGGGCCGGCTGGGGCGCTCGACGGGTGCCGGACGCGGCGGGCGCAGGGCGGGATCGCGGAAGTCCGCGGACTCGGGGGCCCGCGGCCGGGGCGCCCTGCCGTCCTCCCCGTCCTCCCCGTCGTCCCCGTCGGCGACCGCGCGGTCCGCGTGCTCGTCCGCGTGCTCGTCCGCGGAGGCGGTCGCCGGGGCGGTCTCCCGGCCGGGCTCGGGAGCGTCAGGGGCGCCGAACGACGCGGCGAAGGAGCGGTCGCGCTCCGTTCCCGGCTCCCCGTCCGGGGGATCCGCGCTGTGCGGCTCGGCCGCGGGTTCGGGGGCGTCCCCGGCACGCCGCCGGCGCACCCGGCGCGGCCCGGTACCGGGAACCTCGCCGCGCAGGTGCATGACCACCGAAAGGAAGAGCCGGAACGCCACCAGTAGCGCCAGCCACGGTGCGACGGCCGCCGCGACCGTCGCGACGGCGGGCACCAGAACCAGGTCGCTCGCTTCCAGCGCACTCGCCCCTGCGGCAACGGCGACCAGCAGCAGGATCAGCCCGTCCGCCCACAGCCGCTGCGCGCGCGGAGCGGTGCGCAGCGTGTATCCGGTCCACAGCGCCATGAGCACGAGCAGCGTGAACACGGCGGGGTACAGGTGGGAGTACCGCGGCTCCACGTTGCCCTGAACGGCGATCCGGTAGATGCCGTTGTAGGAGAGCACGACCGCGCAGGCCGCGATCACCAGGACTCCGAGGGCGGTGAACAGGATCGTGGCGACGGACGAGCGCGGTCTGCCGGCGGGGGTGCGCGCACCTGCGGTTTCGGAGGAGTTTTTAACGGCCATCGTGCGCAGAAGCGTAGCCCAGCCGGAGCCGCGAACACGAGGCAGCGCCCGGATCCGGCCGCCGCGCTCCTGCGGGGCGTGCCGCCCGCCCCCGGTCCGGTGGCCGAGCGGCCGGCAGGGGCGGCGGATCGTCGGCGCGTCCGCGGATGCGGGGGCGAATCCCGTGAGCGGTGCGGCGGCTGTTCGCGGTGTTCCAGACGACCGTTTCCACCCGTTACTCCCGTTCCGCTACGGGGGAGGAGGTACGGCGTCGGGAGGTGCGGATGCGCCGACTGCGGATGCGGCGGACTCCCCGGCCGGTTCTCCGGCCGGCACCGGCGGAGCCGAACCGGGCCGAAGCCGCCGCGTACGCGGCCGCGCACGTCCGGCTACGGCGCCGCGGCAGCGATCGCGGCCGCTCGGGCTTGTGGACACTGCGCCCGCGGCCGATCACGTAGCCGCTACCCTGGGCCGCGTGAGTCTGCGCTTCTATGACACCAGTGCCCGCCAGGTCCGCGACTTCACTCCGTTGCGCGAGGGGTGTGCGTCGCTGTACCTGTGTGGTGCCACGGTTCAGGCGCAGCCGCACATCGGCCACATCCGATCGGGCGTGAACTTCGACATCCTCCGCCGGTGGCTGGAGTACCGCGGCTACCGGGTCGTCCTGTGCCGCAACGTGACCGACATCGACGACAAGATCATCAACGTCGCCGCCGACGAGGGCGTCGAGTGGTGGGAGGTCGCCGAGCGCAACCAGCGCGCGTTCACCGCCGCCTACGACATCCTCGGCTGCCGGCCGCCCACGGTGGAGCCGCGCGCCACCGGCCACGTGCCCGAGATGATCGAGCTGATGCAGCGGCTCATCGACCGCGGCCACGCCTACGCGGCCGGCGACGGCTCCGGCGACGTCTACTTCGACGTCTCCTCCTACCCCGGCTACGGCGAGCTGTCCAACCAGCGCATCGATCAGATGCGCGGTGCCGGCGACACCGACGACGACCGCGGCAAGCGCGACCCCCGCGACTTCGCGCTGTGGAAGGGCGCCCGCCCGGGCGAACCCAGCTGGGACACCCCGTGGGGGCGGGGCCGCCCCGGTTGGCACCTGGAATGCTCGGCCATGTCGACCAAGTACCTGGGCGGCTCCTTCGACATCCACGGCGGCGGACTCGACCTCGTCTTCCCGCACCACGAGAACGAGGTCGCCCAGTCCAAGGCCGCCGGCGACGGGTTCGCCCGGTACTGGCTGCACAACGGCCTGCTGCACATGAGCGGCGAGAAGATGAGTAAGTCGCTGGGCAATTCCCTGCTCATCCCGTACATGGTCCGCAAGGTGCGCCCCGTCGAGCTCCGCTACTTCCTCGCGCAAGCGCACTACCGCTCGGTCATCGACTACTCCGACGACGCGCTGTACGAGGCCGCGGCCGCCTACCAGCGGATCGAGGGCTTCCTGACCCGCGCGGCCGAGGTCGCGGGCACCGTCGAGCCGCACGCCGAGGTCCCCGAGCCCTTCGCCGAGGCGCTGGACGACGACCTCGGCGTCTCCCCGGCGCTGGCCGTCGTGCACGGCGCGGTCCGCGAAGGCAACAACGCGATCACCGAAGGCGCCAAGGAGCGCATCGCCGAACTCGGCGGCCGGGTGCGCGCCATGACGGGCGTCCTCGGGCTCGACCCGCTCTCCGATACCTGGTCGGGGGGCGGCGACTCCGGGCTGCGCGACGTCGTCGACGCCCTGGCGGCGGTGGCCCTGGAACAGCGCCAGGCCGCACGCGAGCGCAAGGACTACGCGGCGGCCGACGCCATCCGCGACCAGCTGCTCAGTGCCGGGATCGCCGTAGAAGACACCCCGCGCGGACCGCGCTGGGAGCTGCGGCGGGGCTGACGGCGCGCACGGGTACTACGGGCGCATAGGGGACCGCCGCCGCGCCACCGCCGATGGCGCACTCACCCGTCACGATCGGCGACCATGGAAGGGTGCCGTGCGATGCGGTCGGCTTCGGGGTCGGCTGCGCGTCCGCAGACGCGGAGCCGGGCACCGGTGAGACCGAGGCCGTCCGCCGCCGCGGAGCCGCTCCCGGCCCCAGCCGGCAGCAGGAACCCGCGGCGCCACGCGAACGAACCGCCCGCCCGCGACCGGGTTCGGCGGCGCGCTACCGACAGCTGTAACCGAAGGGTGAGGACAGCAGACCATGCCGGCGAAGAAGAGCAAGAAAGGCCCGACCAAGGGCACCGGCGGCAAGGGGAAGCGCGCCCTGGAGGGCAAGAAGGGGACGCTTCCGGCCGAGGAGCGCCACTGGTACGGGGAAAAGAAGCGTCGCTCGGGCAAGAGCACCGCGAAGCAGCAGCCCGCGAAACAGCCCGCCAAGCAGCCCGCCAAGGGCGCGGCGAAACCGGACGCCCCCGCGTCCGGGCCCCGCACCGGGGGCGGCGAAGCCAACTCCCGCCCCGGCGACCTCCTCGTCGGCCGCAACCCGGTCGTCGAAGCGCTGCGCGCGGGCTTTCCTGCCAAGCGGCTGTTCCTGGCCAACAGCCTGGACCAGGACGACCGCATCACCGAGGCCGCACGCCTGGCGGGCGAAGCCGGACTGGACGTCCGCGAGGTCTCGCGTTCGGAACTGGACCGCCGCTGCGACAGCCACGGCCAGCCGGGAGCGGCACACCAGGGCTTGGTTCTGCAGACCCGGCCCTACCAGTACTGGGATCCCGAGGATCTGCTCGAAAACGCGCAGTCCCGTGCCGAAGAGGCCGGCGTCAGCCCGCTCATCGTCGCCCTGGACGGGGTCACGGATCCGCACAACCTCGGTGCGGTCGCCCGCTCGGCGGCGGCGTTCGGCGCCCACGGCCTGCTGATCCCCGAACGCCGCGCAGCGGGAGTGGGTATCGCCGCGTGGAAGACCTCCGCCGGCACCCTCGCCCGTCTGCCCGTCGCCCAGGCCACCAACCTCACACGGACGCTCAACGGCTACAAGAGCTCCGGCGTGTTCGTGGCCGGCCTCGACGGCGCCGGCGAGACCGCGCTGGACTCCCTGGACGTGGCGGAAGATCCTCTGGTCGTCGTGGCGGGATCGGAGGGCAAGGGGCTGTCGCGGCTGGTCCGCGAAACCTGCGACCAGGTCGCGCGGATTCCGATCGGCGGCGCCGAGTCCCTCAACGCCTCCGTCGCCGCCGGAGTCGCCCTCTACGAGATCACCCGCATCCGATCGGGGTCGGCGCCGACGCAGCACTGACGCAGAGCCGGTACCATGCCACTGTGCGCCCGGGCGGTGTCCCGGGCCGCACGGCCGACGTAGCTCAATCGGTAGAGCAATCGCCTTGTAAGCGATAGGTTAGGGGTTCGATTCCCCTCGTCGGCTCTCCTTCTGCCCGAAACCGCAGGTCAGGGCAGTGAAACGAAACCGCCGCCCGGGGGCTCCGGGCGGCGGATGCACACGTTCCGCACATCGGGAGAGGCCGCCTTGCGCGGCTTCCGCGTCGGTGGGCCCAGCCGGATGCGCGGCCCGCGTGGCGCCGAGGGCGTCGGCCTTCACCCGCCCGCGGTCCACCGCCGCCCGCCCGAGGAGATTCGCGCCGCGTGCTTTCCCAGTGCGGCTGAGCGCATGCTGCGAAGGAGCGGAGGCGAACGGGTCCCCTTCCGCGTGTTCCGGCGTCAGCCCGGCAAGCGGGCCACTCCGGCCAGCCCCCAGGTGTGTTCCCGGGGCATGTAGTCGGCCGCGTCGGGGACGGGGGTCGGCCCGGGCGCCCAGTCGCCGCCGTGCGTCAGCCCAGGCGGGTCGACCAGTTCCAGGCCGTCGAAGAAGCGGGCGATCTCGGCGTGGGAGCGGGTCTGGCCGGGTGAGTTCGTGGCCGCGTACAGCTGCTCCAGGGCTGCGGCGCGTTCCGGAGCGGTCTCGTTCTCGACGTGGCTGATGGCCACGTAGGAGCCTGCCGGCAGGCGTTCCAGATAGCGCCGGAGCAGGCCGTACGGGTCCTCGTGGTCCGGCAGGAAGTGCAGCATCGCGACCATCAGCAGTCCCACCGGCCGGTTCGGGTCGATGCGGCTCGTCAGTTCCTGGTGCGCGAGGATGGATTCGGGGTCGCGCATGTCGGCCTCGATGACACCGGTGATCTCCGCGCGGTCGGCCAGCAGCGCCTCGGCGTGCACACGCACCACCGGGTCGTGGTCGACGTAGACCACACGGGCCTCGGGACAGTGCCGCCGCGCGACCTCGTGGACGGGATTCTCCGCGGGAAGGCCCGACCCGATGTCCAGGAACTGGTCGACCCCGTGTCCGGCCATGTAATCCACAGCACGCCCGAGGAACTGCCGGTTCACGCGCGCCATCCGCTTGATCTCGGGGACCCGCTGCTCGATCTGCCGGGCGAGATCGCGGTCCACGGCGAAGTTGTTCTTGCCGCCGAGATAGTAGTCGTAGAGGCGGGCCGCGCTGGCTACGGTCGGTACGCCGTGGCCCCCTCCCGGGGTGGTATCGGTGCTCATCGAAGTCCGTCCCCTCAACCGGCGAATCATGTGCGGGAATGCACATTGTGCACGACACCGCCGACACGGGTAATCGCTTCGTCCTGATGGCTACCGGAACACGCCGTGGCTCATGTCACATCCGGCGTCCTGTGGCCGGCGGGCGGGGCGCCCGCGCACGCCTGTGCCCGGGACGGCTGCGGACCGGTCACCGGACGGCGTGCTCGGGGGCCCGCCGCGGTCCCGGTCAGTTCGGCGCACCCCCCGCGGCGGCCGCCGGCGAGCGCCCGATGCGCGCCGCCGAGGTGCCCAGACCGGTCGGACCCCAGGAGAACCCCTGCCGCACATCGGGGGTGTGCTTGTGCCGCAGGTACCCGTCCTTGTAGCGCCGGCACGCGCGGTGCCATTCGAGGATCCCCGACATCCAGTCCTTGAGCCCTTCGGCGTGACCGGTGATCACGGCCCGGCCCCGGTCGTCGAGGTCCCACGCGTCGAGGAGGCCGCCGAGTTCCGTGGCGAGGATGTGTTCGAACTGCTCCATGCGGGCGCGTACGAGGTCGACGACGATGTCGCGCGCGGTCTCGCGGGCGACATCGAGGAAGTTCTCCGTCACCACGACCAGGTTGTGGACCTCGCCTTCGAACTCGATCTCTTTCTGGTAGGAGTGCAGGTCGTTCACGAAGCACGCGTAGTCCTGCGCGGCCGTTTCGAGTTCGCGGAGTGTACGGGTCTGATAGATCCCCTCGGGGACTTCCTGGTCGTGCGCGAGCCGGGACAGGGAGATGGTCATGTCCGAGCCGAAGGTGCGCCGGCGCATCTCGATGTAGTCGACCGGGTCGGGAACCCGGTTGTGCGCCTGGTTGTGCAGCTCCCACACCCAGCTGTCGGCCATCTCCAGCACGGCGGTGCGGAACCGGCGGCGTGCGTCGGGAACCATCGGTCCGGCGGTGCGCACCCACAGGTCGGCCAGGCCGCGTTCGAGCGGATTGGCGGGTTCGGGGGCCTCCTCACCCGGTTCGACCGGCATGAACTGCCGCAGCCGCTCGCTCTGCAGCTTCGCGGCGCCCAGACCGCGGGTGGCGCCGAACCACCGCGGGTAGGCGTCGTCGCCGTAGGTGCCCCAGACCAGCCAGGCGCTGGAGAGGGAGAGCTGCTCCCGGGTGCTGTCGGCGTGGATCATCGCGCCGCAGTAGGCGACGTCGTTGGCGTGGAAGTTCTCCTCGTCCCACACCGCCGCGCCCAGCCCGGGCACGGACTCCAGCATGCCCATCTCGCGGGCCCACTCCAGGGAGTCGGAGCGCGCGTCGTCCAGGTGGGGGCTGCGGCGGATCGGGAAGGGCATGTACAGCCGGTCGCACTCCAGGGGGCCCGTCTGCGGCAGCAGCGGCTGGGCGTGCTGGTGCGCCCGGCGGCGCATCCCCGGCTCCAGGGACGTGAACGCCGGGCGCCCGGCGGAGGTGCCCAGGCCGGTGGGGCCGCTGAGGCCGCCGGAGCGGGCCGTGGCGCCTTCGTTCATGTAGCGGCTGGAGCGCGCGTGCCACTCGTGCCCGCCGGCCTGCCAGTCCTGCAGGCCCTTGGCGAACGCGGCCACGGCGGCCTGCTGGTCGGGCGGCAGGCCGTGCTCGGCCAGCAGCGCGGGGGTCTCGACCAGGGCGGTGTCCTCGAACTGCAGCATCCGTGACGTGAGCAGCTCGTTGGCCAGGTCGGCGGCTTCCTGGGTGGAGCAGGCGAAGAACCGCTCGAAGACGAGGACGGCGTTGGAGTTCTCGCCTTCCTCGCGCACCTCGCGCTGGTAGGAGAACAGGTCGTTGCGCAGGTGGACGGCGTCGGCGAAGGTGTCGACGAGCACGGCGACCGGCCGCGATGCGGTGATCGCCGACGGGACCTCGGCGTCCGCGGCGACCTCGACGAGGTTGGCCGACCAGGGCGCTCCGCCGACGCGGCGGCGCATCTGGATGTACTCGATCGGGTTGGCCACGCGGTCGCGGTTGATGTTGTCGAGCTCCCACATCGACTCGACCATCAGGTTGTGCGTGTTCAGGATGAAGCGCCGCCGCCAGTCGTCGGAGCGGTAGGGCACGGTGCGCCGCCAGAGGTCGCACAGTGCGGCTTCGGCCGCGTTGGCGGGTTCGGGCGGCTGCTCGCCGTCGGCGGTCATGAAGCGTTCCAGGCCCTCGACATAGGCCTGCCCGCCGGCGAGGTCGCCGGAGTACTTGAACAGCTCCAGGAAGTGGTCGTCGAAGAAGAACACCCAGACGTACCAGTCGGTGATCAGGTCGAGGGTGGGGCCGTCGCAGTCGGGGTGGGTATAGGCGCACAGCAGCGCGTAGTCCATGACGGCGAGGTCGTGTTCGCTCCACACGACACCGCCTCCCGGGGCGGGGGCGTCGAGGATCCCCATCCGCTTCGCCCACTCCATCGTGTGCTGGCGCGAGCGCTCGACGTGGGGATTGATGCGGGCCGGGTGCGACAGATAGAAGCCGGGCAATGTGAACGCGTCCATCCGCGTGCCTACTCTCGCTCTCGTCGGCCGACTGAGGGGGAAGTACGCCCCGGATCCTATTGGTCGCGCTCCGTCATGTCCGGGCGTTCGATCAGCGAATGCCCGCAGTGAGACGGAGGTGGCTTCGAGGGAAGCCTGGTATGCGCGGAGCAGGCGTTTCGCGGCTTTTTTCCTGCGGTGCACGAGCGACGGGGGCCGTGCGCCGCAGAGACATGAAACGGAGAGTGTCGGTCCGTGCCGATGCACGGCAGGCGCTCCGGTGCGGGTGCGCGCCGACGGATCGGCCGCCGACCCGGACTTTCCGCCCCGTTCGGGTGCGGAACGGGAATCGGAAGTCCGCGATCGCCATGAACCACCGGCCGGAACCGGGGTGAGCGCCGCCCTCGACGGAGGCGGTCGGTGCCGTCGACAGCACGGGCGGGACGGTGGCGGCCCCGCCGAGCACGACCGCGCCGGCGTCGCGCCGGCGGCGGCCGGAGGAATCCGGAGGATGCGGGCGACCGCGGCGCCGCTTGCCCGCTACCCGCTCAGCGCCGATGCCGGGAGGCCGGCCACCCTGCGGCCCAGATCCTCCAGATCCGGAGCCGCCAGGTCCGGCCAGCCGTGGACCGCCGCGCGCCACCGCCGCGGGACCGCCGGGGCGCCCCAGCGGGCGCCGAGGAGGGCGCCGGCGATCGCGGCGACGGTGTCGGTGTCGTCGCCCGCGCGTACGGCGTTCTCCAGTGCGGCGACCAGGTGTCCGGGGCCGCCGCCCTCCGTCGTGGTGATCGCCGACCAGGCCGCCTGCAGCGCCGTCACGACGAAACCGTTCGGGGCGAACGCCTCCGGCGGGGCCTGCTCGGCCTCGTCCAACCGGGCCGCCCAGTAACCGGCCCGGTCGTCGGCGAGCAGATCCAGGCCGGCGCGCACGCCCGTGAAGCCGCCGCCGGCCACCGCGGCGCGCACGCCCTCGCACCACAGCACGCAGGCTTCTTCGGCGAGCGGGTCGGCGTGGGTGAGGCTGCTGACCAGCCGGGCCGCGTCGGCGGTGCGCCGCGCATCGTCGAGGAAGCACAACCCGACCGGCCCGGTGCGCATCAGTGATCCGTTGCCGGCGCTGAGCACGCCCGATTCGTAGCGCTCGCGGGCGGCCGCCAGCATCGCTTCGGCCGCACCGGGGGCGCCGCGCGCCGAGGCGGCCGCGTCCAGGATCGCGCGCGTCTGGGTGCCGATGTCGCTGGCGCCCTCGAACCGCCACGCCAGGAAGTTCTCGGCGACGGCGTCGAGCACGGGTCCGCGCAGGACCGCGCCGCCCGTTCCTCCGGGGCCGGACCCGGAGGCCGCCTCCGCGAACGCGCGGGCGATGCAGGCGGCCATCTGCGTGTCGTCGCTGTACTCGCCGGGACGGTAGGGGCCCAGTCCGCCGCCCGCCATCTCCGGGGTCTGGTCGCCCCGCAGCCGCGGCGCGAACTCGTAGGGAACGCCGAGGGCGTCGCCGCAGGCCGTGCCGAGCAGTACGCCCGCCGCCCGGTCCAGGCGCTCCTGCGCCGGAATACCGCTCGACGCCTCGCTGGGGGTGTCGTTCACGCTGGTGGTCCTTCCCGGTCGGTCGTTCGGGGAGAAGCGGGGCGGGTGCGCTGCCGGCCGCGCGGGGCGGGACCGCCGGCGGCACTCACGGACGTGTGCGCAGCGGATCCGCGGCACCCACCGGTACTGGGGCGTCGCAAGACCGGGCATGAGCCGGTCCCGTCGGGCGGCGCCGCCGAGCGGCGCCGGGTATCTCGACATCGTAGGGGTTCGTGCCGCGGAGGCCGGGCGGTGCGGGCCGTGTGCGGCGCCGGGCCCGCTGACGGGAGCCGTCCGGCGCCGCACACGGCCGCATCCGGCCGCGGCCGACGGGTGTAGGCAGGCGGGTCGGCCGCCTCGGTCGCGACCGCCGCGCGGTACCGGTATCGGCCTGCGCCGCGCAGCGGTTTCGCGGCACCGCAACCACGGCCCGACCAGGGGCGTGGCGCGAGCGGATCGGGCGCCGCGCGCACGCCCGGCTACCGGAACCCGTACGCGCCGGACGGCGGCCCGGGGTTTCGGTCATGACATGCAACGCCATTCGGCTTGGGACACTGGACCCGTGCGGGACGATCCGCTCTCCTTGGGGTATCCGGCCGGGTGAGGGGCCGGGCAGGATCGACCGAGGGGAGGGTGCGTGCTGGACGGCGACTGGCTCGCAGAGACCGGGACGGAGATCCGCGGCGTCCTGAAGGTCATGGTCGACGCGGGGTGGCTTCCGGGGGGAACCGCCGTGGTCGGCACCGGCAGCATGTGGGAGTTCGTCTCGGTCGGCGGGATCGGCGAAGCCGCAGGCGACCGTCCGGCGGCGCCGGACGTGCGCTACGACGCCGCGAGCCTGACCAAGGTCATGGCCACCTGGCCGCTGGTGGGCCGCGCGGTGGCCGAAGGACTCGTGGGGCTCGACGATCCGCTGGGGGCGTACTTTCCCGGCGGCCCGTACCCGGGTGGGCAGGTCACGACGCGCCAGATCCTCACCCACACCTCCCGCCTGAATCCGGTGACGTGGCTGGAGCGCTACGTCGGCACCGAGCAGGACCTCGCCGAGGCGATCCTGTCCGAACCGCTGGACGAGGCGGGCTACCACTACATCGACCGCGGGTTCATCCTGCTCGGGCTGCTGATGGAGCGGCTGCTGGGCGACCCCCTGGACCGGCTGGCGGACGAGCTGTGGGCGATGGCCGGCATGCCCTCGACCGGTTACGGGCCGCTGCCGCGCACGTCCGCGGTCGCCCCCACCGAACGCCGCGTCCCCGGCGCGGCACCGACCTGGGGGGTCGTGCACGACGAGGCGGCGGGTCTGATGGGCGGGGTCGCCGGCCACGCGGGCGTGTTCACCACCGCCATAGATCTCGGCGTGTTCGCCCGCGACCTGCTGCGGGTCCATGCCGACTCCCGCGGCGGCGACGACTTCGCCGACTACGTGTGCCAGAGCTGGCGTCCCCAGGTGCCGGTGGACGACCGCTACTCCCGCGGCCTGGCCTGGCTGGTCAACGACAGCGGTCTGGTGTACCACCACGGATATACGGGGGTCAGCCTGTTCCTGCACCCGGCGACCGGCCGCTACGTCGGCCTGCTGACCAACGCCGTGCACTACGGCCGCCGCAGAACCGGCCTGTTCGACCTGAGATCGGCGGTGCGGGCGTCCTTCGCCGAGTGACCGACGGCGCGCGGCGCCGGGCCGACCCGGCACCGCGCGCCCCGACGGGCGCGATCATCCGTCTGGGGCGCGGGCTCCACCGGACGAGTGCGTCGCCGCGGCGGAATCCACACGGCCGAGCGCCGTGGCCGAGCGCCGCGGCCGAGCGCTGCGGTGCACCGGTGCACCGGTCCCGCTGACGGTCTACCGTGCGGACGTCGGCACCGGCCGACCGGCGACCGCGTCCGATCCAGGAGGCAAGCATGACGACCGGGACGAGTGGCCCTGGTAACCCCGATTCGCTGAAGGCCGAGCTGCTGGAGCTGGAGCACCGGGGCTGGCGCAGCCTGTGCGACGGCACCGGATCCGACTTCTACGGTTCGCTGATGACCGAGGACGGTGTGATGGTGCTCGCCCACGGCGAGGTGTTCGACCGGGCGGCGGTGGTCGCCTCGCTCAGCGGCGCCCCGACGTGGGACGGTTACGAGATCACCGGGGAGCGCGTCGCCGGCCTCGGGCCCGACACCGCCGCCCTGGTCTACCGGGCGCGTGCCCATCGGGGCGGCGCGGACGCGGTGTTCACCGCACTCATGTCCAGTGTCTACACCCGCCGCGACGGCGCCTGGCGGCTCGTCCTCTACCAGCAGACGCCGGTTCCGCACCCGGAAGCGTGAGCGGGAGTCCCACGCACGGTCTCGCCGCCGGGCAGCTGAACGCCGGCGCCTGAGCCGCCCCGTACCAGCGGCGGGCGCTGCGGTCGGCGCGGCCGCACGGGGTGCGCCCGGTGAGCTTGAAGCGGTCGGTCACCGACCGCTGCGGTCGTTCTCGCGGTGACGCGTGCCCCGCCGGCCCGTCCGCCGGAAGGCGTACGCGCTCTCGGTCTCGGAGAGGAAGCCAGGACGGCCCGCAGCGTCTAGCATCCCGGACATGCGACAACTGCACAGCGGACCGGCGGTGGAATACGCCATGACGGCGACGGGACTCGCGTTCTACGCGGCGGCGTTCGCGGGGCTGCTGCTCAGCGGCACCACCACCATCTCGCCTTCCGCTGATCCCGGCGCCGCGCGGATCACCCTGTGGGCGGCAGTGGTACCGGTCCTGGCCGCGATGGTTCTCGCCCGCCTCGTCCCGCCGCGGGTGCCGGTGCCCGAGCCGCTGACCGACCTGGACGGGCGGCGGATCACTCGGGAGACGTGGGTGCTCGTCGCGGCGGCCGTCGTGTTCCCCGTCGCGGTCGCCGGTATCAGCGACACCCTGTGGTATCCGTCGGCGAAGGTCCTGCTGTTCCTCATCGTGCCGCTGGCGGCCTTCCGACTGAACCGCGGCGGGGAGGGGCCCAGGGCGCGGGCCGTCCCCGCGCCGGCGACGTGGCTGGCCCCGCTGCCCGCTGCGGCGGCGTGGGTGCTGCTCTCCGAGGTCGTCTTCGCGCGTCCGCTCACCCAGGACCTGCCGGATCCGATCACCCTCGCGGTCGGGTCCCTCATCACACTGCTGACCGCCGGGGTGCTGGAAGAGGTGTTCTACCGGGGCTGGCTGCAGACCCGGCTGGAGGCCGCCTTCGGGCCCTGGCCGGCGATCCTCATCGGTTCGCTGCTGTTCGCCCTCATGCACGCGGGCAGCCACCTGGACGGGGGCGCATCCTGGGTCGGGATCGCGTCGCTCGTCGCCTACCACGGCATGTTCGGTCTGATGCAGGGCTACCTGTGGGCGCGCTATCGCAACATCTGGGTGCTGATCGCTATCCACGCCGTCGTCAACCTCGTCTACGTCGACTTCCTCGTCCAGGCGGTCACGCAGTGACGCGATCCGGTGGCGCCGACCTGCCCGCTCAGCGGGGCAGCCGGGGCTCGATCCCGTCGACGACCGACGACCGACGACCGACGACCGACGGTCGGCCGTCCGCGACGCCGCAGCCCAGACCGGTGCGACGGCGGCAGACGGCCGGAAGCGTTCCCCGCGCCGCTCCTGCGAGCGTGGGGCACCCTTCGTTGCGCCCGCAACCTGCTCAGAAACCGGACTCAGGCACCTAATCCCGGCCGGCTATCGCCGCGCGCAGCGCCGCGAGCAGTTCGGCGACGCCCTGCGGGCCGTCGACGACCAGGTCCGCGCGGTCGGAGAGTCCCTCGACCTCGTCGGAGCCGCTGCACACGGTCACCCCGGGCACACCCCGGCCGCGCAGGCGCTCCACCGTCTCGAAAGCGGCGATGTCGCCGAGGTCGTCGCCGGTGTACAGCACCGCCGGGTCCGCGCCGGCGTCGGCTACGACGCCCGCCAGCGCCGAGCCCTTGTCCATACCCGCCGGCCGGAGTTCGATGACCCGGCGCCCGGGCTCGACGGTGAGCCCGGCGCGCTGCGCCAGCGCGGCCAGCGGGATGCGCAGGGCCTCCAGGGCCGCGTCGGGGTCGGCGGCGTTGCGGGTGTGCACCGCCAGCGACCGTCCCTTGTCCTCGATCCGGGTTCCGTCGTGGGCCCCCGAACGCCGCAGCAGCTCCGGAAGCTCCTCGCGGACCAGGCCGACCCCGGCTGGCGGGTCGGGGGCGGTGACATGTCCGTCCTCCCAGCGCTCCAGGCCGTAGTGGCCCAGTACCAGGATGTTCGCGATGTCGGCGAATCCGCCGTACTCCACCGCCACCGCGGCCGGCCGCCCGGTGATGACCACCAGGCGCCCGACCAGCGGCGCCAGGCGGGAGAGTTCGGCGGTGACACCCGGATAGGAGCGGGCGTCGCTCGGATCGGGGACGATCGCTGCCAGCGTGCCGTCGAAGTCGAAGGACAGGACGGCGTCGGCGGGGCGCCGGACGATCCGGTCCAGCGCGGCCGCGCCCGCTTCGGAGCCGGGCTTGGGCAATGGCATGTGCGGTCGTCTCGTTCCCGTTTCGAAAAGGGTGCGGGCGGAGCAGGGCGGTGCAGGTGGCACGCCCCCCGCTCGGAGTATGCCCTCAGATGGCGCGGCGCTGCCGCCGCGCCGCCGTGCGTCGTTACAGGTGGATGCCCAATTGCCGGGCGGTTCGCTGGCGGCGGCGGTCGGCGCGCAGCCGGCGCAGCCGCTTGACGGTCATGGGGTCGAAGGCGAGGGCTTCGGGGCGGTCCACCAGCCCGTTGAGCAGCTGGTAGTAGCGCGTGGCGGAGAACCCGAACTCCTCGCGGATGGCCTGCTCCTTGGAACCTTCCAACTTCCACCATTGGCGTTCGAAGGCCAGGATGCGCTGTTCCCTCTCGGCCAGCTCGCGCTCGTCGCCGGACGCAGCGGACGTGGCCGATGCGCCGGGATGAGCGGAGGGTCGCTGATCGAATAGCCCTGGATCTGACATTGGGCGCCTCCTCGTCCGGATTGGCGCACTCATGGTAGCGACTCGCAGGCGGGGGTGGAGAGGCGAACACACGGATGGGGCCGCGGGGTAAGGGTCGCCCGCACCCGCACGGTCAGGGGGCTGCCCTGGGCGGACGGCGCTGCCGATGCCCCGTCCGCCCCGTCCGCCTCGGGAGGATCGAACTGCGCAGACGTGGAACAATGACGCCGACCGTACGCACCGGGACAGGGCACCGACGGGGCTCAGGAGTTGGGGGTCGAGTTTTCCATGATCCGCGGTAACCGGGCCGCTGCGCGCTCCGCCACAGCGGCCGCGTGCGCGGTCGCGCTGCTGGCACCGCAGGGCGCCGCCGCACCCGCGGTGGCCGACGAGCACGCCGGGCGGGAGCTGCGGCCCGACCAGTGGGGCATGGAGGCCGTGGGCGCCGCCGAAGCCGCCGAAACCGACGACGGCGGCGGTGTGACCGTGGCCCTGATCGGTGGTGGAGTGGACACCTCGCACCCCGATGTGTCCGAGGCCGCCGCCCGGGGCGGGGACTTCACCGACGACGGCGGTTCCGGTCCGGACGCGACCGCCACCCCGCTGGCCGGCATCATCGCCGGGCGCGGACACGGCCAGGAGTACACCGGCGGCGTCGTCGGGGTGGCGCCCGGCGCCGACGTCCTGTCGGTGCGCGTGCCGACGGGAACCGGCCGGCAGGCGGCCGCGGCGCTCGCCGACGGTATCCGCCACGCCGCCGACAAGGGCGTCCAGGTGCTGGTGCTTCCCGCGGGGTCCGCGAGCGCCGAGCCCGACGCGTCCGTGCAGGCCGCGGTCGGCTACGCCCGGAGCAACAACGCCGTGGTGGTCGCCCCCGCCGGCGAGGGCGGCGACGCCTACCCGGGCGCTTACGACGGTGTGCTGGCCGTCGGCGCCGTCGGCGAGGACCTCGTGCCGACGGCCGATTCGCCGGCGTCCGGGGCCGCGCTGGTCGCGCCGGGGGCCGGAGTACCCGCCCCGGCCCCCGGCGGGGGATACGCTCCGGTCGACGGAGCCGCGGCGGCGGCCGCGTTCGCCGCCGGCGCCGCCGCGCTGCTGCGCGCCGCCTACCCCCAGCTGGGCACCGGCGAGGCCGTCGACGCCCTGACCGCCTCGGCGCAGCCCGGGGGCGGGCAGGACGCCGGCTACGGCGCCGGGGTGCTCGACATCCCCGCCGCCGTGGAAGAGGCCGGCGAGGCCGCCGAAGGCAGACCGCTGTTCGACGAGGATCTCGCCGAGCAGTCCGGGCGAGGGGAGTCCCTGCTGCCGGACTGGGCGGTGTGGACCGGCGGGGTGCTGCTGGCCGTTCTGGGCTCCGCCGCCGGAGTGCTGCTGTGGCGCCGCACCGGCGCCAACCCCTACGACTTCCCTTCCCGCGAGCCCGACCGCCGTAGCACCGGTGATCGCGGCGGCGCCGGAACCCGCTCCGGGGGTGCGCGGCGCGCGGGATCCGGGACCCGGAACAGCGGCCGCCGCAGGCGCTG
Source organism: Streptomonospora salina (assembly GCF_014204715.1). Taxonomy (NCBI): domain Bacteria; kingdom Bacillati; phylum Actinomycetota; class Actinomycetes; order Streptosporangiales; family Nocardiopsidaceae; genus Streptomonospora; species Streptomonospora salina. The sequence goes on from NZ_JACHLY010000001.1 coordinate 3,142,956, forward strand.
ACCGCCCGCAGCCGCGGGATCCGCGCAGCGGCCCGCGTTCGGTGAGCGCCCGGTGCGGCCGGGGCCGCATCCGCCGCACGGCCCCGTTCGGTCACCGCCGCAGCGCTCAGCGTGAAGCGGTGTTTTCCCTGATATACGCCTTGACGTGCAGCGTCGGGCGTAGAAGCCTGGCGGAATGTCCCCCACGGAGTTCCCTGATCGATCGTCCGACGCCCGCCCGACCGACGCGCCCGCTCCGCTGCCCTCGCGCCGGGGAGGCGGCCGCGCCGAGCCGGCCCCGGGCGCACTCGCCCCGCCGCCGCACTTCATCGACGGCAGGGTCGTGGTCGTCGAGGCCGACCCCAAATGGCCCTACCTGTTCCAGCGGGAGGCCGACCGCATCCGCGAAACCCTGGGCGACACCGCGCTCGCGGTGGAGCACGTGGGCTCCACGGCGGTTCCCGGGATGTGCGCCAAGCCCTGCGTCGACGTGCTGCTGACCGTGCCCGACCCGGCCGAGGAGAGCGCCTACGTACCCGCACTGGAGGGCGCGGGCTACGCGGTGGCCCATCGCGATTCCGAGGCCGCGGGCCGTCGCCTGCTGCGCGGCCCCGACGTCAACACCGACGTGCACGTCTACGGTCCGCACGCCGCCGCGGCCGGGCTGATGCTGCTGTTCCGCGACCGGCTGTGCGCCGACCCCGCCGACCGCGAGCGCTACCAGCGGGTGAAACTGGAGCTGGCGCAGCGCAGGTGGGAGAGCGTGCAGGAGTACACCGAGGCGAAGTCCGGCACGGTCGCAGAGATCCTCGACCGCGCCGGCGAGCCGGTGGCCGCCCCGACGGAGTGAACCGCCGCGGCGGCCCGGAGCAGGCACGCGCACCGGCCGGAACCGGCCCCGGCCCGCGGAACCGGACCGCAGCGCCTACTTCAGCGCACGCAGCTGCGCCTCGAACCAGGGGGTGGGCGCCAACGCGGTGGCGCTGTCGACCAGCCGCCCGCAGCGTGCGCGGCGCTCGTCGGCGGGCATCTCCAGGGCTGTACGCAGCGCCTGCGCGGTCTCGCTGACGTCGTAGGGGTTGACCAGGACCGCGTCCTCGCCCAGCTCGTCGGCGGCGCCGGCCTCGCTGGACAGCACCAGGACACACCCGTCGTCGGACAGGACCGGCCCTTCCTTGGCCACGAGGTTCATGCCGTCGCGGATCGGATTGACCAGCAGCACGTCGGCCATGCGGTAGGCGGCCAGCGAACGCGCGAAGTCGTCCTGCACCTCCAGGATCAGCGGGCTCCAGTCGGCCGTGGCGAACTCCCGGTCGATCTCCGCGGCCACCCGCTGCACCTGCTCGGTGTAGTCGCGGTACTCCGGGACGTCGCCGCGGCTGGGGTAGGCGAAAGCCAAATGGGTGACGCGTCCGCGCCACTCGGGATGCTCGCGCAGCAGTTCGCGGAACGCTTCCAGGCCGCGCACGATGTTCTTGGACAGCTCGGTGCGGTCGACCCGCACGACGAGCTCGGCGTCGCCCACCCGCTCGCGCAGCCGCGCGCGCCACTGCTCGACGTCGGCGGCCGCGGCCCGCTCACGCAGGCTCTCGGCGTCGGCGCCCAGCGCGTGCACGCCCGTGCGGATCACTCGGCCGCCGAACTCCACGGTGCGCCGGGTCCAGTCGACCTCCACCCGCAGGAACGTCTCGCAGCAGCGCAGGAACGCGTCGGCCCAGCGGCGGCTCAGGAAGCCCAGGTGGTCGGCGCCGAGCATGCCTTCCAGCAGCTCCCGGCGGATGTCCGCGGGGAGCATCCGGAAGTACTCCGGCGGCGCCCACGGCGTGTGCGAGAAGTGGGTGATGCGCAGGTCGGGGCGGCGCTGGCGGAGCATCCGGGGAACCAGCGCCAGGTGGTAGTCCTGCACGGCCACGCGCGCGTTGTCGGCCGATCCGGTGAGCAGCGCTTCGGAGAAGGCGGCGTTGTAGGAGCGGAAACCCTCCCACTGGGAGCGGAAGGCGGCGTCGAAGCGCGGCTTGTTGGGGGTGTCGTAGAGCATGTGGTGCACGAACCACAGCGTCGAGTTGGCCACCCGGGTGTAGGCGTCGGTGAAGGTGTCGGGCGGTATGTCGAGCATCCGCACGCGCATGCCGCCGAGGTCGAAACCGGCAGCGTCCAGCCGTCCCTCGGGGGAGCGGGCGGCGGCGGCGCGGTCGGCGTCGGACAGGGCGGCGCACACCCACATCGTGTCGGTCGACGACGCGACCGAGCTCAGGCCTGAGACCAGCCCGCCCCCGCCGCGCCGGTAGTCCAGCGCGTCGCCTTCGCCGAACGAGAAGGACACCGGTCCCCTGTTGGAAGCGACGAGGATCTGTGCCTTGTCCACCTGAACGTCCACCTCTCACCTGTCACCGCGGATTGCGCCGACGCTTCATTGCACTACACCGGTACCCCGTACGACAGGGCCCGCTGTGTGAAGGTGTCATAGGTCTCGCCTGCGGCCGGTGCGCGCAAACCCGGGAGGCCGCGGCGGACCGGCCCGGCAGGCGCGCCACAGCGGGCGTAGCGGCCGCTCCGGGGCCGCGGCCAGGGACGACGCCGGTCCCGGTGCGGCGCCTTCGGGCGTGTTACCCGCGTCACTCTTCATGGATAAACCGGCACAGGGTGGGTTAGTCTTGCGTGCGGATTCCGCTGCGCCTCCCGGGCCCGTACGCGGATCCGCCATACAACTTCATATTGCTCATCCAGAGGGGTGGAGGGACCGGCCCTACGAAGCCCCGGCAACCATCTCGGTTTGCGCGACTCGCGATCCTGCGAGGCGGCCGAGGCAGGTGCCAACTCCGGCCTGGGACCAGATCGGTTCGCCAGGGAAGATGAGGGGAGACGCCTCGTTATGGCGATAGCCGCCACGGAAACGCAACCGACCGCCGCCCGCGCCTTCGGCCCCGCCGCCGCGCTGTCCTGTCGGGAATGCGGCGAGCGCTACGACCTCGCTCCGCGCTTCGCGTGCGAGTTCTGTTTCGGCCCGCTCGAAGTGGCCTACGAGTTCGGTGCGCTCACCCGCGCGGAGATCGAGCGCGGCCCGAACAACATCTGGCGCTACGCCGGCCTGCTGCCGGTGCCCGACAACGTCGCCGAGCTGCCCAACATGGACCCCGGGCTGACGCCGCTGGTGCGCGCCGACCGGCTGGCCGGCGAACTGGGGATGCGCTCGCTGCACGTCAAGGACGACTCCGCCAACCCCACCCACTCCTTCAAGGACCGGGTGGTGGCCATGGCCGTGGAGGCCGCCCGCACCTTCGGATTCCGCACGCTGTCGTGCTCGTCCACCGGCAACCTGGCCGGTGCTGTGGGCGCCGCCTCGGCCCGCGCCGGATTCCGCTCGTGCGTGTTCATCCCGGCCGGCCTGGAAGAGGGCAAGGTCGTCATGGCGGCCGTCTACGGCGGTCAGGTCGTGGCCGTCGACGGCAACTACGACGACGTGAACCGCTTCTGCTCGGAGCTGATCGGCGACCCCGCCGGCGAGGACTGGGGCTTCGTCAACGTCAACCTGCGCCCCTACTACGCCGAGGGGTCCAAGACGCTGGCCTACGAGATCGCCGAGCAGCTGGGATGGCGGCTGCCCGAGCAGATCATCGTGCCCATCGCGTCGGGCTCCCAGCTCACCAAGATCGACAAGGGCTTCCGCGAACTGATCGAGCTGGGCCTGGTCGAGGACCGGCCGTACAAGGTGTTCGGCGCCCAGGCCACGGGCTGCTCGCCGGTCGCCGCCGCCTATGAGCAGGGCCACGACGTCGTCCAGCCGGTCAAGCCCGACACCATCGCCAAGTCGCTGGCCATCGGCAACCCCGCCGACGGCCCCTACGTCATCGACGTCTGCCGCCGCACCGGCGGCGCCGTCGCCCACGTCGACGACGCGGCCGTGGTCGACTCCATCGGCCTGCTGGCCCGCACCGAGGGCGTTTTCGCCGAAACCGCCGGCGGCGTGACCACCGGTGTCCTGCGCAAGCTGCTGGACGAAGGCGCGCTCGACCCCGACGCCGAGACCGTGGTGCTCAACACCGGCGACGGCCTGAAGACTCTCGGCGCCGTCGAGGCGGGAGTCACCGCGACCATCAAGCCCTCCCTGGACGTGTTCAAGGAGGCGGGGCTGCTTTAGCCCCCGTACGACCCTGCCCCCCGTCCCGCCGACCTCCGGCAGCGAGCGAGTCAAGGAGTATCCGCAGATCATGAGCGTCAGCGTCCGAGTCCCGACCATTCTGCGCACCTACACCAAGGACGAGGCCGACGTGACCGCCGAAGGCGGCACGGTCCAGGACGTCCTGGCCGACCTGGAGGCCAAGTACCCCGGTATCCGGGCGCGCATCGTCGACGACTCCGGCAAGATCCGCCGCTTCGTCAACGTCTACGTCGGTGACGAGGACGTGCGATTCGCCCAGGGTCTGCAGACCCCGACCGCCTCGGGTGCGCAGGTCTCGATCATCCCGGCCGTCGCCGGAGGCTGCTGAGCCCCGGACGGCGCCGTCCGCTGCGCCCGCGCCCTCCGGAAGGTTCCGGGGGCGCGGGCGTCGTCGTGTCGAGGAGCCGCCGGTGAGGCGGCGTTGACCTGCGAGTGGATCCGCGGCGAACTCTGGAGAGGGCATTTGCACTCGCATAGGCGGAGTGCTAATAATAGGTGAGCTGGCACTCTGACAAGCGGAGTGCTAACCCCTGGTTCGAGGCGATGAGGCCGCGGCCTCCGGCAGAGGGGTTGCCGGAATCCCCGCGGTCGTCCGTCGCGGGCGTCGGCTCGTACCTTCGCGTATCAGCCCGGTCTCGGGAGGACAAGAAGTCTATGGCAGCCAAACTGATCGCGTTCGACGAAGAGGCCCGCCGCGGCCTTGAGCGCGGTATGAACCAGCTCGCAGACGCGGTGAAGGTGACGCTCGGCCCGAAGGGCCGCAACGTCGTTCTGGAGAAGAAGTGGGGCGCCCCCACGATCACCAACGACGGCGTCTCCATCGCAAAGGAGATCGAGCTCGAGGACAGCTGGGAGAAGATCGGCGCCGAGCTCGTCAAGGAGGTCGCCAAGAAGACCGACGACGTCGCCGGTGACGGCACCACCACCGCCACCGTGCTCGCGCAGGCCATGGTGCGCGAGGGCCTGCGCAACGTCGCGGCCGGCGCCAACCCGGTCGGCCTCAAGCGCGGCATCGACAGCGCCGTCACCCGGCTGAGCGAGGAACTGGCCAACCTGTCCAAGGAGGTCGAGACCAAGGAGCAGATCGGCTCCACCGCCTCGATCTCCGCCGGCGACGCCCAGATCGGCGACACCATCGCCGAGGCCATGGACAAGGTCGGCAAGGAAGGCGTCATCACCGTCGAGGAGGGGCAGACCTTCGGGCTGGAGCTGGAGCTCGCCGAGGGCATGCGCTTCGACAAGGGCTACGTCTCCCCCTACTTCGCTACCGACATGGAGCGGATGGAGACGGAGCTCGAGGACCCCTACATCCTCATCGCCAACCAGAAGATCTCGAACAACAACGAGTTCCTTCCGGTCGTCGAGAAGGTCCTGCAGGCCGGCCGTCCGCTGATGGTCATCGCGGAGGACCTCGAGGGCGGCGCGCTGCAGACCCTCGTCGTCAACAAGATCCGCGGCAACTTCAAGTCCGTCGCCGTCAAGGCCCCGGGCTTCGGCGACCGCCGCAAGGCCCAGCTCGAGGACATCGCCGTGCTGACCGGCGGCCAGGTCATCACCGAAGAGGTCGGCCTGAAGCTGGAGAACACCGAGCTGGACATGCTCGGCCGCGCCCGCAAGGTGGTCGTCACCAAGGACGAGACCACCATCGTGGACGGCTCCGGCGACGCCACCTCCATCTCCGGCCGGGTCAGCGAGATCCGCAACGAGATGGAGCGCAGCGACTCCGACTACGACCGCGAGAAGCTGCAGGAGCGCCTGGCGCGCCTGGCCGGCGGTGTCGCGGTCATCAAGGCCGGTGCCGCCACCGAGGTGGAGCTCAAGGAGCGCAAGCACCGCATCGAGGACGCGGTGCGCAACGCCAAGGCCGCCGTCGAAGAGGGCATCCTGCCCGGCGGCGGTGTGGCTCTGCTGCAGGCCGGGGTCCCGGTCTTCGAGAAGCTGGACCTGCAGGGCGACGAGGCCATCGGCGCCGACATCGTCCGCCGCGCCATCGGCGAGCCGCTGAAGCAGATCGCGGTCAACTCCGGTCTCGAAGGCGGGGTCGTCGCGGAGAAGGTGCGCAACCTGGAGCCGGGCGTCGGCCTGAACGCCGCCACGGGCGAGTACACCGACCTGTTCACGGACGGCGTCATCGACCCGACCAAGGTGACGCGCTCGGCGCTGCAGAACGCGGGCTCCATCGCCGGCCTCTTCCTGACCACCGAGGCGGTCATCGCGGAGAAGCCGGAGAAGCAGGCCCAGGGCGGCGGCGCAGACGCCGGCGGCATGGGCGGCATGGACTTCTAAGACCTCTCTTAGAGGTCGGCGAGTCGGGTACGCGAACTCGGCCCACCTGCGACGATCGGGCGGTCCCCACTGCGGGGGCCGCCCGATTCGCGTATGCGGGAGGGCGCGCCTCCCGGGCGCGGAGTGCGTCCGCGCGCGCCCGCGCCTGCCCGTGTCTGCCGTGTCTGCCCCAGGAGGCCTCGCGGGCCGTTCGGGTCGCGCACCGCCCCTCCTGCGCGGCTCCCCTCGGAGGCGGCGGTGGTAGCGTCGCTTGCGCCTCCGCGGTGCGCTGACGCGGTCCCCCGGTGCGGCCGGGCGCGGGCCGAACCGCGGAGACGGCGCGCAGACCAGTCCAGGAGGCCACGATGACCGTTCCCCGTATCCGGACCGACGATCACTCGGTGGTGTCCGGCGCAGCCGACGACGCCACGGACCGTCTGCTGCGGACCGCCTCGGGCGTGCGTCCCGACCAGATCGGTGGGCCTTCGCTGCTGCCGGGATGGACGCGCGGCCACGTGCTGGCCCACGTCGCCCGCAACGCCGACGCGCTCGTGCGGTTGCTGGAGGGCGCCCGGGAAGGGCGTCAGGCCGACCTGTATCCCAGCCGCGACGACCGTGACCGCGAGATCGAGGAGGGGGCCGATCGGGGCCCCGAGGAGCAGGCGGCCGACCTGGAGGACAGCGCCGAGCGGCTGGCCGAGGCCGTGCGCTCCATGCCCAAGAAGGCGTGGAAGTTCGAGATCCGGCTTCCCGACGGCCGCGTGTTCCCGGCCGCGCGGATCCCGTGGATGCGGTTGTCGGAGGTGGAGTACCACCACGTCGACCTGGGCCTGGACTACGCGCCGGGCGCGTGGCCCCAGCCCTTCGTCGCAGAAGAGGTGGAGAGCCTGGTGGCGCGCTTCGCCGCCGAGGAGGAGCTGCCGCCCGTGCTGCTGCGCGATTCCGGGTCCGGCGAGGAGTTCCGCATCGGCGCCGCCGCCGGCCCGGCGGTGACCGCCCAGGGCCCGGCGAGCGCGCTGCTGGCCTGGCTCTCCGGCCGCGCCGACGGTTCCCGCCTCACGGTCCACCGCGACGGTACGCCCGTCGCGGAACCCGCCGCCGTCCTGCCCGAGCTTCCGCCCATGCGGTGACGCCGCGCGGAGCCGGTCGGCGGCCGGTGCCCACCCCGGTGGAGGCGTCGCCGCACACCTGGGAGCTCGCCTCGGACCGCTCGATGATGTCGGTGGGATAGCGCGGTGCGGGGCTCGCGGCCCGGATGCGGTACACCCGCCGGTGAATTCCCGGATACCGGCGGGCCGGTGCGGGATCCGACCCCAACACCGTTGTTTTAGGGCATCTTCGCTGGTAAGGGCCTCGGGGTGGTGCGAGCCTGGCACCGAGGGTTCGCGGCCGCCTCTACCCGCGGGATACTCGATGGCGTGACGAACGCGGCTGACCGCGCCTCTTTCGGGGTGCTGACCCAGACCTTCGACCCGCACCTGGTCGAGGAGGTGGCCACCCGGGGCGGCGCCCTCCAGCAACGGCGGCGCGAGCTGCCCGCACGGCTGACCCTGTACTTGGTCCTGGCGCTGTGGCTGTGGCGCAACCTCTCCTACAAAGAGGTCTGGCGCAGGCTGGCTGACGGCTGCGCGTTCAGCGGCGGGGCCCGGGAGTTGGCCGTGCCGGCCTCGGGCGCGCCCGAGGCCTCCAGCGTGAGCCGGGCCCGGCAGCGGCTGGGCACCGAACCCCTCACGCTGCTCTTCGCCCGCACCGCCGGGCCCCTGGCCGAGAGCGACACCCCGGGAGCATGGTGGCGCGGCTACCGCCTGACTGCGGTGGACGGCACCTGCCTGGACACCCCCGACACCACCGCGAACCGGGCCGCGTTCGGCGGCCCCTCTGAGGGGGCCTTCCCTCAACTGCGTCTGGTCGCCCACTGCGAGATCGGCACCCGCTGCCTCATCGACGCGTCCTTCGACGCCTACACCACCAGCGAGAAAGCCCTGTGCGAGCGCATGGCGGCCTCGTTCGCGCCCGACATGCTCACGGTCTTCGACTCGGGGTTTTGCGGCAGCGACCTGTACTGCACGATCACCGCCACCGGCGCCCAGGTCATCATGCGCGCCGGCGCCCAGTTCGCCCTGGCCCCCGTCGAGGTCCTGGCCGACGGCTCCTACACCGCGCACCTGTCCAAGGGCGGTCCGCTGGTGCGTGTGGTCGAGTACACCGTCTACACCGACACCGTCACCGCACACGGCGGCCACACCACGGCCGGGGAGACGATCACCCTGGTCACCAGCCTGATCGACCCGGTGCTCCACCCCATCGCCGACTTCCCGGGGCTGTACGCGGCCCGCTGGGAATCGGAGATCCTCTACGACGCGGTCAAGACCGAACTGCGCGGCGGAACGACGGTGCGGTTCCGCTCCCAGAGTCCCGACCTCATCCGTCAGGAGGCCTGGGCGCTGCTGCTGGTCTATCAGGCGGTCTCGGACCTGATCACCCGCGCCGCCGGGTACGCACAGCTCGATCCCGACCGCATCAGCTTCACCACCGCGCTCAACACCGCCCGCCGCTCGGTCAACCGGACCGGTGGGCGTTTTTCCCCCTGAGGACCTGGCCGTACTGGACGTGTGGGCCTTCGACGAGCTCTGGGACGACCTGCTGCCCCGGCGGCGCCGGCGGTCCGCACCCCGTGAGGTCACCCGGCGCTCCTTCCGGTTCCCCACCCGCAAGCGCGCCACACCCGCCTCGGGTAGAACCCGACATCGCGTCCACATCTGGCGCCTCACCCCACCAGCGAAAACACCCTAAAACAACGGTGTTGGGATCCGACCCGCGGGGCCGTGCAATACCGGGTCCGGTCGTGAACCGGTTCAGTGCGCAGTGCAGAATGCGGCTCGGTTCGGGCTCGCCCTAACGACTCACGGTTTCCGCAACTTTCGGGCGGATGGTCCGTCATTCGACGTTACGCAGGAAGAATGCGGGGCCGGTACTAGGCGGGTTCCGCCACGGCGCCGGGCGGCGGATCGGCGGAGAAGAGGTCCGCCGCCGTGCGCACGAACAGGTCGACGGCCGGTTCGGCCGGGCCCTGCGGCCAAGCGAGGACCGTCCGGTACGGGCTGGCGTCGGCCACCGGAAGGTACACGACGTCGGGGCGGGCGTTGGCCGCGGCGACGTGGCGCGGCACCAGGGCGAGGGCCTGCCCCAGGCCGACCACCTCGATGAGCTGGGAGACGTCGTGGACGAGCGGACCCTGGGCCGCCGGTGCGCTGTCGGCGGGCTCCGAGCCGTCCTGGCCCGACCAGTACCGCCGGCTCGCCTCGGTATCGCCGGGCCACGAGGGGAAGGGCTCGCCGACGAGGTCGCTGCAGCGCAGTCCGCTGCAGCCGGCCAGCCGGTGGTCGGCGGGCACCGCGGCCACCCGCTCCTCCGCGCACAGCGGCTGAACACACAGGCCCTCCGCGTCGAAAGGCGTACTGAGCAGAGCCAGGTCGGCTTCGCCGCTGCGCAGGGCCGCAGCCTGGGTGCGGTAGCCGGTGACGGCGATGTCGGTGCGGGCCGCGCCCGGCCGGGCGGAATACGCCCCGGCGATGTGCCGCAGCAGCTCCGTGCTGCGGCCCGGCGCGGCGGTGACGGTGAGCGCCCGGGCCTGTGTGCCCGCCCGACGGGTGCGCCGCGAGGCCGCCGCGGCGGCCTCCAGCACCTTCTGCGCCTCGCTGCGCAGCGTGTCGCCCGCGGGCGTCAGTCGGATGGTGTTGTGCCTGCGGTGGAACAGCGGCGCACCCAGGCGCCGCTCCATCCTGCGGATGGCCCGCGAAAGGGGCGGCTGGGAGATCCCCAGCCGCTCGGCGGCACGCGAGAGATTCAGCTCCTCGGCGGCCGCCAGGAAGTACCGCAATTCCCGTAAGTCGAACTCCTGCATACCTTTAGGGTAGCCGGGGCATCGCAATCGGTATTTCCCGCGGGCCGAGGGACCCTGTTCGAATGGACGGTACCCCCCAACAAAGGAGAACCGATGAAATACCTGGTCCGCTCGGACGCCGTGCTGACCGACGCCGCGGTCCTGCTGGTTCGGCTGTGCGTCGGCGCCGTGTTCATCGCCCACGGCTGGGACAAGGTCACCGGTGAGGGCGGCGTGGCCGCCATCGTGGCGAGCAACCGCGAGCTGGGTATTCCGCTGCCGGAACTGAGCGGACCCTTCCTGGCCTACGGCGAGCTCGTCGGCGGTGCGCTGCTGGTCCTGGGCGCCGCCGCCCGGGTGGGCGCCGCGGTGCTGACCGCGATCATGATCGGCGCCTGGGTGTTCGTGCACACCGGAAGCGGGCTCATGCAGCAGAACGGCGGCTTCGAGTACGTGATGGTCCTGGCCGCCGTCAGCCTGCTGATCCTGGCGCACGGGCCGGGGCGGTTCAGCCTCGACGCCGTGCTGTTCGGCGGCTTCGACACCAGGCGCGGGGAGCGCGGGGAGCGCGGGGAGCGCGAGGAGCGCACGGCCCGCGGCGGCGGCCACCACGCCGGCGCCGACCGGTAGCCGCGCAGCGCACCGCGGCCCGGGCCCGGCGGCGTCCCCACCGGCGCGGACGCCGCCGTCCGGCGCTCGGTCGGGGCAGCGCTCAGTCGATCGCGCCGCGCCGGCGGAGCTCCTCGGCGACGCGGCGTACAGCGGGCGCGCACACGTCCCGGTCGGCGCCGGTGAGCCAGGCCAGATCGGCGATCTCCGCCGCCGCGGCGGGGGTCCCGGTGTGCTCGGCGGTGTAGCAGGCCAACCGCACCCGTGTGCCTTCCCGGTAGCCGTCGGCGGCCTCGTCCACCACCGCGAACGGCGCGAACGTGCCCGGCCGCAGAATCACCCCCACCTCCTCGCGCGCCTCCCGCGCCACCGCGGCCTCGTCGCTCTCCCCGGGCTCGCGCTTGCCGCCCGGCAGGTAGTAGAGGCTGCGGCCGCGCGTGCGCACGCACAGCAGCCGGCGGCCGCTGACGTGCACCCAGGCGAGCGCGTCGACGGCCGGTTCGCCGGCGGAGCGGGTCTGCGGTGAAGCCATGCCGTCGACTCTAGGGCAGCCGCGCGGCGTCGCGGTGATCGGCCGCCGACAGCCGCCCCGGCCCCCGCAGCCGGCTCGCGGCCGGGGCGGTCGTGTCCCCGGCGGCGCGGGCGACGCGTCAGCCGAGTCGGTCCATGTGGGCGCGGTCCTCGGCGCCGAAGCGCTCTTCGAGTTCCTCGGGGGAGGCGTCGACGTCGATGCGTTCCACGGGCATGCCGCGGGCGGTCTCGATGGCGCCGAGGCGGCGTATGGCGCGGTCGGTCGCGTACTCGGTGAGCTCCTGCCGGGACAGCGCGTACCGCTGCTCGTCCTCGCCGGGATCGGGTTCGTCGCCGCTCTGGACGATCGAGGCCACGTGGGGGAGGAGTTCGTCGAGCCGTTCGGTGACCACGTCCCAGTTCCGGGCGTCGGCGGCCACGTGGCGCCGGCAGGTGAAGGTGCCCCAGGCCATGTGCCGGCGCTCGTCGTCGCCGATGCGTTTGATGATCTCCCGCATGCCGGGGAATATCCCGCGTGCGGTGCAGAGGTGGTTCCAGGAGTGGTATCCGGTCAGGGCCAGGGAGCCTTCGACGATGTGGTTGTAGGTGACCGAGGCGCGGACCTGGTTGCCGGGGCCGGGATCGTCGGCGAGGGCGTTCAGGGCGGCGGGCAGCTCGGAGTAGAACAGCGCACGGTAACCGGGGTTGTTCTCGACATAGGAGTGCAGGTCGTCGGTGATGCCGACCGCGTCCAGCCACATCCGGAACACCTGGACGTGTTTGGCCTCCTCGAACGCGAACTGCGTCAGGTACATCTCGTCGCCCAGCCGGCCTTCGGCGGCCATGGCCCGGATGAACGGCTGGATGTCCTCGGTGACCGCTTCCTCGCCGGCGACGAACAGTGCGCACAGCCGTTTGACGCGGGCCTTGGCGTCGTCCGGCAGACCCGCCCAGTCCTCGGCGTCACGGGTCATGTCGATGTCGGCCGGGTTCCAGAATCTGGCGTTGCCCTTGGCGAACAGCCGCAGTGGGAAGGAGTCCCAGTTGAGTCCGCGGGTGCTCAGCGAATGGAAGCCGTCGCGCTGCTCGGGGGAAGAGGCGGGCGCGCCGGAGTCCGCGAGATCGGTCATGGGGGGCACCTCCGAGTCGTGTCGCCCCATCATTGGACGCCGAATCCGTCCGTGTAAAGAAGACGGTGTGTTCCGGTGCGGCTGTGCACGCCGCGAACGGCCGCGAACGGCCGCGATCGCGGTCCGCGGCCGCCGCGGACCGCGAACGCGATACGGTCGTACGGTGCGCCCGGCGGCAGCGCCTCGTTCGCCCGCAGCGGCGGCGGGGACCGGCTTCCGGGGGCGCGGCGGGTGCTCCGCAAGTTCGATCGTGCAGCTTCGTACCGGGAGACAACGTGTTCTGCGGCGAACCGGGCAGTGCCGGCTATGCGTCCTGCGCCGACCAGGAAGGCCTCTTCGCGCTCGCGTCGCTGCTTCCGGCCATGCTCGCCCTGGTGCTGATGATCGCCGCCTTCGCGACGCCCGCGATGCGCCGGAACCCGTCGCTGCGCACCCAGACCCTCGGTTATTCCCTGATCGCCTGGTGCCTGGCCGGGTTCACCGTCGTCCTCGGCGCCCTGCCGCCGCTGTAGCGCCGCCCCGGCCGCCCGCTCAGAGCTCGTCACCCGCCAGCACGTCACTGGCGTCGGCGATGCGGTAGGCGTAGCCCTGCTCGGCGAGGAAGCGCTGCCGGTGGGCGGCGAAGTCCTGGTCGACGGTGTCGCGCGCGGTCACCGCGTAGAACCGGGCGCTGCGGGAGTCGGACTTGGGGCGCAGCAGCCGGCCGAGCCGCTGGGCCTCCTCCTGGCGGGAGCCGAACGACCCCGAGACCTGGATGGCCACCCCCGCCTCGGGCAGGTCGATGGAGAAGTTGGCGACCTTGGAGACCACGAGTGTGTCCACCCCGCCCGAGCGGAACTCCTCGAACAGCCGCTCGCGCTCCTTGACCCGGGTGTCGCCCTTGATCACCGGCGCCCCCAGCGACGCGCCCAACTCGTCGAGCTGGTCGATGTAGGTGCCGATGATCAGCGTCTGCTCACCCTCGTGGCGGCGCACCAGCTCGCGCACCACCTCGGTCTTGGAGGCCGCGGAGGCGCAGAAGCGGTAGCGGTCCTCGGATTCGGCGGTGGCGTAGGCCAACCGCTCGGAGTCGGTGAGGTCGACCCGCACCTCCACGCAGTCGGCCGGGGCGATCCAGCCCTGGTTCTCCATCTGCTTCCACGGCGCGTCGTAGCGTTTGGGGCCGATCAGGGAGAACACGTCGCCCTCGCGGCCGTCCTCGCGCACCAGCGTGGCCGTCAGCCCCAATCGGCGCCGCGCCTGCAGGTCGGCGGTCATGCGGAAGATCGGCGCCGGCAGCAGGTGCACCTCGTCGTAGATGATCAGTCCCCAGTCGCGGGCTTCGAACAGCTCCAGGTGGCTGTGCACGCCCTTCTTGCGAGCGGCCATGACCTGGTAAGTGGCGATGGTGACGGGGCGGATGTCCTTGCGGGTGCCCGAGTACTCGCCGATCTCGTCCTCGGTGAGGCTGGTGCGCAGCAGGAGCTCCGTGCGCCACTGGTGCACCGCGACCGTGTTGGTGACCAGGATCAGTGTGGTCGACCGGGTCATCGACATCGCCGCCGCGCCGACGATGGTCTTGCCCGCGCCGCAGGGCAGCACCACCACGCCCGAGCCGCCGGAGTAGAAGTTCTCGGCCGCCTCGCGCTGGTAACCGCGCAATTCCCAGCCCTCTTCGGCCAGATCGACGGCGTGCGCCTCACCGTCGACGTAGCCGGCGTGGTCCTCGGCCGGCCACCCCAGTTTCAGCAGCGCCTGCTTGAGGTTGCCGCGCTCGCTGGGGTGGACGGCGACGGTCTCCGCGTCGATCCGCTCGCCCAGCAGGCCTTTGATCTTCTTGGCGCGGACCACCTCCTCCAGCACGGCCGTGTCCAGCGCATGCAGCACCAGGCCGTGGGTGGGGTCGGAGTGCAGGCGCAGCCGACCGTAGCGGTCCATCGTCTCGGCGATGTCGACCAGCAGCGAGTGCGGCACGGGGAACCGCGAGTAGGTGATGAACGCGTCGACGACCTGCTCGGCGTCGTGGCCGGCGGCGCGCGCGTTCCACAGCGCCAGGGGCGTGATGCGGTAGGTGTGCACGTGCTCGGGCGCACGCTCCAGCTCGGCGAACGGGGCGATGGCGCGGCGGCACTCGTCGGCCAGCTCATGGTCGACTTCGAGCAGCAGGGTCTTGTCGGACTGGACGATCAGGCAGGACACACGCACCTCGCAGCAGGGGTCTGGGCGACGGTCGCCCCGGGCGCACCACGGCGTGCAACGCCGCAACGGTCGGCGATATGCCCGCAGGCGCCACCGGCCAACACTACGTGCAGCGCACAAGGCCGGTCCGGGCCTTCGCCGGCGGCCGCGACAGGAGGTCCGAACGCCTAGGCGAACGACAGGACGACCATGATCGCCGCCGCCAGGATCACCGCCATCAGCGCCAGGTAGACGAGGATGCACGCCCACGTGTAGCGGATGCAGCGCTCGACCTCCATGGGGTCGTGCAGGCGGGTGAGCCCGACGATGCCGAACACGATGGCGGGCACGTCGATGAGCAGGCTCAGCATCGGAAAGCCCAGCAGTACGAACACCAGCGGGCACAGCAGCGTCAGCAGCGCGCACAGCAGGGCGGCGACGGCGCTGCCGACCCGGGCGGGCGGTTCCGAAGGCGGAGGGGCCGGCGCTCCGTCGGCGCCGCTCGCCCCCGCGGATCCGGGCGCCGCCGGCGCGGGCGCGCCGTGCCGCTGCACGGGGGGCGGCGGAGCGGGTGCGAACGGATCCCGGCCGCGGTGGTGCGCCGCGGGCTGCGGGCCGAGGGAGGCCGGTTCGGCGTCCCAGAAGGAGTCCCGCCGTCCGCCCCGGAGTTCGCTCATCGGATTGCGCCTTTCGTGCTCGCTCCGGCGGCGGCGTCCCCTCCCGCCGGACGGCCGGGTCGTCGCAGCGCGGCCGGGGCCGGATCCGTCCTGATCATCAGCCTAATGCGCGGGGCCGGGCCCGCGCCAAGAGCGGCCGTCCGCGGTGGGCGGCCGCGGACCGGACGTGTCGCCGTGCGGCGCGGCGCCCGGTCAGTACTGGGGCACCACGCCTTCGACGAGCGATCCCGCCTGCGTGAACAGCCACAGGGTCAGCACCAGCATGACGGCGAACATCACCGCGGCCGCGCCCAGGCAGTACCACGAGTACCGGGTCAGCGTCTCGCATTCGAGGTACCTGCCCTGGTCGCGCTTGTGCCCGGCGCGGACGGCGAAGACGATGCCGAGCACCCCGAAGATCCAGTTGAAGCAGCACACGAACGTCATGGCGTGCAGGATCAGCGCCATCGTGGGGCTGCTGGCGCCGGGGGCGGGCGGGGCCGCTCCGTCGCGCCCGGGACCGGCGGCCCGGTCCCCGTCGCGCTCGGGTTCCGGTTCCCGTGCGGCCTCCTCCCGGACGCGCTCGCGCGGGCGGCCTTCGCGGTTCCGGGGCGGCTCGTCGCCCGGCGACGACGCTCCGGGCGGCAGCGACTGGTTGCTCATAGGGGGTAGCCATCCTCCTCTGGCCGACGCCGGCCGGGTTCGCGAGCCGGCAGCATGTCGGGGCCGCCGCCGGTCCGCTCCCGACCGTGCGCCCGCCCCGGGAGAACGATAGTGCGGCGAGCGGGTCCGTCGACCGGCCCGGCGGGCACCGCGATCCCGATCAGGACGCGTCCAGATCCGCTACACCGGTGATGCGGTGCACGGCGAAGCGGTGGACGGCGGCGCGCGTGGCGTCGTAGGCGGTCATGTAGCCGCCCTCCACCCGGGCGGGTTCGACGATGCGGCTGCTGGCGCGGCCGTCGGCGTCGAGGTAGCCGATCCATACGCGCCGTCCCTGGGTGGCGGCCTCCGACAGTGCGGTGAGCGTCGTGGTGGTGGGTGAGCGCGGCGGCGCTCCGTCGGGCGCCTCGACGGGGCGCCGGGCGGTGGTGGCGGCCTCGTCGCCCGCACGTACCGCCCGCACCGCGGCCAGGCGCAGCTGTGCGTTCGGCGCCGCCGGCTCCTCCAGGCCGCGGCTCGCCGATGCGGCGGAGGCCGGTGCCGCGCGCCGCGCCGCGGAGCCGGTCAGCTGCACCGTGCCGTCGGCGGACTCGGCCACCGGGTGGTAGCCCAGCTCCTCCAGGCGGCCCATGAGCACCGGCCGCGTAGCGCGGCTGGCGATCACCGTCGGCGCCAGCCGGAACAGCTGCAGGTCGGTTGCGCGCCGGTCGCCGGACAACTCGTCCAGCACGGTCGGTTCGTCGCAGCGCAGGTAGCAGGAGGCGGTGCCGATACGCAGCCGCCCGTGCCGGCGCGCGACGTCGTCGACGAGGTAGCGCAGCGGTTGGGGCAGCCCGGTCGAGGAGTGCCGTTCGAGGAGCGCGATCAGGTCGTCGGCCCCGCGCCCGGCGTCCAGGGCCCGCCGGACGGAGGACTCGGTGAAGCGGTAGACGGTCGCGCCTCCGGTCGACTCCACGTCGGCGGCCAGCGCCAGTTCGCGGGCCAGCTGCGGAACCAGCGGTCCGGGCGCCACGGCCGTGAGGTCGCCCTGCACGAGGATCCTCTCCACCGGTTCGGGCATCTCGGCGGCCAGTTGCTGCGCGGTGGCGGTCGCGTCGCGCTCGGCCAGCGGGGTGTCCTCGCTGTCCAGCTCCGCCACCAGGCTCCGCGTGTATCCGGCCGCCGCCCCGCGCCCGGTCACGCCCAGCAGTGCCGCCTCGTGCAGTGCGGAGGAGACCAGCTCGGTATAGGCCGGGCCCTGGCGGCGGGGGCGCAGCCACGCGAGCCGGGCCGCTACGGACTCCCGGTCGGGCGCGAGGCCTTCGGGCGCGGCCGCCAGCACCCCCAGCACGTCCAGCCGCACGTCCGGGGCCGAGCGCCGGTCGAGACCCTCGCCGAGTACGGGGCGGGAGCGGCCGCGGGAGTCCTTGGTGCCGCCGAGGGAGGCCACGCGGGGCGAGCGCAGCCACGCCTCGGCCAGCCGCAGCCACCGGTACTCGGCCGGGGCCTGGCGCCACACGTCGAATTCGGGCGTGGGCAGCCACTCGCCGTCCACCTCGCCGTCGGCGGCCAGCAGGCCGGCGGCGCGCGCCGTTTCGGCGAACAGCGCCGCGGTCGTCTCGTCGGTGTCGGAGTCCCGGGCCGCGCGGCGCAGGTCGCGTGCGCCGAGGCCGCCGCTGCGCAGCACACCGGGCGGATCCTCGGCCCAGCGCTCCAGCAGTTCGCCGACCGAGCGGACGGCGGTGAAGGCCTGCCCGGCGGCCGTGCGGACCACGGTCGCGGCGTCGGTCCGGGACCCGGTGAGCTGCGGCGGATCGGCTTCCACTTCCTGGAACAGCGCCCCGCCGCGCAGGTGCAGCGCGACCTCGCGCGGCAGTACGACGGTGTCCGCGGCGGTGGGGACGAGCAGGCCCAGCGCCAGCAGCCGGTCGATGGGCGAGGCGGCCGTGTCCAGGCCGCCGCCGCGGTCGGCCGCGCCCGAGACCGTGCCGTGCGGCGGACCCCACATGAGCCGGTCGAGTACGGGACGCGCTTCGGCGCCCGCCAGGCGCAGCGCCCGGTCCGCCCCTGCGGCGTCGCCCAGCGCGGCGGCGACGGATTCGACCGGTCCGGGGCCGGCGGCGTCCGCGGCGTCCAGCCCGAGCGCCGCGGCGACGCGGTCGAGCCCATCGGTCGGGCGGTCGGCCAGCAGGGCCCGCAGAGGCGGCCCCAGCCCGGCCGGAGCGCCCAGGACGTCGCCGAGCACGCTCACCGGCCGCAGCCGGGGGCCGTCCTCCCACACCAGTGCGCCGGCCAGCAGATCCGAGACCGCGTCGTCGAGCCGATCGGTCCCGGCCCCCAGCGCCGCGGCGAGCCGGTCGCGCTCGATCCCGGCCGCGCCGCCGAGGCGCCCGTCGCCCAACGCGACCAGGCCCTCCACGACCTGCAGCTCGAACCGGTCCAGCCGGTCCAGCACCCGCAGAACCGCCGGGCGCGCCGTGGCGCGCGCGGCCAGGGCTCCGATGTCGGCGGGTACGGGGGTGACCAGGTCGGGGCGCAGCGCGAAGAGTGCGGCCAGCTGTGCGTCGGTCCGATGCCGCAGCCATGCGGTGAAAGTGGGACGACGCCCGTCCGTGCCGCGTTCCGCGTCCGCCTCGTCGATCATCGGTTCCAACGCTATGCGACGGCGGCCCCCGGACCCGGGCGCAGGGCTATTCGAAGTCGATGCGCACGGACTCGACGCCGTCGAGCGCGGGCATCCACTGCGTGTCGTCGCGCCCGGCGCCGACGACGTTTCCGGTGCAGTCGGGGCCGGAGTAGAAGTAGTAGGTGGCGATCGGTTCGGCGTCGGCGAAGGTGATCGTGCGGCTGCGCTCGTAGGTGTGGCAGCCGTCGGGCACGTGCATCTCGTGGTAGCCGACGCCGGGGGCGGCGTAGATCTCCAGCGAACCGGCGTCGGCCTCGGCCGGCGCGGTGGCGGGCTGCGCGGAGGCGGGTGCGGGTGAAGCGAGGGCGGCCGCGGCCAGGGCGGCGCCGACCAGGGCGAGGGCGCGGGCGGGCATGCTGCCTCCTGTGGTTCGGGATGTCGGGTGTCGGGTGTGTCGGAACGCCGGGCCGTCGGGCAGTCCGATTACCGGTCGCGTCCCGGTACGGGTATCGGTCGTGCGCGCTGAGACCGGTGGGGTGTCCCCATTCATACATGTCACAGCGTGTTCGTGTGAGGACTTTCGGTAGTGGTTTTCGGGTTCTCCGTCGGTCCGCGATTCAGCACGCCGAGCCGGTGACGGCCGAAACACCATGGGGCGGCCGGTGATCGTGCGGCAGTATGGGGCCATGACCGAGCAGGCCGCACAGCTGGTGCTGCACTACGTGTCGCGGGTCGCCGACGCCGCGTACGGGGCCGTGCCCGCCCGGCGCCGCGCCGCCTACCTCGCCGACCTGCGCGCGCGGATCGAGCGCGCCTGCGCCACGGTCGGGGCGGAGAGCCCCGACGACGTCCGCCGGGTTCTGCGCGGTTTCGGGCGTCCGGCCGAGGTGGTCACGCGTGAGCTCGCCGCCGAAATCGGCGACAGGCCCGACCCGGGCGCCCCCGGAGTCACCCCCGTAGCGGCGGACGGCGCCGACGACGGGGCCGGGCCGGCTGATGCAGAGGCGCGTGCGGGAGCCGCCCCGGCGCCGGCGGACAATCGCCCGGTGCGCGCGCCTCCGCCGTGGCGCTCCGGTACCGGCGGCGGCGTCCGTGCGCGCAGCCGTGCGGCCGCCGGGGCGGCGCAAGCGCGGCGCGGGGACGCCCTGGCCGCGCTCCCGGCGGCGCTGCGGCGCCATCCCGGTGAGGCGCTGGGCGTCGGGCTCTATCTGGCCGCGGCGGCGGCCGGCGTCCTGGCCGGGGGATGGCTGATCGGCGCGGCGGTCGTCGCGCTGAGCCGGGTATGGACGGGACTGGACAAGGCGGTCGGCGTGGGCGTGCCCGTCCTGGCCACACTGGTGGGCATGGCGGTGTGGGAGAGCGGCGTCGAGCACATCTACGTGGACCAGGTCATCTGGGAGTCGCTGACGGAGACCGGGGTCGTCGGCCTGCGCCTGGCGGCCCTGGCCGCCGGGCTCTACCTCGTACTGCGGTTGACCCGGCTGTGAGCGGTGCGGGGCGCGCGGGCCAAGTTCCGGCAAGCTGCCGCCGCGTGGGGTCAGGTGCACCCCAAGTCTGTCCAATATCCGGGTTGACCTGCGTTTTTCTGTGCATTGCGCGCTGTGCGGCGGGTAATCATACGGCTACGTCCGGATTCGGCCGCAGCGGCCGAGGGGCGCAGAGCGGCATAGCGCCGTCAGAGGTCGGTGGTGTATCCGATGGCGCCGGGTCCCGTCCCGCAACTCCGCATCCAGCGGCATCGGCCAGCGCTTCCGACAGAGGGGCCCGGAGAGCCGCATCCGGGCCCCTTTCCCGTCGGGGCGGGAGGGTGCGGTCTGCGGAGGGCCGAAGGCGGGGCCGGTTGCGGTCGGCCGCCCGGACGTGAAAGGGGCGTTGCAGTCGTTGCCGGGCTAATCCACTCGCCTGCCGGCAGTGCGGAGCACTAGCCTGAAAGGGCCCCGGGGAAGGAGGGGGAGGCGCCGTGCGGCGGCCGCCCGCTCCTTCGACGAACTTCGACGGCGAGAGCGTGAGGTCACCCGTGCCCACCGGCAAGGTCAAGTGGTACGACAGCGAAAAGGGATTCGGCTTTCTCACCCGCGACGACGGCGGTGAGGTCTTCGTGCATTCCTCGGCGCTGCCCGGCGGAACCGAGTCGCTGCGTTCGGGGCAGCGCGTGGAGTTCGGCGTCGTCGAGGGACGCAAGGGCGCCCAGGCGCTCCAGGTCGAACTGCTGGATACGCCCCCGTCGGTGGGGAAGGTCCAGCGCAAGCGGCCCGACGAGATGGTGGACCTAGTAGAGGACCTGATTAAACTCCTCGACGGCGTGTCCGGAACCTACCGTCGAGGCAAGCATCCCGACCGCCGCGAGGCCGCCAAGATCGCCCAGGTGCTGCGCAGAGTCGCCGACGACCTGGAGGCCTGAACAGCCGACCGCCGCGGCCCGCCGCCCGGTCCGCCCGGTCCGGTCCGTGCGGGCCCGCCCGGTCGGCGCGGCGCGGAGCGGTCCGCAGGGTGTGACTCCTGCCACTCCCGTGGGCGGTGCCATCCGAACCCGGCCCCATCCGGCGCGTAACGGTCGACTATCGATCGGTATCTTGGTCGTGTTGGTGCCCGTTATCAGCGAAAATGGAATTGTGAGCCCTAGCCGCCGTTCTCCCGCACCAGACAAGGCATGCATCGAAGCGGTCGACCTCGCCCGCTCCGCGGCCGTCGAGATCGGCCGCCCGGAGTGGGTAGGTGAACACCTCTCCGCCTATGTCGAGGGTGACCGCGTCGTCACCCACCTCTTCGCGTGCCTCGACCCCGCCTACGCGGGGTGGCGCTACGCCGTCACCGTGGTCCGCGCCGCGCGTGCCAAGAAGGTGACGGTCAACGAGGCCGTCCTACTGCCCGGATCCGAAGCGCTGCTGGCGCCGCAGTGGGTGCCCTGGAAGGAGCGCCTGCGCCCCGGCGACCTCGGCGTGGGCGACCTGCTGCCCAGCGCCGACGACGACGATCGACTCAAGCCCGGCTACGCCCAGGTCCCCGATGGCGAGCTGGAGGAAGAGGGCCTGGACCGCCAGATGGTCTGGGAACTCGGCCTCGGCCGTCCCCGGGTGCTGTCCGAGACCGGGCGCGAGACCGCCGCACAGCGCTGGTACGACGGCGACGGCGGCCCGCGCAGCGCCATCGCCAACGCCGCGCCCGCCCCGTGCGCCACCTGCGGATTCCTTACCCCGCTGGCCGGGGAGTTCCGCCAGATGTTCGGGGTCTGCGCCAACGAGTACGCCCCCGACGACGGCCGCGTCGTCTCTCTCGACCACGGATGCGGCGCGCACTCCGAGGCCTCCCAGCGGTCGGCGCCCGCCGAGGCCCCGCTGCGCCCCGTCGTCGACGAGCTGGGCTACGACCACATCGTCTTCGACGACACCAGCGAATTGGAGCTGGTCTCCTCCGACAGCTGACCCCGACACCGGCCCGGTCCGTCCGGCCGGATCCGGGTACGGCGCGGCGGCGTCCCGGCAGTGCGGCTGCTCGGCCGCCGCCGCTCCCGTGCACGGACCGACAGGCCGGGGCCGGCCGGTCCTGAGCGCGCACCCCCCGCCGGCGGTGATACGGGCGCCGCCGGGCTTTGATCCCTGTTCCGCCCGGGTAGCGCACGCGAGTGCGCCCATCGCTCCGGCGGCCCGCGGGGAGACCTCCCGCGCCTGCTGCGGCGGCACCGCGCTGTCCGGCTGAGAACCGGACGGCGGGTCGCGTACGGTAGTTCAGCACCCATGCGGGAGGAGCCCCAATGGCCCTGTCACACACCGACCCGTTCGGCACCGCCGAACAGCGGCGGCGTGTCCTCGACGGCTGGGCCGACGCCCCCGCCAGATTCCGCGAGGACGCCAACGCCGAAGAGGACTACGCGCTCGGCGCCTACCGCGACCGCGCCGTCGTCGAACTGGCGCAGAACGCCGCCGACGCGGCGCGCCGCGCCGGCACGCCCGGACGGCTGCGCCTGGAGCTGCGCGGCGACCGGTTCAGCGCCGCCAACACCGGTTCCGCCCTGACGGCGGCGGGCGTGGAGTCGCTGGCGACCCTGCGCGCCTCGGCCAAGCGCGACGAGGGCGCTCCCGGATCCACCGGCCGCTTCGGCGTGGGCTTCTCCGCCGTCGCCGCCTTCAGCGACGACATCACCGCCGCATCCACGACGGGCGCCGTGCGCTGGAACCGCGACCTCGCCCGCGCCGAACTCGAAGCCGCGACCGCCGACGGACGCGCCCCCGGGCTCGCCGAGGAGTCGGCCCGCCGCGGCGGGCACCTGCCGCTGCTGCGGCTGCCGTTCGCCTCCGACGCCGCGCCCGCGGCGGGCTACGACACCGAGATCGCCCTCGTGCTGCGCGACGCCGACGCCGCCGCGCGGCTCCGGGAACTGCTGGAAGCCACCACCCCGGCGCTGCTGCTGGCGCTCGCCGACCTCGCCGAGATCCGGGTGTGCACCGACACCGGGGAGCGGATCCTCACCCGCGAGCCCGGCCCCGGCGAGGACGTCCTCACCCGCGTCGAGCACCGGGCGCCCCGCTCCGGGGCACCGGCCGCGCAGGAGCCCTCCGGATCCTCCGACGCCCATACGGTGCGCTGGCGCACCGCCACCCGCACCGGCAGGTTCGACCCCGCGGTGCAGGCCGACCGCCCCAGCGAGGAGCGCGACCGCCTGGACTGGACGCTGACCTGGGCGGTTCCGATCGCGCCCGAGGGCGGCGCCGCCCCGCTGCCCGACGACGTCGCCGCGGTGGTGCACGCGCCCACCCCCACCGACGACACGCTCGCCCTGCCGGCGCTGCTCATCGGCACGTTCCCGCTGGGCCCCGACCGCCGCCGCGTCGCCGCCGGCCCGGCCGCCGAGGCCCTCATCGTCGAAGCCGCCGACACCTACTGCGACCTGCTCTGCCGCCTCGACGCCCGCGCCGCGCTGGAACTCGTGCCGCAGTCGCCGATGGGCAGCGGCGAGTTCGACGGCCGCTTCCGCGCCGCCGCGGCCAAGACGCTGCCGGACACCCCGTTCCTGCGCACCGCCGGCGGCGAACCCGTGCGTCCGCGCGACGCGGTCGCCGCCGACGGCGGCCCGGGGGTCGTCTCCGTGCTGTCCGACGTGGTCGCCGCAGTACTGCCCGGCGACCTGAACCCCTACCATCCGGCGCTCGCCCAGCTGCGCGTGCGCCGGCTGGGTCTGGCCGAGCTCGCCGACCTGCTCGGCGACCTCGACCGCGAGCCCGCCTGGTGGGTGCGCCTCTACGCGGCCCTGCGCGCAGCCGGGCAGAACGGCGCCGACCTCGGGGAACTCGGCGCGCTTCCGGTGCCGCTGGCCGACGGCCGCCTGGTGCGCGGCCCCCGGGGGCTGCTCCTGCCCGCCGCCGACAGCTTCGGCGCCGCCGAGGCCGCGCAGCTGGCCCCGCTGGGATTGCGCATCGTGCACCCCGAGGCCGCCGACCCGCTGCTGGAGCGGCTGGGCGCCGTCGAAGCCGGCCCTTCGGCGGTGCTGGCCGACCCGCAGACCCGCGCGGCCGTGGAGAACTCCCTGGACGCCGACTCCCCCGAGTCCGTCTCCGGCCCGGTGCTGGACCTCGTGGCCGTGTCGGACACCACCGTGGACGACGCGCCGTGGCTGGCCGAGCTGGCGCTGCGCGACGACGAGGGCGGATTCTCCGTCGCCGGCGAGCTGCTGCTGCCCACCAGCCCGCTGCGCGAGATCTTCGTCGACGACGCCCCCTTCGGAGTCGCCGCCGCCGACCTCGTCGAGCGCTACGGCGAGGCCGCCCTGGCCGCGGTCGGCGTGCTCGACTCCTTCACACTGGTGCGTACCGAGGACCTGACCCTGGGCGCCGCTCTGGAGAACGCCGGCAGCGGAACACGCGTGGACGGGCTCGACGGCGTGGACGAATGGGCCGAGGACGTCGCCGAGCGGCTGGGCGACCCCGACCTCCCGCCCGTCGTCACCGAGTTCACGGCGGTCGCCGACCTCGAATTCGTCCGCGAGGACCGCTGGCCCCGCGCCCTGGAGCTGCTGTCGGGCCGGCGCCTGCGCGAGGCCGTGACCGCACCCGCGCGGGTGCTGGGCGAGCGCGGCCAGGTCGTCGACGTCCCCTCCTACACGGCGTGGTGGCTGCGCACCGGAGCCGCCCTCGACGGAAGGCGGCCCACCGACCTGCGCACCGCCGACGCCGACACCGTGCTTGCGGGGCTCTACGATCCCGCTCCGAGCGGGATCGACGGCGGGCTGGCGGCCGCGCTGGGGGTCCGCTCCCGCCTGGCCGACCTGCTGGCCGAATCCGACGGGCCCGACGACCTGCTGGAGCGCATGGCCGATCCCGCCCGCCACGTCGACCGTTGGGCGCTGCGCGAACTGTGGGTGGCTCTGGCCGAGGCCGACGCCGACCGCGTCTCCCCGCCCGAACGGGTTCGCGCCGTCCAGGGCGGCGCCATCGTGCTGGCCGACCCCGACGACGCGGTCGTGGTCGACAGCCCCGACCTGCTGCCGTTGCTGGCCGGGCGCCCGGCGGTGCTGGCCCCCGTCCACTCTGCGGCTGCGCTGGCCGACGTGCTGGACCTGGCGCTGGCCGGCGAGGAGATCGCCGGCGAGGTCGAGTCCACGGGCGAGGTGCTGGCGGTGCCCGACGAGGTCGCCGCGTTCCTGCCCGGCGGGCCGCTGACCTACGTCCACCATGAGGAGCTGACCGTGGACGGCACCGCCGTGGAGTGGTACTGCGACGGGGCCACCGGCCATGCGGCGACCACCGACGGCCTGGCCCGGGCCCTGTGCCGGCTCGCCGACCGCTGGGAGGCGCGCCACCTGATCGCCGCGGTGCTGCGCGACCCCAAGGCGCTTCCGACCCTGCTGGCCGAGGCCGATCTGGAGTGATCCCGGCGGGCGGAGCCGGGCGGGCCGCGGACCGCCCGCCGCGGCGCCACTACCGCGCCACGCGGAAGAAGCCCTCGGCGATCAGGGAGCGCAGCACATCGGGGGTGCGGGCGCGGATTTCGCCCGCTTCGCGGTCGGTGAGCTCGGCGATCGCGTCCAGCAGCGGCCCGACCGGCATGGTGCCGTCGCACACGCTGGCCAGCGCGGCCTCGATCGTGCCGACCTGGGCCACCCGTCGCAGGCCGCCGCGCTGGCGCAGCAGGATGCTCTCGGGGTCGGGGGCGCCCGGTACCGCGATGCGCTCCTCGACCACGTCGGGCGCCAGCGCCACGTGCGCCGACAGCAGCGCCGCGTCGGTCAGCCGGTTGGCGGTCATGGCGCCGTCGACGATCTCGGGCAGGTAGCGCCCCACCGGCTGCTCGATCTCGTGGCGGAACTCCTCCACACGCACCGCCGCGTCCTGGGCGACGTCGTTGCGCAGGCTGATCCAGCCGAACCCGATGCCCTGGACGGCCTCCCGCTCGAAATAGTCCAGCCAGGCGTCGTAGCGCCGGGTGTACTCGGGGCTTCCCACTTCGCAGGAATCCCGGAGCCACAGCTCGACGTACTCGGCGGGGTCCTGCACGTCGCGCTGGACGACCCATCCCGAACACCCGGTGCCCGCAACCCACTCGCCGACGCGGTCGCGCCAGTCCTCGCCCTCCACATGCAGCCAGTTGGCCAGGATCTGGCACCAGCCGCCGTCGGTGAGGTGGCCCGGCGCCCGCCGCACCAGGTCGGCGCATACGGCGTCGCCGGCCAGGCCGGATTCGCGGTAGGTGTAGCGGGCGTCGGGGGTGATCACGAACGGCGGGTTGCACGCGATCAGGTCGTAGCGCTCGTCGGCGACGGGTTCGTACAGCGACCCCTGGCGCGGCCGCACGTGGGGTACGTCCGACAGGGCCCAGGTGATCTCGGACAGGCGCAGGGCGCGCGGGTTGACGTCGGTGGCCACCACTTCCGCCGCCCGCGAGGCCAGGTGCAGCCCTTGGACGCCGCAGCCGGTGCCGACGTCCAGTGCGCGTTCGAACGGGCCGTCGACCAGAAGCTGGGACAGGCTCGCCGACGCGCCGCCCGCGCCGACGACGTGGTCGGACCGCGGCGTGCCCTGGCCGGGGCGCACGGTGGGGTCGGAGACGACGAAACCCGGGCGGCCCTCCTCCATCTCCCAGGGGGCCAGGTGCACCCGTGCGCGGACGCCGTCGTCGGTGACGGTGACCAGGCCGGCGTCGGCGAGGTCGTCGATCGGCAGCACGGTGCGCGCGGCCCTCTCGGCGATCGGCTCCTGCAGCCACCACAGGCGCAGCAGCACACCGAGCCGCTCCTCGCCGCCCGTCGCGCGCAGGGCGGGAGTCAGCTGCTCGCGCGCCAGCGCACGCGAAGCCATGTCGCCGAGCCGGTCGCGCACGCCGGAGACGGTGTAGTCGGCGTCGATCAGCGTCTTGCGGAGCCGGTCGGCGAGCGCGTGCGGAAACGGGCGAAACGAATCAGACACGCGCCCATTATCGGGCAGCCGCGCCCGTGACATGTGCGTTCCCGGGGGTCGGGGCGAGCCCCGACCCCCGGGAACCCGCCGATGCGGCGGCCGCGACCGGCGGCACGGCTCGTGTCGGAGGCCGGTGGAGGGGCGGCCGGTGGAGGGAGTGGCCGGTCGAGGGGCGGCCGGTCACCGCCGGCCGCCGCCGGCGTCCTCGTCCTCGGAGTGCTCCGGTTCCTGCGGCGCGCCGGCGCCGCGGCTGTTGCGGAGGTGGCGGGGGATGTAGAGGAAGCCGAACACGCCCAAGGCCGCTCCGGTCAGGCAGACCCAGCGCCACCAGCGGTCCTGTTCGGCCAGGTCGTCGCCCATGGCCAGGAGTGCGATCAGGGCCGCGGCCCAGGCGGCCGTGCCCAGGGCCGTGGGGAGGCGGTAGTCGCTCTCCATGACCTCGGGGTCGGGCTTGCGGGAACGGCGCACGGCTTCAGCCTAGCCGAGGACGTATTCGTAGAATCATACGACGTCTGTGCGTTCGCCCGCGTGCGGATTCGTGCGAAGCTGCAACTAGTCTGACCCGGTACCCCGATCCCCGTCTGCCAAGGTCGAACGAGTGAACGCAACGCCCCAGCCCGGTGAGGACCGGCACTCCGAGCGTCCGAGCGGGCTAGCCGGCCGCCTCGACCGCTACTTCCACGTCCGCGAGCGCGGGTCGACCTTCCCCCGCGAGCTCCGCGGCGGCCTGGCGACGTTCTTCGCCATGGCCTACATCATCGTCCTCAACCCGCTGATCATCGGTACCGCCGAGGACATGAACGGCGAGACGCTGGGCGTCACCCAGGTGGCGGCCACCACGGCTCTGGTCGGCGGTGTCATCACCATCCTGATGGGAGTCGTCAGCCGCTACCCGCTGGCGCTGGCGACGGGCATGGGGCTCAACGTCCTCGTCGCCTACTCACTGGCGCCGCAGATGACCTGGGCCGATGCGATGGGCGTGCTGATCCTCGAAGGCGTCGTCCTGCTCGTGCTGGTACTGACCGGGTTCCGCACCGCCGTGTTCCGGGCCATTCCGCCCGAGCTGAAGACCGCCATCGCGGTGGGCGTGGGCATGTTCCTGGCGCTGGTGGGCTTCGTCAACGCCGGCTTCGTCCGGCGCGTGCCCGACGCCGCCGACTCGACCGTTCCGGTCCAGCTGGGCGACGGCGGGTCCCTGGCCGGATGGCCCGTCCTCGTGTTCGTCATCGGCCTGGTGCTGACCATCGCGCTCATCGTGAACCGGGTGCGCGGAGCCATGCTGCTGGGGATCGTCGTGGCCACCGTCGTAGCGATCGTCATCGAGACCGTCGCGCACATCGGGCCCATGGACGACGGTACGAGCGGCGGGAACCCCGCAGGCTGGTCGCTGACCGTCCCGTCGCTGCCCACGTCGTTCGGCGACGTGGTCTCCCTGCCGGACTTCAGCCTGATCGGGCGGTTCAACCTGTTCGGCAGCTTCGCCAACGCCGGAACCGTAGCGGTCATCCTGCTGATCTTCACGCTGCTGCTGGCGGACTTCTTCGACACGATGGGCACCATGGTGGGCGTCGCCGGCCAGGCCGGCCTGCTCGACGAGGACGGCAACGTGCCGCGCGCCCGCGAGGTGCTGATCGTCGACTCGCTCGGCACCATCGGCGGCGGTCTCGCCCCTTCCTCGGTGAACACGGTGTTCGCGGAGTCCGCGGCGGGTGTGGGCGAAGGGGCGCGCACCGGTATCGCCCCCGTCGTCACCGGAGCGCTCTTCCTGGTCGCGACGCTGTTCTCGCCGCTGGTGCAGCTGGTGCCGTTCGAGGCCGCCACACCGGTGCTCATCATCGTCGGCTTCATGATGGTCACCCAGATCACCCGGATCCCCTTCTCCGACTACGCGATCGGGATCCCGGCGTTCCTCACCATCGTGATGATGCCCTTCACCTACTCGATCGCCAACGGCATCGGTGTCGGGTTCATCAGCTACACGATCATCAAAATCGTCCAGGGCCGGATCCGCGACATCCACCCCCTGCTGTGGATCGTCGCGGTCGCCTTCGCGGTGTACTTCGCGCTGGGGCCGATCGAGCAGATGCTGGGCCTGTGATCCGCTGACCCGCTGACCCGGGGCCGGGCGCAGGCGGGTGCGCCGACCGCTGCGCCCGGCCCCGTCGGACCAGGCTGGGGACGGGGCGCTCGCCCGTCGCCGGGCGGCCCCTCGAACGGCCGCCAGGTGTAGCCGCCGGGCTCCCGGGGAATGGTCACCAAGCTCGATTTTGTTAGCAAAAGTAATGAGTTCTGCTAATGGCGAAGTCTCCGCTGTCCCGCCAGATCAGGACCGACGCCGGACTGGCGTCGGTCCTGCGCGTCACCGTGGGCCGACTGGCACGGAGGCTGCGGGCCCAGCGGCCCGACGCGTCGGTGTCGCTGGGTCAGGGGGCGGCACTGTTCACCCTGGCCCGCCACGGGGAGATGAGTCCGGGCGAACTGGCCGAACGGGAGAAGGTGCAGCCGCCGTCGATGACCCGGATCGTGGCGGCTCTGGAGGAACGCGGGCTGGTGCGGCGCACCAAGCACCCCGAGGACCAGCGCCGCCAGCTCGTCAGCATCACCGAGGACGGGCGGGAGCTGGTCCGGGCCGACCAGCGCCGTCGCGAGGCGTGGCTGGCCCGGCGCCTCAAGGAGCTGACACCGGAGGAGAAGGACACGTTGCGCCGGGCGGCGGAGATCCTGGACCGGTTGGCCGAGTCCTAGATCGCCCGTTCCGCAGGCGCACGGCCGTACCGAGGACCGAGGGGGGACGGGCGCGGGCCGAAGCGGCTGCGCGCACCGACAGGCCATGAGCGAGCCCGAGCGACCAGCCGAGTCCGTCTCCGACCCGCCCGGAGCGGACTCCGCCGACCGGGCCGAACCCGCATCCGGCGGATCCGCCGGATGCCCGCGACCCGGTGACGGTTCCGCACCCGGAGACGGGGACCGCGAGCCGCCGCGCCGCCGGTCCGTTCCGGGCAGCGCGATGTTCCGATCCCTGGCCATCCGCAACTACCGGCTCTTCGCCGCCGGCCAGATGGTCTCCAACAGCGGCACCTGGATGCAGCGCGTCGCCCAGGACTGGCTGGTGCTCCAGCTCAGCGGCGGCAGCGGCGTCGCCCTCGGTCTGGCCACCGCGCTGCAGTTCCTGCCCATGCTGCTGTTGGGCCTGTGGGGCGGAACCCTCGTCGACCGCCTCCCCAAACGCGGCCTGCTGATCGCCACCCAGGCCGCCATGGGCGTCCTCGCCGCCGGACTGGGCGTGCTCGCCACCCTCGGGGCCGCCCAGGTGTGGCACGTCTACGTCTTCGCTTTGGCCCTGGGCCTGGTCACCGTGGTCGACAACCCCGCACGCCAGACCTTCGTCGTGGAGATGGTCGGCGACCGCGACCTGCCCAACGCCGTCGCGCTCAACAGCGCCAGCTTCCAGTTCGGCCGCGTCGCCGGCCCCGCGATCGCCGGTCTGCTGATCGCGGCCATCGGCAGCGGCCCCGTCTTCCTGATCAACGCCGCGTCCTTCCTGGCGGTCCTCGGCGGCCTCTGGCTGATGCGGCCCGGCGAACTCGCGGTGACCGAGCGGGATCCGCGCACCAAGGGCCAGACCATGCAGGGCGTTCGCTACGTGCTGGCCCGCCCCGACTTGGTGCTGCTGCTGGTGATGACGATCTTCGTGCAGATGTTCGGCGCCAACGTGCAGAACCAGATCGCGCTGATGACCAACAACGTCTTCGAGACGGGAGCCGCCGCCTTCGGCACCGCGGCCGCGGCGCTGGCGGTCGGCGCCCTCGCGGGGGCCCTGGTCGCCGCGCGCCGGGAGCGGCCGCGGTTGCGCATCGTGCTCAGCGGCGCACTGGCGTTCGGCGTGCTCCAAGGGGTGGCCGCGGCAGCGCCGAGCTACGGCTGGTTCGTGGCCGCGCTGGTCGTCATGGGCGTGTCGTTCATGACCTTCACGACCTCGCTGAACGCGACGTTCCAACTCAGTGTGGAGCCGCAGATGCGCGGCCGGGTGATGAGCATCTACATGCTCGTGTTCCTGGGTGTGGCGCCGATCGGCGCCCCGATCGTCGGATTCCTGGCCGACGCGTTCGGCCCGCGTGCCAGCCTGGGAGTGGGCTCGGCGGTGAGCGTGCTCGTGGTCGTCGTCGTGGCACTCGTGCTGGCCCGCAGCCTGCGGGTTCGGGTTCGACTCGCGTTGCGGCGCCCGTTCGTGGACGTCACGGCACGTCCTGCGCGCACCGGCGGTGCCGACGGGACCGGCTGACCCGGCGCCGGCCGGCGCCTGTGCGTCGGTGCGCGCCTGCGGGCGGCGGTCCGCGGAAGCCCCTACCGCGCGGCTGTGCCCGCTGGCATGCTTCTGCGCACGATCATCGGGAAGGACGACGATGCGGGGTGGTGCATGAGGCTGTTCGTAGCGGTATACCCGCCGCAGGAGGTCCTGGACGAGGTGGGGCGCGTAGCGGGTGCGCTCAGCGCCGCCGACCGGCTCGACGTCGCCGGCGGTGCGCTGGACACCGCCGACCGGGGCGGTGATCCCGGTGCACGGCCGCGCCTGGGTCAGGGGCTGCGCTGGCGCGCCCCCGAGGAGTGGCACTTCACACTGCTGTTTTTGGGCGAGGTCGGTGAGCAGGAGCTGCCGCAGGTGCGGCGCAGACTCGCCGCCGCGGCCGCCCGGAGCGAGAGCCCGGAGGTCGCCGTGCGCGGCGGCGGCACGTTCCCGGGCGACACCGAGCAGGCGACGGTGCTGTGGGCCGGGCTCGAAGGCGACGTCGGCGCCGTGACCCTCCTGGCCGACCGCCTGCGCAAAGCCGCCCGAAAAGCCGGCCTCAAGGTCGACCGCCGCCCGTTCGTGCCGCATCTGACCCTGGCCACCCGCCGTCCGCCCACCGACATGACGGCGCTGCGGTACGGCCTCAGCGCCCTGGCCACCCCGTTCTGGACCGTCGGCGAGATCCACCTGGTCCGCAGCCACCACCCCCGGCGGCCCCGGTACCAGACCCTGACCACCTGGGAACTAGGCTGAAAACCGCCCGAACCGCCCACGGGTCGGGGGAACGGCGGGGATGTCCGCACCCCGCATCCGGACGCGGCGATCCCGCCCCGGAACGACGCGAGTAAGGCCGAACCACCATGAGCATGCTCACCAACAACCGGAAGCAGCGCTGGCTGCTGCCGACGGTGCTCGGTGCCATTGTGCTGATCGTCGTCGCCGGCGCCCTGATCGGCTGAGACCCGAGGCACCCTCCGGGAACGGTTCGGAGCGGGCCGCCGCACGGGTGCGGTGACGGGGCGCGGCTCGCCCGGCGAGCGCACACGGGACCCGCCCGGCGGGGCGGGCGCCGTATCGCCGCCGGACGCCGGAACCCGGGCCGGTGCCGCCGGCCCTACGCCGCCGCCGACGTGCGCGCCAGGGCCAGCTCCACCAGCCCGGCGTTGCCCGTGGCGGGGTTGCCGTCCGGGTCGCGCAGCGTGTCCTCCAGCCCGATGCGCACGCCGCGGCCGGCGGCCACTGCGGTCTCCAGCACCGGCCAGGCGGTCCGGTCGCGGCCGTGCAGCAGCCGCGGCAGGTCCAGTCCGGCCCGGTCGAGGACGCCGTCGATGGAGGACGCGTTGGCCAGCGCGTCCTCGGTGGCGGTCTGCATCGGCTCCACCAGGATCCGGAGGAACTCCTCGGCCAGACCGGAGGCGACCAGGATCCGCGCGGCTTCGGGCGTCCACACCCCGGCTTCGACGCCGACCCGGCGGTCGATCAGCAGTCGGCAGACCTCGACCGATCCGGGCTCGTGCAAGTTCACCGCCGCCGAGTCGGGCAGGGCGCTCCAGCGTTGCACCAGATCGTAGCGGCGCACGGGATCGGGTTCGGACGACAGCGCGGTGGTGACGCTGACGGGGACGTCGGGCAGTTCGGCGCGCAGCAGCCGCAGCAGCGGCGCGACCGCCTGCGGCTCCAGCGACTCCGCGCCCGCACCGTCGCGCGGGTGCACGTGGATCTCGTCGGCTCCGGCTTCCACCGCCGCGCGCGCCTCGGCGACGACCTGCTCGGACGAGACGGGCAGCGCGGGATGCGCTTCGGGGCGACGGTCCCCGTTGAGGCAGGCGACGATCCGCATACGGTCATCCTTCCGCTCACGCGCGTATGTATGCGAAGCATGCCCAGACGGCGAGGTTCGCAAGCTATGCGGGCACGCCGAGAATGGCAGGATTGCCGATATGAGGAGAAGCGCCGCACTCGCGGTCCCGTTCGCGATCGCGGTGCTGTACGCGGCGCCGGCGGCCGCGGCCGCCGGCGATCCTGCGGACGCTGCGCCGTCGGACGGCGGCCGCGCGCACGGGTCCGCCGACCCGCTGTTTCGGATCTCCGACGAGCGCATCCGGGAGTCCAGCGGCCTGGCCGCCTCCAGCCGGCACGACGGCGTCTACTGGACGCACAACGACAGCGGCGACTACGGCCCCGAGATCTACGCCGTCGACGAGCAGGGGCGGACCCTGGCGACGGTGGCCCTGGCCGGCGAGGGGGTCGAAGCCCGCGACTGGGAGGCGGTCTCGGTGGGGCCCGGGGAGGACGGCGAGCCCGCGATCTACGTCGGCGACATCGGCGACAACTTCCAGGGCGGTTGGCCCGACATCCGCGTCTACCGGCTGCCCGAGCCGCGCGACCTCACCGATCAGACGATCCGGGCGCGCACCTACACCTTCGTCTACGAGGACGGCGGCCGGGACGCGGAGGCGATGATGGTCGATCCGCGCGACGGCCGCATCCACATCGTCAGCAAAGAGGTCGCCGGCGGTGTCTACGCGGCGCCGGAGCGGCTGGACCCCGAGGGCGCCAACACCCTCACCCGGGTGGACTCCGCTCCGCTGTACGCCACCGACGCCGCCTTCTCCCCCGACGGCGCCCACTACGCGGTGCGCACCTACTGGTCGGCGAGCGTGCGCGACGCCTCGGACGGCGTCGGCGGCCGCGTCGTCGACCGCGTGTCGCTGCCGGAGTCCGACCAGGGGGAGTCGCTTGCCTTCTCCCATGACGGCGGCGCGCTCCTCGCGGGCACGGAGGGCCCGGACAGCCCGGTGTGGAGCGTCCCGCTGGACCTGCCCGCCGCGGACCCGGAGGACGGCGCGGCCGGCGGCGGAGACGCCGCGGGCGGCACCGGAGGGGGCGCCGGGGAGAGCGAGTCCTCCGACACCACCGCGGCCACGCTGATCTGGACCGGTGTCGGCGTGGCAGCGCTGGTGATCGCGGCCGTCACCCTCCTGGCGCGCCGCGGCTGACCGGGGCCGGCGGGGCGGTTCCGGCGTCGCTGCGGCTGTGCACGCGCAGTAGCCGTTCGTGCCCGGAGCGACTGCGGGGAGAGCGCGCTGGCGCTCTGTGGAGAGCGGGTTCCGTCCACAAGCGCCGACGGAGTGTCCACAGGCTTTCGCGAAACTTGTGGATAACTATGTCCTGATGTCTGTTTGTGCAGCTCACGAGTTATGTCGCTGGTGTGGAAATCATGGATGAAACGTCGGATTCCGCCGGTCTCGCGATCCGAAACCCACAAGCACGTGCAGCGCTCCACACGGCACCGGGCGGCCCCGTTCCGTCCGGTGCCGTGCCGCCGGTCCTTACAGGCCCGCCGCGTCCGCCAGCACCGCCGCCTGGTCGAGCTCGGCGTCACCCGCCCTGCGGTCGCCGATGTTGTAGCGGTCGAAGGCCGATTCGACAGCACGCGCCGCCGACCAGGCCGACAGCCGTTCGGCGGGTTCGCCGAGGATCTCGGCGGCCAGCCCGAAGCGGCGGCGCAGGACCGGTCCGGGTTCGATCAGCCGCATCGGGGAGTCGAGCTGCATGATCAGCGGCCACACGTCGTACCCCGGATCGCCCACCATCGGCTTGGGGTCGATCGCCAGCCACGGCGAACGCCGTGCCGAGAGGACGTTGCCCGGATTGAAGTCGCCGTGCAGCACCACGCTGCGCTCGGCCGTGCGCGGCAGCGACTCCAGAAGCCCGATCGCGGTGCGCACCAGGTGCGGGTCGGCGCCGGGGCGCAGGCGCGGCCAGCGCTCGGCCACCAGCCCGGCCCAGTCGCCGGTGACGGCGTGCAGCGGCTCCAGTGCCGACGCGGGGTCGGGGCGCTCACTCCACAGCTGCGCGAGCACCTCCAGCCCCGCGGTGAGCAGGTCCTCGGGCTCGCCCGCCGCGTCGCGCAGCGTGGAGCCGGGCTCGCAGGTCTCCAGCAGCAGCCCGAATCCGTCCGGGTTGGAACGCAGCAGCCGGATCGCGCCCGCTCCGCTCCACAAGCGCAGCGCCTCCGCTTCGCCCCGGGCCTCGCGGTGCGGGAAGGACACCTTGAGCACGGCGCACCCGCCGTCGGCGGTGCGGGCCGGCCCGACCCACGAGCAGGTTCCGCCCTCGAACGGGCGGCCCAGCTCCAGGCCCCAGCCGTCCCGGAGGCTCCGGAGCGCGCACGGAAGCGACTCCAGCCACTCCCGTCCGCCGTCCAAGGACGCCACGTTGCGCGCCACGCTCGCAGGAAGCGGAGCGGGACCCGCAGTCCGGTTCGAAACCGTGCTCACTCCTGTTCGAAGTAGATCTCGCGGGCCAGGAACGCGTGCCGCGAGTGATCGGTGAACACGCCGTCGACTCCGGCTGCGAAGAACGCGCCGTACTCGGCGGCGAAGCCGCCGAAGTCGCCGGGCTCGCCGCCGCTGCGCAGGTCCGCGGGAAGGAAGCGGTTCTCGCTGCGGAAGGTCCAGGGGTGCACGGCCAGGCCGGCCCCGTGGGCGTCCTCGACCAGCGGGGTGGGATCGCCCAGGTTGTCGTCCTCGTCGCGCGGGATCACCAGGGCCTTCGCCGGCCCGACGGCTTCGGCGAACTCCGCGACCCCGGCGAGGCCGTCGGGGGTCAGGTAGGGCTTCCAGTGGTCTTCGGTGCCCATCAGGAACACGCGCGGCACCCCGGCGTCGACGAGCCTGCGCAGGCTCTCGCTTTCGAAGGACTGCAGGAACACCGGCAGTTCGGGTTCGGCCCCGGTCAGTCCGTTGTCCAGCAGGGCCGCCACCAGCGGCGGCTCCAGGTCCAGGCCGAGCCCGGTGTGGTAAGCGGGGTGCTTGGTCTCGGGGTAGACGCCGACGCGCCGCCCCAGCTCCCCGGTCATCCGCCGGGCCAGGTCGATGATCTCCTGCAGCGTGGGGATCGCGTAGGCGCCGTCGTGCGCGGCGTTGTCGGGGCGGACGTCGGGGATGCGCTCGGTGGCGCGCAGCGTCTTGATCTCGTCCAGCGTGAAGTCGTGGACGAACCAGCCGGTGTACTCGCGGCCGTCGATCGTGCGGGTGGTTCGCCGGTCCGCGAACTCGGGCCGGTCGGCCACGTCCGTCGTATCGCCGATCTCGGGCTCGTGCCGGGCCACCAGTACCCCGTCGGCCGTGGCGACCAGGTCGATCTCCATGAAGTCGCCGCCGAACCGCGCCCCCAGCTCGTAGGAGGCCAGCGTGTGTTCGGGGCGGTGCCCCGAGGCGCCCCGGTGGGAGACGATCGTGAGTTCGGGCTCCTGCTTGTTTCTGCGCACAGCCGCTTTCCGTCCCTGGATGCCCGCATCGGCGCGGTGCACCCGCTCGCAAGTGATGGCCTGCCCGGACTGCGCGTCCGTGCAGGCCATCATGTGTACCGTTCCGCGCCCGGATGCGCGAACCCGGCCCGTCGCCGCCCGGCGGTCGGGGCCGGTGCGGGCCGGGGCGGGGCTGCTACGACAGCTTGCCCACCACGTACTCGATGGACTCCGTCAGCGTGCGCACGTCGGCGGGCTCGATCGCCGGGAACATGCCGATGCGCAGCTGGTTGCGGCCCAGCTTGCGGTAGGGCTCGGTGTCGACGATGCCGTTGGCGCGCAGGGTGGAGGCCACGGCGGCGGCGTCGATGCTCTCGGCGAAGTCGATCGTGCCCACGACCTGGGACCGCTGCGCCGGCTCGGCGACGAACGGGCTGGCGTAGTCGGTCTTCTCGGCCCAGGAGTAGAGGATCGACGAGGACTCCGCGGTGCGGCCGACCGTC
The DNA here is from genome assembly GCF_014204715.1 of Streptomonospora salina. Lineage (NCBI taxonomy): Bacteria > Bacillati > Actinomycetota > Actinomycetes > Streptosporangiales > Nocardiopsidaceae > Streptomonospora > Streptomonospora salina. The sequence goes on from NZ_JACHLY010000001.1 coordinate 3,180,004, forward strand.
CACTCCATGCCGCCCTGCGCGTTCATCCACTCGACCTGGTCGGCGAGCAGCATCAGCGTGGCGACGGCCGGCGTGTTGTAGGTCTGCTCCTTGCGGGAGTTGTCGACCGCGGTGGTCAGCGAGAAGAACTCGGGGATGTAGCGCCCGCTCCGGGCGATCTCGTCGACCCGGGCCAGCGCCTTGGGCGACATGACGGCGATCCACAGCCCGCCGTCGGCGGCGAAGCACTTCTGCGGAGCGAAGTAGTAGACGTCGGTCTCGGCGATGTCCACCGGGAGGCCGCCGGCTCCGCTGGTGGCGTCGACGAGCACCAGCGAGTCGTCATCGGCGCCGGGAACCCGCCGGATGGGCATGGCGACACCGGTGGAGGTCTCGTTGTGGGTCAGCGCGTAGGCGTCCACACCGGCTTCGGCCACCGGCTCGCCGTGTGTGCCGGGGTCGGTGCTGAGGACGCTCGGCTCGTCGAGCCACGGTGCGCCCTGGGCCACCTTGACGAACTTCGAGGAGAACTCGCCGAAGGACAGGTGCTGGGACTTGTTGCGCAGCAGCGCGTGGGCCGCGGTGTCCCAGAACGCGGTGGTGCCGCCGTTGCCGACGATCACCTCGTATCCCTCGGGCAGGTCGAAGAGCTGCGCCAGCCCGGATCGCACCCGCCCCACCAAGGACTTGACCGGCTTCTGCCGGTGCGAGGTCCCCATGTAGCCGGAGCCGGACGACGCGAGGGAGGACAGTTGCTCGGGGCGGACCTTCGACGGGCCGCAGCCGAAGCGGCCGTCGCTGGGCAGCAAGTTCGCGGGAATCTGAATGTCGGTCACCTGCGCCAGGGTAGTGGCTGGCGACGTCGCACCGCAGGCGAGGGGGGCGGGTTAGCGGTGTTTCCGCAGCGAGAGCGGCGGTCGGGGCGCGGCGGGCCGGCGGCCGCGGTCTGCTGCGCGGCCGTGGCCCTGGCCGGGTCGGGGCCGGCTCCCGGGTCAAAGGTCTGCCTTGCAAACCTCACGGCGGCGGCCTAGGATCGGAGCCTGTTGAGTTTGCTGTGCAAACCTTTAGTGGAGGGCCGATGGCTTCCGACCCCGGATCGGCACGCATGCAGCAGGCGGTCGCCGTGGCCGCCAACTTCAATTCGCTGCGCGGCCTGATCCTGCTGCCCATGGGCGGAGCCCTGATCGTCGCGGGCACGCTGAATCTGGCCGGCTTCTCGCTGGTGACCTTGCCCTTCCTGGCCCTGGCACTGGTCGCCCAGGTGCCGATCACCCGCTACTACCAGCGGAACTTCGGCCGGGTGCGCAGCGATGACATGGCCGCTAAGACCCTGGCGGTCATCGCGGCTCTGGCGGTGTTCACCGCCGTGGGCATCGCCCTGAAGTACACGCAGGCGCTCGACGGGCAGAATGCGGTGTGGCTGACTGGCCTGCAGGCGGCGGCCACGATGTCGGTGATGAGCTGGATCCCCTCGGCGGTGCGGGGCCGCTGGCGGGACCTGCGCCTGATCCGCCATTGGTGCGCGATCTGTGCGGTTCTGGCCGCGTGCGCTCTCGTGCCCGTAGGACTGTGGACCGGCGGGGACCATCCCCTGAACCGGTCCGACCTCGCCACGGCCAGCCTCTCGTGGGTCTTCGGCGCGGCATTCCTGGTGGGCGGTGTGCTGGACCACCGCTCCCTGGCGCGCACCATGCGCGGCGTCCGGGAGGCGCGACGATGACCGGTTCCGACGCCTACGAGGCCGCCGGCGGCCTCGACCGGGTCATCCACGAGCCGGCGCGCCTGCTGCTCACCACCGCGCTGCACTCGGTCGACGGGTCCGACTTCGTATTCCTGCAGAACCTGTCCGGGCTGACCAAGGGCAACCTGTCCAGCCACCTGGCAAAGTTGGAGCAGGCCGGCTACATCGCGGTCACCAAGACCGGAGCGGGCCGGCGCGCGCGCACCTGGGTCGAACTCACCGGCACCGGCCGCGCCGCCGTCACCGAGCACTGGAAGCACCTGGACCGCCTGCGCGCGCTCGCCGACGTGCCGCACGAGTCGGCCGACCGCTCCGGAACCGGACCGTGAGCGGTGCCCGCACCCGCCGGCGCCCGCCCGGCGCGTCCGTCTACACGCCCTGCTCCAGCGCCTCCCGGGCACCCGGGACGTCGCCGATGCTGCGGGAGGCCGGGCCGGTGTACCGGGCGCTGGGGCGCACCAGGCGGCCGGTGCGCTTCTGCTCCAGGATGTGGGCCGCCCACCCGGCGGTGCGGGCGCAGGTGAACATCGACGTGAACATCTCGGTGGGGACGTCGGCGAAATCCAGCACGACCGCGGCCCAGTACTCGACGTTGGTCGCCAGCACCCGGTCGGGCTTGCGGGCGTGCAGTTCCTCCAGCGCGGCGTTCTCCAACGCCGCGGCGACTTCGTAGCGCGGCGCGTCCAGCTCCTGGGCGGTGCGGCGCAGCACCCGGGCGCGCGGGTCCTCGGCTCGGTAGACGCGGTGCCCGAAGCCCATCAGGCGCTCGCCCCGGTCCAGCGCGCGCGCGACGTAGGTCCGGGCGTCCCCGATGCGCTCGGTCTCGTCGAGCATGTGCAGCACGCGCGCCGGGGCGCCGCCGTGCAGCGGTCCGGACATGGCCCCCACGGCGCCCGAAAGGGCGGCGGCGACGTCGGCGCCGGTGGAGGCGATGACGCGTGCGGTGAAAGTCGAGGCGTTCATGCCGTGCTCGGCGGCCGACGTCCAGTAGGCGTCCACGGCCTTGACGTGGCGCGGGTCCGGATCGCCGCGCAGCTGGATCATGAAGCGCTCGACGACGGAGGCGCCCTCTTCGATGCGGGCGCGGGGCACCTCGGGCAGCTCGCCGCGCGCCGACTGGGCGGTGAGCGACAGTGCGGCCGAAGCGGCCCGGGCGGCGTCGTCGCGGGCCTGGTCGTCGCCGATGTCCAGCAGCGGCCGGAATCCCCACAGCGGCGCCAGCGAGGCCAGTGAACTCTGCACGTCGACACGGATGTCGCCGCTGCGTACGACCTTGGCCACCGGTTCGGCGAACGGGAGTCCGGGGGAGAAGCTGTCGTCGACCAGCAGTCCCCAGACGCGCCCGAAGGCCGTCTGGCCCACCAGGTTCTCGATGTCGACACCGCGGTAGCGGAGGGCGCCGCCCTCCTTGTCGGGTTCGGCGATCGCGGTCTCGAACGCCAGGACTCCTTCGAGCCCGGGTTTGAAGTCCGACATACCGGTTTCCTCCGTATTGTCGCGATCCCCTGCGCCCGCACGCGGGCGGGGCCGTCGGGTCGGATACCGGTGGCACGCGCGGTGTCACCGGCCGGGCGGTTGTACCGCTGGCGCCTACCCCGCGGGGCGTGTGAGGATGCTCCACTGTGGACGACAGCGATCCGGCGGAACTGCGGCAGCCCTACGGGGGTCAGCCGCTGCGCAGGGCCGAATTGGCCCCCCACCCCATGGACCAGTTTCACACATGGTTCACACAGGCGCACAGGTCGGGGGTCAGCGAACCCAACGCCATGGTCGTGGCCACGGTCGAGCCGAACGGCGCCCCCCGGGCACGAACCGTCCTGCTCAAGGGATACGACCGTTCCGGCCTGCGGTTCTTCACCAACTACGGCTCCCGCAAAGGCCGGGCGCTGTCGGCGGAGCCGCGGATCGCTTCGGTGTTCCCCTGGCACGCGATCCGCCGCCAGGTCCAGGTTTCGGGCCGCGCCGAACCGCTCACCGACGCCGAGAACGACGCCTACTTCCGTTCCCGTCCGCGGGGTTCGCAGATCGGCGCATGGGCCAGCGAGCACCAGTCGGCCCGAGTGGCCGGCCGCGCCGACCTGGAAGCGCATTACGCCGACTTCGCCGGCATGTGGCCGGACGGCGAGGAGATCCCGCGGCCCGCCTACTGGGGCGGCTACCGCATCCGGGTCGAGGAGGTCGAGTTCTGGCAGGGCCGCGCCGACCGCATGCACGACCGGTTCCGCTATCTGCTCGCTTCCGGGGAGCCGGCCGAGGGCGTTTGGGAGCTGGACCGGCTGTCGCCGTAAGCTGAACCGGCCAACGCGGACCGGCGCGGGTTTCCCCGAGGGAGCCCGCGGGCGCGGAGGCACGGGTCGCCGAATCCGCAGCAGCGGTGCTTCGGCCGCCGCGGGGCTGTGGTGTTCGGCACATTGCGGCGAAGTGGGTTGTCCGTCGCCGGGGTATGATGATGGGCAATCGGTGGCCGCTTCCGCGGCCAGGGCGCAGCGGTCGGTTCCTCGTCCGGGCAGGGTTCCTGGAGGGCGACCGGAATCCCGTGCGGCCGGTCTGTGTTGAGAGTCTGCCGTCGTCGACTCTCGACGGCCCATGAGGGGAGGGGAGCCTTGACCGCACACGGGCTTATCGACACAACGGAGATGTACCTCCGCACGATTTTCGAGCTGGAGGAGGAAGGCATCGTGCCCCTGCGGGCGCGCATCGCCGAGCGCCTCCAGCAGAGCGGTCCCACGGTCAGCCAGACCGTCGCACGCATGGAGCGCGACGGGTTGCTGCGCGTCGAGAACGACCGCCATCTCGCGATGACCGACGAGGGGAACCGGTTGGCCACCCTCGTCATGCGCAAGCACCGCCTGGCCGAGCGCCTGCTCGTCGACGTCATCGGCCTGCCTTGGGAGGACGTGCACGTCGAGGCCTGCCGGTGGGAGCACGTCATCTCCGAAGCGGTCGAGGAGCGCCTGGTGCGGCTGCTCAACGCGCCTTCGGTATGCCCGCACGGAAACCCCATCCCCGCCCTGGAGGAGCTGGGCCTGGCCGACTACGCCCCCGAGCCCTTCTCCGGCGAGTCGATCGTGCCGATGCTCGACGTCGCCAACGGGACCGAGAGCAGGGTGAAGGTGCGGCGCATCAGCGAGCAGCTGCAGAGTGATCCCGAGATCATGCTCGATCTCAAACGTGCCGGGGTACAACCCGAGCAGGAAGTCTTCCTCGTCGAGACGGACAACGGCGTACAGGTGATTGGTGGTAGCGGCAAGGATGGCGAGCCCAGCGAACTGTCCCGGCAGATCGCCAGCCACGTATTCGTCACCAAACCCTGAGCATACCCTCCGCTTCCCGCGCACCCGCGGGCACAGGGGCCGAAATGTCACGTCGCACTGCAGATACCGTGGCAGTGGGGCTATGCTCGGCTCATGGCGCGCGGTCAGCGGCGCGATCGCAGCGACCGCGCCCGGACAGAGCGGACCGTACGGCGCGGCATCGTGACCGCGACCGGCGAGGTCGAGGTGGCGGCTGAATGAACCGACGGGGGGAAGCCTTCTACGACGACGACGCCCTCACCGGGGACGCGGTCTTCGAGCAGGCGCAGATCGCCGTCCTCGTGTCCGACCGCGCCAGTCGTCTGCGTTACATCAACCCCTTCGCGCGCGAGCTGTTCGGTCTCGTCGACGACACCGACCCGCGCTGCGTCACACTCGCGGACCTGGGTATCCAGGAGACCGACCTCGAGCGCGCCAACCAGCTCTCCCGCCGCGCGCTGCAGGGCGACACCTGGGACGGCACCTTCGCCGTCAAGCGCCCCGACGCCGGGTGGCTGCACGTGCGCGTCAACGCCGTTCCGATGAAGGACGCCTCCGGCGCGGTCCGGGGATTCACGGTCTTCGCCGGCGAAGCGCTGCGCAGCGGCCGCGTCGAGGACCTCTACGGCATCCTGGAGCGGGTCGGCAGCCGCCTGGCCGGCTCATTGGAGTTCGACTCCACGATGAAAGCCGTCGCCGAGATCCTCGTTCCGCAGTTCGCCGACCACTGCTTCATCGACCTCTTCGACCACGACCGGCTCGTCCGCCGCATCTCCGTGCACGCCGAGGGGTGGACGCCGCCGCCGGGCACCTGGTTCGACGTCGGCGACGAGATCAGCTACCCCGACCGCCACTTCGTCTACACCGCGATGCGGCGCATGGAGACCGTACTGGTCGGCGACTACGCCGGAGCCGCCGGCCACGACGACCGGCGTTCGGCCCGCGTGGCCGAGCAGGTGGGGGTGACCTCGGCGATCGCGGCGCCGCTGCGGGCCCGCGGCGAACTCCTGGGCGTGCTCACGCTCGCGCTGTCGCGGCTGTCCCCGCGCCAGAAGACCCGTTACGGCGCCTTCGACCGCGACCTCGTGGGCGCGCTGTCCTCGCGGGTGGCCCTGGCCATCGACAACGCGCGCCTCTTCGAGGAGGAGCGCAGCACCGCGCTGGCGTTCCAGCACAGCCTCCTGCCCCGCACGTTCCCGCCGTTCGACGGGTTGTCCATCGCCCATCGCTACGTGCCGGCCAAGCCGCTGGAAGCGCACGGGCACGGTATCCAGACCCAGGTCGGGGGCGACTTCTACGACGTCATCCCGCTCTCGGCCGGGCGCGTGGGCATCGTCATCGGCGATGTCGAAGGCCGCGGACCGCATGCCGCGGCGGTCATGGGCCAGCTCCGCGCCGCGCTGCGCGCTTTCGCCCAGGCCGACCGCGAACCGGCCGACATCCTGCGCGAACTGGACGAATGGGTGCGTCGGCTGGGCCGCCCCGACGACTCCGGCGGCACCTGGGTCCCCAGCGTCAGCTGCCTGTACATGGTCTACGACGCCTGGTCGCGGCGGCTGTCCTACGCCAACGCCGGCCATCAGGCGCCGCTGCTGATCTGCGACACCGGCGTCGAGGAACTCGCCCTAGAGGTCTCCGACACCCTGCTCGGCGTCAAACTGCGCGGCGCCCCCTTCGACGACGCCGTCTACCACCAGGCCGACCTCGAACTCCCCGCCGGCGCCACGCTGCTGCTCTACACCGACGGGCTGGTCGACCGGCGCCCCATCGGCGGAACCGTCGACGTGCAGCGTTCGCTGGAGCAGCTGCGCGGGCGCGTAGGCGAGGTCGCCGACAAGGACGTCGAGCAGATCGCCCATACGGCGGTCGACGCCGTCCCCGGCGAGATCGACGACGACACCGCGCTGCTGGTGGTGCGCACCCACTCCGGCGAACTCGCCATGGAGGAGGGCTGGTTCATCGCCGAGGCGCCCACCGTCGGCGACGCCCGCCACCTGGCCTCCAGCACGTTCAAGAACTGGGGGATGGACCGCGATCAGGCCGAGCTCGCGTGCCTGCTGGTGTCGGAGATCGTCACCAACGTCGTCATCCACGCCACCCCCCACCCCTCCCGCCGCGAGTTCACCGACGAGGGCGTCCTCGATTCCGGCACGGGCCTGGAGCTGGGCGGCGACTTCGGCGAAGGCGGCGACTTCGACGAGGACTGGTCGGACCTGCTGGACGGGGCCGAGGACGAATCCGAGTCCGCCCAGCCCAGCGAGTTCCTGCTGCGGCTGCGGCGCGGCGGGGCCTCGGTGTGGGTCGAGGTCTTCGACCGCGACCTGCGGCTGCCGCGCATCCGCAGCGCCGGCGCCGACGACGAAGGCGGACGCGGCCTCTACCTCGTCGACCAGCTGGCCGCGCGCTGGGGATCGCGCCCCACTCCCGACGGCAAGGCGGTCTGGTTCGAGGTCCCGCTGAAGTCGGAGTAGGCGCTGTCCGCAGCGCACCCCGGCGGGGCCGGCGACCGGGCGGCGCCCGGCCGGGGCGCTGAGCCGGGCTGCGGCGCGTTCACCGGTTGGACCACGCCCACAGCAGCAGGACGACGAAGATGAAGCAGACCACGATGCCGCCGGTGGCCCACGGAATGTGGATGCGCGGCCGGAGCCTGCGCACGCCCAGCACCAGCAGGATGATCAGGAGTCCGAGGACGATCAGGCCGTCCCACGCGCCGCTCATCGTGACCCTTTCGCCGCAACCCGTCGAGGGGGTGGCTACAGGCCCAGCGAGCGACCCACGATCTCCTTCATGATCTCGGTCGTGCCGCCGAAGATCGATTGGATCCGTGCGTCCTGCCACGCCTTCGCCACGGGGTATTCCATCATGTACCCGTACCCGCCGTGCAGCTGCAAGCACCGGTCGATGAGCCGATTGGCCATTTCGGTGGTCCACCATTTGGCCTTGGCCGCGTCCTCCACGGTCAGCTCGCCGCGGTCGAGCAGCGTGATCGCGCGGTCGACGTAGGTGCGGGCGAGGTCGGCCTCGGTGGACAGTTCGGCCAGCGTGAAACGGGTGTTCTGGAACTTGCTGATCGGGCGGCCGAACGCGGAGCGGTCCTTGCAGTACTCGATGGTCTCGGCCAGCACCTTCTCGGCGCCGGCGGTGGCCGCCACGGCGATCGACAACCGCTCTTGGGGCAGGTTCTCCATCAGGTGGACGAACCCCTGGTTCTCCCCGCCGATGAGGTTGGACGCCGGAACCCGGACGTCGGTGAACGACAGTTCGGCGGTGTCCTGGGCCTTCAGCCCGATCTTGTCCAGGTTGCGGCCGCGCTCGAAGCCGGGTGTGCCCCGCTCGACCGCCAGGAGGGAGAGTCCGTGCGCCCCGGCGTCGGGGTCGGTGCGGACCACCACGACCACCAGGTCGGCGTTGATGCCGTTGGTGATGAACGTCTTCTGCCCGTTGACCACGTACTCGTCGCCGTCGCGGACGGCGGTGGTGCTGATGGCCTGCAGGTCGCTGCCCGCGCCCGGCTCGGTCATGGCGATGGCGGTGATCAGCTCGCCCGACGCGAAGCCCGGCAGCCACCTGCGCTTCTGCTCCTCGGTGGTCAGCCGCACCAGATAGGGCGCGATGACGTCGTTCTGCAGCGTGAACCCCAGTCCGCTGGCCCCGGCGCGGCAGATCTCCTCGGAGACCACGGTGTTGAACCGGAAGTCGTCGACGCCCGATCCGCCGTACGCCTCGGGCACCCCCAGACCGAGCAGGCCCACCTCGCCCGCTTTGGTCCACACGTCGCGCGGAACGATGCCGTCCTTCTCCCACTGCCCGTGGTAGGGGACCACTTCGCGCTTGAGGAATTCCGCCGCCGACTCGCGGAAGAGGTCGTGGTCGGTATCGAAGAGCTCCCTGTGCATGGCCGGCTCCTAGTCTCGTTGCGGGCTCCGCCGTTCCACGCGCCCGCGCCCCGCGCGCCCGCCCACCGTAACCGAACAAGATTCGGTTCGGCAGGTCCGGAGGAGGGTTCCGGCAAAGTCCGCCGCACCCCCGCCCGGCGCCGCCGCCCGGCGGCGTGCTGCCTAGGCTGCTGGCCACAGCCCGCACCTGCACCGCTCCGGCGCCGATCGGGGGCACGTCCGATGGGGAAGCACAGTGCGTACCCGCGCAGACGCAAAGAGCGGCGGGACCGCGGCGGCATCGCCGTGATCATGACCGCGCTGCTGCTCACCGTCACCGCGAGCACGCCGCTGTGGTTCTTCGGCGCCTCTTTCGGTACGGCCAGCGTGGCCGGACCGCTGCTGGGCGGACTGTTCGTCGACCAGCTGACCTGGCGCGGCCGCCTCCGGCGTGTCGCAGTGCCGCACGATGGCCCGGGCTCTTGCCTGAGCCCGGAAACCGAATATGGTTCGGTAAAGGATCCACGCGTAGCGGACACCGCAGGCTCTCAGGAGGGCACAGTGGCTGAGGCATACATCGTCGGGGCCGTCCGGACCCCGGTAGGAACGAAGAAGGGCGCCCTCGCGGGCGTGCACCCGGCGGACCTGGGCGCGCACGTCCTCAAGGAGCTGGTCGACCGCACCGGAGCCGACCCGGAGGCGGTCGAGGACGTCGTCATGGGCTGCGTGAGCCAGGTCGGACCCCAGGCACTCGACCTCGCCCGCACCGCATGGCTGTCGGCGGGGCTGCCCGAGACCACCGCCGGCGTCACCATCGACCGCCAGTGCGGCTCGTCCCAGCAGGCCGTGCACTTCGCCGCCCAGGGCGTCATGTCGGGCACCCAGGACCTCGTGGTCGCCTCGGGCGTGGAGAACATGGGCATGGTCCCCATGGGCGCCAACGCCAAGTACGCCTTCGACGCCGACCTGCCGATCTTCGGTGAGGGCTGGAGCAAGCGCTACGGCGACCAGGAGATCTCCCAGTTCCGCGGCGCGCAACTGATGGCCGAGAAGTGGGGCTACAGCCGCGCGGACCTGGAGCACTACTCGCTGGAGAGCCACCGCCGCGCCGCCGCGGCGCGCGACGCCGGATACTTCGACGGCCAGATCGCGCCGCTCGCCGGGGTCTCCCGGGATGAGGGCGTGCGGCCCGAGACCACCCTGGAGAAGATGGCCTCGCTCGACCCGCTGCGCGAAGGCTGGGCGCTCACGGCCGCGGTCGCCAGCCAGGTCTCCGTGGGCGCGGGCGCGCTGCTCATCGCCTCCGAGCGGGCGGTGAACAAGCACGGGCTCACCCCGATGGCCCGCATCGTGCAGCTGTCCCTGGTCGGCGACGACCCCGTGTACATGCTCACCGCCCCCATCCCGGCCACCCGCGCGGCCCTGGACAAGGCCGGGCTCGGCATCGACGACATCGACGTCACCGAGATCAACGAGGCTTTCGCCCCCGTCCCGCTGGCCTGGCAGCAGGAACTGGGCGCCGACCCCGCCACGACCAACCCCAACGGCGGCGCCATCGCACTGGGCCACCCGCTGGGCGCCACCGGCTCCGTGCTGATGACCAAACTCGTCCACGAACTGGAGCGCTCGGGCGGCCGGTACGGCCTCCAGACCATGTGCGAAGGCGGCGGCCAGGCCAACACCACCGTCGTCGAACGGGTGTAGCGGTCGAGCCGCCCCCACCGTCCCCTGCGGCCGGGCGGGTGCCCCGACCCGCCCGGCGCGCCGACGACAGCCTGGGTATGTGCTGAACCCTGTGAGGGAGGTGGGCATGGCCCCGAATATCGCTGATCTTGTCGGGCTCGATCCTTCCGATCCCGGGGTCCGGCGCGAGCATGCCGCAGTCGCACGCGACATGGACGTCATCGAGGCGCTCGTCGAGCGATCCGGCCGGCGCCGGTATCACGTCCCCGATCGACGGCAGGGTCTGACGGTCTGAGACCGGTGCCTCGCCCCTGGAGCGGCTCGTGGGCGCCCAGTTAGAGTGATGCGCGAGCCGCGAGCGAGAGGAGCGCAAGTGAGCATCGGGGAACGGGCACGGTACGGCGGCGACGCTCCCGTCTTCCGCTCCGCCGGGGACGGCGACGTCCCGGGCGTGGTGGAACTCGTGAACTCCGCCTACCGCGGCGACACCTCCCGGCAGGGCTGGACCACCGAGGCCGACCTGCTGGGCGGGCAGCGCGCCGACGCCGCGCAGATCGCCGAGCTGCTGGCGCGCCCCGATACACGGGTGGTGCTGGCGGAGCGCGACGGGCGGCCTGTGGCCTGCTGCGAGCTCGCCGACGGCGGCGACGGCTCCGCCTACTTCGGCATGTTCGCGGTCAGCCCCGCCGCCCAGGGCGGCGGGCTCGGGCGCCGCGTGCTCGCCGAAGCCGAGCGCACCGCCGCCGAGGAGCTCGGCAGCGCCGCGATGCGGATGACGGTGCTGCGCCAGCGCACCGACCTGATCGCCTGGTACGAGCGCCGCGGCTACCGGCGCACCGGCGCGACCGCGCCGTTCCCCTACGGCGACGAGCGCTTCGGGCTGCCCAAGCGCGACGACCTGGTCTTCGAGGAGCTGGCCAAGCCCCTGGGGGCGTGAGGCCCGGGCGGCCCCGGGTCTTCGGCGGCGGCATCAGCCTTCGTAGTGCACGCCCTCCTCCAGGCCCAGCCACGCGGCCATGCGCTCGGCCTGGGCATGCAGCTCCGCGGCGGCGCCGGGCGGCGCGTGCTCCTCGAACGCGATCCGCCGCACCAGCAGCCGCCGGGCGCGGCGGTCGGCCTTGAGATCGACGCGCGCCACCAGGTCCTCGCCGAGCAGGAACGGCAGCACGTAGTAACCGTGTACACGCTTGGCCGCAGGGACGTAGAGCTCCAGCCGGTAGCGGAAACCGAACAGCGCCTCGGTGCGCGAGCGCTCCCACACCAGGGAGTCGAACGGGCTCAGCAGCGCGCGGGCATCGACCTTGCGCGGGACGCGGGCGTCGCGGTGCAGATAGGCGGGCCGCTGCCAGCCGGCGACGCCGACCGGTACGACCTCGCCGGCCTCGACCAGTTCGGCCAGCGCCGTACGGGCCTCGGCGGCGCCGAGCCGGAAGTAGTCGCGCAGGCACTGCTCGGTGCCGACGCCGTGCGAGCGCGCCGCGATCGCCATGAGTTCGCGCCGCGCGTCGGCGGGGTCGGGATCGGGGGCGCCGTGGACCTCGTCCGGGAGAACACGCTCGGTGAGGTCGTAGCGCCGCTCGAACTGGGCGGTGCGGCCGTCGGTGGTGACCTCGCCGGACCAGAACAGGAACTCCAGCGCCTTCTTGACCAGCGACCAGTTCCACCCCCAGTGCTCGCGCGGACGGGCGGATCCGTGCTCCAGTCCGGACTCGATCCGCCGCGCGGTGGCCGGGCCGGTGCGCGCGACCTCCTCGCGCACCGCTGCGACGAGACCGGGATGTTCGTCGGCGGTGCGGCGCATGGCGCCCCAGGCTTCGCTGCGGGCGCGTTCCATGCGCCAGCGCAGCAGCCGGTGCGTGGCCGGCGGGATCAGGCTGGCCTCGTGCGCCCAGTACTCCACCAGCCGTCCGCCGCGCCGGGTGGCCGCGCGGTCCAGCAGCGCCGTGTCGTAGCGGCCCAGCCGGGCGAATACCGGCAGGTACTGGCTGCGTGCCAGCACGTTCACGCTGTCGATCTGGACGGCCCCGACGCGGTTGATCACCCGTTGCAGATGGCGGGCGGTGGGTTTGCCCGACGGCGGGGGATCGGCGAAGCCTTGGGCCGCGAGTGCGACACGGCGGGCCTGGGAGGCGGAGAGCGCGGCGTCGCGGCGGGGGTGGGCGGAAGCGGGTTCGTGCATCGGGTCCGAGACTAGACCGGGGCGGCGACAGTCGGCCACCGGCCGGTGCTGCCCGGCCGGTGGCCTCGTGCCGTCAGTCGATCGTGCGGTGGACGTCGGCCTTCGCCGACGGGCCGGGTCGGGCCGGGGCGATGAGCGGGCCGGGCGCGGAGGGATCGACGATGCCCTCCTCCAGCCACGTGTAGTGGTCGTCCAGCACGCGGCGGCTGAGCTTGCCGTCGATGTCGTCGGTGTTGTCCCACAGTGCGGTGAACAGCGCGTCGACCCGCAGCCGCGACTGGCGGCAGAACGCGTCGGCGAGCTCGTAGGCGCTGCGGCCGCGGTCGGGGTCCTGCTCGCGGTCGCTGCGGGCGCGCACCGCCACGGCGCTCATCGCGAACAGTTCGGCGCCGATGTCGACCACGCGCGCGAGGAAGCCCTGCTTGTTCTCCAGCTTGCCCTGCCAGCGCGACATCGCGTAGAAGGTCGAGCGCGCCAGCTTGCGTGACGCGCGCTCGACGTAGCGCAGATGCCCGGCCAGCGGACCGAACTCGCCGAAGGAGCCCGGGCGCTGCCCCTCGCCGACCGCCAGGGTGGGCAGCCAGGTGGCGTAGAACCCGGTCGCTTTGGCGAACGCCCGCGCCTTGGCCCGGGCGTCGGCCTCGGGGTCGATGATGTCGCCGGCCACCGACAGGTGGGCGTCGACCGCTTCGCGGGCGATGAGCAGGTGCATGATCTCCGTGGAGCCCTCGAAGATCCGGTTGATGCGCAGGTCGCGCAGCGTCTGCTCGGCGGGGACGCCGCGTTCGCCGCGGGCGGCCAGCGACGCCGCGGTCTCGTAGCCCCGACCGCCGCGCAGTTGCACGAGTTCGTCGGCGACCTGCGATGCCATTTCGGAGCACCACAGTTTGGCGACGGCGGCCTCGATGCGGATGTCGTTGCGCTCGTCGTCGGCGAACTGGCCGGCCAGGTCCAGCATGGCGGTCATGGCGTAGGTGGTGGCCGAGACGAACGCGACCTTCTTGGCCACTTCCTCGTGCTCGCCGACCGGCCGGCCCCATTGGACCCGCTCGCGCGCCCATTCGCGCGCGGCCTTCGTGCACCACTTGCCAGCGCCGACGCACATCGCGGGCAGCGACAGGCGGCCGGTGTTCAGCGTGGACAGTGCGATCTTGAGGCCCTTGCCCTCCGCGCCGATCCGGTTCTCGGCGGGCACGCGCACGCGGTGGAACCGGGTCACGCCGTTCTCCAAACCGCGCAGGCCCATGAACGTGTTGCGGTTCTCGACGGTGATGCCTTCGGAGCCGCTTTCGACGACGAAGGCGGAGACGCCGCCGCGGTGCCCGTCCGTTTCGGGTACCCGTGCCATGACCACCATCAGGTCGGCGACCACGCCGTTGGTCGTCCACAGTTTCACGCCGTCGAGCAGGTAAGCGGAGCCGTCCTCGACCGGTGTCGCGGTGGCGTGCAGCCGCGCCGGATCGCTGCCGACGTCGGGCTCGGTGAGCAGGAACGCGCTGATGTCCGTCGTGGCGCAGCGGGGCAGGAAGGCGCGTTTCTGCGCCTCGGAGCCGAACATCCGCAGCGGCTGGGGGACGCCGATGGACTGGTGTGCCGACAGCAGGGCACCGATGGCGGGGCAGACCGAGCCGACGAGGGTGAGGGCCCGGTTGTAGTAGAGCTGGCTGAGCCCCAGTCCGCCATAGGCCCGCGGGATCTTCATGCCCAGCGCCCCCAGCTCCTTGAGGCCGCGCACGACCTCGTCGGGGATGCGGTCCTCGCGTTCGATGCGGTGGGCGTCGATCGTGGAGCAGAAGTCGCGCAGCCGGGCCAGGAACTCCTCGCCCTCCTGTACCGATTCGGACGAGGGGAGCGGGTAGGGGTGGATCAGGTCCATGCGTAGCCGGCCCAGGTAGAGCTCTTTGCCGAAGCTGGGCTTGCGCCATTCGGTGTCGCGGGCGGCCTCGGCCACGGCTCGGGCCTGCCGCCCGTCGACGTGCTCGGCAGCGGTATCGCGGTTCACCGCGGTCATGTCGTCGGATCACCTCACCAGCACAGCGTGGCGCCACGGTGACTGTGGCCTGCCTCACACTCCTACCCGTCGGTAGACGGGGTGAAGCATGGGACCGCGACCGGCGCCGCCGGCCCGCCGCACCCGGCAGCCAGCAGGGCGCTACCTCCAAGCCCGGTCCTTCAGGTCCGGGTCACGTTGACGACGCGGCATGCAGCGGGATCCGCACCGTGACCGTGGTGCCTTCCCCCGGCGTCGAGTCCAGGTCGACCCCGCCGCCGTGCGCGTCGGCGATGGCGTGCACGATCGACAGGCCCAGTCCGCTGCCGCTGCCCGGCGTGCGGTTGCTGCGGTAGAAGCGGTCGAAGGCGCGCCCCAGGTCCTCGGTCACCATTCCCGGACCGCGGTCGGCGACCTCCAGCACGGCGGTCTCGCCTTCCGAACGCAACCGGACGACCACCGGTGTTTCCTCGTGGGTGTGCTCGCGGACGTTGGCCAGGAGGTTGGCCAGGATCTGGCGCAACCGGGCTTCGTCGGCGTCGCACCACAGTTCCCCGGGCGCCTCCAGCGTGATCTCGCGTCCGGGCTCCAGGGCACGCGCGTCGCGCACGACTTCGCCGGCGAGCACGGTCAGGTCGGTCTCGCTGCGCTGCAGCGCGCCCGTGCGGTCCAGGCGCGCCAGCTCCAGCAGTTCGGCGACCAGTCGGCTCATGCGCCGGGACTCGTTCTCGACGCGTTCCATCGCCCCCGGCATCTCGCCGTCGGGGATGGCGCCCTGCCGGTACAGCTCGGCGTAGCCGCGGATGGTGGTCAGTGGAGTGCGCAGCTCATGCGAAGCGTCGGCGGCGAAGGACCGCACCCGCTCCTCCGACGCGCGCTGGGCGGCGAAGGAGTCCTCGATGCGCTGGAGCATGGTGTTGATGGCCGCCGCCAGCCGCCCGGCCTCGCTGTGCGAACCCGGCCCCGGCATCCGCACCGACATGTCCGAGCCCACGCTGATGCGGTTGGCGGTGGTGGCCATGGCGTCCAGTGGCTGCAAGCCGCGCCCGATCAGCCAGCGGCCCGCCAGCGTCAGCCCGGCCAGCAGCAGGCCCGCGGTGATCGTCTGGGTCACCACCAGCCGCCAGGGGTACTGCTCCCGGTCGCCGGTGGGCACGCCCGCCACCATGATCGTGTCCGGGCGCAGCCGCACCGTCGCGCGGTAGGGCGCGACGTCGGGGGCGACGCCGTCCAGTTCGAAGATCTCGCCCGTCGCGCCGTAGTCGCGCCAGGTGCCGCTCCGGATGGTGCGGATGCGGTCCAGCACCACGTCCTCGCGGTAGCTGTCGCCGTAGACCTGGGTGATCTCGCCGGTGTCGTCGTCCAGCAGGACCACGAAGTACGGCGACGGGCTGGGCGCGTCCACGCCGGCGGGAGGGGTGTCGTTGTCCAGCCGCACCATCGCCCGCTCGGCCGTGAGCTGGAGCTGGGCGTCGATGCGTTCGGTGATGAAGCTGCGCAGGGTCAGAAACCCCACGACACAGGTCACCAGCAGCCCGGTACCGGTCACCGCGAGCAGTCCCACCAGCAGGCGCCGACGCAGTCCTCCGCGGTTGTTCATCTAGGCGCTGTCCGGGATGCGCAGGGCGTAGCCCACGCCGCGCTGGGTGTGGATGAGCGCGGGCCCGAGCGGGTCGAGCTTGCGGCGCAGGTAGCTGACATAGGTCTCCACGATCTGGGACTGCCCCTCGTAGTCCCAGCCCCACACGTTCTCCAGTAGCTGCGCCCGGCTCAGCACCCGGCCGGCGTTGGTCATCAAGTAGGCGAGCAGGCGGAACTCGGTGGGCGACAGCTCGATGGGCACACCGGCCCGCCGCACGCTCCAGGTGCGCTCGTTGAGTTCCAGGTCGTCGACCCGCAGCAGGCCCTCGTCGTTGCGGTCGGCGTCGCCGCCGTCGTCGCGGCGGGCGCGCCGCAGTAGCGCGTGCACGCGTGCCACGAGCGCTTCGACGGAGAACGGTTTGGTGACGTAGTCGTCGCCGCCCAGGGACAGCCCGGTGACGGTGTCGGAGGGCGTGTCGCGCGCCGTGAGGTAGATGACCGGGACTTCGTCGCCGGCGTCGCGCAGCTGCCGGCACACCTCGAATCCGCCGACGTCGGGTAGCAGGACGTCGAGCACGATGAGGTCGGGACGCTGCTCGTGTGCCTTGGCCAGGCACCCGCCACCGGTTTCGGCGGTATCCACGCTGAAACCGTGGAAGCGCAGCGCCGCCTGTACCAGGTCGCGGATGTTCGGCTCGTCGTCGACTACCAGGACGTGCGAGCGGGTCGCGGTCTCGCGCATGCATTCCACCTCTGAGCGGTTCCGGAGCGGCCTCCGGCCTGGCCTTCCATGATGCCGCAGCCGGGGGCGGCAGGGCGCACGCCGGCGGATGTTCGGGAATCGCGCCGATCTTGTAGCTACGGTCACGGGAAACCGGTTTCTTTGACGGTAGCTACAAGATCGGCGCCCGACACACGGAATCAGCGCTAGCCTGGCGGGGTGCGAATCGCGACGTGGAATGTCAACAGTGTCCGGGCGCGCGGCGAGCGGATCGCGGCGTGGCTGCAGCGCGGCGACATCGATGTCGCCGCCGTGCAGGAGACCAAGTGCCGCGACGACCAGTTCCCCACCGAGATCTTCACCGATCTCGGCTACGAGGTCGCCCACTACGGGCTCTCGCAGTGGAACGGCGTCGCCGTCCTCTCCCGCGTGGGGATCGAGGACGTGCAGACCGGCTTCCCGGGCCAGCCCGGCTGGGGCGAGACCGAGGCCCCCGAAGCCCGTGCGCTGGGTGCCACCTGCGGCGGCGTGCGGGTGTGGAGCCTGTACGTGCCCAACGGCCGCGAGGTCGACGATCCGCACTACGACTACAAACTGCGGTGGCTGGAGGCGCTGCGCTCCTACGGCGCCGAGCTCTTGGCCGAGGACCCGCGGACGCAGCTCGCGCTGTGCGGCGACTTCAACGTGGCCCCGCAGGACGACGACGTGTGGGACATGGCCGAGTTCGAGGGCAAGACGCACGTGACCGAACCCGAGCGCGACGCGTTCGCCCGCCTCGTCGACTCCGGGTTCGCCGAGGTCGTGCGCCCCTACACCCCCGGACCGGGGGTGTACACCTTCTGGGACTACAAGCAGCTGTCGTTCCCCAAGCGCAAGGGCATGCGCATCGACTTCGTGCTGGTCTCGCCGGCGCTGTCCGAACGCGTGTCCGGGGCGGTCATCGACCGCGAGGAGCGCAAGGGCAAGGGCGCATCCGACCACGCCCCGGTCATGGTGGACCTCGACGGCGGCGCCTGAGGGGCCGCCGAAAACGATCTCGGCGTCTCCACCGTTCTCCGGCGCGCTGCGCCGGTGAAAACCCGCGCTCGGCGGGACCGGGCCGGGCGGCGGCCCCCTGCGGCACCCGCATACCCGACGGGTTCCGAGCCGCGCCGGCGGACACGACCGGGGTCCGCGGCCGGCCGGTAGGGTCGGGGCGTGAGTTCGACCACCACTCCCTCGCACCGGCCGCGCATCGCGGTCTTCGGCAGCGTCAACATGGACCTCGTCGCCTACGTGGACACCGCTCCGGGCAGGGGCGAAACCGTCACCGGAACCCGGTTCCGCCAGGTTCCCGGCGGCAAGGGGGCCAATCAGGCGGTGGCGGCGGCCCGCGCCGGCGCCGCCGCCGCGTTCTTGGGCGCCGTCGGCGAGGACGCGTTCGGCACCCAGTTGCGCACCAACCTCGTCGGCTGCGGTGTCGGGGTCGCCGGGCTGCACACCCGGGGCGCGGCCTCGGGAACCGCCCACATCGTCGTGGAGTCCGACGGCGCCAACTCCATCATCGTGGTCCCCGGAGCCAACGCCGAGGTCACCGGCCTGCGCACGGGTGACCGGGAACTGATCGCGGGCAGCGCGGCCCTGCTGCTGCAGCTCGAACTGCCGATGGACGCCGTCGTCGCCGCAGCACGCGCCGGACGCGCCGCGGGGGTGCCGACCGTGCTGACCCCGGCGCCGGCCCGTGAGCTGCCCGCCGAGCTGCTGGAACAGGTCGATCTGCTGGTCCCCAACCAGCACGAGGCGGCGAAGATCACCGGTGAGACCGACCCGCGTGCCGCGCTGGCCGCCCTGCTGCGCACCGTCCCGGAAGCCATCGTCACCCTCGGCGGCGACGGCTCCCTGTACGGCGCGCGCGGCGGCGATCCGGTCCACGTGCCGGCCCGCGCGGCGACGCCGGTCGATACCACCGCCGCCGGCGACACGTTCTGCGGGGCGTTCGCCGTCGCCCGGGCGGAGGAGCGCTCTCCCGAGGAGTGCCTGCGTTTCGCGGCGGCGGCCGCCGCCGTCTCCGTCGGGCGGCACGGTGCCGCACCCTCCATGCCGGAGCGCGCCGAGATCGAAGAGCTGTTGGCTCGGGGCTGAGCCGGAAGCCCCGGACCCGGCTTGCGCGCGGCCGCGCGCGGCACGAGGCGGGATCCGGGCTCCGTCGGCGCGGCGCTGCGCCGGCAGGTGCGCCGGCGCCGTGCGCCTGCGTCCTCAGGACCGTGCGTCCCCGTCCGCCGTGCCGGGGCCGCGGGGTGCGCCGAGCGGCGGTCCGGGGGGCGAGAGGAGCCCGTGCGGACCGGGGCGCCGCGTCAGGCGACGTGGCCGATCTGGCGCAGGAAGTGGATGGGGTCGGTGTCCTGGACGCGGAGTTCCAGGACGATGTCGATGGTATCGCCGACCAGGCGGCCGCCCCAGGGCAGCGGCCCGCCGTCGCCCATGCCGAAGTCGGACAGGCGGACCTGGGTGTTGCCGGCGAAGAAGTGGCCGTACGTGGTGTCCGGGTCGGCGTAGTCGGGGGCTTCCCCCGCCCACTGGCACTCCAGGGTGATCGGCTGCGTGGTGCCGTGGATCGTGAGGTCTCCGTGCAGGAAGAAGGTGCGCTTCTGCCGGGAGCGCTCCTCGATCCGGGTGCTGGCGAACCGGATCTCCGGGTGGGTCTCCACGTCGAGGAAGTCCGGCGAGCGCAGGTGGTCGTCGCGCGCCTGCACGCCGGTGTTGACCGAGGCGGCGCGGATGCTGACGTCGACCTTGGAGCTCATGGGGTCCTCGGCCACCATGACCGCGCCCTTGGCGTCGCTGAACGTTCCCTGTACCCGTCCGAAGTGCAGGTACCGGGCGACGAAGATGAGGCAGGAATGGATGGGATCCAGGTGCCAATGGCCCGGTGCGGGACCGAAGTCGTAGCCCTCAGGCGGGAGTGGGTTCATGTCTGTTTTCCCCTCGTTTGTTCTCTCTCAGGCTAATATCCCGTTTCAATGTCGGACTGCACCGCTCCTCGGGTCGCGTGGCAGGGGTCCCGCGGCCGGTTCACGGCACAGGTGCGGCGCCCATTCGCCGGTCCGGGACGATCAAGGGATATCGGCACCCGGTGAAAGGCCGCTTTCGGTCCTCTTTCACATGGTCCGTTGTCGTATGACTCACACATCGCGCCCGCACGTGCAGCGGCGGTGGTCCCGCGGATCCCGCGGCTCGCGGACTGGCCGGATCCGGGCCTATCGTCCCCGTAGGGTGGCGATGTCCGCGCTGTACTCTTGTGGAGCGTATGCGCCGTGGATCCCCTGCACACTATGGAACCGGCGCCGGTGCGCCCATCCCCGACACGTCAGCGATCCGTATGAGTAGCGACACCCGAGACGCCGAGCCCGTCCCGACCCGGACCGTCAGGCGCCGGCAGGAGCGGCGCCGCAGGCGCCTGCTGCTTGCGGCGGGCACTCTTGCGGCGGGTCTGGCCTTCGGCGGCGTGTTCGCCGTGATCCTTTCGCTCAGCGGCGAAGGCACCGAGATCGGCGTGGACGAGCCGCCGCCCCCCGACGACACGAGCGCCGGCCCGACCGAGGCCCCGGTCGTCGACGGCGAGCAGCAGACCACGGCCGAAGCGACCGCGCCGGCGGCGGAACCCGAGCCGGCGCAGGAGGAGCAGGACGAGAGCGGCGACGCGGCCGGTGCGGATCCCGGCGGCGGCGCGGAATCCGGGGATACCCGGGAGCGGCCGGACTCCGGCGACGGCGACGGGACCGCCGGCGACCGTCCCGCCGGCGACGGGTCCGACGATGACGGGTCCGGTCAGGGCCGCCCGCCGTGGCGCGACGACGCCGACGGCGACCGCGACCGCGACCGCGACCGCGACCGCGACCGTGGCCGTGATCGCCCGTACGCGACCGGTTCGCCGGAGAGCGGCGACTACGACTACGGCGACTACGACTACGGGGATGACGACTACGGCGACCGCTACGGCGGATGACGCCTACGGCGGCCGGAGCGGAGACCGCCTCCGGCCGCCCCGTTCGCCGAGGCCGTGGCCGGATCCGGAAGAATCGCCCCGCCTTCGCGTGGAATGAGCACGTTGTACCCTGATCTGGCCTGTGCGCCGCGGGGCCCCTGGACTCGGTGGAACCGGCGCCGGCGCGTCCGCCCCCGAGAACCCGGTGATCCGTATGAGCAGCGACCGTGGAGACGCCGAACCCGCCATCACGCGCACCGTTCGGCGCAGGAAGGAGCGCCGAAAGCGCCGCCTGCTGGCCGGCGGCGCCGCGGCCTCGGCCCTCGCCTGCGGCGCCGCGCTCATCATGGGCATGACGCTGAGCGGCGGCGACACCGAGGTGGACGTCGACGACCCGCCCGCACCCGCGCGCTCCACCGGCGCGAGCCCCACCCCGGACCCCGTCGGCGACGGTGAGCAGCACTCCTCCGCCGAGGCGGCGGCTCCCGCCGCCACCCCCGAAACCCCTGCGCAAGCACCGCAGGACGACGGCGGCGGCGACGGCGGCGGCGAGGGCGACGACTCCGGATCGGGCGGCTCCGGCGGTGGCGGCTCCGGGGGCGGGGAGAACGGCGCGGGTGCATCCGGCGGATCCGGCGGATCCGGCACCGGGTCCGCCGGCGGCTCCGAACCGGAGGAGGACGGCGCGGGCTGCCAAGCCGGATACTCCGTCGTCGACGAGTGGCCCGGCGGCTTCCAGGCCGAGGTCTCGGTGAGCGCCGACGCGGCCATCAGCGGCTGGACGGTGACCGTCGAGTTCCCCGACGGCCAGGAGATCGACGAGTCGTGGAACGCCGAGGTCTCCGGCGGATCAGGCTCCTACACCGCGACCGGCGTCGGCCGCGACAGCTCGCTGGACGACGGCGAAAGCGCCGGATTCGGCATCATCGGCACACACGGCGGCGACAACGGCACGCCCGCGGTGAGCTGCTCCGCGAGCTGACCCCTCCGCCGCGGGAACCCCGCCCCGGCGCTACATCTGCTCCGGTGCCCGCACGCCCAGCAGGTTCAGACCGGTCTCCAGGGTGCGCAGCGTGGCCGCGATCAGCGCGAAACGGGACTCGCGCACCGCCGGATCCGCGGCCTGCAGCACCGGGCAGTGCTCGAAGAACCCGGTGAACGCCTGCGCGAGGTCGAACAGGTAGGCGCACAGCCGGTGCGGCTCCAGGGTCGCGCCGACGGTGGCCACCGTCGGGCCGAAGCCCAGCAGCGCCAGCGCCAGCTCGCGCTCGGCGGGCTCGGTGACCGCCACCGGCCCCGTGGCGCCGGCCGGGTCCACACCGCCCTTGCGGAAGATCGACCGGATGCGCGCGGTCGCGTACTGCAGGTAGGGGCCGGTGTTGCCGTGCAGCGCCAGCATCCGGTCGAAGTCGAAGACGTACTCGGAGTCGTGCGAAACCGAGAGGTCGGCGTACTTCACGGCGCCGATGCCGACCTCGCGGGCGATGCCGGCGCGGGTGGCCTCGTCCAGATCCGGGCGGTTCTCGGCGACCACCGCCGCCGCGCGTTCGATCGCCTCGTCCAGCAGCTCCATCAACCGCAGCGGTTTTCCGCTGCGGGTGCGCAGGATCTTGCCGTCCGAGCCGAGCACGTTGCCGATCTGCACGTGGACGGGCTCGACGTCCTCGGGCAGCCACCCCGTCTTGCGGGCGGTCTCCCACACCATCCGCAGGTGCAGGGACTGCGGCGCGCCGACGACGTACAGCAGCCGGCGCGCGCCCAGCTCCTCGACGCGGTACTTGACCGTGGCGAGGTCGGTGGTGCCGTAACCGTAGCCGCCGTCGCTCTTGCGCACGATCAGCGGCACCGGTTTGCCTTCGCGCCCGGTATAGCCGTCGAGGAAAACGCACAGCGCGCCGTCGCTCATCTCGGCGATGCCCTCGCGCTCCAGCTCTTCGCAGATGCCGGGCAGCAGGTCGTTGTACTTGCTCTCGCCGGCGAGGTCGGCGTCGGTGAGCGTGACGTCGAGCTTGTCGTAGATCCGGTTGAAGTACACCGTGGAGAGGTCGACCAGCTCCCGCCACAGCCGCAGCGTCTCGCCGTCGCCCGCCTGGAGGTCGACGACGCGCTTGCGTGCCCGCGCCGCGAACTCCTCGGAAGCGTCGAACTGCTCGCGCGCCGCCTGGTAGAAGGCGTTGGGGTCGGTCTTGACGAGTTCCGCCTCGGCCGATCCCTCGCCGGCGTCGAGCAGGTGCTCGATCAGCATGCCGAAGGGGGTGCCCCAGTCGCCGATGTGGTTCTGGCGGGCCACGTCGTGGCCCAGCGCCTCCAGCACGCGCACCAAAGAGTCGCCCACGACGGTGGTGCGCAAGTGCCCGACGTGCATCTCCTTGGCGACGTTGGGCGCGGAGTAGTCGATCGCGACGGTCTCGGACTCCTGCTTCGGAACCCCCGCCCGCGGGTCGTTCAGCAGATCTTGGGCCTGCGCGGCGATCCAGTCGTCGCGCAGCGTCAGGTTGACGAAGCCGGGGCCGCTGATCTCGACGTGTCGGCACAGGTCGTCGACGTCCAGCTGCGCGACGATGTCGGTCGCGACGTCGCGCGGGGCCCGGCCGAGGCGCTTGGCCAGCGCCAACGCGGCGTTGGCCTGGTAGTCGGCGAACTGGGACGGGCGGATGACGGGGTCGGTTCCGGCGAATTCGGCGCCGAGAGCTGCGCCGAGAGCGGACTGGACCCGTGCTGCGAGAGTCTCCTGCGGGGCGGCCATGGTGCAAGCCTACCGAGCTGCTAAACCGCCCGTGTTCGGTTCTGCGCTCGGGGCGCCCGGGCGGTGCCGCGCCCCGCCCTAGGTGGCGGGCTGGTCCTCGCCGCCCGACCCGGTGCGCGATCGCCGCGCCGAGCGCGCCCCGGCCTGCACGCGGCTGCGCACTTCCTCGCCGATTCCCCCCGAGGTCAGGTCGTGGGCGAGGCGGCAGGCCCGCTCGACCGCCGGAGCCCGGCTGGCGCCGTGGGCGATGACCACACTGGCGTTGAGGCCCAGCAGCACCGCGCCGCCGTAGGTTTCGCTGTCCAACCGGTTGCGCAGCTCCCGCAGCCCCTTGCGCTGCAGGAATGCCCCCGCTTTGGCCGCGGTGCTGGAGGTCATCGCCTCGGTGACGGCGTCCATGGTGAAGCGCACGGCGCCTTCGACCGTCTTCAGCGCGACGTTGCCGGTGAATCCGTCGGTGACGACGACGTCGACCTCGCCCGCCAGGAGGTCGTGGCCCTCGACGTTGCCCCGGAAATCCAACCGCTGGGACTGCGGCGCCTGGGCGGCCGCGGCGGTGAGCAGATCGGCGGTTTTGCGCGCCAACCGGTTGCCCTTGCCCGGTTCCGCCCCGATGGTGAGCATCGCGACCTTCGGGTTCCGGGTCCCGAAGGCGCTTCGGGCGTAGGCGGCGCCCAAGTGGGCGAACTGCACCAGCATCTCGGGCTTGGCGTCGGCATTGGCGCCGGCGTCGAGCAGAACGGTGGGGCGCGGGCGTGTGGGCAGCGACACCGCCAGCGCCGGGCGCATGATCCCGTGCTGGGTGCGCAGCCGCACCGTCGACGTGGTGACCACGCCGCCGGTCGATCCGGTCGAGACCAGCGCGCTCGCCTCGCCTTGCCGGATGAGCCGGCAGGCCACGGCGATGCTGGAGCGGGGCCGGCGCCAGCTGGCCAGCGCACCCTCGTGCATCGTCAACGTGTCCTCGGCGTGCCGGATCGGGACGGCGCCGGCCGCGTCCTCCTCGGCGAGCAGCCCTGCGAGCTCGGGCCGGCGGCCCACCAGCACCACGCTCAGCCCGTGTTCGCGGACCGCCTGCACGGCGCCCCGTACGGCTTCCCGGGGGCCGTGGTCGCCTCCCATGGCGTCCAGAGCGATGACCGGTCCGCTGTGCACGCCGCGCCCCGACTGGGGTGTGCTCACGCGCCCCTCCCTCGATTCACGAAAGCACCGGTCCGGACCGTCCCGGCGCCGCGCGGCCCCGAAGCCGCCGGCGGCGTAGCTGTACACGGGCAGTCCCGACCGTATGCGGACCACGTTACGCTGCCGTGTACCGGCCGCCGTGTGCGGATCGGCCGACCGTGCCCGAAAGGGCCCTGCTCAGCGGTTGGCGCCCGCAAAGCGGGTACGAACCACACGGGTTCGGGTATGACCCTTTTCCAGCCGGTTCGGGGCGATCGCATCGCCCGGCTGCCGACTGCACAACCCGCCGACGTACGACCAGGGAAGCTCGCCGACCGCGGGCTCCCCGGCTACCGCCTGCCCTGCTCCCCGTGCACGGCTGGCCGTCGCCACCAGGAGAGGAGACACGTGAGCTTGACGCACGACGCGGCACCGTCCCCGTCCGCCGGACGTCGGTTTCGTGCCTACACGACGAAGCACCTGGACGAGCTCACGGCGCGCGCCGGGCTGGGTGAGGCCGACCGCCTCGCGGTCCGGGCCGTCGCCACGGTGCTGCCGTTCCGGGTCAACAGTTACGTCGTCGACGAGCTGATCGACTGGGACGCCGCGCCGGACGACCCCATCTACCGGCTGGTCTTCCCTCAGGCGGACATGCTGCCCGAGACCGACGTCGCGCGCATGGCCGACCTGATCCGCCGGGACGCCTCGCGCCAGGAGGTCAATACGGCTGCCAACGAGATCCGCGGCCGGCTCAACCCGCACCCGGCGGGGCAGATGGAGCTCAACGTCCCCACCACCGGCGACAAGGACCCGCTGGAGGGGATGCAGCACAAGTACCAGGAGACCGTGCTGTTCTTCCCCAAACAGGGGCAGACCTGCCACGCCTACTGCACCTACTGCTTCCGCTGGGCGCAGTTCGTGGGCGAACCCGACCTGAAGTTCGCCTCCGGCGAGATCGACCACCTGGTCGAATATCTGCACAACCACCCCGAGGTCACCAGCGTCCTGTTCACCGGCGGCGATCCGATGATCATGGGCGACTCGGTGCTGCGCCGCTACATCGAGCCGCTGCTGGCCGTGGAGACCCTGGAGTCCATCCGCATCGGCACCAAGGCGCTGGGCTACTGGCCGCAGCGCTTCACCACCGACCCCGACGCCGACGACACGCTGCGCCTGTTCGAGGAGGTCGTCGCTTCGGGCAAGAACCTCGCGTTCATGGCGCACTTCTCCCACCCCAACGAAATGGCGCCCGCTCTCGTCCAGGACGCGGTGCGGCGCATCCGCGACACCGGGGCCGTCATCCGCACCCAGGCGCCGCTGATCCGCACGATCAACGACGACTCGGCGACCTGGGCGAGCATGTGGCGCTCCCACGTCCGCTACGGCATGGTGCCCTACTACATGTTCGTCGAGCGCGACACGGGACCTCAGGACTACTTCGCCGTCCCGCTGGCCGAGGCCTACGAGATCTTCCGCGTCGCCTTCGCCGGCGTCTCCGGCCTGGCCCGCACCGTGCGCGGGCCCTCCATGTCGGCCACGCCCGGCAAGGTGTGCATCGACGGGATCACCGAGGTCGCCGGCGAAAAGGTCTTCGTGTGCCACTTCATCCAGGCACGCGACCCCGAACTGGTGGGCAAGCCCTTCTTCGCCCGCTATGACGACAAGGCCGCGTGGCTGTCCGATCTGCAGCCCGCTCTCGGGGCGACACGCTTCCCCCATGAGCAGGCCCCGCGCGAGGACGCCGCCCTCGTCGGCGCCGCCCGCGCCTGACGGAGGGCTCCCGGACGCCCGGCGGCGGGCTCGTCCGGGTTCATTCGGTCGCGGCCGAGCGAACGGGCTCGGCCGCGACCGAGCACCCTGATTCCGATTGACCTGAAGCACGACTACGGCGAAACAGTTCGCCGAGCAGGCCGTGAACCTGGCCGCGGAGGGTCGGGTCGGGCCCGTCATCGGACAGACCTTCCCACTGCAGGAGGCCGCCGACGCGCATCGATCTCTGCAGGCCCGCACGGCCGTCGGACGGACCCGACTGTCGATCCGCTGAAACGGCGGCCGTGGGCACGAGCGGGTCGGTGCTTTCCCGCCGTGCGACGTAGTGTTGGGTGCGGCCTCCCCCATCTCCCCTGGGCCGGTATCGCACTCGAGGAGTCCGATGGTCGACTGGTTCGGCAGCACCGTCGTCGCGACGGGCCGCCTGCCGCTCTTCTGCTTCTTCGTCGCGTTCGTGGCCGGCTTCCTGCTGATCCGGATGAGCGTGCGGATGATCCGCGCCGGTGTCCGCTGGTGGCCGGGCGATCTGCGGCCGGGCGGCCTGCACATCCACCACGTGGTCTTCGGCGTGGGCCTGATGATGGTGGGCGGTGTCGCGGCGCTGGTGGTCCCCGACCGCCAGGGCGTGCCGATCGCCGTCGCCGCGGCGCTGTTCGGGCTGGGATCGGCGCTGGTGCTCGACGAGTTCGCGCTGATCCTGCATCTGCGCGACGTCTACTGGACCGAGAAGGGCCGCGCTTCGGTGGACGCGGTGTTCGTCGCCGTGGCGCTGACGGGTCTGCTTCTGACAGGGCTGCGCCCCTTCGGGTGGGGCTGGCTGCACAGCGCGGGCTCCGGCGGCTGGGAGACCGGGATCCAGGCGGGGCTGCTGGCGCTGGCCCTGGTCAACCTGGCGGGGTCGGTCGTCAGTCTGCTCAAGGGCAAGATCTGGACCGGGCTGACCGGCGTGTTCCTGCCGGCGATCTCGATCGTCGCGGCCGTGCGCCTGGCCGTGCCCGGATCACCGTGGGCGCGCTGGCGCTATCCGGACGGTTCGGCGAAACTGGACCAGGCGATCCGCCGTGACCTGCGCGTCCGCCGGCCCCTGATCAAGGCCAAGATCCGCGTCCAGGAACTCATCGCCGGGCGCCACGACCTGGAGCCGCCCGCCGATCCGGGGGCCGGCCGCGGGGCGGGGGACCCGTCCGTGCTCTCCCGGACGGGCTGAGCACCTCCCGGGCGAGGCGGCCGGGGTCGTCTACAGTGGTCCGACGATGGCTTCTTCGCGCGAGCACACCGCCCGGAACCGGCACCGCGGGCTGGTGATCGGCGTCGACATCGGCGGCAGCAAGGTGGCGGCCGGAGTGGTGACCCCCGGCGGCAGCATCCTCGCGCGCTCCCGTGCCGAGACCCCCGACCGCAGCAAGAGCCCCGAAATCGTCGAGGACACCATCGCCGGCATCGTCGCCGAACTGCGGCGCGACTATCCGGTGCGCGCGGTCGGCGTGGGCGCGGCGGGATTCGTCGACGAGCAGCGCGCCACCGTCCTGTTCGCGCCGCACCTGTCCTGGCGCGAGGAGCCGCTGCGCGAGTCGCTGCGCACCCGGCTGCATCTGCCGGTGGTGGTCGAGAACGACGCCAACGCCGCGGCGTGGGCCGAGGCCCGGGTGGGAGCCGGGCGCGGTGCCGCCGACACGGTGGTGGTCAACCTGGGTACCGGGATCGGCGGCGCGGTCGTGATCGGCGGCGAGCTCTACCGCGGCCGCCACGGCATGGCCGGGGAGTTCGGGCACATGACGGTGGTGCCCGGCGGTCTGCGCTGCGAGTGCGGCAACCGCGGCTGCTGGGAGCAGTACGCCAGCGGGAACGCGGTCACCCGTGAGGCGCGCGAGCTGGCCGCCGCGGATTCTCCGATGGCGCGGGGCTTGTTGAGCGCCGCGGCCGGCACCCCGTCGCGGATCACCGGTGGTCTGGTGAGCGAGCTGGCGCGCAGCGGCGATATGGCCTGTGTGGAGCTGCTGGAGGAGGCGGGCGACTGGCTGGGGACGGGCCTGGCCAATCTCGCGGCGGCGTTCGATCCGGAGCTGTTCGTCATCGGCGGCGGTGTCTCGCAGAGCGGGGAGCTGCTGCTGGGTCCGGCCAGACGGGCGTTCCGGCGCGCCCTGACGGGGCGCGGCTACCGGCCCGAGCCGGGCGTCGTGCCCGCCGAGCTGGGCAACCAGGCCGGGCTCATCGGGGCCGCCGACCTGGCCCGGGACGCGCTGCCGCGCCGGCGCCAGGGCCGCCGGCAGAGCCGCATCGGCAGCGCGGTCCGCATCCCCGGCCGCCGGTGGTGAATCCGTCCGATCCCGCCGGACGTGATCGGTCGGGTGCCCGGAACCGCGGCCGAGCGGCCGGCTCCCGGTCCGGGGCCCGGCACCGCGCGCGGACGGACGCCCGGCCGGCCCCGCCGCCTACACCCGGTGACCGGGGCCGGGGCACGCGCGTCCGGATAAACCGAACCTCGTTCTAGTCGGCGCGGTGCGGGGTCTGTAGAGTGCCGCACATGGAGCTGAATGGAGTTGCCGCCCTGGTTTCCGGCGGCGCAAGCGGGCTGGGTGAAGCCACCGTCAAGGAACTCGCCTCGGCGGGTGCGACCGTCGTCGTCGCCGACCTGAACAGCGAGCGCGGCGAGGCGCTGGCCAAGGAGGTCGGGGGCGTGTTCGTATCCACCGACGTCTCCGACGAGGAGCAGGTGCAGGCGGCGGTGCAGGCGGCCGTCGGCACCGGCAAGCCGCTGCGCGTGGCGGTGTCGTGCGCGGGGATCGGCTGGGCCACCCGCACCGTCGACAAGGCGGGCGCGCCCCACGACCTCGCCAGCTACAAGAAGGTCGTCGAGGTCAACCTGATCGGCACCTTCAACGTGCTGCGGTTGGCCGCGTCGGCGATGTCGCAGAACGAGCCCGCCACCGAGGACGGCGAGCGCGGCGCGATCGTCAACACGGCGTCGGTCGCCGGCCTCGAAGGCCAGATCGGCCAGATCGCCTACTCGTCCTCCAAGGGCGGGATCATCGGCATGACCGTGCCCGCGGCCCGCGACCTGGCCGCCGCCGGCATCCGCGTGAACACCATCGCGCCCGGCATTCTGGACACGCCGATCTACGGCGAGGGCCCCGAGTCCGAGGAGTTCAAGCAGCGCCTGGCCTCCCCGGTGCCGTTCCCCAAGCGCCTGGGTACGCCCGGCGAATTCGGCAAGCTGGCCCGAGCGCTGGTCGAGAACGGCTACATCAACGCCGAGACCGTCCGGCTCGACGGCGGCCTGCGGATGCCGCCGAAGTAGTGCCGTCCGCGGCGGGGCGGGCGCGTCCGGCGCTTCCCCGCCGTCCACCACGCCGACCGAGTAAAGGAGCGCGATGAGCGACGAGGTGAGCTTCACCGCCGAAAACGGCGTCGCCGTCATCACTATCGACCGCCCCAAGGCCAAGAACGCGGTCAACGCCGCCGTGGCCCAGGGCGTCGCCGCGGCCCTGGACGAGCTGGACTCCCGTACCGACCTGGTCGTGGGCATCCTGACCGGCGCGGGGGAGACCTTCTGTTCGGGCATGGACCTCAAGGCGTTCATGCAGGGCGAGGTTCCCACCGTCGAAGGGCGCGGCTTCGCCGGCTTCGCCCAGCGGCCGCCGCGCAAGCCGCTGATCGCGGCGGTGGAGGGCTACGCGCTGGCCGGGGGCTTCGAGGCGGTACTGGCCTGCGACCTGGTGGTCGCCGCCGACGACGCGAAGTTCGGCATCCCCGAGGTCAAGCGCGGGCTGGTGGCCGGCGGCGGCGGGTTGCTGCGCCTGCAGCGCCGCATCCCCCGCAACATCGCCATGGAGTTCGCGTTGACCGGCGACTTCGTCGATGCGCCGCGCATGGCCGAGCTGGGCCTGGTCAACAGCGTGACCGCTCCGGGAGGCGCGCTGGAGGGCGCCCGCGGACTCGCGGAGCGCATCGCGGCCAACGCCCCGATGTCGGTCGCCGTCTCCAAGGAGGTCATCGGCGCCTCCGACGACTGGTCGAGCGAGGAGATGTGGCAGCGCCAAGACGAGATCGCCGGCCCGGTGTTCGTCAGCCACGACGCCATGGAGGGCGCGGCGGCCTTCGCCGAGAAGCGCGCGCCGCAGTGGAAGGGCGAATGAGCCCGTAGCCGGTTCCAGCGCGGCGGGCGGACCCCGTCCGCCGCGCTGCGGTCGCCGGTCCGCCGAAAAAGAGCGCGAGGGTAGCACCGCTTTCCGGAGAGCCGTGCCGGTGAAAACCCCGCGATAGTCGGGACCGGTAGGTGAACGTCGGATCCGCCGTGAGCGCGTCCCAGTCCTCTCGTGCCGCTCCCTTGAGGGCGGTGACCGTGTACTCGTGGTGGAGGCGGAACCCCGGCCATGACAGCTGTCATGCGCGGACACGGGCACCCTTCACGGCCGGCCGGTGACATCGGAATCTGGGCCGGACGGGGGCGCGGCGGAAGAATCGTTCCCATGAGCACAGCAGAGCAGCCGCCGACCGGGACCGGTTCCGGCGAGCACGCCATCAGCGTCCGCGACCTGCGGCAGAACTACGGCGACTTCGAAGCGGTGCGCGGGATCTCCTTCGACGTCGGGCGGGGGGAACTGTTCGCGCTGCTGGGCACCAACGGCGCCGGCAAAACCACCACCGTCGAGACCTTGGAGGGGTTCCGCCGCCCCAGCGCGGGATCGGTCCGCGTCCTGGGCGCCGACCCCTACGGGCAGCCGCCCGAGCTGCGCGACCGTGTCGACGCCGTACTCCAGCACAGCGGGCTGTTCCCGGAGCTGACCACGGCCGAGACCGTCGACCTCTCCCGCGACCTCGCCGCCGACCCCATGGACCGCGACGCGGTACTGGAACTGACGGGGCTCACCGACAAGGCCGGGGTGCAGGTGCGCCAGCTCTCCGGCGGGCAGAAGCGCCGGCTCGACCTGGGGCTGGCCGTGCTCTCGCGGCCCGAAGCGCTCTTCCTGGACGAGCCGACCACCGGAATGGACCCCGAGGCGCGGCGCGCCACGTGGGACACCATCGCCGGCCTGGTCCGCGAGGGCATGGCCATCCTGCTGACCACGCACTACCTGGAGGAAGCCGAGCGCCTCGCCGACCGGCTGGCCATCATGCACCGCGGCGAGACCAGGGCCGAGGGCACCGTGCGCGACGTCGTCGTCCGGTGGGGCGACCGCATCGCCTTCCGCATGCCCGCCGGCGTCCGTTTCGAGGACCTGCCCGCCCTGCCGGGCGCCACCGCGGCGGCCGAGCTCCGCGGCGGTGAAGCCTGGGTCTGCTACACCGTGCGCGGCGACGACGCCGACCGCCGCGCCCACCGCGCCATGGAGCCGCTGCTGGAGTGGGCCCGGAGCAGCGGCACGGCCCTGGACCGGCTGGAGCTGCGCAGCGCCTCCCTGGAGGACGTCTTCCTCAGCGTCGCCGAGGGGGCCGCCGAGGTGGTCTCCGGCGGACCGGGATCCGACTGAGGCGCACCCGCGCCCGAACGCCCACGAGCCCGCACCGCACCACAGCAGAGGACACAGCGATGACCACTCAGCAGACGGCCGACGCCGCGCCGGCCGGGACCGCGGGGGCGCGGCAGCGCCGGCCCGTGAGCCCCCTCCGCCAGACGTTGCGGCTCACCCGCACCGAATTCACCCTCATGTACCGCTACCGCACGGCCCTGTTCTTCGTGCTGTTCCCGCTGGTATTCGTCTTTCTGGGAGTCGTCTCCCAGGGGGAGTCGCCCGTTCCCGGCGTCTCCAACGAGACCTTGGCGCTGACGGGTTCCCCGGCCGCCATCATCATGATGATCGGCGTCATGCACGTCTCCAACACCTACGCGGCCCGCCGCGAGCAGCTCATCCTCAAGCGCTTCCGCGCCAGCGGGGTGCCGCCCGTCGCGCTGTTCGGCGCGACCACGCTTTCGGTGCTGGCCGTGGTCGTCCTGCTCACCGCCGTGCCGTGGGGTGTCCTGATCGCCCAGACCGGCGAGGTCCCGGCCGACCCGGTGATGGTCGCGCTGGCCGTGGTGCTCAGCACGGTCACCATGGTGCTGCTGGGTGCCGCGTTGACCCGGCTCGCGCGCAACGCCGAGGGTACGCAGATGATGAGCATCGTGCCGTTCCTGGCGCTGTACGCCTCCAGCGGGCTGATGATCCCGTTGGAGATGATGCCCGACCAACTCGCGACCGCCAGCCGACTGCTGCCGATGGCGCCCGTGGTGGAGCTGCTGCGCGGCGGATACACCGGCAACGACGTGTTCGGTGACCTGGTCGGCGCGAGCCCGGCGACGGGGCTGGACCTGTGGGCGGCCGCGCTGCCGTCGCTGGCGGTGGTGCTGGCCTGGACGGCGCTGTCGGTGCTGTCGCTGCGCTACTTCCGCTGGGATCCGCGCCAGCCGGGCTGAGTTTTCGCGACCGCCGGCGGGCGACGGGCGCGTTCCCGCCGGCGGCACGGAGTGGCGGGGGCCGGAGGACGGCCGGTCCCGCCGCCCGTGCGTCCGCGCCGCCCGCGGAGTCCGGGAGCGCAGGCGTCTAGGGTGAACGGCGCGGACGCGACGGCGCCGGACAGGAGGGGAGGACCGGGTGGCGGACCACGACACGGCGGAACTGGCGCACTCGGACCGCAGCGGGCGCCGGATCGACCGCGCGCGCCGGATCGTGCTGCTGCTGTCGATGAGCACCCCGGTGTTCTGCGTGCTGCCCCCCGTCTTCGCGGCCGTTGACATCGGCGGGCCCGGGGACGGGACGCTGGCGACCTTCGCCAGCCGTGCGCCCGGCAGCGCGGGTGCGGCGCTGTCGGGCGCCGGGGTGTTGTGCTCGCTCGTCCTGGCCTATGCGTCGATGCGGGTGATCCGCACCCGGATCGACCGCCCGGCGACCGCGCTGCGTCGCGACGTCGTGGTGTCCTACCTGGCGCTGCTCGGCACGGTCGGTCTGCTGGGCCCCAATCCCGCCGCGCTGACCGCTCCCCAGTTCTGGGCCGCCAGTGTCGCCGTCACCGGTCGGCGCCGGCACAAGGCCGGGTACACGGTGCTGATGCTCGCCGCGGGGATCGTGCCGTTCCTGGCGGCGAGCGTCGGAATGCCGCTGATCGAGGCGGTGGTCATCAGCGGCGTGCTGGCGGCGCTGCACCTGATCGTCTTCGTCGTCATGCTGGCCAGCAACGCCGCCATCATCTCCCTGTGGGACGTCGTCACGGAGGCCCACGCGGCCCGCGACGCCCAGGCGCGCCTGGCGGTCTCCGAAGAGCGGCTGCGTTTCGCCCGCGATATGCACGACCTGCTGGGACACAGCCTTTCGGCGCTCGCCGTCAAGAGCGAACTGGCCGCCCGGCTCGCCGAGATCGACCCGCAGGCGGCCTCCCGCGAGATGACCGCCGTGCAGCACTTGGCCCGCGACGCGCTGCGCGAGGTGCGCACCGCCGTGTCCGGTTACCGCGACGTGGATCTGGCCGCGGAGTCCGCGGGAGTCCAGGCCGTGCTCACCGCCGCGGGCGTGCGCTGCACCGTGGCCGGTGCCGACGTCGACGTTCCCGCCGACCAGCGGTCGATCGCCTCGTGGGTCGTGCGTGAGGGCACCACGAACGTGTTGCGCCACAGCACGGCCAAGAACTGCGCCGTCACCCTGCGCCGGGACGGCGGCACACTGGTCGTCGAGGTCTTCGACGACGGCGCGCAGCCGGGCGGCGGCGCCGCGTCCTTCGGCAACGGGCTGTCGGGACTCGGCGAGCGGGTCTCCGCCGCCGGCGGAGCGCTCACCGCCGGTCCGGCCTCCGCCGGGACGGGTTTCCTGCTGCGCGCCGTCGTGCCGCTGCCGGAGCGCCGCGGCGGAGGGAACACAGGCGACGAGCCGTCGGGCCGAGAGGACGTGACCGCGTGATCCGAGTCGTACTCGCCGACGACGAGCACCTGGTGCGCGGCGCGATCGCGGCCCTGCTCGGGCTGGAGCCCGACCTGGAGATCGCAGCCCAGGTCGGGAGGGGTGACGAGGTCGCCGACGCGGTGGTCCGCACGGGCGCCGGAATCGCGGTGCTGGACATCGAAATGCCCGGTACGGGCGGGCTGGAGGTCGCCGCCGAACTGCACGGATCGGCGCCGGACTGCGGCGTACTGATGCTCACCAGCTTCGGCCGCCCCGGCTACCTGCGGCGTGCGCTGGCCGCCGGGGCGCGGGGGTTTCTGGCCAAGGACGCCCCGGTCGACGAGCTCGCCGGCGCGATCCGCAAGGTGCACGCGGGCGGGCGCTACATCGACACCGAGCTGGCCGCAGCGGCCATGGCCTCCGGCGAGAGCCCTCTGACGGCGCGTGAAGCCGAGGTGCTGCGCGCGGCATCCGAGGGAGGGGCGGTGGCCGACATCGCCCGTTCCCTGCACTTGACCGAGGGCACCGTGCG
This sequence comes from Streptomonospora salina, assembly GCF_014204715.1. Classification (NCBI taxonomy): domain Bacteria; kingdom Bacillati; phylum Actinomycetota; class Actinomycetes; order Streptosporangiales; family Nocardiopsidaceae; genus Streptomonospora; species Streptomonospora salina. The sequence goes on from NZ_JACHLY010000001.1 coordinate 3,215,069, forward strand.
CAACTACCTCTCCAGCGCCATCACCAAGACCGGCGCCGCCAACCGCATGTCGGCGATCCGCACGGCGCAGGGCATGGGGTGGCTCTGACGGCCGGGGCGGGCCCGGCCGTCAGAGGAACCGCAGCACCAGCATGGCGGTGTCGTCGGTGTGGCCGCCCGGGGCGAACTCCTCCAGGTCGCGGTCGATACGGACGATGACGGCCTGGGCCGTCAGCCCCGAGCAGTTGGTGAAGATGTCGCGCAGGCCCTCGTCGCCGAGCATCTGCGTGCCGTTGCGGCGTTCGGTGACGCCGTCGGTCACCGCCAGCAGGACGTCGCCCGACCCGATCTCCAGGGTCTCGGTGAAGAATTCGACGTCCTCGAACGCCCCCAGCAGCGGCTGGGAGCTGCCGACGGAGCCGACCTCGCCCTTGCGGTCGAGCCGGAGCGGCAGCGGGTGGCCCGCCGATACCAGCCGCAGGCGCATCCCCTGGCCGGGCGCGCCCAGCGGGGTCATCTCGCCGTAGAGCATGGTCAGAAACCGCGTGCTGGTGTTCTCGTCCAGGATGGCCTTGTTCAGCCGGTCCATGATGTGGGCGGGTGAGAACCCTTCGCGGGCCAGCGCGCGCAGGGTGTGCCGCGCCAGGCCCGTGACCGCGGCGGCCTCGGGGCCGGTGCCGCACACGTCGCCGATGGCGAAGCACCACCGGCCGTCGGTGGCGAAGACGTCGTAGAAGTCGCCGCCCACCACGGTGCGCTCGTCGGCCGAGCGGTAGAACACCGCATGGTCGACGCCGGGGATGGCCGGCTCCTTCTCCTTGGCGGGCAGCAGACTGCGCTGCAGCGCCTCGCTCATCGAGGTCTGCCCCGCATACAGCCGCGCGTTCTCCAGCGCCGAGGACACCCTGCGGGCGAGGTCGTCGACGACGTCGACGTCGTCGCGGGTGAAGTCCTCGTCGGCGTCCTTGCCCAGGGTCAGCCGGCCCAGGGTCTGGCCGTGGGCCACCAGCGGCACGCTGATAGCGGGCCCTTCGGCCAGTTCCAGCAGCAGTTCGTCGACGAGCCCGGCTGCCGAGAGCGACTCGCGGCTCCACAGCGGGCGCGCCTCGCGCTGGATGTGCGGCGGCAGCTCGGTCAGCAGCGTGCGCAGCACGTCGTTGTAGTTCTCGTTGCGGTGGATGGCGTGCGTCAGCCGCGTGGTGCCCAGCTCGCTGGTGGACTCCACCGCGCACCAGCTGCCCAGCCGCGAGGCGACCAGTTGGCAGGCCAGAGCGGCGGTCATCTGCTCGTCGAGGGTTCCGGTCAGCAGGTCGCTGGCCTCGGCCAGGAAGCTCAGGCTGGCGCGGCGGGCCAGCTCGACCTCGGCCAGTCGCGCACGCTCGATCGGCAGCGCGATGCGGTCGGCGCCGTCCTGCAGGCGTTTGGCGGCGGTGTCGCCGAAGTGCCGGACGCGCCGCGAGGCCACGCCGATCAGCCCGGCGACACGGCCGTCGACGATCAGCGGCGCTGTCACCAGGGAACGCATGCCGGCCTGGGCGAGTTTGCCGCGGTGGGCGCGGGCGATCATCAGGTCGTCGTTGATGGTGGCGCCCGCCGCCGGCGTCACCGACGGGAAGGTCTCTTCGGTGCGGCTGCGGAACGGCCGCCAGGGCTCGTCGGTCAGGCCGGTGGCCGCGCGCAGGTCCCACTCGGTCTCGTCGGTGGTGGCCAGGGCGATATAGGCGGCGTCGCCGCCCAGCGCCGAGCGGGAGTACTCCACGGTGCGGTCGAGCAGCTCGGGCAGCGGCAGCCGCGCCGAGAGGGCGGCGTCCAGCGCCGCCCAAGGGTTGGGCCGGAAGGGCCGGCGCCGCGCGGGGCGTACCGGGTCCGGCGGCTCCAGCGACGTGCCTGCGGTTTCGCCGTCGGTATCCGGGTCCTTCGACGCCTCGCCGTCCTCGTCCCGGATGCGGAACCAGACGGCCTTGTCGTCCTTGCTGTAGCTGACGCCCCAGCTGCTGGCGACCGCCCCGGCCAGCGCCAGTCCCAGCCCGCCGCTGCGCCCGGGGTCGGCGGAGGCGGAGACGTCGACCGACAGCGGGCCCGCCTGGGGGACGGCACGCTCGGGAACCCGGTCCGCGACCACGACCTCGACCGCCGAGGGCAGGCGGCGCACGACCAGTTCCAGATTGCTCTCGGCGTGCACGACCGCGTTGGTGACCAGCTCGCTGACGAGCAGGACGACGTCGTCGGCGGCCTGGTCGGCGCTCCATTCGGCGAGGGTGTCGCGTACGAAGTCCCGCGCCTCGGCCGCGGTCCCGGGGGTGGGCGAGAACTCGCGCCGGGCGGCCTTCATCGTCTCGTGTGGCATCGTGAAGCCGTACGTTCTCTCCAGTTGCGGGAGGAAGGCGGGCACGGCCGCAGTGCGGCCGCCAGGACCCCGGCCCCCGATCCCTTCGATCGGTGACGACCCGCGGTGTCGGCGTGCGCTCGCCGGAGCGGGCACAGTGGGGACGGCGACGGGACCATCATTTCAGAAGGCTCGTCGCGTGGGCTGACAGGCCGCATAGCCTAGAGCTCGCGGCCCATCTCGGCTGACGTCTGGTATGGCCATCGTCCTTAACGGTACGGTGCGTCGATGACCGGGGGCGACGATCCTGCCACGTGAGATCGTTCCCCCGATCAGGCGGCCCCGGTCCCCCAACCGGCCCGAGATGCCCGTAGTGAGCAGTATGAGGAGGGGATCAATGCCAGAGGCCACACGGGCGCCGGACGACAAGCACGATGCGCAGCTCGACGAGCTGCTCCGCGCGCTCTACAGCATGCGAGACGGCGATTTCAGTGTACGGCTGGACTCTCGCGGCGAGGGCCGGTCCGGTGAGATCGCCTCCGTCTTCAACCAGGTCCTGGACCACTGCGAGCAGCTCAGCAGCGAGCTGCAGCGGGTCGGCGGCGTCGTCAGTACCGAAGGCAGACTCAACGAGCGCATCGCCGTCAGCCCCGCACGCGGCGCGTGGGGCAAGAGCGTCCGTTCGCTGAACCAGCTGCTCGACGAGGTCAGCGAACCGGTGACCTCCGTCGCCCAGATCCTGGATGCGGTCGCCGGCGGCGACCTGTCCCAGCGGGTCGACCTCACCAGCCGCCACGGCTCGCTCCACGGCGACCTGCTGCGCCTGGCCACGTCGGTCAACCGCATGGCCGACCAGATGAACGGCTTCACCAACGAGGTCACGCGCGTGGCCCGCGAGGTGGGCACCGAAGGCAAGCTGGGCGGCAGCGCCAAGGTCGACGGGGTCTCCGGCGCCTGGCGCGACGTCACCGAATCGGTCAACCAGATGGCGTCGCGCCTGACAGCGCAGGTGCGCAACATCTCCGAAGTCACCACCGCGGTGGCCGAGGGCGATCTGAGCCGCAAGGTCACCGTCGACGTCCAAGGCGAGATGCTGCAGCTGAAGGACACCGTGAACGGCATGGTGGACCAGCTCGACTCCTTCTCGGACGAGGTCACGCGCGTGGCCCGCGAGGTGGGTACCGAGGGCAAGCTGGGCGGCCGCGCCAACGTCAAGGGCGTCTCGGGCATCTGGAAGAACCTGACCGACAACGTCAACTCCATGGCCGACAACCTGACCAACCAGGTGCGCGACATCTCCCAGGTGACCACGGCCGTGGCGCGCGGCGATCTCAGCCGCAAGGTGACCGTGGACGTCCAGGGCGAGATGCTGCAGCTCAAGGACACGGTCAACACGATGGTGGACCAGCTCGACTCCTTCGCCGACGAGGTCACCCGGGTGGCCCGCGAGGTGGGTACCGAGGGCAAGCTGGGCGGCCGCGCCAACGTCAAAGGCGTGTCGGGTATATGGAAGGACCTGACCGACAACGTCAACTCCATGGCCAACAGCCTCACCTACCAGGTGCGCAACATCTCGCAGGTGACCACGGCCGTGGCCAAGGGCGACCTGTCCAAGAAGATCACGGTCGACGCCCAAGGCGAGATGCTCGACCTCAAGGACACGGTCAACACGATGGTCGACCAGTTGGAGTCCTTCGCCAACGAGGTCACCCGCATGGCCCGCGAAGTCGGCACCGAGGGGACGCTGGGCGGCCAGGCGCACGTGCGCGGGGTGTCGGGGGTCTGGAAGGACCTGACCGACAACGTCAACTCCATGGCCAACAACCTGACCCACCAGGTGCGCCAGATCTCCATCGTCACGCAGGCGGTCGCGCGCGGCGACCTGACCAAGAAGGTCACCGTCAACGCCAAGGGCGAGATCCTGGAGCTGAAGGACACCATCAACGTCATGGTCGACCAGCTGGACTCCTTCTCCGACGAGGTCACCCGCATGGCCCGCGAGGTGGGTACCGAGGGCAAGCTGGGCGGCCGCGCCGACGTCAAGGGCGTCTCGGGCATCTGGAAGGACCTCACCGAGAACGTCAACTCGATGTCGCAGAACCTCACCACCCAGGTACGCAACATCTCCCAGGTCACCTCCGCGGTGGCCAAGGGCGACCTGTCCAAGAAGATCACCGTCGACGCCCAGGGGGAGATCCTGGAGCTGAAGGACACCGTGAACATCATGGTGGACCAGCTGTCGGCGTTCGCCACCGAGGTCACCCGCGTCGCCCACGAGGTCGGCAGTGAGGGCGAGCTGGGCGGTCAGGCCAAGGTCGACGGTGTCTCGGGCACCTGGAAGCAGCTCACCGACAGCGTCAACGAGCTGGCCGGGAACCTCACCACCCAGGTGCGCGCGATCGGCGAGGTGGCCAGCGCGGTCACCCGCGGCGACCTCACGCAGAACATCCAGGTCGACGCCCGCGGCGAGATGCAGAAGCTCAAGGACAACATCAACCTGATGGTGAGCAATCTGCGCGAGACCACCGCGTCCCAGCGCGACGAGGACTGGCTGAAGTCCAACCTGGCGCGCATCTCCGGCCACATCCAGGGCCACCGCGACCTCAACGAGCTGGCCCGGCTCATCATGACCGAGGTCACTCCGCTGGTCGAGGCCCAGCACGGCGCCTGCTACCTGCCCGAGGAGAAGGACGACGAGGAAGTCTTCCTGCTCTTCGGCAGCTTCGGCTACCGCCCCGACGACGACCGCCGCCGGGTGCGCTCCGGCACGGGCCTGGTCGGCGAGGTCATCGCGCAGAAGAGCGAGATGCTCATCAACGACGTGCCGTCCGACTACGTCAAGGTCGGTTCGGGCCTGGGCGAGGCGGCGCCGCTGACCATCGCGATCTTCCCGATCATCTCCGAGGACCGGGTCCTGGGCGTGGTCGAGCTCGGCTCCTACGGGCGTTTCCGCGAGGTGCACCTGGACTTCCTGCGCCAGCTGATGGCCCAGCTGGGCACCACGGTCAACACCATCCTGGCCAACTCCAAAACCGAGTACCTGCTGCTGCAGTCGCGCCAGCTGACCAACGCGCTGCAGGAGCGCTCCAACGAGCTGCAGCGCCAGCAGGAGGAACTGCGCCGCAAGAACGCGGAGCTGCACAGCAAGGCGGGCCAGCTGGCCAGCCAGAACCGGGCGATCGAGCTGCAGAACCGCCAGATCGAACGGGCGCGGCGCTCGCTGGAGGACCGCGCCCACCAGCTGCAGGTCTCCTCCAAGTACAAGTCCGAGTTCCTGGCGAACATGTCCCATGAGCTGCGGACTCCGCTGAACAGCCTGCTCATCCTGGCGCGGCTGCTGGCCGACAACAGCGAGCAGAACCTCACCTCCAAGCAGGTGGAGTTCGCCCAGACGATCCACAAGGCGGGCCACGACCTGCTCCAACTCATCGACGAGATCCTGGATCTGGCCAAGGTCGAGGCCGGCCGGGCCGAGGTGCAGCCCACCGACGTGTCGATCAGCCAGCTGGTCGACTACGTCGAGGCGTCCTTCAGGCCGATGGCCGCCGAGCGCGGGCTGGCCTTCGGCGTGGACGTCTCCCCGGACATCCCGAGCTACCTGTGGACTGACGAGCAGCGGCTGCAGCAGATCCTGCGCAACCTGCTGTCCAACGCGGTGAAGTTCACCAGCACCGGCGAGGTCCGGCTGCTCATCGAGCCGGCTTGGGCGCTGGAGGACGCCGACCTCGACATGTTCGGTGAGAACGACGAGATCGTCGCGCTCTCGGTCGCCGACACCGGCATCGGCATCCCCGACGACAAGCTGCAGGTGGTCTTCGAAGCGTTCCACCAGGGCGACGGCGGCACCAGCCGGCGCTTCGGCGGTACCGGCCTGGGACTGTCCATCAGCCAGAACTACGCGCGGCTGCTGGGCGGCGAGATCCGGGTGCAGAGCGTGCACGGCGAGGGCAGCACCTTCACGCTGCTGCTGCCGGTGCGCGTGCCCGAGGGCACCGCCGAGCGGATCGAGGCGTCGCTGGACTCCCCGCCCGAGCCGGTGACCGGGGCGCGCGCCGACATCGAACCGCTCACCGAGGTCGACGTGCAGGTTCCCGACAGCCCGGCGGACCTGAGCCCGCTGGAGACCATCGAACCCGCGGAGGTCGAGGAGGAGTCCGAGGCCGACGGGGCCGAGGAGCAGCCGGCTCCGGTCCCCGCACTGGCCGAGCCCGCCGAAGCCGCGATGGAAGGCGAGGCCGGTGCGTCCTCCGAGACCGGCGCCACACCCGATCCCGACCGGGACGCGGCGCTGGCCGGGCGCGAGGTACTCATCGTCGACGACGACATCCGCAACGTGTTCGCCCTGACCAGCGCATTGGAGGCGCACGGGCTGCGCGTGCACTTCTCCGACAACGGGCATTCGGGTATCGAGAAACTGGAGGCCAACGAGAACGTCGAGCTGGTCCTGATGGACATCATGATGCCGGAACTCGACGGCAACGCCACCACCCGTGCGATCCGGGAGATGCCGCAGTTCGCGGATCTGCCGATCATCTCGCTGACCGCGAAAGCGATGCAGGGCGACCGCGAACGCAGCCTGGAGGCGGGCGCATCGGACTATGTGACCAAGCCCGTCAATCTCGACCACCTGCTCAACGTGATCCGCAGGTGGCTGGACGGCGACGGTGACGAAGCGGGCGGATCGGGCCGGCAGAGCCCGGACGGCACCGGTGGGGCCGACAGCCCGGACAGCACGGACTAGGAGCAGGAGCAGCAGACGTGCCGCAGAAGGCCAACATCCTCCTCGTTGACGACCGCGACGAGAACCTCACGGCCCTGGAGGCCATCCTCACCTCCCTGGACCAGAACCTGGTGCGCGCGAATTCGGGGGAGGCGGCCTTGAAAGCGCTGCTCGAAGACGAGTTCGCGGTCATCCTGCTCGACGTCGTGATGCCGGGGATGGACGGTTTCGAGACCGCGTCCCACATCAAGCAGCGCGAGAAGACCAAGGATGTGCCCATCATCTTCCTCACCGGTGCCGGAATCGACCGGCACCGGGTCTTCCGCGGGTACGCGTCGCGGGCGATCGACTACCTGACCAAGCCGTTCGATCCGTGGGTGCTGCGTTCCAAGGTCGAGGTGTTCGTGGAGCTGCACCAGATGAAGCAGCGGCTGCGCACGCAGTCGCAGTTGTTGCAGCGGGACCTCTCCGCCGAGACCGGGGAGTCGTCGGCGCCGGTCTCCGACCAGCTCTCCCGGCGGGTCGCCGACATCAACACCAACCTGGAGTCGCTGCGGGAGAAGGTCGTCACCGAAGAGCACGACAGCGATCCGAGCACGATCGAGGCGGTCCGCGATCTCGACCGGGCTGTGGCGCAGTTGACGACCCTCGTCGACGCGATCCGCGGGCCGGAGTAGGGGCAGGCGGCGGGGGCGGCCGGAATCGGCCACCCTTGCCGGCGGGGGCGGTTTCCACCGAGGGCACGCCGGACGGGTGCGGCGGCCGGGGGCTCGGGATTCCCTACAGGGCGGCCGGAGCGATCGGGGCGTGAATCGCTGGAACCGGTGCCGCCCCGGCGGCGTCTCAGTCGGCGAAGATCGGGCGGTCCCGCCCTCGACGGGGGCGCGGGAAGCTCGGAGACCTGCGGTCTCGTGTAGGCAATAGAGGGCGAATCGTCCCGGTTCGAGGGTGTTGAGCCCTCAGTCCCCTCCGCGCATACCGCACCCGCCGGTCCCCATACCCCCGTTGTAACCTGACCCGGTCTTCCCGCCGTATGCCGCACGATTCGCCGCCGCGGTCAGGGCCGCTCGGATTCTGCCGGTTCGAGCCGCTACACGTGGTGCGGCGCGGAACCAAGCTGCCTTCCCTCGGACCCATTGGAGCGACAACCGTGTCCCCTACGATGTCCCGCACCGCCTCCGGGCTCGCCGCCGTCTGCTTGGGCCTGGGTGCCTCGCTCGCCGCGACGCCAGTGTGGGCGGACAGCCCTCAGGGCACCACGGGAACGTTCAGTTACACCTGTGCCGACCAGGTCGACGACCTCTCGGAGACCTCGGATATGGACTTCCGCGTCACGGCTCCCGCCGAGAGCGAGGTCGGCGAGGAGATCGAGTTCCAGATCCAGCCGGGCGGGCACACGTACTACTACTACGTCGACGGCGGCGACATCATCTCGGGCACCCTCGCGGCCGACGTCGAACTCGGAGGGGACGCCGCTCCGTCGCCGACCGCCACCGCCTCCATCGAGGCCCAAGGCGCCTTCAGCCCGGACGACAACGACACCTTCGACGAGTCGACCCTGAGCGGCACGTTCACCCCTACGGCCCCGGGCGAGGTCACGCTGGCGCCCGGCGAGGTCACCGTCGAAGTAACCCAGACGCCCGGGGACTCGACCACCGTCTGCTCGCCGGACAGCGCCACCGAGGCGCTGGCCACCGTCACCGTCACCGGCGAGGCCGCCGACGCCGGATCCGGCGACGACGGCGGCTCCTCCGACCAGGGGCAGCCGGCGGCCTCCGACGACGGAGTGCCGCAGGCCGTACTCATCGGCGGCGCCGTGGTCGGCGGCCTGCTGGTGATCGTCGGCCTCGCGGGCTTCGGACTGATGTTCTTCTTCATGCGCCGCTCCTGACGCCCCCCGGCTCCGGCCCTGGGCGCGCCGTCGATCTTGTAGCTACCGTGATAGAAACCGGTTTCCCGTGACCGTAGCTACAAGATCGGCGCTGGTCAGGGTGCCGGTTCTCAGGCGGTGGGCACCGTGAGCGAGGCGGGGTGGGACTCCGGCGAGCCGAAGGTGACGCGTTCGCCGATGTCGGATTCGTCGGTGTAGCGGGCGTCACGGGTGTCGACCACCAGGGCCAGGCGGTGCCCGGACGGGACGTCCCACACCACCGGCTCCAGGGCGACGTCCAGGTCGGCCGGCTGCCCCGGCTCGGCGCCGCGCAGCGTGTAGGGCTGGTGCGTGACCAGTGAACCGGTGCCGTGCCGGTCCACGTCGTAGAGGTAGACGTACAGGGACTGCTCGCTGTCGGTGGGGGTGACGGTGATGTCCGCCCGCGGCGTTCCGCTGATCCGCACGCCGTCGGCGTAGGCCCCGCCGGTCCACACACCGGCGCGGCGCCGGTCCACCAGCGGCAGCGACACTCCGGTCGGGACGCCGGCGAACTGCTGAAGGGCGCCGCTGAGCAGCAGCGTCCCGCTTTCGGCGGCAGTCCCGATACCGGCGCGCACGCCGTATTCCCAGCCGGTCTGCGGCTCGTCCGCCAGCCCGCCGGTGCGCTGCCAGTCGCTCCAGGACCGTTCGGGCTCGCCCATGTGCAGCGTGGTCTCCTTCGCGGACACCGACTCCCAGTCGGGATAGGAGGACCACGCACCCCCGTTGTTGGGCTTGACCCGCACGGGGTCCTCGGCGGCGACGCCGTTGTCGGCGCCGCGCAGGTGGTGGTCGAACCAGCGGGTCAGCGACTCCCAGGTCTCGTCGGGCAGGCCGAACGCACCGAAGGCCTCGGCGGTGGCGTGGTCGCCGGCCGACAGCATCAGGCGCTTGGGGCCGGTGTAGTCGCTGTAGAAGTCGGTGAACTGGCTCGCCGGGAAGATGCCGTCGTTCCAGGCGTGGCCGAGCATGACGGCCGGCCCGTTGGCGTCGAGGGCGTCCATCTTGGTGGATACCGACCGCTCGGGTGCCAGCTCCAGCGCCGGCTGGACATTGCCGTCGCGGTACTCGGACTCCATCTCCTCCAGCGCGTCGCCGGGCCGCCCGGTGAGGCGGGCGGAGGTCAGCAGCAGCTCCACCGCCTGGTAGTTGACGGTCTCGTCGGGGTAGATGGAAGCGGCCAGATCGCTCCATCCGCTCATCGCGCCGACGGCTTCGACCCGGTCGTCCTCGGCGGCGGTGAGCAGGCTGATCCCGGCGCCGTAGGAGATGCCGGCCATGCCGACGCGTTCGGGGTCGGCGTCGGTCTCGCGCAGGCCCCAGTCGATGACCGCGCGGGCGTCGGCGACGTCCTCGGGGCCGGCGACCTCGACTTCGCCGCCGGAGTCCCAGAATCCGCGTGAGGTGTAGCTGATGACCTGGTAGCCCGACTCGTAGGCCAGGCGCTTGGCGGCGCCGACGTAGAGCAGGTTGCTGGTGGACCAGGCGGCCGGCATCACCAGCAGCGGCCGGGGGCCCTCGTAGCCGGTGGGGGTGATGACCATGGCTTTGAGGTCGGTTCCGCCGTGGCCGGGGACGGTTTCGTAGGAGACTCGGGCGCCGGTGCCGTCGGCCGTCGCGGCCGATGCGGGGAGTGCGAGGGGGAACACGAGGAGTATCGCGGCGAGGGCGCTCGCCGACAGTGCGCGCGGTGTGTGCATGCTGACCTCGGGGGGTCGTCCGGCGGGGGCCGGAGGGGGACGGAGGGTCGGGGGCGGTCTGGGTACGCGGCGGCGGTCGCGCCTACCGTCCGGACGCGCATTTACTCGACAGTAAGTTACTCATTGGTTAAATTAAACCGTCGCCCCGCCGGTGTAAAGAGGGCCGCCGTGCCCGCGCCTTCCCGGCCGGAGGACCGGCCGGGAAGGACCGACGCTCAGCGGCGCCGCGCGGCGGCCTTCAGCTCCGGCGGACTCCATCCCGCATCGGCCGGGTTCAGGTTGGTGCCCGGCGGGACGATCTCGTCGATGCGGTCGAGCGTCTCGGCCGGCAGCCGGACCTCCGACGCGCTCAGCTGCGACTCCAGCTGGTCCATGGTCCGCGGTCCGATGATCGCCGAGCTGACGGCGGGGTGCTCCAGCACGAAGGCCAGGGCGAGCTCGATCAGCGTGAGCCCGTTGTCCTCGGCCACCCCCACCAGCTGCTCGACCGCCTCCAGCTTGGCCGCGTTCTGCGGCTTGTCGGGGTCGTAGCGGTCGGGCATCCGGCTCATCCGGGGACTGTCCACCTGGGCGCCCCTGCGGTACTTGCCGGAGAGCCACCCGCCCGCCAGCGGGCTCCACGGCAGCACACCCATGGAGTACTCGCGTGCCACAGGCAGCACGTCGGCCTCGATGCCGCGCGTGAGGATCGAGTAGGGCGGCTGCTCGGTGACGAACCGTTCGCGGCCCCGCCGCTCGGCGACCCAGTGCGACTCCACGAGCCGGTGCGCCGGGAAGGTCGAGCACCCGGCGTAGCGGATCTTGCCCGCGCGCACGAGGTCGGTGAGCGCGCCCAGCGTCTCGTCCACGTCGCAGTCGGGGTCGGGTCGGTGGATCTGGTAAAGGTCGATGTGATCGGTGCCCAGTCGGCGCAGGCTCTCGTCGACCTCGCGCACGAGCCAGCGCCGGGAATTGCCCCGCGCATTGGGGTCGGTGCCCATGGGCCCGTGGGCCTTGGTGGCGACGACGACGTCGTCGCGGCGCCCGCTGAGGGCCTTGCCGACGATCTCTTCGGACTCGCCCGCCGAGTACACGTCGGCGGTGTCGATGACGTTGATCCCGGCGTCCAGTGCCCGGTGGATGATGCGCACGGAGTCGTCGTGGTCGCTGTTGCCCCAGGAGCCGAAGTTCATGGCGCCGAGGGTGAGCGGACTGACTCTGACGCCGGTGCGGCCCAGCGGTACGTACTCCATTGCCGGCGGCCTTTCGTGACGTACGAAATGCGGACGGCGGACGCGGAGCCCGCCTGCGGTCAACCTATGGCACGCCCCGCACCGCCGCGGCGACCGGTTCCGACCGGCCGGTCGGTTACGCCGGCCGCGCCGTGGGCAGCGGGCCGTTCGACAACTTCGAGGAGGGGTGACAGTGACCACACCGGCGAAAGCACGATCCGTACACCTGGTTTCGCGCCCGCAGGGCGAGCCGGTCCCGGAGCACTTCAGCATCGTCGACGAGGCCGTGGCCGAGCCCGCCGAGGCCGAGGTGCTGGTACGCAACCGCTACATGTCCGTGGACCCCTACATGCGCGGCCGCATGAACGACACGGAGTCCTACGTCCCGCCGTTCGCGCTGAACCGCCCGATGGAAGGGGCCGCGCTGGGCGAGGTGGTGGCGTCGCGCGCCGACGGAGTCGCCGAAGGCACCCTGGTGCTGCACAACCGGGGATGGCGCGAATACGCCACGATCCCCGCGGCCGAAGCGCGGCCGGTCGATCCCGACCGGGTGCCGTCGGTGACCTCCTACTTGGGCATCGCGGGGATGACCGGGCTCACCGCATGGGTCGGGCTCTTCGACATCGCCCGGACCGCCCCCGGCGAGACCGTGTTCGTCTCCGGTGCGGCGGGCGCCGTGGGCAGCGCCGCCGGCCAGATGGCCAAGCTGCGGGGCGCCGGCCGGGTCGTCGGCAGCGCCGGCAGTACGGCCAAGACCGACTACGTGCGCGACGGCCTCGGTTTCGACGCGGCCTTCGACTACCACGACGGGCCGGTCGCCGAGCTGCTGGCCGAGGCCGCCCCCGAAGGCGTCGACGTCTACTTCGACAACGTCGGCGGCGAACACCTCGAAGCGGCCCTGCACAACATGCGCAACCACGGGCGCATGGCCCTGTGCGGAATGATCTCCCAGTACAACGCCGTCGGACCGGCGCCCGGACCGCGCGACATGTTCCAGGCCATCGCGCGCCGCGTGATGATGCAGGGCTTCATCATCGGCGACCACATGCACCGCATGTCCGCGTTCCTCGACGACGTCGGGCCCTGGCTGGCCGACGGGTCCATCCGGGCCGACGAGACCTTCGCCGACGGCATCGACAACGCGCCCGAGGCGTTCCTGGGCATGATGCGCGGGCAGAACACGGGCAAGATGATCGTCCGCCTGTGACCGGGTGCGCCCCGCGGCGCCGCCGGCCGGCGGCGGAGTCCGCCGCCGCGTGTGTCCGGGTTCACCCGGCCGCACGCGGCGGCAGCGCGAGCCCGATGTGCTCGCCGATCTCCTCGATCAAGCCCAGGTCGGCGAGTCGGAAGCTGCCCCGGTTGCTGCGGCGGATCAGTGTCAGGGCGCCGCGGACCCCGCGGCTGCCCTTGAGCGGGACGCACATCAGCGATCCGGCGCCCAGCGCGCTGAGCACCGGGGCGCCGTCGGCCCGGCCCAGCGCCGATTCGTCCTCGATGAGCTGGCTGAGCACCGAATTGCCGTTGGCGAGCACCTCGCGGGGGATCTCCGAATCCAGCGGATCGAGTGCACCCACCAGCTCCCGCGGCCCGTTCTCGCCGGACGGGCCGGACACGACCGCCCGGCGGGCCTGCTCGGCGCTGCCGGGGAGGTCGCATACGTCGACGATCACCCAGTCGGCGTAAGAGTCGGCCAGGAGCGCCGCGGCGTCGTCCAGCGCCAGCGGGCGGCCCGCCCCGCCGGGGCCCGCGCTCGCCAGCAGCAGCCGCGTCATCCGCGTCAGCACGTCCAGCCGGCGCGCGGCCAGCACCACCACCTGGTCCTCGACCTCGGGCTCCAGCGGAGCCGGGCCTTCGTCCTCCCCGCCTGCCAGCGGCGGCGAGAGCACCGCCAGAACCGGCGGTGCGGCTTCGGTGGGCACGTCCAGCCGGGTGAGCGTCATGTGCACGTCCTCGGCCCACCCGCGCTGGGCCAGCCGCGAGTCGAACGACGCCGACTCCCCGCTGCGCAGCACCGCGGCCAGGCGCGAGCGCATCGCCGCCCGCCTGCGCAGGTCCACGAACGTCGCGAACGGCTTGCCGGAGAGGTAGCCGGGGGAGCTGCCCAGCCGGTCGGCACCGATCGCGTTGATGCGCCGGATGTAGCCCTCGTGGTCGAGCAGCACCGCCGGAACGCTCAACTGGCCGAACACGGCCCGCAGTACCGCGCGCTCGTCGTCGCCGTTGGACCGGCGCGGCGCCGCGGCGGACTCCGCCGCCGCCAGCCGCTGCCCGCAGTCCTGCAGCAGCTCCTGGGCGAACCCGAGCTCGGTCAGGGCCGCCTCGGCGGTCTCGGCGGAGTCGTCGGGGTACATGCTGTGCGTGCTCCGCAGCGCCGCCACGCGATCACCCAGTTCGGCGACCTCACGCTGCAGGTCGGCGAGGTTGTCCGGCACGCTTGCACTCCTGACGTGGACGGGTGCGGGGCCGGGCGGGCCCGGCCCCGCCATGACGCTAGCGCATGCGACCGAGCCGGTGGGATCGCGATTAACGTAGAGCCACGGTCCGCCCGCGGGGCCCGGGACACCGGTCCGGACGCCGCAGGGGCACCCGGACCGGAAAGGGGGACGTGCCCATGTGGGTCGACCGCCTCGCGCGCGAGATCGGCGCGCTGGGGCAGGCGGAGACCGCCACACCGGAGCGCGCGCTGGACCGGATGAGCGCGGCCGCCGCCCGCGAGGTTCCGGGGTGTTCCGCGGCGCTCGTGGTCATCTGGCACGACGTCGCGCCCGGCGACGACCGCTCCGAGGAGTCGGAGCGGGTCGCGGGCCGCCATGTCGTCGTGGACTACGGCGCCTCCCATTCCGACCTGGCCACCGCCTTCGAGCACCAGTACACCACCGACGAAGGCCCCACGGTCGGTGCGGTGCGCGAGATGCGCCCGGTGGCCGTGGGCGACGTGCTGCGCGAAGAGCGCTGGCCCAACTACACCAGCATGGCGGTCCAGTGCGGCGACCGCGCATCGGTGACCTTCCCCTGCGAGCTGGAGGGCGAGGTGGTGACGTTCGGCGTGCACGCCGGCCGCGCCGACGCCTTCGACGGGTCGGTGGTGACCCCGCTGATGGCGCTGCTGGCCGAGCACGCGGCCGTGGCGCTGCACACCGCGGACCGCTACACCGACGTCGCGCGCGAAGCCGCCCACATGCGCCGCGCGATGTCGGTGCGGGCCGTCATCGACCAGGCCAAAGGCATCATCATGCACGCGCGCGGTTGCGACGCCGACGAGGCATTCGCCGAGCTGCGGCAGGTGGCCCAGCGCAATCGGCGCAAGGTCGCCGACGTGGCGCGCCGCCTGGTCACCGAGCACGCCGAGAGCAGCGGTCGCTGATCCCCGTCGCGGGTGGCGTATCGGTGTTATGACGCTGTGCAGCGCACACTGTGGCACCCACCGGCATGCGGCTAGGGTTGGCGGCACCCGCACCGCCGCGGACCGACCGCGCCGATTCGGGGGATCCGTCGCCCGTCTCCGCGCGGGGGCGGCGGGGGATGCGAGAGTCCACGGCGCGCAGCGCCTCCAGCGGGAATCGAGGAAGGTGACTGTGGCGACGGAGATCCCGGTCCGGTCGGAAGGCGACGTCGTGGTGGTCGCCCCGGAGGGCGAGCTGGACGCCGTCACGTCGCCGGGCCTCGCCGACGTGCTCGACCGCCTGCTCGCGGCCGACCCCCCGTGGCGGGGTGTGGTGATCGACCTGTCCCGCGTGGGCTTCTGCGACTCCCGCTGCATCGGAGTGCTCGTCTCGGCCTACCGCCAGGCCCGCGACGAGGGCGTCGGCTTGGCGGTCGCCGCGCCTCAGCGCAGCGTCCTGCGCCTGTTCGTGATCGCCGGCATCGACCAGGTTCTGCGCATCGAAGAGGACACCGGCCACGCCGTGGAGACGGTCCTGGCCTGACGGCCCGGCCCGGGGGCGGGCGCCGGGTGCCCCCGGATTCCGCGGCGGCCCGCAGGCCGGGTCACGTTCGGAAGTGCAGCCGGATCCGGGTGCCGCGCCCTGCCGAACCGATCTCCATGTAGTCGCAGAGCTGCCGGGTGATCCAGAGGCCGTATCCGCGCGGGCTCAGCGGGTCGGCCGGGTCGTAGCCGCGCAGGGGGTCGCCCAGCCCGGGGCCGCGGTCGGTGACGTCGCACCGTGTCCAGCCGGGACTGCGCCACAGCGTCACCGTTCCGGACCCGCCGCCGTGTTCGACGGCGTTGGCGGCCAGCTCGTTGACCGCCAGGACCAGATCGCTCAGCCGATCCGGCGCGACCTCGGCCTTCTCGGCCAGCTCCGTGACCGCGGTGCGCAGCGACGCGAGGTCGCCGCCGAACTCCAGGCTGCGCTGCTCGCCGCCCGGCGGGGGCAGCAGCCGCGTGCGGTCGGGTGCGCTGAACTCCGCCGGGCCGACGTAGTCGGGACTGTCGTGTTCGGCGCCGCCGGCTACGAGAACGGGGTGGGTGCGTCGTATGTCGAGCCGCACCTGTTCGGGCAGCGCGCGGGCGTCGTGCAGGCACAGCATGCGCAGCCGGGTCGCGGCCAGCGCACGCGCGAGTGCCGAGTCCAGGCGGTGCCACTCGCGCAGCCGCACCGGATCCTGCGTCGGCAGCGGGGGCTCGCCCACCACCAGAACCGGGCGGGGATGCTCGGCGCGCGCCCGCGCGTGCAGGGCCGCCAGGGTGCGGCCCGGCGCGTCGTAGAGCTCCGCCGGGTCCAGCGGCTCCACACCGGAGGCGTCGGCCGCCGACAGGCCCGACAGCAGTGTCGCGCGGGTCTGCGGCGCCACGCTCAGAACGACGCGGTCGCCGTCCCGGCGCGCCGCGCGCATCCGGGGCAGGACCCGTTCGCGCAGGTCCTCGGCTGAAGAGAAGAACACGCCGCGGTGCTGGAACCCCCCGGTCCCCTCAGCGCCCGTTCCGGCGGTCTGTGCGCGCGACGTCATCGACTCGACCCGGCAGCCCTTCTAGCCGCAGCCGCTCGTGCTCCCGTTCGACCGGCCGCCGGCGCGCTGCCGCCGGCACCCGGCCGCCGACTAGTGTGCACCATCGCCCGCGGCGTAGGGCAGTTCGGCCTCCTGTACCGGGAAGCAGTGCCGGTAGGCGCGTTCGGTCTCGGCGGCGACCCGCTCCCAGGTGAAGCGGGACGCCGCCCGGTCGGCGGCGGCGATGCCGTAGGCGGCGGCCATGGTGGGCTCGGCGGTCAGCGAGCGGACCGCGCGGGCCAGCGCGTCGGGGCGGGCTTCGCGCAGCAGAGTGCCGGTCGTGCCGTGCAGCACCGCCTCGTTGACGACACCGGCTCCGCGGGCCACCACCGGCAAGCCGCACGCCATGGCCTCCAGCACGGCGCCGCCGCAGAGCTCGTAGGGCGCGCCGGAGACGTAGACGTCGGCGGAGCGCAGCAGCCGCGGCAGTTCCTTGCGGTCGACGGGGCCGGCGAGGCTCAGCCGGTCGTCGACGCCGGCCTCCTTGGCGAGCAGTTCCACGCGCCGCGCGTCGTCGCTGAGCGGCAGCTCCTCCTGTCCCGGACCGGCGACGACCGTCAGCTCGGCGTCGGTCAGCCGCAGCAGTGCGGCGATCAGGACCTCGGCGCCGCCGGCGGCCAGGTCGGTCACCGAGATCATCCGTGTGCGTCCGCTGCGGCGCGGGCTCCATGTGTCGGCCGTGGAGCCGCCCTCGGTGCTGAAGTGGTCGGTGTCGACCCCGAAGGGGACCACACTGACCTTGGCGCGGGGCAGCCCCATGTGCGCCAGCTCGAAGCGCTGGTCGGCGGAGCCCACGACGATCCGGTCGGCGTGCCCGGCGACCGCGGCTTCGATGCGGGCGCGGTCGGTGCGCTCGGGCAGGCCGGCGCGCTGCTCGGCGGCGTTGAGGGAGCGGAAGGTCTGCACGACGCGCGGGCGCTCGCCGTCGCAGGCCCGGGCGGCCGAGACCACGGCGAGGCCGCTGGTCCAGCCGAACGCGTGCAGGACGTCGGGGGGATCTTCGGCGAGCCGCTCGCCCAGAGCCTGGGCGAAGGCACCGGTGTGCTCGGCGGCCGCGCCCTCCTCCATGCGGTGCTCGGGTCCGGCCGGGAGGTGCTCGACGGTGGCGTTCCGGCCCATGCGGGAGCGTTCGGGCAGGGCGGGGGAGTGCTTGCGGGCGTAGACGGCCACGCGATGGCCCGCCTTGGCCAGGTGGCGGGCGAGCGCTGCGACCTGGACACTGTCGCCGCAGGCGGGTTCGCCCTTGTGGGCGGGCAGCGGGTTGGCGTGCTCGGCGACCATTGCGATCTTCACGTGTGACTCCTCACGACGAGACGACGACCCCGTGCGCAGGCAGGTGCTGGGCCGCAGGGTGGCGATGCCGCGCAGGCGGCGCCCGCGGGCGCGCGGCGCGGCGGGACGCGGCGGCGGGTACTCAGGCGTGCCGGCACACGGCGCGCAGCTGCGCCGTCACGGGCGGCGTGCGGCCGGTGCACGGCGAATGGGGGGAATGGCCGGAAACCGGAGAAGGGCAGACGCATACGGATCACACCTTGGAGCGTTCGCGGATTCACGAGGAGCGCTCGCTGGAGCGGAGGCGCGATGGATCAGCGCCGCGGCGAGCGCGCGAACGTCGGTGTGTCTGCGTCTTAGACACCCAACGCGGCGATTATGCCAGAGCCGTCGAGAACCGAACAAGACAAGCGCTTTGACCCGCTGTTTCGCTTTCGGGGTCTGCGCGGTGCGCGCGGGTGCGCGTTTGGCGGGTGGTGCCTCGGGCATTTTCGGCCGCGTAGGTGTCTCCTGTGATTCGAAAGTACGAGGGACCATGACTGCGCGGCCCTGCGGGCGTGCAGCCGCGGCGGACGGCCGCCGCGGCGCGGCCCGGGACCTACCGGAGCGGGACCTACCGGACCCCCTGCCCGACTACACGCCGCACGAGGCGCTGCGCGGACGCCGCGCACTGGTCGTCGGCGGACTGGCGGGAGGCGGGCCGGGGCGAACCGTGGCCGCCGGGCTCGCCAAGGAGGGCGCCGCCGTGGCACTGGCCGACACCACCCGGCTGGACGGACTGGCGCCGGGCGCGCGGCCCGTGCCCCGGAAGCGTCTGGCCGACGATCCGGTCCTGGCGGCCGCCGGAGTCGTGTCGGCGCTGGGCGCCTGGTCGCTGCCGATCCACTGCGACCCGGCCAGCGAGAGCGACGGCCGCGCCGCCGTGGCCTACACCGCACTGGAATTCGGCGCCGTCGACCTGCTGGTGGTCTGCGGATCGGCCGAGGACGCCCGGGGATCCCACCGAGCGGGCGGTCTGGGCGCCGCTGTGGCTCTCGCGCCGGATGCCGCGCCCGCGCCCCCGATGGGTCCGGGTTCGGAGCTGGAAGCCGCCGTGCGCACGGTGCGCGGAGCGCGGCCCTTCCTCAGCGAGGGGGCCGCGGCTGTGGTGGTGAGCGGGCGCGGCGCGCCGTACCCGGTCGGCCCCCGGTCGCGAGCGGCCCTGCGGTCGTTCGCGGGCTCGCCGGGCGAGCGGCGGGTCCGGGTGAACTGCCTCGCGCTGCGCTCGGGCGACACCGACACCGCCGTCGCCGCGGCGGTCGCCGGGTTGGCCGCGGAAGACGGGCCCTGCGGTGAAGTGGTAGGAGTAGCCCGGGTTCCGCATTCGCAGTAGGGGCGGGGACACGGACGATTCGCAGGTTCCGTCGCCTCTGGCCGACGGATGTTCGCCGGGGCGTAGAGTGCGCCCGTAGTTTGGTGGCGACGAAGCCGCCGGGAACTGCGTATGGGGGCGATTTCCGCCATGATGTAGGCGGATTTTGACCACGATCAGCGGTCCCCGGATACGGTTGCATGATCAACGCGCCGCGGCCTCCCGTACGGTCAGGCGCCGCTTGGGACTGTTCGGCAGCCACTGCCGTTGAAACAGGAGGTTGGGCGTATGGGTGTCGCTGGTGGGGAAGTCACGGTCACGGCCCTCACACACCGGGGCGCTGTACGCACGGCCAACGAGGACGCCGTGGTCATGGGCGCGCTCACGGTCGCCAGCGCCAACATGACCCTCCCGGCGCGGTGCGTCCTGCCGGTCACCGAGCCGGTGATCCTGGCCGTCGCCGACGGCCTGGGCGGCCACGCGGCGGGCGAGATCGCCTCGGAGCACGCCGTGCACCGCATGGCGGAGATGAGCCCGCGGCTGGTGAGCCCCGACGACGTCGACGTCCTGCTGAAGAACATCGACGAGGAGATCAAGGACCACGCCACCCAGCATGCGGAGTTCTCCGGCATGGGGACG
This sequence comes from Streptomonospora salina, assembly GCF_014204715.1. Taxonomy (NCBI): domain Bacteria; kingdom Bacillati; phylum Actinomycetota; class Actinomycetes; order Streptosporangiales; family Nocardiopsidaceae; genus Streptomonospora; species Streptomonospora salina. The sequence continues at coordinate 3,235,168 of NZ_JACHLY010000001.1, forward strand.
ACGGTCGCGGGCCTGCTCCTCAACACCGACGGCAACTTCTGGTTCAACGTGGGCGACTCGCGCACCTACCGGCTGGAGGGGACCCGGCTGCGCCAGCTCTCCGAGGACGACTCTCCACCGCTGCCCCCCTCCGACGACGGCAAACCGGTCACCACGAACTTCATCACCCAGTCGCTGGGCGGAAGCGGCAGCACCGCGATGCTGCCGCACGTGGGACGCGACCACGAGCCGGACCCCAGCGCGTGGCTGATGTGCAGCGACGGCCTCTCGGACCTGGTGACGGTGGCGGAGATGGAGCGCCTCATCGCCGAGGCCGGAAGCGACGAGGGTGCCGTGCACGGCCTGTGGCAGGCGGCCATGGAGGCCGGCGGCCGCGACAACATCAGCATCATGCTGGCCCGCCGCGTCTGAGGCCGCCTGAGTCCGCCTGCGGCCCCGAGGCACCCCTCGGAATACGTCCGGCCGGGGTGCTCCGGGGAGTGCGGTACACCGGAGCACGCGCTACGCGCTTTCCGCTCCGGCGCCGCACCCCTCGATCGGAGCGGTTCCCGGGGTTCTTTCAGTCGTCCGTGCCGCCGGGGCGGTTGCGCATGCGGATGAGCAGGATGGCGATCAGGGCGATGACGGCGATTCCAGCCACGACGCCGCCGACCGGGCCCAGCACGGACGGATCGGTCGGCGACCGGGCCGGAGGCGACTCGTCCGCGTCCGCGCCGTCTCCCGAGCCGTCGGCGCCGTCGCCGTCCTGCGGCGCGGACTCCTGGGCCTCGGGAGAGGATCCGGTACCGGCGACGGCCTCGTCGGTGACGGAGAACGCGAGCTCGTCCTCCAGCGCGTGGCCGTCGGAGGACACGATCCGGTAGGCGACGGTGTACTCGCCTGCGGCGGGCAGGTCCCGCAGGCCCACGGAGGCGTCCGGGCCCTCGATCTCGACCTCGCCCTCCTCGTAGTCGGCCCCGTCGGGGCCGGTGACCACGATGGCGTTGCCGCCGTCGCCGATGTCGTCGCTGAAGGTCAGCTCCACTTTTCCGGGGGCGGTGTCCAGCTCGTCGCCGTCCTCCGGAGTGGAGCCGAGCAGAGTGTCGTGGGCGAGGGCGGGCGGCGCCGTCGCGGTCGCCAGCGCCAGGGAGCCGAGCAGGGCCGCGGCGGCGACCGCCGGGCGCCGCATCCGCGCGGGGAGCCGCTGCTGCGGGGGTGTGCGGAGCGCTGCGGGCATGTCCAGGGTCATCGGAGGGGTTCCTTAGGGACGGGGATGGGGACAGGCCTCCGGGCGGGAGGTGCCCGTCGCGGGGCGGCACGGCGTATGCGTACCCGTTCCGCCGTCGCGGACCGGGTACGGACCGGGGCCGTACGGCCCCTCAACCTATACAGTCGGCGCTTCCCCGGCGGCGCCGCGCGTGCCTCCGTGCCCCTGCTGCCCCTGTGCTCCGGGGGTGCGCCGGGCGGTGCGTCCGCAGCCGTGCTGCGGCGGTTCCGCAGAGCCGGGACGAGGGGAGGGCGGGCCGTCAGGAAGCCATCGGCAGCGGCTCGCGGCGCATGTAGCGGCGGTCCTCCGGTGTGGTGCCTCCCCAGACTCCGTGCGGCTCGCCGACGCTCAGCGCCCAGTTCAGGCACTCGGCCCGGACGCGGCAGGTGCGGCAGATGGCCTTGGCGAGGTCGGCGTCGTTCTGCCCGGGGCCTGTCGTGCTGACGGGGAAGAAGAGTTCGGGGTCGTACTGGCGGCATGCGCCTTGGGCGACCCAGTCTTCGCTTTCGTGGTAAAGGCGGTTCACCAGGAGCCTCCGTTCCCTGGCCGGTCCCCGCGCGGGAGCGTGTCGGCCGGGTGCCGCGCGGAGGACGTGTCTGGTCGCAGCACGGAGCGGCGGTGGCCGTCGCCCCATTGCGATGCGACCCATCGTAGTACTACGGATGGTCGTACTACGAAAAGCCTGCCAAAATTCTTCGCTCCGCTTCAAGTCCGCGGGCGCTTCCGGTGCCGATTCCCGCGGTCCGCGGAGAGCGCGGAGGGTGCTGCGCGTCCGCCGCGCCCGCTACCCCGCCGATCGCGGCGCCTCCCGTCCGCACACCGCCGGATCGCCCGCATCGGCGCCTCTGCGGGACGGGCGGGGCCGGCGAGGCGGGAAACCCCGCGAGCGCGGGGGTCGCTGCCGTTCGCCGCCGGCGGGTTCGCCGGAGCGGCAATGTCGCGAGGATTCACCCGAATCCGTGTGACTTAATGCACTCGTAAAATTCGCTGTGCGTCCCCCTGCGTTCGCCCGAGAGCAGGCACAATCGCCTCTGGCGCGCAGCACCGACCCCCTCCGCCGGTGCTCCCGGACGGCGGTCCGAACCCCCTGGTGAGCATGGCGTGAGCGGTACTTCCCCGGTGCGCGTATCGACGCCCCCGACGGCGACGCAAAGTGACGACCGGGACCAAATAGACAGGCCATACCCGCTGAAACAGTGCTGAAACATACGCCGTTCGGAAGCTGGAAACGCTGCTCAGAAACGTTCGCTATGTTCCATCGACGTGCCTGACGAACAGAGCGATGACGAGACCAGCGCCGTGTCCGACCCCGGGGATCAGCCCGCTGTAGTCGGCGGCCCGGCGGCTTCCGACGGCCTGCTCCTGCAAGAGCCGACCGTCGCCGACGGCCCCGACCTGTGGCGGTTGGCCCGCGATTCCGGGCTCGACATGAACTCGCCCTACGCCTACACGCTGTGGAGCCGGGACTTCGCCGCGACCAGCGTCATCGCACGTGACAGCGAGCACAATCCGCGCGGTTTCGTTACCGGATTCGTCCGTCCCGCCTATCCTGAAACGTACTTCCTGTGGCAGGTGGGCGTGGACCCCGGCTTCCGCGGACGCCGGCTGGCACGGCGCATGCTCGACCACATCGGCGACCGGATCGCCGAACTCGGGCTTACCTACCTGGAGGCCACGGTGACACCGGACAACGCCGCATCCCGCGCGTTGTTCGAATCCTTTGCCCGGTCCAGGGAATGCACGGCGGTGTGGAGCCCGCTGTTCGGAAGCGAGCACTTCCCGGCTGACGACGGCGAGGGCCACGAACCCGAGGACCTCGTCCGGATCGGCCCGCTGGGCCGTCCGGGCGCCGACCGCAGCACGTCCGCCGATATCTGACAGCCCACTCACACCAGAGCTGAACAACCCCGACCCCCACGCGCCACACACACGGTGAGCCCACGATGGGGAAAGGACTCAAGGAACTCACAATGGAGATCTTCGAACGCCTCGAATCCGAAGTCCGCAGCTACTGCCGTAGCTGGCCGGTCGTCTTCAACGAGGCGCGGGGCAGCTACGTCTACGACGAATCGGGGCGTCCCTACCTCGACTTCTTCGCGGGTGCGGGCTCCCTCAACTACGGGCACAACAACCCGGAACTGAAATCCAAACTCATCGACTACCTGATGAGCGACGCGATCGTGCACAGCCTCGACGCGTACTCCAGCGCCAAACGCGACTTCCTGTCGACGTTCGGCGAGAAGATCCTCGATCCGCGCGGACTCGACTACAAGGTCCAGTTCCCCGGCCCCGCTGGCAACAACGCCGTCGAAGCGGCCCTCAAGCTCGCCCGCAAATACACCGGGCGCGAGACCGTGATCAGCTTCACCAACGGGTTCCACGGCATGACCCTGGGCGCCCTGGCGGTCACCGGCAACTCCATGAAGCGCAGCGGGGCCGGCGTTCCGCTGAGCCACTCGACCACCATGCCCTTCGACAAGTACATGGACGGTCAGACGCCCGACTTCCTGTGGTTCCGCAGCATGCTGGAGGACAGCGGCAGCGGCCTGGACGCGCCCGCGGCGGTCATCGTCGAGACGGTGCAGGGCGAGGGCGGCATCAACGTCGCAAGCGCCGAGTGGCTGCGCGGCCTCCAGGAGGTCTGCCACGAGTACGACATGCTGTTCATCGTCGACGACATCCAGATGGGCTGCGGTCGCACCGGCCCGTTCTTCAGCTTCGAGCACGCCGGCGTCACGCCCGACATCGTCACCCTGTCCAAGTCCATCAGCGGCTACGGCCTGCCGATGGCGCTCACGCTGTTCAAGCGCGAACTGGACGTGTGGGAGCCGGGCGAGCACAACGGCACCTTCCGCGGTCCCAACCCGGGCTTCGTGACCGGCGCCGCCGCTATTCGGACCTACTGGAGCGACGACGCCTTCCAGAAGGAGACCTTGGCCAAGGGCGAGCTGATGGACCGCCGCCTGCAGGCCGTCGCCGACGAGCTGGGCCCGGACGAAGCCCATGTGCGCGGCCGCGGCATGGCCCGCGGACTGGTGCTGGAGCGCCCGGACGCGGCCAACGTGCTCAGCCGCGAGGCCTTCGAGCGCGGCCTCTTGGTGGAGACCTCCGGTCCCGAGGACGAGGTGGCCAAGCTGCTGCCCGCGCTGACGACCACCGAGCAGGAACTCGAAGAAGGGCTGGCGATCATCGCCGACGCGGCCCGCGCCGCGATGAAGACTCCCCAGGCGGCGTAAGCGGAACCACTGGGCACAGGGGCTTCGGCGGCCCCACAATTGGCCGTGGAGGTGGACGGGGGCCGACCGGTTCGGCCCCCGCCTCTGCGGTTGTTCGGAGCAAGCAAGAGGAGTAGGCACTTTGATCGTGCGCAGCATGAGCGATGTCGACGGCACCGACGCCGACATCCGCACCGAGACCTGGCGCAGCCGCCGAATCGTCCTGGCCAAGGACAAAGTCGGGTTCTCGTTCCACGAGACCGTGCTCTACGCGGGCACGGAAACCAGCATGTGGTACGCCAACCACATCGAGCTGGTCCATTGCATCGAGGGCGAGGCGGAGATCACCGACGACGAGACCGGTGAAACCCACCTGGTCACGCCGGGCACGCTGTACCTCCTCGACGGCCACGAGCACCACACGGTGCGGCCCAAGACCGACTTCCGGGTGCTGTGCGTGTTCAATCCGCCGGTGACGGGCCGCGAGGTGCACGACGAGAACGGTGTGTACCCCCTGCTGACCGAGGACGGCCAGGAGGCCGCGGCGAAGTAGACCCGTGCGGGGCGGTCGGCCGGTGCCGCGCCCCGCCTGCCGGGGGCGGTCCGCGCTGCGGGCCGCCCCCGCTGCATCGAACGGCAGCGCCCCGGCCGCGGGTGCCGCTCGCCTCCACGGGCCGGGTGGGCCGGCGCCTCCGGGATCGCGCTTCCTCCGGCCCGCCCGTTCCCGGATGCGGACGACCGCGCCGCGAACGCGCGCCGTGCGCGCCTTCCCGCCGCTGGACGGCGGCGACGAGCGCAACGGTGCGCCGATGATCGGGCCGGGAGCGCACCGGGCCCCGTGTCCTGCGTCGACGGCACGTGTAGCGGCGCCGCCCGCCGTTGAACGGCCGCGCCCGCACGTCCGGGCGACCGCGACGACATGCGGCTGGAACAGCCCGGCGACCCCGCCGCAACGCCGCGAAGCACGACTGTTCGTGGCCCGATCGTTACGGGGCCGGTCTCGGTCATGCACCGGGATAACCAGTGCATAACGTGCTATTCCGCCTCCGTTAGCAGGGACGGAAGATGGGCAATGAGTCCGCAGGCGCCGGTTGGTGCCGGGCGCCCCGCGTGACCGGGGGTACTGAGGCGGCCCGTCTCCTGACACGCTCGGGTTCGGCCTCAGGGCCACGCATGTCCGTACCACCGCACGGCGCTCCTTCCCCGCGCGGAAGGGAGCGCCGCGTTGTTCGTCGACCCCCTTAGTTTCGCGACGAGGAGATAAGCAATGAGCGACAGCAGTCCCCTGGTTCGCCTCGGCCGCCGCGACGTCCTCCGCGCCGGCGGCGTCACCGCCGCCGCGCTGGCCGCAGGGCCAGGGCTGGCCGCGTGCTCCCGTACCGATCCCTCCGAGGGGCAGAGCCTGCTGGAGAGCCTGCGCGAGAAGGGTTCGATCAAGGCCGCGATCAACAACGAGCCGCCGTTCGGCTTCATCGACGACAACGGAGAGGTCACCGGCGAGGCCCCCGAGCTCCTGCGCGCGATCGCCGCCGAGATGGGCATCGACGGGATCGAGGCCGAGGCGGTCAGTTGGGACGCCCTCATCCCCGGTCTGAAGGCCGGCCGCTTCGACATCGTCGCCGCCGGCATGTACATCACGCCCGACCGCTGCGAGGAGGTCGCCTTCGCCGAGCCCGACTACAAGGTGCTCGAAGCGTTCATGGTGGAGAAGGGCAACCCGCTGGGCCTGGAGACCTACCACTCGGTGGCCGACAACCCCGACGTCACCATCGCGGTGCTCAACGCCTCGGTCGAGAAGGACTACGCCGAGGGCGCCGGGGTCGCCGAGGACCAGATGACCCTGGGCGACAACGCCGTGCAGATGCTCGACCTGCTGGAGAACGGCCGTGTGGACGCCGTCGGGTTGAGCACGTTCTCCCTCAACTACCAGATGGACCAGCGCGGCATGCAGGACGGCTACGAGGTGACCGAGGGCTTCACCCCGGTCGTCGACGGCGAGGAGGTCTCGCCGGCCGGCGGGTTCGCCTTCCGCAAGGAGAACCAGGACTTTCTGGACGAGTTCAACACGGTTCTGGCCGACTTCAAGGAGAGCGGCCGGCTGCTGGAGATCGGTCAGGAGTTCGGCTTCGACGAGACGGCCCAGCCCGGGGACCTGACCACCGAGGAGCTCTGCTCGGCGGACAACGGCTAGACGAGGATCCCCGGTGGATTTCTTCCTCAACAGATTCCCCGTCTATCTGGACGGGGCCCTGATCACACTCCTGATAACCGTGCTGGGATCGGCGCTGGCGTTCGTCCTGGCGATGGCGGTCGGCATCCTCGGCACGCTGCGCAACCCCGTGGCGCGCGCCGCGGCCACGGTCTACACCGAGGCGTTCCGCGGAGTCGCGGCCCTGGTGCTGCTGTTCTGGTTCGCCTACGCGATCCCGCAGATCACGCCGTATGAGCTGTCCCCGATGTTCGTCGGCGTCCTGGCACTGGGGCTGAACGTGGGCGCGTACGGCGCCGAGGTGGTGCGCGCGGCGATCAACGCGGTGCCCGCGGCCCAGACCGAGGCCACGATCGCGCTGAACATGTCGTGGCTGCGGCGCATGCGGTCGGTGCTGCTGCCCCAGGCTTGGGCGCAGATGCTGCCCACCTTCGGCAACCTGGTCATCGAGCTGATGAAGGCCTCGGCGATCGTGTCGCTGATCAACGTCGCCGACCTCACCGACGTCGCCGGGCGGATGCGTGCCAGCTCCAGCGAGACGATCCTGTCGTACGGCAGCGCCCTGGTCATGTACTTCGTCATCGCCCAACTGCTGATCGTGGGCATGCGGACGCTGGAGCGCCGCGCCAACCGGCGGCTGGGCAGGGCGCCGGCGCGCGGCTCGCTGCTGGACCTGCTGCGTCCGCCGACACCCGGAACGAAAGTGGGGACGGCCGAGTGAACTGGGACACCGAGTTCGCGATCAGCATCATCCCCCGGCTGCTGGAAGGCCTGGCCGTCACCGTGCAGGCCACCGTTATCGGCTACGCCGTCGCTCTGGTCCTGGGTCTGGTCGTCGCCATCCTGCGGCGCATGGACTACATCGGCCCGGTGGTCTTCGTGGTCTTCGAGTTCATCCGGACCACGCCGGTGCTGGTGCAACTGCTGTTCGTGTTCGCACTGGCGCCGCCGGCCGTCACGCCGCTGACCATCGGTATCACCGTGCTGGGCGTGCACTACGCGGCCTACACCGCCGAGGTCTACCGGTCGGGGATCGAGGGCGTCGCCAAGGGCCAGTGGGAGGCCTGCCGCGCGCTGAGCCTGCCGCCGCTGCGGGTGTGGGGCGCCGTGGTGATGCCCCAGGCGATCCGCAAGGTCATCCCGCCCCTGGGCAACTACCTCATCTCGATGTTCAAGGACACGCCCTACCTGTTCGCCATCACCGTGGGCGAGATGATGTTCGTGGCCAAGGCGATCGGCACCGAGGCTTTCCGCAGCATGGAGGCCTACACCCTGGCGGGCCTGTTCTTCCTGGCCGTGAGCGTGCCCTCCGCGGTCATCATCCGACGTCTGGAGCGCCGTTATGCAGCAGTCTGAGAGCCCGAGTCCGGAGGCCGCCGGCGCGCACGAGCCCGCCGGCGGGGAGATCGTCCGGTTCGACAAGGTCGTCAAGCGCTACGGCAGCAACGTCGTGCTCGACGAGCTGGACTTCTCCGTCGCGCCGGGCGAACGCGTCACGCTCATCGGGCCCAGCGGGTCGGGCAAGACCACGATCCTGCGGCTGCTGATGACGCTGGAGCCGATCGACGGCGGCGTCATCCACGTCAACGGCGAGCCCCTGTCGCACATGCACCGCGGCGGCAAGCTCGTCAAGGCCAACGAGGCGCACCTGCGGCGCGCGCGCACGAGCATCGGGATGGTGTTCCAGCAGTTCAACCTCTTCCCGAACATGAGCGTGCGCAAGAACGTCACCGAGGGCCCCGTGCACAGCCTGGGCGTGGCCAAGGACGAGGCGAACGGGCGCGCCGAGGAGCTGCTGGAGCTCGTGGGGCTCGGTGACAAGATCGACCAGCACCCCACCCGGCTCTCCGGCGGGCAGCAGCAGCGCGTGGCGATCGCCCGCGCGCTGGCGATGCGGCCCCGGATCCTGCTGCTGGACGAGGTCACCTCGGCGCTGGATCCCGAGCTGGTGGCCGGTGTGCTGGACGTGCTGCGCGACATCGCCCAGACCACCGATATCACCATGCTGTGCGTGACCCACGAGATGAGCTTCGCCCGCGACGTCTCGCACCGCGTGCTGATGTTCGACGAGGGCCAGGTGGCCGAAGAGGGACCGCCCGAGCGCATGTTCGGCGCGCCGGAGGAGGAGCGGACCAGATCGTTCCTCAAGGCCGTACTCGAGAACGGCTGAGGCCGGGTCCGGAGCGGCACCCGGCTCCGAGCGAGCGGTGAGCCGGGTGCCGGGGATCCGGTGCCTGCGTCCGCGCCGCGCCTTCGCGGGCCGGGAGCACCGCGGAGGTCGCTTTCCTCAGCGGAAAGTAAAAAAGCGGAGAGTAACGACATACCGTTTCCATTGCGTCGCCTTTCCCCTCAGACAGGAGAGACTGAGGTCCTGAACTGGGGGGAGGCCGGTGGCGAAGTCATTCGGACGCTTGTGGAGATGGGGCGCCGCAGCGGCGGTGGCGGCCCTGGCGACCGCGCTCGTGCTGAACCCGCTCGTGCCGATGCCCGTGACCGGGCCGGCGGCGGTGGCCCACGGGGCTCTGCTGGTACCGACCGCGGCGGGAGTGGCGCTCATCGCGGTGCTGACCGACCACCGCGAGCGCAAACGGCTCGACGAACGGGTCCGCACCGCCCTCGAAGGGCACTCGGTGCCCAACGAGGTGGTCTGGCTGCTCGCGCTCCTGGTCGTGTTCCTCGTCGCGACACCGGGGATCTCCTACTTCGCGGGGCTCTTCTTTCCCGGTGTGAGCTGGGAGGTCATGATGCCTCCCGTCCGCATCCTGATGCTGTTCGTGCTGCCGCTGGTCGTCGTGGACCTCGGCGGATTCACCATCTCGGGATACTCCACCGTGATGCCGTCGATCGCCATGAGCGTGACCGAGCGCTGGCGCTGGATGGGCGCCGTCCCCGCAGCCGCGGTCCTCGTGTTGGCGGCGCTGGCGATCAACCCCGCTCCGGCGCCCTCCCCGGTCGTCCTGCTCGCCGCGGTCCTGGCCGTGGTGGCCGCCGTCGCCGTGCCCGAGGAGATCTTCTTCCGCGCCCTGGTGCAGACGCGGCTGGAGCAGGTCCTCGGCCGCTGGACCGGCATACTGGCCGGGGCGGCGCTGTTCACCGCGACCAGCGTCTACCTGTCGGAGCTCGGCGACTTCTCGCGCCAGGCGCAGCAGCTGGAATTCGGCATCCCGCACGCCATCGTGTTCTACGCCGGAGTCGGGGTGCTGCAGGGCTACCTGTGGGCGGCCTACCGCAACATCTGGCTGAACATCCTGCTGCGCAGCGGCGTCCTTCTGCTGCGGGTCGCGCCCGCACTGCAGCTCGTCTAGCCGGGCGGATCCGGCGTGGCCGCGGGCGGCCGCTCACCGCCCTGGGCCCGGTGCCGGCGCGCTGGGACAATCGCGGGACCAGTGCCGTAGGACCGGATGGGACAGCATGGACCCGACGACCCCGCGCATCCTCACCGACGACCTTCTGCTGCTCGCCTACCGGCCCGATACCGGACGCGCCTGCACCGACGTCAACCGCCTGCAGTGCGGGCTGGCCGGGGCGGTGATCGCCGAGGCCGTCCTCGCCGGCAGGATCGCGCTCGACGGCGGCGGGCACCTGCGCACGACCGGCGCCGCCCGCACCGGGGACCCCGACGTCGACGGCGTGGTCGACCGGATCGCGGCCGAACCGCGCCCCCGCAAGGTCAAATGGTGGGTCCAGCGGTTGAACCGCCGGCAGCTGCGCGAGCGCCTCCGGGGCCGCGCTGTCTCGTTCGGCGTGTTGGACCACGAGCCGGGCCGTGCGCTGTGGATCTTCGTCACCGACACGTACCGGCCCCAGCAGCCGGAGCGGGACCGGGCGGTGTGGGCGCTGCGCTCGGTGCTGCTCGGCCACGACGCGCCCGACCCGCGGTCGGCGGCACTACTCGCGCTCGTCGGAGCCGCGCAGCTGGACGGCAAGCTCTTCGGCGACATCCCCCGCGGCGATCGGCGCAAGCGGATCACGGCGGTCACCGACCGCGACGAGATCGGGCGGGCGGTGCGCGAGGTGATCCAGTCGATCGAGACCGCGGTGGTCGCTGCTGCCGTCGCCGCCGGAGGCGCGGGCGACGGCGGCGGCTGAGGCGGCCGGTTCCCCGGAGGTCGGGACCGGCCGGGCCGCGTCCCGACCGGCCGGTCCCGGCTCCGGCGACTCCGCCTGCGGATGCCGCAGCGGCGCGGGCACTCACCGGTGTCATCGCGCGGAAACCGCGGCGTCCACCGGCGTTCAGCCCGATGGGAGAGTCTGCCCCGGTGACTGCTGAACCGGTTGAAAAGGGACGAAGCGCCGAACCTTCCGCCGACCTCCCCGCCGATCGCTTCCTCGACCGCGAAACGGGCTGGCTGCGGTTCAACCAGCGGGTCCTGGAGCTCGCCGAAGACGCCGACATACCGCTGCTGGAACGCGTCCGCTACCTCTCCATCTTCTCCGCCAACCTCGACGAGTTCTTCATGGTGCGCGTCGCCGGACTCAAACGGCGGCTGGCCACCGGCGTCGCCGTCACCTCCGCCACCCGCCACCACCCCGACGACCTGCTCCGCAGCATCTCCGACGTCGCACGCGAACTGATGCTGCGCCAGGCACGCTGCCTGCACGAATCGGTCGCCCCCGCCCTCGCCGACGCCGGAATCCGCATCGTGCGCTGGGACGACCTCGACGCCGACGAGCGCGAACGCATGCGCTCGCTCTTCCACGGCTCGATCTACCCCCTGCTCACCCCCTTCGCCGTCGACCCCGCCCACCCGTTCCCCTACATCTCCGGCCGCTCGCTCAACCTGGCCGTCACCGTCCGCGACCCGCAGACCGGGCGGACCATGTTCGCCCGCGTCAAAATGCCCTCGGCCATGCCCCGGTTCGCCGACCTGGGCGACGACCGCTTCGTGCCCACCGAGGACGTCGTCGCCGCGCACCTGCCGGTACTGTTCGAAGGTATGCAGGTGCTGGAGCACCACGCCTTCCGCGTCACCCGCAACGCCGACCTGGAACTCGACGAGGACGAAACCGACGACCTCGTCCAGTCGCTGGAGAACGAGCTGCGGCGGCGCCGGTTCGGCCCGCTCGTGCGGCTGGAGGCCGAAGAGACCGTCTCCGACGACGTCCTGGACATCCTGCGCCGCGAACTGGGCGCGGAAGAGCGCGAGATCTACCGCGTGCCCGGTCCCCTCAGCCTCGCCGGGCTCGACCAGATCGCCGACCTTCCCCGCCCGGACCTGCGCTTCTCGCCGGTGGCGCCCGCAGAACCCGACGCCCTGGCCCAGGACGGCTTCTTCGACGCGGTCGGCAGCGGGGAACTGCTGGTCCACCACCCCTACGAGTCCTTCACCACCACCACCGAACGGTTCCTCGCCCTGGCCGCCGCCGACCCCGACGTCGTCGCGATCAAACAGACCCTCTACCGCACCAGCGGCGACTCCCCGATCGTGGAGTCGCTCATCGAAGCCGCCCGCGCCGGAAAAGAAGTCGTGGTCCTGGTCGAGATCAAGGCGCGCTTCGACGAGCACAACAACATCCTGTGGGCCCGCAAGCTCGAAGAGGCCGGATGCCACGTCGTCTACGGCGTCGTCGGGCTCAAGACCCACTGCAAGCTCGCCCTGGTCGTGCGCCGCGACGCGGACGGCGTCCTACGCCGCTACTGCCACGTCGGGACGGGCAACTACAACCCCGGAACCGCCCGCGTATACGAGGACTTCGGGCTGTTCAGCGCCGCCCCCGAAGTCGGCGACGACCTCAGCGACCTGTTCAACCGCCTCACCGGCTTCTCCCGGAAATCCGCCTACCGGCGGCTGCTGGTGGCGCCCTCCGGGCTCCGCGAAGGCCTGACGCGGCGCATCGACCGGGAGGTGGCGGCCCACGCGCGCGGCGAGCCCGCCCGCATCCGCATCAAAGTCAACTCCCTGGTCGACGAAGAGATCGTCGACGCCCTCTACCGGGCCTCGCGCGCGGGCGTCCCCGTCGACCTGTGGGTCCGCGGCAGCTGCGTTCTGCGCCCCGGCCTGGAGGGCGTCTCCGAAACCGTCCGGGTCCGCAGTATCCTCGGACGGTTCCTGGAGCACTCCCGGATCTTCGTCTTCGAGAACGGAGGCAGCCCGCAGGTGTGGATAGGCAGCGCCGACCTCATGCCGCGCAACCTGGACCGGCGGGTCGAGGCGCTGGTCAGGGTCGAAGACCCCGCCCAGCGCACCCGCCTGGTGGAGCTCATGGACCTGGCCATGGCCGACACCACGGCGTCGTGGCGGATGGGTCCCGACGGCGGCTGGCACCGGGCGGCCCGCGGCGACGAGGGCCGGCGGCTGGTGGAGCTCCAGAGCGCATTGCGCGGCGAACAGCCGCATGCGGGCCGTCGATGACCGACCGTCCCCGCACCCCCGACACCGCCGGCGACCGGGCGCGCGAGACGGCGCCGGGCGGGTTCCTGGAACCCATCCGCGCCGCCGGCACCGTGCTGTGGCGCGGCGCCCCCGCCGATCCGGAGGTCGCGCTGGTGCACCGGCCCGCCCGCGCCGACTGGACCCTGCCCAAAGGCAAGGTCAAGAAGAGCGAGCACCTGATCGGCGCCGCCGTGCGCGAGACCGCCGAAGAGACCGGCCTGGCCCCCGTGCTCGGCCGCCGCCTGCCTCCGCAGCGCTACCCGAAGGACGGCTGGCCCAAGCGGGTCGACTGGTGGGCCGCCGCCGTCGGCGGCGAGTCCGGATCGGAGCCCGGCGACGAAGTCGACGAGCTGGAGTGGCTGCCGGTGGACCGGGCGCGCCGCCGCCTCACCTACGGCAGCGACGCGGGAGTGCTGGACGCCTTCGCCGCCGGGCCCGCCGAAACCGTCCCGCTGATCCTGCTGCGCCACGCCCCGGCCGAGTCCAAGACCGGCCGGGACGGCGACGACCTGCTGCGCCCGCTGGACGCGGCCGGGCGCGGCGACGCCGACGCGCTGGCCCGCCTGCTGCCTGCCTTCGGCACCCCCCGGGTGGTCGCCTCCGCGGCGGTGAGCTGCGTCGAGACCGTCACCCCCTACGCGGAGGCCATCGGCGCCCCGATCCGTACCGACCGGGCCGTCACCGCCCGCACCGCCGGGGACGGGGCCGCCGCGGCCGACGCCGAAGCGGCGCGGGCGGCCGTGACCGCGCTGCTCGACGACGGCGTGCCCACCGCGGTGTGCACGCACGGCGAGCTGGTCTCCGTGCTGCTGCGCGCGGCGCTGGACCGGCTGGGCGCGCCCGCCCCGCAGCAGCTTTCCCTGCGGAAAGGCTCCTTCTGGGTGCTGCACCTGTCCCGCTCCGACGGGAGCCTGGCGGCGATGGAGCGCCACGGCCCCCGGCCCGGCGGCCTCCGATAGGACTGAAAGGATGCGGACATGGCTAAGCATCAGGTATCGCGCAGTGTGGTGATCGACGCCCCCGCCGAGCGGATCTTCCGCATCGTCGCCGACCCGCGCCGCCACCACGAGTTCGACGGCTCTGGCACGGTCCAGCAGGCCCGCGGCGGCGCCGGGCTGCTCGGCCCGGGCTCGCGCTTCGGCATGGACATGCACATGGGCCTGCCCTACAGCACCGCCAACCGGGTCGTGGAGTACGAGGAGAACCGGCTGATCGCCTGGAGCCACATAGGCCCGCACATCTGGCGCTGGCAGCTGGAGCCGCAGGAGGACGGCACCACCCGGGTCACCGAGACGTTCGACTACACGCGGCTGGCACCGGTCTACATCCTGATCGGCTACCCGGCTCGCAACGCCCGCGGCATCGAACGGACGCTGCCCCGGCTCAAACGGCTGGCCGAGGAGGGCACTCCGTAGCAGGGCACCGCCGAGGGCACGGCGCGGCCCTGCCGGGGCGGCTCGCCCGGACGGGGCGCGGCACCCCCGCACCGTGGGGCGGCAGGGCCGGGCCGCCGCGGCACGCTGCACCGATGCTCGCCGCACCGCCTCCACGGCCGTGCCAGACTTGATGTCATGCCTGCCATGCCTTCCTCGTTCGCTGAAGCCCGCGTCGACCTGGGCGCGATCAGCGAGAACACGGCCGCGCTCGCGCGGCGCGCCTCTCCAGCCGCGGTCATGGGCGTGGTCAAGGCCGACGGCTACGGCCACGGCATGATTCCCGCCGCCCGCGCCCTGCTGGCCGGAGGCGCCGAGTGGCTGGGTACCGCCTTCATCGAAGAGGCGCTGGAGCTGCGGGGCGCCGGCGTCACCTGTCCCGTCGTCGCCTGGATCCTGCCGCCGCACGCGCCGTTGGCCCGGGCGGTGGCCGCCGACATCGACCTGGGCGTCAGCACACCGGCCCTGATCGACGACATCGCCGGCGCGGCCCGCGAGACCGGGCGCCGCGCGCGCGTGCACCTCAAGGCCGACACCGGGCTCAACCGCGGCGGCTTGACCCCCGATCAGTGGCCCGGCACCGTCGCCGCCGCCGCGCGTGCCGAAGCCGCCGGTCTGATCCGCGTGACCGGGCTGTTCTCGCACTTCGCCTGCGCCGACGAGCCCGGGCACCCGTCCATCGCCGCCCAGATCTCCGCCTTCCACGAGGCGCTGGAGATCGCCGACAAAGCCGGCCTGGACCCGGAGGTGCGCCATCTGGCCAACTCCGCTGCCACCCTCACCCTGCCCGAGACCCGCTTCGACCTGGTGCGTCCGGGGATCGCGAGCTACGGGCTGAACCCCATCCCCGGGCCGGACGACACCGGCCTGCGCCCGGCCATGACGCTGCGTTCCGCGGTCGCTCTGGTCAAGCGGGTACCGGCGGACAGCGGGGTCTCCTACGGGCACCGCTACACCACCGACCGCGCGACCGGCCTCGCGCTGATCCCCCTCGGCTACGGCGACGGCGTGCCCCGCAACGCCACCAACACCGGCCCGGTCCAGGTGGGCGGGCGGCGCCGCACCATCGCCGGCACCGTGTGCATGGACCAGTTCATGGTCGACCTCGGCGACGACACTCTCGGCCCCGACGCCGAGGCGGTACTGTTCGGCCCCGGCGACGCGGGCGAACCCACCGCCCGGGAATGGGCCGAGGCGCTGGGGACCATCCCCTACGAGATCGTCACCCGCATCTCGCCGCGCGTCCCGCGCGTCTACGACGGCGCCGGCTGAACACCGGGCGGCCCTCGCGGTCGTCGCCTGTGCAGGCGTCCGAGCCGGTAGCGGGGTCCGTCTACCCTGGTTCGTGCGGACGGACCCACCGCCGCATCCGATCGAGACAGCGCTGCGAGCGAGCCTATGAGCGAAACGACCCGAGCCGCCGAACCGCCCGCCGGTACCGAACCCGGCTCCGGCACCGCGCCGGGCACCCGCGCGGCCCCCGTGTTCGTCACCGCCGAGACCGACGCGCAGATGCGTGCGCTCGGCCGCCGCATCGCCGCCCTGCTGCGCGCCGGCGACCTGCTGGTCCTCAGCGGGCCGCTGGGCGCCGGCAAGACCACCCTGACCCAGGGCATCGGCGAAGGCATGGGCGTGCGCGGCCCCGTGACGTCGCCGACCTTCGTCATCGCGCGCGTGCACCCGTCCGAGACCGGTGGCCCCGCGCTCGTGCACGCCGACGCCTACCGTCTCGGCGGCGTCGAGGAGCTCGACGACCTCGACCTCGACACGGAGATGGACGCGTCGGTGGTCGCCGTCGAATGGGGCGAAGGCATCGCCGAGCACCTCACCGACGAACGGTTGGAGATCACCATCGCCCGCCACCCCGACGACACCCGCCGCGTCACACTGACCGGCAACGGCGCGCGCTGGTCCCACCTCGCCCCGGACGCGGAATAGGCTGGACGACCGTGCTCCTTCTGGCATTCGACACCGCGACCCCGGCCGTAACCAGCGCCGTCTGCGAAGCCGGCGACGACGGTGTGCGCGTACGCGCCGCCGCATCCACCGTGGACGCCCGCCGCCACGGCGAACTGCTCAGCCCGCAGATCGGCGACGTCCTGGCGCGGGCCGGTGCCGCACCCGCCGACCTCACCCACATCGCCGTGGGGATCGGTCCCGGCCCCTACACCGGTCTGCGTGTGGGCCTGGCCACCGCCCACGCCCTGGCCGAGGCTCTGGGCATCGCCTGCCACGGTGTCGCCACGCTGGACGCGATCGCTTCCGCGTCGGGCCGCGAGGAGCCCTTCGTCGCCGCCACCGACGCCCGCCGCAAAGAGATCTTCTGGGCGCGCTACGCCGACGCGCACACCCGCACCGGTGAGATCGCGGTCGACCGCCCGCCGGCCGCCGACACCGGAGGGCTGCCGCTGATCGGACACGGCGCCCGCCTCTACGCCGACGTGCTCGGCCCCCAGGCCGCCAGACCCGACCCGCTGTACCCCACCGCCGCGGCGCTGGGCGAGGTCGCGCTGCGCCGGCTGGCGGCGGGCGCGGAGCTCGACGAACCCCGACCGCTCTACCTGCGCCGCCCGGACGCCGCCGAGCCGAGCGCGCCGAAGAAGGTGCGCCAGTGGCAGGCGACGTGAACCGCGGCTTCAGCATCCGCCCCATGACCGACTTCGACCTTCCGGCCGTGATGGAACTGGAGCGCTCCATGTTCCCCGACGACGCCTGGAGCGAGGACATGATGTCCGCCGAGCTGGGCGAGCCCACCCGGCACTACTTCGTGGCCGTCCGCAGCGGCGGCGACGGCGGCGGCGAGGGCGAAGGGCCGGTCGTGGCCTACGGGGGCCTGCGCGCGGCCGCGCCGTTCGGCAACGTGCAGACCGTCGCCGTCGACCGGGCCTGGTGGGGCCGCGGTGTCGCGTCCGCTTTGGTGGTCCGCATGCTCACCGAGGCCTACTCGCGTGCCGTCGACGAGGTGGACCTGGAAGTCCGCTCGGACAACCCCCGGGCGCGGGAGCTCTACCGCAGATTCGGTTTCGCCGACGTCGGCATCAAGCGCGGCTACTACCGGGACGGCGCCGACGCGATCGCGATGCGCTGCTCCGCGCCGGCCGCGGCGATCGCGGGAACGCGGGGCGGCGAGCAGGGAGAGGCCCTGGAGTTCGGGGATTCGGCCGAGCCGGCCGGAGATGACGAGGAGAACGCGTGATGAGTGCGGCAGATCTTCCCCTGGTCCTGGGGATCGAGACCTCGTGCGACGAGACCGGGGTCGGGCTGGTGCGCGGCTGCGAACTGCTCAGCGACGAGGTCGCCTCCAGTGTCGACCAGCACGCCCGCTTCGGCGGGGTGGTGCCCGAGGTCGCCAGCCGGGCGCACCTGGAAGCCATGACCCCGACCCTGCACCGCGCCCTGGACAAGGCCGGCGCCGAGCTCTCCGACGTCGACGCGCTCGCGGTCACCGCCGGGCCGGGTCTGGCCGGTGCGCTCCTGGTGGGCGTCTCGGCGGCCAAGGCCTACTCGATGGCGCTGGGCAAACCGCTCTACGGCGTCAACCACCTGGTCGGACACGTCGCCGTGGACCAGCTGGAGCACGGCCCGCTGCCCAAACCCGCCATCGCCCTGCTGGTCTCGGGCGGGCACACGTCGCTGCTGCTGGTGCGCGATCTGGCCACCGGCGTGCAGCAGCTCGGCGACACCGTCGACGACGCTGCGGGCGAGGCCTACGACAAGGTGGCGCGGCTGCTGGGGCTGCCTTACCCCGGCGGTCCGCCCGTCGACACGGCCGCACGCGAGGGCAGCCCGCGGGCCATCCGCTTCCCGCGCGGAAAATGGGGGGACGGCACCTACGACTTCTCGTTCTCCGGGCTCAAGACCGCCGTCGCCCGCTGGGTCGAGGACAGCGCCCGCGACGGGCGCGACCTGCCGGTAGCCGACATCGCGGCCGGGTTCCAGGAGGCGGTGGTCGACGTGCTCACGCGCAAGGCGGTCGACGCGTGCCTGGAGTACGGCGTGGAGCACCTGGTGATCAGCGGGGGCGTGGCCGCCAATTCGCGCCTGCGGACCTTGGCCCAGGAGCGCTGCGCGGAGGCGGGCGTCGTGCTGCGCGTTCCGCGGCCGCGGCTGTGCACCGACAACGGCGCCATGATCGCCGCTCTGGGGGCGGAGGTCGTCGCCGCCGACCTGCCCCCGTCGAGCCTGAAACTGGCCACCGACACGTCCCTTCCGGTGGACCGCCCGTTGGCGGCGTAACCGGGGCGCGCCGACGCTTCGCGTTCGGTTCGGGTGGCCTGTAGTGATCGGTGTGCGGGGCGCCGGCCGCCTCCCGGGCCGGCGCGACTGCCGGGCGGGCGCGACTGCCGGGCGGAACCGGAACCGCCCCGCCCCGGGCGCTCAGCTCACGAGCGCGATGACCAACGCCGCGCTGCTCACGGCGATAGCCGCCACGAGGGGCCGGAAACCGGGCTGCCGGGCCGGATCGCGGCCGCTGCGCGCATGCCCGACCATCCAGCCCGTCGCACATACGCCCAGAACCAGTTCCCAGCAGGCGAGTGCGGTTACGACGCTCATGGTCACCTTCCCGGCCGTCGGTGGCAGCGCCGAGCACGCGGCGCCGCGTGCGGTGCGGCGTACGCCGAGTCAGGTATAGGTGCGCAAGCCCGAGCTGTCGATGCGCACGCCCGCGAGCGGGGTGGGCAGCTCCACCGATTCGCCGAACCGCGCGGCGTGTGTGGTGCGGTAACGGTCCTCGACGGGGTCGGAGTAGACGAAAAGGTCCCCCTTGCGGGGGTCGATCAGCAGGTAGATCGGAATGCGCCACTGGGCGTAGGACTCCAGCTTGTCGGTGAAGTCGATAGCGGCGTTGCTGGGAGAAGCGACCTCGACGACGAGTTCGACGACGTCCGGATCGAGTAGCCACCCCGGTTCGTCCTCGACGGCGCTCGGCACGACGACGAGATCGGGAGTGCTGTAGTCGTCCTCGTCGTCGAGCGCCGCGACGGAGAACATCTGATGGGCTACGCGGGCGTCATCGAGTTGCAGCGCAACCTGGCGTTCGATACGCCGGACGATGCCGCCGTGTTTGAACGACGGCGTAGGGGACATCACGATCTTGCCCTTGATGATTTCGACACGGAAGCCTTTCACCCGGAGGTCTTCCTCGACATAGCGCCGCAGTTCTCCGCCGTGGGTTCTGTGTCCGGGAAGCCTCATCAGCATGCGCACTCCTCAGCGTCGGACTCCATGGTAGCTGTACCCGGTTCCGCAGCGGCGGGCGTCGTCGAGGTCCGGCGGGTGTCCGCGGTGGAGCGGGGCCGGGCGGGGCCGGGCGGGAGTGAAAACCGTACGGCTTCCACCCCCGCACCGGTGCCCGCTCCGGCGGCTGCGGCGGTCGGCTAGTCGTCGTCTTCGTCGTCCTCGTGGCGGCGCTTCTTCTTGCCGTCGCTGCCGGGGCGCAGGAGCGCCTCGGCGAGGGCGAGCATGGTCTCCTCCAGGGCGGCCAGGCGCTTGGTGATGTCGTCGTGGGAGGTTTCGACGGCCTCGGTGATCGCCTCGTCGAACTCGTGGCGGTCCGGCCGGGCTTGGACCTCGCGCAGCAGCGGGTCGATGCCCTCCTTGAGGCGACTGTCGAGGCCGTCCAGCTTCTCGGTGGGGTCGATGACCGGCCGGTCGAGCAGTTCGGTGAGGCGGCGGTGCACCTCGCTGAACTCCAGGGTGGCCGGAAGCTGGGCCAGGCGCTGGTTGAGGGCTTCGAGGCGGTCGTCCACGGCCTCCAGGCGGCCGTCGACTCCGCCGATGTGGCCGTTGACGCCCTCGAACTGGCCCTCGACTCCCGTGACGCGGCCTTCGAGCCCGTCGAGGCGCCCGCTGACCCCGTCGATCTTTCCTTCGACGCCCTCGAAGCTGCCGTCGAAGTGCCCCTCGAAGGTGTCGAAGCGGTCGGTGAGGCGGCCCACGCCCTTCTCCAGCCGGCTGTCGACCGCCTCAAGGTGGCGGTCGACCTTGGCGGTCAGCTCCTCGCGCGCCTGGTCCAGGCGGGCGTCGACGGCGGTGCGCTGCTCCTCCACGGCCGTGGCGAGGGTGCCGTGGCGCTCGTCGCCCTGGACACGCAGCGCCTCGATGCGCTCGTCGACGGCTTCGCGCAGCTCGCCGATACGGGCGTCGACGGACGTGCTCAGCTCGGTCGTGCGCTCCTCGACCGTGCTGCGCAGCTCGGCCAGCGCGGCGGTGGTGGCGGCCAGGTCCTCCTCGGTCTTGGCGCGCAGGCCCTCGGCGGTCTCGTCGAGCTTGCCGGCGAGTTCGGTGCGCTGCCGGTCGTCGCGCTCGCGCAGCTCGGAGCGGTGCAGCTCCAGCTGCTCGTGCAGTTCGGCGAGCCGGTCGCGGACGTGGGTGCGCAGGTCGCCGAGGCGTTCGTCGGTGGATTCGGCGAGCTTGGCGACGGCGCTGTTGGCGTCGGCGACCGCGGCGGCGGCCTCGATGTGGTTCTCCTCGGCCTGGCTGCTCAGCCGGGCGACGCTCTCGGTGAGCTGCGCGGTGACCTCGGTGTGGTTCTCGGCGGTGCGCCCGTCGAGCCGCTCGATGCCTTCGGTGAGGGCGGTGTGGTTCTCGTCGGCGGTCGTGGAGATCCGCTCGATGCCCTCGGTGAGGGCGGTGTGGTTCTGGTCGGCCGTGGTGGAGATCCGCTCGATGCCTTCGGTGAGGGCCGTGTGGCGCTCGCGGGACTGCGTGTCGAGAAGCTCGATGCCTTCGGAGACCGCTCCGGTGACGGCGTCGCGGCTCTGCTCGGTGGCCCCGCGCAGTTCCTCGGCGGTCGTGTCGAGCTTGTCCCCGAGCTGCGTGTGCTGCTCGCGCAGGGAGGCGTCGAGGGTGTCGCGGCTCTCGCCGACGGCGGTCGCCAGGTGCTCGCGGCTTTCGGTCACGGTTTGTTCGACGGAGGTGCGGCCCTGTTCGACGGCGGTGGACAGCGCCTCGCGGCTTTCGGCCAGGGTTTGTTCGACGGAGGTGCGGCCCTGTTCGACGGCGGTGGACAGCGCCTCGCGGCTTTCGGCCAGGGTTTGTTCGACGGAGGTGCGGCCCTGCTCGATAGCGGCCGACAGCGCCTCGCGGCTTTCGGTGAGGGCCGTGGTGACGGCCTCGCGGTTCTCGGCGGCGGTGCCCATGGCGGTGTCGTGCTGGGCCTCCACGCGCTCGGTCAGCGCCGCTAGGGAGTCCCGCAGCTCCCGGGAGTCGGCGGTCAGGCCCTCCACGGCCTCGTCGATGCGCCCGAACCGGGCCTCGGTCGAGGAGGCGAGCTTCTCGACGCGGTCGGTGAGCGCGTCGATCTTGCCGGAGGCCTGCTCGCCGGACTCGGCCAGCTCCTGCAACCGGGTCAGGGTGGTGTCGAGGTGGCCGGTGATGGTGCGGATGTCGGACCGCAGCGCCGACATCTCCGCCAGCGGCTTGACGCGCTCACCGACCAGGGCGATGTGCTCGGCGAGGGTCTCGGCCCACTCCGGCGGGCGTGCGGAGATCTCGTCGACCCGGGTCTGGACGGCGGAGACCGACTCCGCGAGCGTGGCGAACTCGCGTTCGCGGAACTCGCGCAGCAGCCACTCCATGCCTTCCAGGCGCTGGCGCATCTCCTCGTTGACCGCACCCTGGGACTTCTGCTCGGAGACCTGGTCCTGCGCGGCCCGGGAGAGGAGGTCCCGCATGCGGTCGGAGATCCCGGTCTGACCTCCCCCGTTGAGGAAGTTGTGGTTGGTCTGTTCCACCGAGGTGCTCCTTAAGATCTGGCGCCCCCACCCGATTCGGCCGTGGATGGGCGGTGTGCTCCTGGGCTCGGCCGACGCGGCGCCGGGGCCGGGTGCGCTGTCACGTTCGGGGGGCCGATGGGCACGCGCGGTGACAACCGTGGTCGCGGTGGGAGCGAGGCGATCGACGGCCGCCGACAACCGTGCTGCGTCGCCGGTCGAATCCAGGACGGGGAGAAGGGATTCAGCGGGGATCAGTTTAACGACATGAGCCTTGTTCGCCGCGCGTGACTGGCGAAGATGAGGGGATTGGACGTGAATCGCCATAGCCGGTCTGCTGCGTCACGTTAGTACTGATCGTGGTCGTAGTCACGCGTGTGGCGGGGATTCCGTTTTGTGGCATCTGCGCGATACGTCTACGGAGACGCCGTGACCTCGGAGCACACGAGGCACAGAGGGCGGTCGCCGACGCGCGTGAGGACGACCACTGCCGATTCCGGGCCGCTCGGTTTGAGGTCGCGGAGGAGTTTGTCGACATCCACCGCGGAGCCGCGTTTCTTAATCGTTACCGTTCCCGCTCCCGCGCGGCGCAACGACGACCGCAGCCGCTTCAGTGAGAACGGCATGGCCTCGTGGACTTCGAAGGCGCGGCAGAACGGCGTCGCGACGAGCCGGTCGGAGGTGATGTAGGCGATGGCGGGATCGAGCAGGCGGCCCTCCACCGGTTCTGCGGCCTCCGCCACCAGGTGGGCCCGCACCACGGCGTTGTCGGGCTCGTAGAGGTAGCGCGCAGGCGGACCCGTCGGTGCGGGCCCGCCGCCGGGCCCGGCGGCCAGGGTCGCCGGCGGCGACCCGTCGCTGCGCAGCAGCGTGGCGCGCCGCGCCGGCCCGTCGCCCAGGCCCTGCCACAGCGCGGTCTCCTTGAGGTCGCCGTCCACCGAGATCCACTCGGCGGCGGCCCCCGCGGGGATGCGCTCGTGCGGGATGCCCGGCGCGGCTTTGACGCACGAGGCCGGCGCACGCGCGGCGAGGTCCATGACCGTGTCCCAGGTCGGCGCGTAGGCGTCGGGATCGAAGACCCTGCCGCGTGCGGTCCGGCGGGCGGGGTCGCAGAAGACGGCGTCGTAGCCGCCGGGGTCGACCTCCGCGGCGTCGCCTTCGCGTACGCGCATCCGACCGTCCAGGCCGAGCCGTTCGGCGTTGGCCGCGGCGACGGCGACGGTCAGCGGGTCGGAGTCGACCGCCTCCACCTCCAGGCCGGCGTCGGCGGCGGCGATCGCGTCGGAGCCGACACCGCAGCCCAGGTCGGCGACGCGGGCTCCGGCGCCCAGCGCCGCGGCCAGCCGGCGGGCGCGGTAGTCGGCCACGGACATGCGTGTGGCCTGCTCCAGGCCCGGCTCGGTGAAGAACATGCGCTCGGCGCGGGTGCCGAATTTCACGCGCGCCCGCGCGCGCAGCCGGGCCTGGGTCAGCGCCGCGCCGGCCAGGTCGGCGGGGGCGACGCCGGGAGCTCCGTCTTCGCCGGCGGACTCGGCCAGCGCCCGCTCGGACTCGGTCCGCAGGACCGTGGCCGCCTTCAGCGGGTCGGCAGGAGCGGTTTCGGCTGCGGCGAGTACGCGGCTTCCGGCGCTGGTGAGAAGGGCCGCGAACGCCGACCTCGGATCGGGTGCGGTTTGCCCGCTGGACACCACGATGTTCCCCCGTGACCAGTTGTTTGACGCGCCCAATGGGCCCGGCTAATGTTCCATACTGGCACTCCCGAAGGTAGAGTGCTAATTGCGACGAGGCCGGTCTGGCACCCGCGACGGCAGGCCGCCGTGGTCGCCCTTCGCCAAGCATGCCGTTTCGTATCATCGAACCCGAAGGGGGAGGTCACAACCGTGTCGACCGCCACCAAGACTGTGCTCAAGCCGCTTGAGGACCGCGTCGTCGTCAAGACCCTCGAAGCCGAGCAGACCACGGCCTCCGGCCTGGTCATCCCCGACACCGCCAAGGAGAAGCCCCAGGAGGGCGAGGTCCTCGCTGTGGGCCCCGGCCGCTGGGACGACGAGGGCGACAAGCGCATCCCGCTCGACGTGAACGTCGGCGACGTCGTGCTGTACAGCAAGTACGGCGGCACCGAGGTCAAGTACGACAACGAGGAGTTCCTCGTCCTCTCCGCCCGCGACCTGCTCGCGGTCGTCGAGAAGTAAGACCTCGTCACTCGACGAATCCTTCCCGCCCCGGCCGGCACCCTGCCGGGCGGGGCGGTTTTTCTTACCCGCCGTAGGTGTACGGATAGAGGAAGCTCACCATGCCCAAGATCCTGGAATTCGAGGACGACGCCCGGCGCTCCCTTGAACGCGGTGTCGATCGCCTCGCGGACTCCGTGAAGGTCACGCTGGGCCCGCGCGGCCGCAACGTCGTCATCGACAAGAAGTTCGGCGCGCCCACCATCACGAACGACGGCGTGACCGTCGCTCGCGAGGTCGAGCTGGAGGACCCGTACGAGGACCTGGGTGCCCAGCTGGTCAAGGAGGTCGCCACCAAGACCAACGACGCGGCCGGCGACGGCACCACCACCGCCACCGTGCTCGCTCAGGCGCTGGTCCGCGAGGGCCTGCGGAGCGTGGCCGCGGGCGCTTCGCCGATGTCCATGAAGAAGGGCATCGACGCCGCCGCCAAGAAGGTCGCCGACGTCCTCGTCGAGCGGGCCCGCGAGATCGGCGAGCGCGACGACATCGCCTACGTCGCCACCAACTCCGCCCAGGACAGCCAGATCGGCGACATGATCGCCGAGGCGTTCGACAAGGTCGGCAAGGACGGCGTCATCACGGTCGAGGAGGCCCCCACCATGGGCCTGGACCTCGACTTCACTGAGGGCATGCAGTTCGACAAGGGCTACGTCTCGCCCTACTTCGTCACCGACCAGGAGCGCCAGGAAGTCGTCCTGGACGACGCCCTCATCCTGATCAACCAGGGCAAGATCTCCAGCCTCAACGAGATCCTGCCGCTGCTGGAGAAGGTCGTCCAGACCAAGAAGCCGCTGCTGATCATCGCCGAGGACATCGAGGGCGACGCCCTGGGCGCGATGGTCCTCAACAAGATCCGCGGCGCCCTCAACGTCGCCGCGGTCAAGGCGCCCGGCTTCGGCGAGCGCCGCAAGGCCATGCTCCAGGACATCGCCACCCTGACCGGCGGCCAGGTCATCGCCGAAGAGGTCGGCCTGAGCCTGGAGAACGCCGAGCTGGACGTTCTGGGCAGCGCCCGCCGCATCACCGTCACCAAGGACGACACCACCATCGTCGACGGCAACGGCGAGCAGGGCGAGGTCGAGGAGCGGGTCCACCAGATCCGCAAGGAGATCGAGAACAGCGACTCCGACTGGGACCGCGAGAAGCTGCAGGAGCGCCTGGCCAAGCTGGCCGGCGGCGTCTCCGTGCTGCGTGTCGGTGCAGCCACCGAGGTGGAGCTCAAGGAGAAGAAGCACCGCCTGGAGGACGCGATCTCGGCCACCCGCGCCGCGATCGAGGAGGGCATCGTCGCCGGCGGCGGTTCGGCGCTGGTGCACGCTGCCGCGGAGCTGGACGACCTGGGCCTGACCGGCGACGAGGCGACGGGCGTGAAGATCCTGCGCCAGTCCCTGCCGGAGCCGGCCCGCTGGATCGCCGAGAACGGCGGCGCCGAAGGCTACGTGGTCACCTACCGCATCAGCGAGATGCCGGTGGGGCAGGGCTACAACGCCGCCACCGACTCCTACGGCGACCTGATGGCCGCCGGCGTCATCGACCCGGTCAAGGTCACCCGCTCCGCGGTGCAGAACGCCGCTTCGATCGCGGGCATGCTGCTGACCACCGAGGCGCTGGTCGTCGAGAAGCCCGAGGAAGAGGAGGACGAGGGCCAGGGCCACGGCCACGGCCACTGAGTCGGCCCGACGGTCCGACCCGTCCGAGGAGCATCGGTCGCACCGGGCGGCCGCCGGCGTCGGCGGCCCCGGTCGGCACCGGCCCCGTGTCCGCGCATCGCGCGGGCGCGGGGCCGTTCACTATCATCGAGGGACCGGACACAGCACGCGATGTGTGCCGGTTTTGCGGCATTTTCATCGAATGTGATCATTCTGTAGCCGCATTTGGTGACGTGTAAACCCGCGCGGCGGGGCATGATGCGAGACGTGACGGATCCACGCGCAGCGGGGGGCGCGCTCGCGAGCCGAGCCGAGGCCCTGCGCAGAGCGAACGAGACGGAACTGAACCACTTGACCTCGCTCGCCGTCCAGGGCGACGACGGCGCGGTCGACTCACTCATCCGCGAGGTCCACCCGATGGTGGTCCGCTACTGCCGCGCCAAACTCTCCCGCGTCGCCGGATACGTCCACTACTCCGACGACGTGGCGCAAGAGGTCTGCATCGCCCTGCTCGCGGCGCTGCCCCGCTACGAGGACAAGGGGCGGCCCTTCGCCGCCTTCGTGTTCAAGATCGCCTCGCACAAGGTCGCCGACGCGCTGCGCCGCTCCACCCGCGCCGACGTCCCCACCGACGCCGTGCCCGAGTGCGCCGACGACGGCCCCGGCCCCGAAGAGTCCGCCGTGCGCAGCGCCGAGGCGGAACGGGCGCGCGGTCTGCTCGACGAACTGCCCGAACAGCAGCGCCGCCTGCTGGTGATGCGGGTCATCGCCGGGCTCACCGCCGACGAGACGGGGCATGCGCTGGGCATGTCCCCCGGCGCCGTCCGCGTCGCCCAGCACCGCGCCCTGGCCCGCCTGCGCAAGGTCGCCGCAGCCGATCGGCTGATCTGACCCTGCGGCGCGCCGCACCTTCCGACGCTGCACCGCCGCGGTCCGACGACCGGTCGCATACCGGTGCCGCGCCGCGCGCGATCCCCCGCCGCCCGCGCTGCGCCTGTGCACCGGCGGCCCGGCGGCCGCCCCGGCGCGCGCTGTGAGCCTCGCCACCGCCGCCCCGGTCGAAGGCGAACCGCCCCGCGCCGCGCCGCCGCCGTTCTAGGATGAAACGACACGCGCGAGTGGTTGGGAAGATATATGACGCAGCTGTTCACGGGGGACGGCGGCAAGGTGCTGCCGCCGGGGCTCACCTACGACGACGTCCTGCTGGTCCCGTCCTACTCGGACCTGCAGCCCGGCGAGGCCGACACCGCGAGCCGGCTTTCGCGGTCCATCGGACTGCGCATCCCGCTGCTGTCCGCGGCGATGGACACGGTCACCGAGGCCCGCACGGCAGTGGCCATGGCGCGCCAGGGCGGCGCCGGCGTGCTGCACCGCAACCTCTCCGTCGAAGCCCAGGCCGACCAGGTCGACCTGGTCAAGCGCTCCGAAGCTGGCATGGTCACCGACCCGGTCACCTGCAAACCCGGCGACACTCTGGCCGACGTCGAGGCGCTCAGCGCCCACTACCGCATCTCCGGCGCTCCCGTCACCGACACCGACGGCCGCCTGGTGGGCATGGTCACCAACCGCGACATGCGCTTCGAACTGGACCGCAGCCGCCCCGTCCACGAGGTCATGACCCCGATGCCGCTGATCACCGCCCCGGTGGGGGTCAGCCGCGACGACGCGTTCCGGCTGCTGCGCGAGAACAAGGTCGAAAAGCTCCCGCTGACCGACCCCCAGGGCCGGCTGCGCGGACTGATCACCGTCAAGGACTTCATCAAAAGCGAGCAGTTCCCCGACGCCACCAAGGACGCCGACGGCCGCCTGGTCGTCGGCGCCGCCGTGGGCGTGGGCGCGGACTCCGAAGCGCGCGCCCACGCGCTGGTCGAGGCCGGCGCCGACTTCGTCGTCGTCGACACCGCGCACGGCCACTCCGCGGGCGTCGCCGAGATGGTCGCCAAGCTCAAAGCCAACTCCGCCGCCGACGTCGTCGCCGGCAACATCGCCACCCGCGCCGGAGCCCAGGCGCTGATCGACGCCGGAGCCGACGCGATCAAGGTCGGCGTGGGACCCGGCTCCATCTGCACCACCCGCGTTGTGGCCGGTGTCGGCGCGCCGCAGGTCACGGCGGTGATGGAGGCGTACAAGGCCGCCGGTCCCGCCCAGGTTCCGATCATCGCCGACGGGGGACTCCAGTTCTCCGGCGACATCGTCAAGGCGATCGTCGCCGGCGCGAGCACGGTGATGCTGGGCAGCCTGCTCGCCGGTGTCGAGGAGAGCCCGGGCGACCTCGTCTTCATCAACGGCAAGCAGTACAAGACCTACCGGGGCATGGGCTCGCTGGGCGCGATGCGCGGGACCTCCTACTCCAAGGACCGCTATTCCCAGGCCGACGTCGCGACCGAGGACAAGCTGATCCCCGAGGGCATCGAAGGCCAGGTGCCCTACCGCGGCCCGCTGGAGACGGTCGCCGACCAGCTCATCGGCGGGTTGCGCCAGTCCATGTGGTACGCGGGCGCACGCGAGATCGCCGACCTGCACGAGCACGGCCAGTTGATGCAGATCACCCCGGCCGGACTCAAGGAGAGCCATCCCCACGACGTCCAGATGACGGTCGAGGCCCCCAACTACCACGGGCGCCGCTGACACCGCGGGCCGTGCCCGTCGACGCCGCGCTGCGACCGGCGCCGACGGGTGTTCCGGCGCCGCCGCGGCGGCGCCGGATAGACTCGCCGCCGCAGGATCCGCCGGTCGGCAACGCCGGTGAAGCACGCGAGAGGGGACCCAAGCGTTGGCTCAGCTGGAGATCGGGCTCGGCAAGAACGGGCGCCGCGCTTACGAGCTCGAGGAGATCGGGATCGTGCCGGCCCGGCGCACCCGTGACCCCGGGGAAGTGTCGATCACCTGGCAGATCGACGCCTACCGCTTCGAAACGCCGCTGATGGGCAGTCCGATGGACAGCATCGCCTCGCCCCGCACCGTCATCGAGATGGGGCGGCAGGGCGCGGTCGGCGTACTCGACCTCGAAGGGCTGTGGACGCGCTACGAGTCCCCCGAGCCGCTGCTGGAGGAGATCCGCGAGCTCGACGACGAGGCGGCCACGCGCCGGCTGCAGGAGATCTACGCCGAACCGGTCAAGGAAGAGCTGATCGGGCGGCGCATCGAGGAGATCCGCGAGGCGGGCGTCGTCACCGCCGCCCGCCTCTCGCCCCAGCACACCGCCCAGTACCACAAGGCCGTCATCGACGCCGGGGTCGACCTGTTCGTCATCCGCGGCACCACGGTCTCCGCCGAGCACGTGTCGGGCCGGGCCGAACCGCTCAACCTCAAGCAGTTCATCTACGAGCTGGACGTGCCCGTGGTCGTGGGCGGCTGCGCTACCTACACCGCCGCCCTGCACCTGATGCGCACCGGCGCCGCGGGCGTACTGGTGGGCTTCGGCGGCGGTTCCGGTCACACCACCCGCTCCGTGCTGGGCGTGTCGGTCCCCATGGCCAGCGCGATCGGCGACGTCGCCGCGGCGCGGCGCGACTACCTCGACGAGTCCGGCGGCCGCTACGTGCACGTCATCGCCGACGGCGGCATGACCCGCAGCGGCGACATCGCCAAGGCGCTGGCCTGCGGGTCCGACGCCGTCATGATCGGTTCGCCGCTGGCGCGCGCCGCCGAGGCCCCCGGCGACGGATACCACTGGGGCAGCGAGGCCCACCACGGCGAACTGCCGCGCGGCGAGCGGCTGCAGGTCGGCACGATCGGCTCGCTGGAGTCGATCCTGCACGGCCCTTCGCTGACCAGCGACGGCTCGATGAATCTCACGGGAGCGCTGCGCCGCACCATGGCCACCGCCGGCTACAGCGACCTCAAGGAGTTCCAGCGCGTCGAGGTCGTGGTCGACCCGAACTGACGGCGCCCGCCTCCCGACGCCCCGTACCCGCACCGGCCGCGCGCTGCCCGCCGGGCAGCGCGCGGTGCCGCCGATGCCGCCCCGCAGACAGTTGACGCGGAAGCGGCGAATGGGTTCAACTATCACGTTGGCGCCGCGTGTGCCCAGCCGGACACCCTCCCGCCGGCTGATCGTGTCCGAAACGTGAGTGAGGTGTCCGTGAGCGGTCCCCCCGTCACCGGTACCGAGGCCCCCTCCGCCTCGCCCGCCGCCCCCCGTGCCTCCGCCCGCTGGAAGCGGGGCGCCACCGCCACAGTGGCGGTGGCCTCCACACTCGGGGTGGCCGCGGCGGTTGCGGGCATCGCCGGCACGCTCCAGCCTCACCGGGTGCCCGAGCTCCCGCCCGGTCCCGGCGACGCCGCCGGCAGCATCGAAACGGTCCCCTCCTCCACCGGTTCCGCGCCGGACCGGGACGGGGCCACTGCGGCCGACGAACGTCCCTCGCCCGACGCCGCGCGGACCGCCGACCCCAGCCCCCGGTGGCTCGACTCCGTCTCCGAAGCCACCGGCGTGCCGCGCCGGGCGCTGGAGGGCTACGCTCGCGCCCAGCTCGCCCTCGTCCGGGAACAGCCCGACTGCCTGATCTCCTGGCCCACCCTGGCGGGCATCGGGCGGATCGAATCCGGACACGGCACCGTCGCCGGCGGCGAGATCGGCGGCGACGGGCGCACCACCGAGGAGATCGTCGGCATTCCGCTCGACGGATCGAACGGCACCGCCCGGATCGCCGACACCGACGGCGGCACGCTCGACGGCGACGGACAGTGGGACCGCGCCGTCGGGCCGATGCAGTTCATCCCCGAAACCTGGGACGAGTGGGGCGTCGACGCCGACTCCGACGGCGAAGCCGACCCCCACGACATCGACGACGCTTCCCTGGCCGCGGCGCGCTACCTGTGCGCCGACGGCCGCGACCTCACCGACGACGACGGCTGGTGGGAGGCGATTCTCTCCTATAACGCGTCGCGCAGTTACGGCGACGACGTCCTCGACTCCGCCGACCGCTACGCCGGGGCCGCCGCCGACGCCGTCTGAGCCCGCCGGCGCCGCCGACCGCGCCCGCCCGCCCCGGGCGGCCGTTGCCGCCGGCAGCCGGTGCCGTCCGCCCGCACTCGCCCGGTGGGAGGCGCGTCACCGGATTGGTCCGGGCCTGGCGGGTTAGCCTGACTGAAGGGGCGTGCAGAGCGGCCCGGCACGGCACCAGTCGCAAGGAAGGCGTGAAATGACTGCATCGCGGATGGGGCCCGATCAGCGGACCGAGGCATTGGCGGCCATGGCTGGGACCGAGTTGGACGTTCTGGTCGTCGGCGGAGGCATCGTCGGCGCCGGCGTCGCGCTGGACGCCGTCGCCCGCGGGCTCACCGTCGGAGTGATCGAAGCCCGCGACTACGCGTCGGGCACATCCAGCCGCTCCAGCAAGCTCGTCCACGGCGGTCTGCGGTATCTGGAGCAGTTGGACTTCGAGCTGGTGCGCGAGGCCCTGGTCGAGCGCGGCCTGATGCTGCACCGCCTCGCGCCGCACCTGGTGCGGCCGGTGCCGTTCCTCTACCCGCTGACCAAGCACTGGGAGCGCCCCTACGTCGGCGCCGGCGTCACGCTGTACGACACCCTCGCCCTGTCCATGGGCAACGACCGGGGCCTGCCGCACCACCGCCACCTCACGCGCGGCAGCGCGCTGCGGGTGTTCCCGGCGCTGCGCCGCGACGCGCTGGTCGGCGCGGTCCAGTACTGGGACGCCCAGGTCGACGATGCGCGCTATGTCCTGACGGTGCTGCGCACCGCCGCGACCTACGGCGCGCACGTGGCGTCGCGGGTCCAGGCGGTGGAATTCCTGCGCGAGGGCGAGCACGTCACCGGCGCCCAGGCCCAGGACCTGGAGACCGGGGAGCGGTTCGACATCCGCGCCAAGCAGGTCGTCAACGCGGCGGGCGTGTGGACCGACGATATCCAGGAGATGGTCGGCGGGCGCGGCCAGATCCACGTGCGCGCATCCAAGGGGATCCACCTGGTCGTGCCGCGCGACCGCATCCAGGGGTCTTCTGGACTCATCCTGCGCACGGAGAAGAGCGTGCTGTTCGTCATCCCGTGGGGGCGGCACTGGATCATCGGGACCACCGACACCGACTGGGACCTGGACAAGGCCCACCCGGCGGCCAGCAGGACCGATATCGACTACGTGCTCGACCACGTCAACGCGGTCCTGCGGGTTCCGCTGACCCGTGACGACGTCGAGGGCGTCTATGCCGGGCTGCGGCCGCTGCTGACCGGCGAGTCCGACGAGAGCTCCAAGCTCTCCCGCGAGCACACGGTCGCCCACCCCGTGCCGGGCCTGGTGCTGATCGCCGGCGGCAAGTACACCACCTACCGGGTCATGGCCAAGGACGCCGTCGACGCGGTGGCCCACGGGCTCGACGGCCGCATTCCGGAGTCGGTGACCGACCGGCTGCCGCTCGCCGGAGCGGAGGGGTATGCGGCCATGTGGAACCAGCGCCGCAAACTGGCGAACGACTCGGGGCTGCACCGTTCGCGGATCACCCACCTGCTGCGCCGCTACGGCACCATGATCGACGAGATCCTGGAGATGATGGAGGAGCGGCCCGACCTCAAGGAACCGCTGACCGGCGCCGACGACTACCTGCGCGCCGAGGTCGTCTACGCCGCCGCCTACGAGGGAGCCCGCCACCTCAACGACGTGCTGGCGCGGCGCACCCGGATCTCCATCGAGACCTGGGACCGCGGCATCGCGGTGTCGGAGGAGGCGGCGCGGCTGATGGGCGGGCAGCTGGGTTGGAGCGAGGAGCACGTCCAGCGCGAGGTCGCCTACTACCGCAAGCGCATCGAGGCCGAGCGCGCCGCCCAGGAGCAGGACAACGACGTCGAGGCCGACGCCATGCAGCACGGCGCCCCCGAGATCGTCCCCGCGGCGGCGCTCGGCGAGGGAGTGGGGTAGGAGGCGGCTGCCCGTGCGCTCGCCGGTCGGGCGGGTGGAGCCCCGGTCCCGCCGAGCGCGAGGTTTTTACCGGCACAGTGCTGGAAAACGGTTGAAGCCCCGCGCTCGTTTTCGGCCCTGCGGCCAGGGCGCCACCGGCGGCGGAGAACGCGTAGGGGCGCGCGGCTGTCCACAGGGAGGCGAAACCGCCTCGAATCCCGACCCCGGCGTGGCCCACACTTGGTCCCGTGCTGCTGACGATCACCACCACCCGCGAGCCCGCGACCGACCTCGGTTTCCTGCTGCACAAGCATCCTGACCGGGTCCAAGGGTTCACCCAGTCCTACGGCACGGCCCACGTCTTCTACCCCGAGTCCGCCGCCGAGCGCTGCACCGCAGCGCTGCTGCTGGAGGTGGACCCGCAGGCGCTGCTGCGCACCCGCGGACCCGGGTCGGGGTCCGCGGGCTTCTCGCTGGCGCAGTACGTCAACGACCGGCCCTACGCGGCCTCGTCGCTGTTCGCGGTCGCGCTGGGCGACGTCTTCCGCACCGCGCTGCGGGGAACGTGCAAGGCGCGCCCCGAACTCGCCGCCGAGCCGCTGCCGCTGACCCTGCACCTGCCCGCCGTGCCGTGCCGCGGCGGGCAGGACCGAGCGCGCCGCCTGTTCGAGCCGCTGGGCTGGGAGGTCGACGCCCGGCCCGTCCCGCTCGATCCGGCCCTGCCCGACTGGGGCGACTCCCGCTACATCGGGCTCACCCTCACCGGTCGGCTCCGGCTGTGTGACGCGCTGAGCCACCTGTATGTGCTGCTGCCGGTGCTGGACGGGACCAAGCACTACTGGGTCGGCCGGGACGAGATCGACAAGCTGCTGCGCACGGCCGAAGGGTGGCTGCCCGGCCACCCCGAGCGCGCCTGGATCACCCGGCGCTACCTCGCGCGGAGCGACCGGCTGGTGCGCACCGCGATCACGCGCCTGGGCGAGCTGGACGACCTCGCGGCCGCCGATCCCGCGGACTCCGCCGGCCCCGCGGAGGCGGCGGCCGTGGCGACCGAACCCGACGAGGAGGAGCCGCCGCAGCTCGACCCGCCGCGGGCCGAACCGGCTCCGGCCGCCTCCGCGGAGCCGGCCGCGATCGGCGTCACCGGCGTCACCGCCGCCACCGGTGCCGCCGACGCCGACGGCACGGACGCCGGTGCCGCCGCCGCGCAGCCGCGCGAGCAGGCGCCGTCCCTGGCCGTGCAGCGGGCCGAGGCGGTGCACTCGGTCCTGCGGGCCGAGGCGGTGCACTCGGTCCTGCGGGCCGAGGGCGTCCGCTCGGTGCTCGACCTCGGCTGCGGGGCCGGAAAGCTGCTGTCGCGGCTGCTGGAGGACCCCGGATTCACCGTCCTCGCCGGTGCCGACGTCTCCGCCGCCACCCTCCAGCACGCCGGCCGGCGGCTGGGCCTGGACCGCGTGCCCGAGCACGAGCAGCGGCGGCTGACGCTGTTCGCGGCCTCGGTCGTCTACGGCGACCCGCGGTTCCGCGGCTACGACGCCGCGGTGCTGATGGAGGTCGTCGAGCACATCGACCCGGGCCGGCTTCCCGCCGCCGCCGAGGCCGTGTTCGGCCGCGCAGCGCCGGGCACCGTCGTGGTCACCACCCCCAACGCCGAGTACAACGCCCGCTACGCGTCGCTGCCCGAGGGCGCGTTCCGCCACACCGACCACCGCTTCGAGTGGACCCGCGCCGAGTTCCGCGCCTGGGCCGACGGTGTCGCCGACACCTACGGCTACCGGGTGCGCCACCTGCCCGTCGGCCCCGAGACGCCCGACTGCGGGGCGTCGACCCAGATGGGAGTGTTCGCGAAGTGAGCGCCTTCGACCCCGCCGACACCCCCGGATCCGCCGACACCGGCGCCGACCCGGGCTCCGGCATCCGCTCCGACGACCGCGTGCTGCCCGTCCCCGACATGGGCCTGGTCGTGCTCGTCGGCATCTCCGGTTCGGGCAAGTCCACCTTCGCCCGCCGGAACTTCCTCCCCACCCAGGTGGTCTCCTCCGACGTCTGCCGCGGGCTGGTCAGCGACGACGAGAACGACCAGAGCGCCACCGCGGACGCGTTCGAGCTGCTGCACCACATCGTCGCCACCCGGCTTCGCCGCGGCCTGCTCACCGTCGTCGACGCCACCAACGTGCAGCAGCGCGCCCGGGCGGAGCTGGTGCGCATCGCCAAGAAGCACGACGTGCTGGCCACCGCGATCGTGCTCGACGTGCCCGAGGCCCTCGCCCGCGAACGCAACGCCGCGCGCACCGACCGCGACTTCGGTTCGCACGTGCTGCACCGGCAGCGCCGCGAGCTGAAGCGCGGCCTCAACAAGCTGGGCAAGGAGGGCTTCCGCCGGGTGTACGCGCTCGACGGCCCGGCCGATGCGGAGGCGGCGAGGGTCGAGATGGAGCGCGGCTGGAGCGACAAGCGGGACCTCACCGGCCCCTTCGACATCATCGGCGACGTGCACGGATGCCGTGCCGAACTGGAGGAGCTGCTGTCGCAGCTGGGCTACGTCCTCGCGCGCGACGAGTCGGGCCGCGCCGTGGGCGCGCACCACCCCGGCGGCCGCACCGCCGTGTTCGTCGGCGACCTCGTCGACCGGGGCCGGACAGCCCCGGCGTGCTGCACCTGGTGATGGGCATGGCCGAGACCGGCGACGCGCTGTGCGTTTCCGGCAACCACGAGGACAAGCTGGTGCGCGCGCTCAAGGGCCGCAAGGTCCAGGCGCGCCACGGCCTGGCCGAGACCCTGGAGCAGCTCGACGCGGAGCCGGAGGGCTTCCGCAGCGGCGCCCGGGCCTTCTGCGACAGCCTGCTCAGCCACTACATGCTGGACGAGGGCCGGCTCGTCGTCGCCCACGCCGGGCTGAAGGAGGAGTACCACGGGCGGGCGTCGGGCCGGGTGCGGTCCTTCGCGCTCTACGGCGAGACGACCGGCGAGACCGACGAGTTCGGGCTGCCGGTCCGCTACCCGTGGGCCCGCGAGTACCGGGGCTCGGCGGCGGTGGTCTACGGGCACGTGCCCACGCCCGAGCCGGAGTGGATCAACAACACGATCTGCCTGGACACCGGCTGCGTGTTCGGCGGGAGGCTCACGGCGCTGCGCTACCCCGAGCGCGAGCTGACCGCGGTCCCGGCGCAGCGCACCCATTACGAGCCCGAGCGGCCGTTCCCGGCGGCGGCGCACGGGGCCGGCGCGCCGACCGACGGCGGCGCCGCCCTGGTCGGTGTCGGCGACGTGCTGCCCGACGGCACCGTCGGCCACGTCGATACCGGCTCCGGGCGGGTGACCGTGCCCCGTGACAACGCGCTGTCCGCGCTGGAAGCCATGAGCCGGTTCGCCGTGGATCCGCGGTGGCTGCTGTACCTGCCGCCGACCATGGCGCCCGCCCCGACCTCCGCGGATCCGGCCGTGCTGGAGCGCCCCGACGAGGCGTTCTCCTTCTACCTGGACCAGGGCGTGGGCCGCGTCGTCTGCCAGGAGAAGCACATGGGATCGCGTGCGATCGCGGTGGTGTGCCGCGACTCCGCCGCGGCCGACCGGCGCTTCGTTCCGGGCGGCGAAGGCGCCGTGTTCACCCGCACCGGGCGTGCGTTCTTCCCCGACGCCCGGGTGGAGGCCGAGGTGCTGGCTCAGCTGCGGGCGGGGATCACCGCGGCCGGTCTGTGGGAGCGCTTCGGGAGCGACTGGATCGCCCTCGACGGCGAGATGCTGCCCTGGTCGGCCAAGGCCGCGGGCCTCATCCGCGAGGAGTACGCGTCGGTGGGCGCGGCGGCTCGGGCCGCGCTTCCGGAGGCGCAGCGGGCGTTGGCAGCGGCGGCCGAACGCGGGTTGGACGTGGGCGGCCTCGCCGATCGCACCGGGCGGCGGGGCCGCGACATCGAGGCGTTCAGCGCGGTCTACCGCAACCATGTGGCTCCCACCGAGGGCGCGGCCGGGCTGCACTACGCCGCCTTCGCGGTGCTGGCGGCGGAGGGCCGGGAGTTCTCCGGCGAGGACCACTCCTGGCACATGGACGTCGCCCGGACCCTGGCCGAGCACTGCCCGATGGTGGCGGCTACGCGCTACCGCACCCTCGACACCGCCGATCCCGACGCCGTATCCGCGGCCTCGGCCTGGTGGCACGAGCTGGTGTCGGCCGGCGGTGAGGGCATGGTCGTCAAGCCGGCCCAGGGCCCGCGGGCCGCCGGTACGCGCGGTCCGGTCCAGCCCGGCCTCAAGGTGCGCGGTCCGGAATACCTGCGGATCGTCTACGGGCCGGACTACCTGATCCCCGAGCGCCTGGCGACTCTGCGCGACCGCAGCGTGCGCCGCAAGGCCCGCATGGCGCTCAAGGAGCACAAGCTCGGCCTGGAGGCCCTGTCCCGCCACGCCGCCGCAGAGCCGCTGTGGCGCGTCCACCAGCCGGTCTTCGGCGTCCTGGCCCTGGAGTCCGAGTCGGTGGATCCGCGGCTGTAGGAGCCCGTCCGCGCGGCGCCGCTGCGGCAGCCCGCGCGGACGGCTCGCCGTCGGCGTCACATCGTGTAGCGGCGCACGGTCTGCGGGTGGATGACGAATCGGACCAGGTCTGTGGCCAGCACCCCGGCGAGGTCGTCGGCGCGGTCCGGGTCCTGCAGGTCCCAGTAGTGCGGGGCCAGGCGGGCGCACAGATCCTGTGCCCCGTCGGTTTCCATCGTGACGCGTCCGGCGACCGACACCCAGCGCTCGCGTTCCCCCACCGGGGCGGCGACGATGAGCGAGGCGCGCGGGTCGCGGTGCAGGCGCCGCACCTTGGGCGACTCCGACTCCGTGAACAGCTGGATCGTGCCCGCGTCGGCCGCCTCGAACCACACCGGCCGGGGCTGCGGCGGGAGCGGCCCGCCGGCCACGGACAGGAACCCGTGCAGAGGGCGCCGGAGGAAGTCGATGTCCCGGTCGGTCAGCGATTCGGTGTCGGTGCTCATCACAGTCCTTTCGACAGGCGGGGCGGCAGCGCTTCAGCGGTCGTCGCGCCGGGACCGGCGGCGGTACCGCCGATCATGTCCGACGATTCAACACGTCCGGGGCCGGATACGCCCATAGGTGAGAAACCGGATCGCCTGCGTGTTCGTCCCGGTCGTCTACCCTTGCCGGGTGGACGTATTCAGCGACCTGATCCGCGGGGTCCGGGCCAACGGCTCGTTGTTCGCCAGTTCGACCCTGTCCGCGCCCTGGGCCCTGCACTTCGTGGACGGCGCGCCGCTGACGCTGAGCACCGTCCTCACCGGGTCGGGCTGGATCGTGCCGGAGCACCGCCCGCCCGAGCCGCTTCGCGCCCGCGAGACGGTCGTCGTGCGCGGACCCGCGACGTTCACCTTCGTCGACGAGGTCGGCACCCGGGCGGAACCGGTCGCCTGCGGCGAGCACTGCGCGGCGCCCGAGCAGGGCGGGACCCGGCACCGGCGCGGCTGGAACGACCGCCACGGCGGCGGACACGGCGCGACGACTCTGATCGTCGGCGCCTATCCCGTTCGCGGTGAGATCAGCCGCCGACTGCTGGACGCGCTGCCCGTCGTGCTGCGCGCGAACGGCGGGGGCACGGCCGACGCCGTGCTGGACCACCTCGCGTCCGAGGTCGCCGTCGATACGCCGGGCCAGCAGGTGGTGCTCGACCGCCTGCTGGATTGGATGCTGGTCTGTACGCTGCGCGAATGGTTCGACCGGCCGGGCGGCGAGCCCCCGGCCTGGTGGTCCGCCCAGCGGGACCCGGTGGTCGGCGGCGCACTGCGCCTGCTGCACGCCGAACCGGCGGCACCGTGGACGGTCAGAGCGCTGGCCGAGCGCACCGGGGTTTCGCGTTCGACACTGGCCAAGCGGTTCACGGACCTGGTCGGCGAACCGCCGCTGACCTACCTCACCCGCTGGCGCATGACGCTCGCGGCAGACCTGCTGGTCGAGCGGGAGTCCGCGACCATCGCTGACATCGCCCGCACGGTCGGCTACTCCGACCCGTTCGGGTTCAGTGCTGCCTTCAAACGGGTCCGGGGCGCCAATCCGACCGCGTTCCGGCGCTCCGCGGCCGCCCTCGCTGGGGAGCCGAGCGGGGCTGTTCCGGCCCGCACCGTCCCTGCCGGGCCGAACGCCTGATCAGGGAGGGCCGCGACCCGGCCGCTCGGTGCGGACCCGCCGGAAAGGGGCGCCGGGGAACGGTCTCGCGGACGGGACGAGGCCGGTCCCCGGCGCGTTCGGGGATGGTGCGGGGCGCGGCGCCGACCCGGTGCCGGGCGGGCCGGTGTACCGCGGGCCCTCCGGTTCGGGGCGGGGTGTTTCGGTCCTGGGGGAGGACTACCCGGATACGCGCCGATATAGCAGACGTCCGCGGTTCTTCCGCGGCCCGTGCGCCTCGGAGAGAGCGGATGCGCAGGAGAAAGCAGGACGGTGGGCGGCCGGAATCTCTCCGGGAGGCGCCCGGGGCACCGCTGCCGGCCGCTGCGGACGGGATCCGCCATGGTGTCGGCCCTCCCTTCGCGTCCGGTGACCGTTTCCGCCGGCGTCGCGCCGCCCTACCGCAGGTGGGAGGCGCCGTTGACGTCCAGGACCGCGCCCGAGGCCCATACCGCCTCCGGCGATGCCAGGTAGGCGACGGCCGAGGCGATCTCGTCGGCCGTGCCGACCCGGCCGAACGGGCTCTGGCCGCGGAGCGTGTCGCCTTCGTCGGTCGCCAAGCGCGCCTCGACCCGCGGGGTCGCGGTGAATCCGGGTGCGACCGAGGCGACGCCGATGCCGTAGGGGGCCAGCGACACCGCCAGCGACTGGCCCAGCGAGTGCAGGGCCGCCTTGCTCGCGCCGTAGGCCGGCATGTCGGGTTCGCCGCGGTAGGCCCCGCGCGAACCGATGTTGACGATCCGCCCGGCCGCGCCGCGTTCGATCATGTGCCGAGCCGCGCAGTGGCTCAGGTTGGCGGCGCCGATCACGTTCACGCCGATGATGCGCTGCCAGGCCGCCTGCCAGTCGGCATAGGAGGTCTCCGGCAGCGGGTGCGGGGTGATCGCGGCGGAGTTGTTCACGAGCACGTCGAGCGCGCCGAGTCCCGTCACGGCCTGAGCGACGACGGACTCGGCCGTCGCGGGGTCGGCGATGTCGCCCTGGACGAGCACGTGCCCGCTGCCTTCAAGGGCGGCCAGGGTGGCCTCGGCGTCGGTCTTGCGCGACGCGTAGTGCACCGCGACCCGGTCGCCGGCCGCCGCGAAGCGCCGGGCGATCGCCCGGCCGATGCCGCCCGAGGCCCCGGTGACCAGGACCGCGCGATTCGGATCGGGGCTCATACGGTGCGGATTCGGTCGCCGAAGGCCGTCGGGCGTGTGGCCGTCGCCATGGTGGGTCCCCTTCTCCACGGAAGCCGCACTCGCGGGCGCGTACGGCGGCCATCGTTTACCGGCGGGTAGAGGGATGTCAACATCGGGCCCCGGTCGTGGACCCCGGCCGGCTCCGGCAGTGCCGTGGTCCGCTGCCGCCCGTGTGCGTCCGCCGCCACCGTCCGGCGCCGCGCCCGCAGGGCCCGGCGGCCGCCGGCGAGGGCCGTTCCCGGAGCGGGATACGCGACCGCCGGAGCCGTAGTTACCGGTGGGTAGTAATATCATGTGACGTGGATTACGATCCCGGTCATGGACACCGCTACGAGTGCCTCCCATAGCTCCGCGTCGCCGGCGGGGCTACAGGAGACCGCCCCCCGCCTCACCCGCCGCGTGGCCGCCGCGTCGGGCACCACCACGACCACCGCAGCGCCCTTCACCGGAGCGCCTCTGGCCGAGATCCCGGAGTCCTCGGCCGCCGACGTCGCCGCGGCTTTCGAGCGCGCCCGCGCTGCGCAGCGGTCCTGGGCGGCCCTGTCCCCCCGTGAGCGCGCCGAACCGTTCGTGCGCTTCCACGACCTGGTCCTCGACCGCCAGCGCGAGATCCTCGACATCATCCAGTGGGAGACCGGCAAGGCCCGTCGGCACGCCTTCGAAGAGGTCTACGACGCCGCCGCCGGCTCACTGCACTACGCCCGGCAGGCGCCCCGCCTCCTGCGGCCGCAGCGCGCCCCCGGCGCCGTGCCCGGTGCCACACGCACGTACCACCGCCGCGCGCCCACGGGCACCGTCAGTGTCATCACCCCGTGGAACTACCCCATCGCACTCCCGGTCGCCGACGCCGTCCCCGCGCTGCTGGCCGGAAACGCCGTGGTCGCCAAACCCGACACCCAGACGGCGCTGACCGCCTTGTGGGCCATCGACCTCGCCGTCGAGGCCGGTCTGCCCGAGGACCTGTGGATCCCCGTCGCCGGCAGGCCCGAGGAGATCGGCGATCCCCTCGTCGACAACGCCGACTACGTCTCCTTCACCGGGTCTTCGCAGGTGGGCGCCGAGATCGCCCAGCGCGCCGCGGGCCGCCTCATCGGATTCTCCGCCGAGCTCGGCGGCAAGAACCCGGCCATCGTCTGCTCCGACGCCGACATCGACTGGACCGTGGAGGGCGTCCAGCGGGCGAGCTTCAGCAACGCCGGCCAGCTCTGCATCGCGATGGAGCGCCTCTACGTCCACGACGCGGTCTACGACCGGTTCGCCGAGCGCTTCGCCGACGCGGTGCGCGGCATGGAACTCAACGCCGACTTCGACTACACCGCCGACATGGGCTCGCTCACCTACCGCAAGCAGCTCGACCGGGTCGCCGCCCACGTCGACGACGCCCGCGGCAAGGGCGCCGAGATCCTCGCCGGCGGGCGCGTCCGCGACGACATCGGGCCGATGTTCTACGAGCCCACGGTCATGTCCGGCGTCGCCCCCACCATGGACGCCTGCTCCTCCGAGACCTTCGGCCCCGTCGTGTCCCTCTACCGCTTCTCCGACGAGGACGAGGCCGTCGCGGCCGCCAACGCCACCGACTACGGTCTCAACGCCAGCGTGTGGACCCGCGACACCGCGCGCGGCCGCCGCCTCGCCGAGCGCATCGAGGCCGGAACCGTCAACGTCAACGAGGGCTACGGCGCCGCATGGGCCAGTTACGGCGCACCCATGGGCGGGATGAAGCGCTCGGGCGTGGGCCGCCGGCACGGAGCCGAAGGACTGCTGCGCTTCACCGAGTCCCAGACCGTGGCCAGCCAGCACTTCGTCGGACTGGGCGGAACCCCGGGTATGAACGCCCAGACCCTGTCGTCGGTGATGACGACCAGCGCGCGGCTGATGAAGCGCTTCCGCATCCGCTGAACCGCTCGCCCGGCGGGAGGAGTGCCGCGCGGCACCCGGACCCCGGTTCGCCGCTGTGACCTGCGCGAACCAAGGTCCGGTGGCGCCGCGCGCCCGCAGCGGGCGGCCAGTGAAATTCCACACTCCGTCCCTCTCGCGCAAAAGGCGGGAAATTCCTGCGCCGCACGCCTCCTGGGCGTAACCTGCGCTTCACGTGGCCGCCGTCCGCCTCCCCCTGCCCTCGAACCGGCGACGGCGGCGACTACGCAGCCAACGGAGGGAC
Source organism: Streptomonospora salina (assembly GCF_014204715.1). Lineage (NCBI taxonomy): Bacteria > Bacillati > Actinomycetota > Actinomycetes > Streptosporangiales > Nocardiopsidaceae > Streptomonospora > Streptomonospora salina. Next base: position 3,277,592 of record NZ_JACHLY010000001.1, read on the forward strand.
CATGCCAACAGCGGACGCCACTATCCGGGGCGGCAGCGGCGTCGACACCGGCCGCCCCGCCACCGATCCGGCGGCCCGCCCGACCCGCAGCGCGGGCCGGGGCCCGCGGACGGGCGGCGCGGTCCGCGGCCGGCCGTGCTAGCCGGTGAGGTGTTCGGCTCGATCACGTGCACGGTGAACGAGCCGATGCTGCTGGTCGCGCTCTCCGGCGAGATCCTCGGCCGCAACGCCGCCATGCGCCGCCTGTGCCCGGGCGCCGATACCGGAGCCAACCTCTACGGGATCAGCTCCGACAGCCCCGAGCTGGTCGGCGACACGCTGCGGCGGTGGGCCCGCGCGGGCGAGCCGCGCGCCGGCGTGCTCGCCCTGGTCGACCCCGAAGGGCGGCCGCGCCGCTGCCCCGGTCTCGGCAACCGTGCCGCGTGGGCCGACACCGGTGAGCCGGCCGTGCAGATCCGCCTGGTGCCGGCCTTGGACCGCGGCGACGGCTCCGCCGAAGCCGCGGCCGAGGAGCGTGAGCGCCGCCTGCGTGCCCGGCTGGAGCGCGAGCACGAGATCGCCCTGGGGCTGCAGCGCAGCCTGCTGCCCTGCGGTGTCGACGACGCGCCGCTGGAGGTGGCCGCCGAGTACGTGCCCACCGCCTTCGGCGCCGAGGTCGGCGGCGACTGGTACGACGTCTTCCCCGTCGCCGGCACCGACCGCGTCGGCCTGGTGATCGGCGACGTCGCCGGGCACGGGCTCCCCGAGGCCACCGTCATGTCGCAGCTGCGCAGCGTGCTGCGCGCCGCCGCGCTGGAGGAGGGCGCCCGCCCTGACCGCGTCGCCGCCCGCTTGGACGCCTACGTCGACACGTACCTGCCGGAGAGCATGGCCACCATGTGCTACGCCGTCTACGACCCCGGAACCGAAGAGCTCGCCTACGCCAACGCCGGCCATGTCCCACCGATGCTGCTGCGCGGAGACGGCACCTGCGAGCGGTTGGAAGCGGTCGTCGACCCGCCGCTGGGCTGCTCCATGGGCGGGGTGCACCGCACGGCGCGCGTCGCGGTGCACCCCGGCGACATGCTGGTCTGCTACACCGACGGCGTGGTCGAGCAGCGGCGCGAGTCGCTCGACACCGGGCTGAACCGGCTGTCAGCACTGCTCACCGGTTTCCGCGGCCCCACGCCCAAGGACGTCTGCGCCGGGGTGATGGCCTGGTCCGAACGCACCGACCACGCCGACGACCGGGCGGTCCTCGTGGCCGGGCTCTGAGTACTCGGCGAGGACCTAGACTGGGGGGCCGATCCGATCCCCGTGCGCTGCACGCTCCTACCCGCGGGAAGGCTTCTTCCGTGTCCCCTTCCGACGCCGGCGAAACCGCGTTCGACACCGTCCTCGTCGTCGACTACGGCGCGCAATACGCCCAGCTGATCGCGCGGCGGGTGCGTGAATGCCACGTGTACAGCGAGATCGTCCCCTCGACCATGCCCGTCGAGGAGATGCTCGCCAAGGGCCCCAAGGCCATCATCCTCTCCGGCGGCCCTTCCTCGGTCTACGCCGACGGCGCCCCCCAGGCGTCGGCGCACCTGTTCGAGACCGGCGTTCCCACACTGGGCATCTGCTACGGCTACCAGGCGATGGTGCAGGCACTGGGCGGTACCGTCGCCCGGACCGGGCGCAGCGAGTTCGGCCGCACCCGCATGGAGGCCGCCGGCACCGACACCGTGCTGTTCGGCGGACTGCCGACCGTGCAGACCGTGTGGATGTCCCACGGCGACTCGGTGGCGGAGGCGCCCGAGGGCTTCCGCACCGTCGGCAGCACCGAGAGCACGCCCGTCGCCGCGATGGAGGCGCCCGACCGCGGCCTCTACGGCGTGCAGTTCCACCCCGAGGTCCTGCACAGCGAGCACGGGCAGGCGGTGCTGCGGCACTTCCTCTACAACGGCGCCGGGTGCCGCCCCGCCTGGACCATGGTCAACATCGTCGACGAGCAGGTCGAGCGCATCCGCGCCCGGGTCGGCGGCAAGCGCGCCATCTGCGGGCTCAGCGGCGGCGTGGACTCCGCGGTCGCCGGCGCCCTGGTCCAGCGCGCCGTCGGCGATCAGCTGACCTGTGTCTTCGTCGACCACGGGCTGCTGCGCAAGGGCGAGGTCGAGCAGGTCGAGAAGGACTTCGTCGCGGCCACCGGAGCGGTGCTCAAGGTCGTCGACGCCCAGGACCGGTTCCTCGACGCGCTGGCGGGCGTCAGCGACCCCGAGGAGAAGCGCAGGATCATCGGCCGGGAGTTCATCCGGGTCTTCGAGCGGGCCGCCCGCGAGGTCGTCGCCGAGGGCGGCGCGGACGGCGACGACGTCGAGTACCTGGTCCAGGGGACCCTCTACCCCGACGTGGTGGAGTCGGGCGGCGGCACCGGCGCCGCCAACATCAAGTCCCACCACAACGTCGGCGGGCTGCCCGAGGACTTGCAGTTCTCACTGGTCGAGCCGCTGCGGGAGCTGTTCAAGGACGAGGTCCGCCGCCTCGGCGAGGAACTGGGGCTGCCCTCCGAGATGGTGTGGCGCCAGCCCTTCCCGGGCCCCGGCCTGGCCATCCGCATCATCGGCGACGTCACGCGCGAACGCCTGGAGGTGCTGCGCGAAGCCGACGCGATCGCCCGCGAGGAGCTGTCCCGCGCGGGGTTGGACCGCGACATCTGGCAGTGCCCGGTGGTGCTGCTGGCCGACGTGCGCTCCGTGGGCGTGCAGGGCGACGGCCGCAGCTACGGCAACCCGGTGGTGCTGCGCCCGGTCAGCAGCGAGGACGCGATGACGGCGGACTGGTCGCGGCTGCCCTACGAGGTGCTGGCGACCGTCTCCAACCGGATCACCAACGAGGTGCGCGAGATCAACCGCGTCACCCTGGACGTCACGAGCAAACCGCCCGGCACCATCGAGTGGGAGTAGCGGGCGGCGCGTGCACGCCGCGCTCCGGAGCGGGGCCGGCCCGGCGCCGTCCCCGTGCGGTCGGCGGTGCACGGCGCCGCCGCGCGCGGACCCGCCTCACGGGGGCGGGTCCGCGGCACCGACGGCGCGCGGCCTCCTGCGGGCTCCCGGAGCGCCGGTCTCCGGCCGCTCTCGCAGCCGGAGGGCGCGTGCCTCAGTGGATGAGCCGGGCCAGCCGGTCCAGCTGCGGCAGTACCGTGTCGCGTCCGGCGGAGTCGACGCCGAAGAACACGCGGCCCACACCGGCCTCGGCGTAGGCGTCGACGGTCTTCTCGTCGGGCTCGGCGTAGTACAGCGACACCGGGACGGTGCCGCGCCCGGCGTCGGCGGCCAACTGCTGCAGGCGCGTCACCCGCTGCCCGAACTCGCCGACGTTGTCGAGCGTGATGCCCTGCGGCATCCACTCGTCGCCGAAGGCGACGACGCGCTCCTCCACGGTGGGGCCGTTGCCGCCGACGATCACCGGCGGGTGCGGCTTCTGAGCGGGCTTGGGCCAGGCCCAGCTCTTCTCGAAGTCGACGAACTCGCCGTGGAATTCCGCTTCGTCCTTGGTCCACAGCTCCTTCATGGCCGTGATGTTCTCGGCCATGCGCCGCATACGGGTGCGGGCGTCGGTCCCGTGGTCGGCCATCTCTTCGCGGTTCCAGCCCGCGCCCACACCGAACAGGAACCGGCCGCCGGAGAGGTGGTCCAGGCTGGCGACCTCCTTGGCGGTGTGGATCGGGTCGCGCTGGGGCACCAGGCACACCCCGGTGCCGATCCGCAGCGTCGAGGTGGCCGCGGCCGCGGCGGTCAGCCCCACGAACGGGTCGTAGGTGTGCACGTACATCCGCGGCAGGTCCCCGCCCCCCGGGTAGGGGGACGTCCGGCTGACCGGGATGTGGCTGTGCTCGGGGAACACGAGCGACTCGAAGCCGCGGTCCTCGACCTCGCGGGCGAGGGTCGCCGGATCGACGGCGTCGTGCGTCGGGAACATCAGGATTCCGTACTTCATGGCGAGCTCTCTCTCGGGCGTGCTCACGTCCACGGCACGTCAGCCGCTGTCGGTGCCGATTCATTCCCGCGGGCGGCGAGGCGCCGGCCGGCGGGGCGAGTGCGGGGCGGAGCCGCTCCCGATTACCGGCACGCGGCACGTGGTACTACAGTCTGTCGTAGAAATCGTTCCGGTTCGCTCCGGCGCGCCCGGCCGCGCGCGGACGGCGCCGGGACGCACCGCTGCAATCCGGGTGGAGGACGACCGTGGTCGAAGCGCTGACCACCACCATCCAGACCGCTTCGCTGATCCTGGCCGGCTGGTGCCTGGTCTCGACGTTCCGTGACCGGCCGATGCTCGTCCCCCATCTGGTGGCCGTCGGCGTGCTCTGGCTGCTGGTGATCGCCCAGGCGGTGGTGTCGGCGGTGCTCATGTCCGGAGGCGAGGGCCCCGCCCAGACGCTGATGTTCGTCAGCTACCTGGTCTTCATCGTGCTGATCCCGCCCGCCTGCGCGGTGTGGGGATTCGTCGAGCGCAGCCGCTGGGGGCCCGCCGTGATCGCCTTCGCCTGCCTCATCCTGCCCGTGATGCTGGTCCGCCTCGAACAGATCTGGAACCCCGCCGGTGTCTGACTCCGCAGGCCGCAGCGGCCCCGGCCGCGTCCTGGTGGCCGTCTACGCGGTCTTCGCCGTCGCCGCGGCCTCGCGCGCCGCCGTGCAGATCCTCACCCGCTTCGGCGAGGCTCCGCTGGCCTACACGCTCTCGGCGCTCGCCGCGGCGGTCTACGTCGTCGCGATGATCGGCCTGATCGGCGGCGGCCGCACCCAGATGCGCGTGGCCGCGGTGTCGTGCACGGTCGAGCTGGTCGGCGTGCTGGCGGTGGGCGCGTTCAGCCTGCTGGACCCGGCGGCGTTCCCCGACGACACGGTGTGGTCGCGCTTCGGCAGCGGCTACCTGTTCATCCCGCTGGTGCTACCGGTGCTGGGGCTGTGGTGGGTGCGCCGCGTCGGCCGCTCCCGCGCCGCCGACGGCCCCGTCTGATCCCCGCGGCGCCCGGGTAGCTTGCAACCATGCCATCAGAAGCGAACACGCCCGCGCTGCCCGTCGTCGTTTCACCGCGCTGGGCGGCGGCGCACCGGAACGAGGTGCTGCTCGCCGACGTCCGCTGGTATCTCGACGGCCGGTCCGGCCGCGACGCCTACCTGAACGGGCACCTGCCCGGTGCGGTCTTCGTCGACGTCGACACCGATCTGGCGGGCCCCGCGACCGAGGCCGGCGGCCGGCACCCGCTGCCCGCACCGGAGGACTTCGCCGCGTCCATGGCCGCCCTGGGCATCGGCGACGGCACGCCCGTGGTCGCCTACGACGACAGCGGCGGTTCCACCGCGGCGCGGCTCGTGTGGATGCTGCGGATCCTGGGCTCGCCCGCCGCGCTGCTCGACGGCGGGATCGGTGCCTGGCCCGGTCCGCTCGATACCGGCGGCGCCGACCCGGTCCGCAGCGAGCGCACACCCGCCGCCTGGCCCGCCGACCGCGTCGCCGACACCGCCGGCGTGCGCGCGGACACCGCCGACCCGCGCCGGCTGCTGATCGACGCCCGTTCCCGCGAGCGCTACACCGGGGACCGGCCCGCCCCGGTGGACGGGCGACCGGGGCACATCCCCGGTGCCCGCAGCGCCGCGTGGGCCGGGAACCTCGCCGCCGACGGGCGCATGGCCGCCCCCGAGCGGCTGCGGGAACGCTTCCGCGCCCTGGGCGCCGACTCCGCCGCGAATATCACCGCTTACTGTGGTTCGGGCGTCACCGCCTGCCATGATCTGCTCGCCCTCGAACACGCCGGATACACCGGTGCCCGCCTCTACCCCGGCTCGTGGAGCGCATGGGGGGCCGACAGCGGGCTGCCGGTGGAAACGGGGGAGGGCGGCGGGGCCGCGTGAACACCGCGTGGCCGATGGACCCAGGGTCAGTGGGCGGCCACGCGGTTGACCAGAGGCACAGTGGAAGGGGCCGGAGACGGCGATTCCGGTGAGGGCACTGCCGCCCTTCACCATGGGGCATATTTCCGCCTATGCAGGAGGCGACGCGCCGATGTCGCCTCACTTCGGCGAACGGGTAGGGGCACCGTAGGAACGCGGACGCCGCTGCGGGCCCCGGCGGAGAGGTGAACCGGAACTCGAAACGCGGGCTAGGCGCCGTCTCACCGCCTTCTAACCTCAGCCTCCGATCGTTGTCGGTAACAGGTCGAGTATCCGGAGGAGCGAATGAGTGCCAGCGACCCCAACCAGGGCTTTCCCGCCGGGGGCGAGGACGGCGTCGGCCGTCCGGCGGAGCCGGCCGACACGTCCGCGGACCCGGTCGGGTCCGGCGCCGGCCCCGCGTCCTCGGCCGAGCCTGCCGACAGCGCGCAGCAGCCCGAGGCCGCAGCCGGAAGCGGAGCCGATCCGGAGCCGGGAACCGGACCGTCCGGCGCCGCTTCCGGCGGCGAACCGGAAGGCCGCGGATCGGAGACCACCGGACCGTGGCGCTCCGCTGTAGCCAACCGCCCGCCGCGCGCCGGCGTGCCGGACGAGGCCGGCGAGGGTCCGGACGGTGCGGCCCCCGCCGGTGCGGCCTCCGCCGGTGCGGAAGCCGCCCGGGAGGAGCCGTCCGCAGCCGACGATCAGGCCGGCCGGCGGCCGGAACCGCCGCAGCCCCAGCCGTACCGGGATCCGTCCGCTGCTGCCCCGGAGGAGCAGCCGCAGTGGGCCTATCCCCAGGACGCGAGCCAGACGACCCCGCATGCCCAGCACCCGCCGGCCGCCCCGTCCGCCGGACCGTCCGAGGCAGGGGCCTCGGCGGGGCCCGCCGGTCCCGCACCGGGCCCCTACGCGCCGCCGCCCGCGCATCCCGGCGGCACCGAATCCGCGTCCTGGTCCGGCGCCGGTGCAGGCGCCCCGGGCCACCCCGGAGGCGGCCCGTACGGACCGGGGACGGATCCGGGAGCCCCCTACTCCGGCGGCTGGCCCGCCCCGGGGGCGCACCCCGGCGGCCCGGGCTATCCCGGCCACCCCGGGCATCCGGGAGGCCCGGCCGGACCGGGCGGACCGGGAGGCGGCTACCCGCCGCCGCCCTACGGCGAAGGCCACCCCGGCGGCCCGCACGGCGACGAGCAGCGCACGCCGTCGTTCTTCCGCCGCAACACGGTAGTGCTGGTCGCCGCGGCGACGGCGCTGATCACCAGCCTGGTCGTGGGTCCGGCCGCGGCCGCGCTGACCGCCTGGCTCTTCGGCGGCGGAGGCACTTCGGCGCTGGACGGCGACTCCGGGGGATCGGTCTCCAGCGGTGACGTCAGCGCAGTGGCCGACCAGGCGCTGCCCAGCGTGGTCTCGATCGGGGCCGGCCAGGGCGCCGGCAGCGGTGTCATCATCAGCTCCGACGGCCGGATCCTCACCAACTCCCATGTGGTTACCGCCGCCGAAGGCGACACGGTCGACGTCGCCTTCAACGACGGCAGCGAGGCCCCGGCGCAGATCCTCGGCTCCGACCCGGTCTCCGACCTCGCGGTCATCGAAGCCCAGAACAAGAGCGGGCTCACCACCGCCGAGCTCGGCGACTCCGACAAGGTCGAGGTCGGCGCCGACGTCGTCGCGATCGGCTCCCCGCTGGGGCTGCAGGGCACCGTCACCAACGGGGTGGTCAGCGCCATGAACCGCCCCGTCAACACCGGGACGAGCGGGCAGCAGCAGGAACCGGAGAACCCCTTCGGGCTCCCCGAAGACCCCGAGCAGGAAGAGCAGCAGGAACAGGACCAGGAGCAGCTGCAGACCTCCACGGTCATCAACGCCATCCAGACCGACGCGCCCATCAACCCGGGCAACTCGGGCGGACCGCTGATGAACATGAACGGTGAGGTCATCGGCATCAACACCGCGATCGCCTCGACGAGCTCCATGGGCCAGGCGGGCTCGATCGGGCTCGGGTTCTCCATCCCGATCAACCAGGCCAAGCCCATCGCCCAGCAGCTCATCGAGGACGGTTCGGCCGACTACGCCGCCGTCGAGGCCACCATCACCCAGGGCAACGGCGCGGGGTCCAGGATCGTCGACACCAGCGACGGCGGTGCCGCCGATCAGGCCGGACTGGAGCGCGGGGACCGGGTCACCCACGTCGACGGCGAGAAGGTCGACGACCCCAACGCGCTCATCGCCGCGATCCGCGCCCACCAGCCCGGCGACACGATCACGATCGGCTACGTCCGCGACGACGAGGAGCACGAGACCGAGGTGACGCTGTCGGCCCAGTCCTCCGACAGCCTGAACGGCTGACGGAACCGAGGCCGCCGGCGCTTCCCGCGGACCGAGGGGAAGGGGAGTGCGGCAGGGCCCGGCGCGGACGTTCCGCGCCGGGCCCTCATGGCGCGGACGGCCCCGAGGGGACCCCCGACGGCCGCGGGGGCCGGACAGGTCGCAGCCGGGCGGCCGGCGCGAGCGAGGGTGACCACGCCGATCGTGAGCAGGACCGCGGCCGCGGCCGCGACCGAGCCGTCGACCGGTCCCGTCGGAAGCGGTTCGCCGAAGGCGGCCACACCGATCGCCGCCGCCGCCAGCGGGTCGCTGATCAGCAGCGTCGCGTATGCGAGCGCGAAGTGCCCGCTGCGGTAGGCGTTCTGCACGGCGACGGCGCCGGCCAGCCCCACCGCCGGCGCCACAGCCGTCAGCGGCTGGACGACGGCCGACAGGTCGGTGACGGCGGCCGCACCCACGACGCGCGCGAACGCCGAGGTCGCCCCGTAGGCGACCCCGCCGCCCAGCGCGAGGACCCAGGCCCGTGTGACCGCTCCGGTGAAGCGGGCGGTGGCCGCGCACAGCAGCAGCACCGCCGCGCACCCCGCCGGCATGAGGACGGTCTCGGCCCGTGAGGGCTCCGGAACGCCCGCATGCGAGGGCAGGGTGACCAGAAGTCCGGCCAGCCCGGCGGTCACCGTGAGGCACCCGGTGACCTGCATCTTCGTCAGCCGCTGCCGGCGGAAGAACGCCGACAGCATCACCGCGGACAGCAGCCCGCTCACCCCGATGGGCTGGATGACGATCAGCGGTGCGCAGGCCAGCGCCAGCATGTGCGCGACGACGCCTGCCGCGGTCAGCAGGGTGCCCAGACACCAGCTGCGGCTGCGCAGCAGGAACGACAGCATCCGCAACTGGCCCAGCCGAGGCGCGCGCACCACCGACCGCTCCTGGAGGGCGGCCCCCGCGGCGACGGCGAGCGCGCCCGCGACGGCGACGGCCACTGGCGACGTCATAGGCTGCTGCGCCTCCTCGTGCGTCCCGCCCACTGCGCGAGTACGGCGGTACGGCGGTCGGTCGCGGATCCGGCGGTGGGGCGCCGGGTAGCCGTAAGCGGTTCCGGCCGAGGCGGAACCGGTCGCGGTCCGCGCTCGCCCGGTGCCGCCGGGGGAGCGGTCCGCGGGTTTCCCGTGCGTGTTCGGACGCCCGGCCCGAGCGTGCCGGATGCCCACCGCCGCGATGAGCATCCGCAGAAGCCCGAACGCCGCGGCGCGGAGTATCCGCCGAAGGAAACTGCGCCGCCGGTGCCCCGCCGGCCACCGGGCCCGTCCCGATTTCCCGGGGATTTTCCAGGTCAGCGGGTTAAGGTTCGATAAACGCAGATGCGCCCGCCGCCCTCAAGGGTGGGGCGGCGGGCGCGGGCCGGCGGATCGGCGCGGAGCGCGGCAGGCCCGCTGCTCCGCCGGTGCGCGCCCTACCCGGTCTTCGGCGGCAGCTGGAACCCGACGACGGCGCCGCCGCCGCTGCGGTTGGCGGCCAGCACGTGGCCGCCGTGGGCGGAGACGATGTCGTGCACCATCGACAGCCCCAGCCCGGATCCGGGCATGCTGCGCGCCGAAGCCGAACGGTAGAAGCGCTCGAAGATGTGCTCCAGCTCCTGCTCGTCGAGCCCGGGGCCGCGGTCGCGGACCTCCACCCGTCCCTCGCGCACCACGACCGCGATGGGCTCGGCGCCGTCCGGGTCGAATTTCGCCGCGTTCTCCACCGGGTTGGACAGGGCGCGTTCCAGATCCCCGGGCCTGCCGTGGACGACGGTGCCGTCGGCGTCGACGGCGACGTCGCGCCCGGTGCGGCGGCGGGTGCGGTCGGCCACGCGTTCGGCCAGCTCGCCCAACCGCACGTCGGTCGGTTGTTCGTCTTCGCGCCTGTCGGTGGCCAGCTGCACCAGCTCGTCGACCAGGCCGGTCAGCTCCCGCGTCTCGCCTTGGAGGTCGTCGACGAGCTGTTCGCGGCCCTCCGGCGGGAGCTGGTCGAAGCGCTTCATCACGCTGACGTTGGTGCGCAGGCTCGTCAGCGGAGTGCGCAGCTCGTGCGAGGCGTTCTGCACCAGCCGCCGCTGATCCTCCTTGGATGAGGCCAACCGGGTGAGCATCGCGCTGAACGCGTTGCCGAGCCGGCCGACCTCGTCGGCCGAAGCCCGGCCGTTCGCGGCGTCGCCGCCCGGTACCGGGTAGTCCAGCCGGCCGGTGGAACTCACGTATTCGGCCGCCTCGGTCAGCCGCACCAGGCGCCCGGTGACCCGGCGGCCGATCAGCCACCCGGCCACGCCCGCGCCGATCAGCACGGCCGCTCCGACGCCCAGCATCTGCATGGCGAGCCGGCTCAGCATCTGCTCGGTCGGGGACAGCCGCTGCCCGATCTGGACGGCGCCGCCCTCGCCGCCCAGGGAGACGCTGGCTATGCGGTAGTCCTCGCCGTGGGCGCTGTCCTCCCGGGTGTGGACGACACCGGGCTCCTCCTCCGCCGCGATCCGGTGGTCGTCGTCGGTGACGGGCAGGAAGCGCACCTCTTCCTTGTCGCGCACCGGCACCTGTACCCCGCCGTCGGGGGTGACGACCTGGAAGGTGAAGGACTGGGAGTGCAGGACGGCCAATGCGCCCTCACTGCCCAGCGGGTCCATGCTCGGGCCGCGCATGTTGCGCGAGAGGTTCTGGACGGTGGTGTCGAACTCGGTCTGCGCGTCGGTTCGGATCAAAAACGCCGCGGTGTTGTAGGCCAACGAGCCCACCAGCGCGATCACCACGGCGGCCACCAGCGCGAACGACACCGCGAAGCGGGTGCCCAGGCGCCAGTCGCGCATCGGCGTGATGTGCCGCCTCAGTCGGCCCGAAGCGCTGCGGAGCCTGCCGCCCATCACCGGGTCACCCCGCCTCGTGCGGGCGGACCGTGTAGCCCACGCCCCGCACGGTGTGGATCAGCGGCGGCGTGCCCTCCGGTTCCAGTTTGCGGCGCAGGTAGCTGATGTAGACCGCGAGGTTCTTGGACTCCGGGCCGAAGTCGTAGCCCCAGATGCGGTCGTAGATGGTGGGGTGGTCCAGGACGATGCCCGCGTTGCGCATGAGCAGCTCCAGCAGGTCGAACTCCGTCTTGGACAGCTCGATCTCCGCGCCGCCGCGCCATACCCGGCGCGACCCCGGGTCCAGCCGCAAGTCGCCCACCTGCATCGGCGGTTCGGCGACCCCGTTCTCGTCGGTGGGCTCCGCGCGGCGCAGCAGCGCCCGCAGCCGCGCCAGCAGCTCCTCCAGCTCGAAGGGTTTGGGCAGGTAGTCGTCGGCGCCGGCGTCCAGCCCGGCCACCCGGTCGGAGGTCTCCACTCGCGCCGTCAGCATCAGGATCGGAGTGCGGTCGCCCTCCTTGCGCAGTACCCGGCACACCCCCAGGCCGTCGACGCCGGGCATCATCACGTCCAGCACCAGCAGATCAGCCGGCTCGCTGTGCACTGCCGCCAGTGTCTCGACGCCGTCGCCCGTCGTGCGCACCGCGTAGCCCTCCAGCTGCAGGGCCCGCTCCAGGGAGTCGCGGATGGCGCGGTCGTCGTCGGCGATCAGGACGCTGCTGGGTCGGGTCATACCGTCAATGGTGGCGCATCCGGGTTAGCCGCCGGTAAGAGGAACACGAGGTCGCGGCGGGTGCGCTCCGGCGCACCGGGATACGGCAGCCCCGCGCGCCGCCGGAGTCCGGACTCAGGACCGGCGGGTGGCGGCCCACGCCGCCGCCGTGGCGGCGACTCCGCAGGCGAGCAGGGTCACGCCGGAGAGCACGCCGCTGACGGCGGGCACCCACGGTGTCAGCGAGAGCGCCGCCAGCGCGAAACCCGCGGCGCCCAGGGCGGTCAGCACCGCGCCCGGAACGGCGACGCTCGGCGCCGTCCAGACCGCCGCGAGGGCGATGAAGTGCAGCCCGACGACAACGGCGATCCAGGCGACGTTGGTCTCCGGCGGCGCGTCGAAGACGCGGATGGCTCGGAACCCGCCGATGAGCAGCACGGCCTCGGTGAAGACGACTCCCAGGAACCCCCGCGTGAACATGCCCCGCCGCCCGCCGGCGCCGCGCGGCACCGTCGGCGGCACCCGCGGGAAGCCGGAGGGTGCGCCCGCGCGGGCGGCCGCCAGGCCCAGCAGCACGGCCGCCGCGAGGGCGGCCGCCGCCGCGGCACGCGCGGCCAGGACCATGTGCGGCGGCATCGGGGCGCCGGCGTTGGCGAAGACGAACACCGCCCCGAACGCGGAGCCGATGCCGAGGACGCGCTGGTTCATGTGCTGTGCTCGCCGTCGCCGTCGCCGTCGCCGTCGCCGTCCTCCTGGAACGCCGACCCCAGAGCGACGCCGAGGCCGACTCCGATGGCGAGGCCCACGCCCACGTTGTCCAGGGCCACCCCGATGGCGATTCCGGATCCGGCGCCGACGGCCATGCCGACAGCAAGGGCTTCGTGCCGCTTCATCGCTGCGGTCCTCCTCATATGCGCACGGTCGGCGTGGTAGAACACGGGAGAACCCGGACGCGGCGCGGTCTCCGCCGGTTCCGTCGTCGGCGTTCCGGGTAGCACCGCTCGGCTCGGCTTTATAGCCCGCGCTCCCAGACCTGGGCCGTGAGGTCGCGGCCGAAGACCCGCTCCGGCTGCGCGGAGGCCAGGTGGAATCCGCTGCCCTCGTAGACGCGGCGCGCGGCCGCCAGCACGGAGTAGGTGGACAGCACCATGCGCCGGTAGCCGGCTGAGCGGGCGAAATCCAGGCATCGCCGCATCAGCAGCCCTCCGACGCCGCGGCCGCGCGCAGTCGGCTCCACGAGGAACAGCCGCAGCCGCGCGGTCCGCTCGTCCTCGCGCGTGCACGCGATGCAGCCGGCGCGCAGGCCGTCCAGTTCGGCGATCCACAGGTGCTGCCCCGTGCGGTCGGGCGCGCGGGCGTAGTCGGCGACGAGGCCCGCGACCCACGCCTCGAACGAGGAGTCCCATCCGTACTCGTCGGCGTAGAGGGTTCCGTGGCGCTCGACGATCCAGCCGAGGTCGCCCGGGCGCGGTTCACGCAGGGCGGCCTCGGAGTACGCCGGTTCGGAGGCGGTCGGAGTCGCCCCGCGCTCCTGGGGCGGTTCGGCACGGGCGCCCGGATGCTCGGCGCCGGTACGCGGGCGGGGCTCGTCGAACAGCCGCCGCACGGTGCCCATAGCCCCGATCAGCCGGTCCCGATCGCCCTCCGACAGGTGCGACACCAGCCCGACGACCTGTTCGTTCGCGCGGTCGTCCAGGGTCGCCGCCGCCTCCGTGCCCTCATCCGTCAGTTCCACGACCTGCCTGCGCCGGTCCGACGAGGACGGCGAGCGCGCGACGAGGCCGTTGCGTTGCAGCCGGGTCAGTACCCGGCTGAGTTGTCCGGCGTCCATGTCCAGGTCGCGGCGCAGGTCGAGGGCTTCGACGCGGGAGCGGTGCCGCAGCTCGTAGAGGATGCGGACTTCGGTCAGCGACCACGGAGAGTCGAGCATGCCGGGTTTGACCACCCCGACGCGGTGTGTGTAGAAGCGGTTGAACGCGCGGATCGCGGAAACGTCCTCAGGCGGGACACCGGTACCGGTTGCCGGCGTGTTCATGGCGGCCTCCACGGGTGGCCCGCTCCGGCCGGCTCCAGGCCGCCGGAGCAGTAATGTTTGACTCTGACAAACAATTTAGCGCACCGGTCGGCCGCGGGAAAGCCGATCGGCGGCTCCCAGCGCCCCGAAGGAGCGGCGGGCGGCCGGGCTACCCGCCGGAAGCGCCCTCAGCCCTCGCCGCCGGGTTCCGCACTGCGCCCCAGACCGGCCGCGCGGCCCTTTCCGGCCACGACCAGGGCCATCTTGCGCGAGGCCTCGTCGAGCATCTCCCCGTCCAGCATCACCGCACCCCGGCGCTGCACGTCCGTGGCGTGCTCGTAGGCCTCCAGGATCCGCTCCGCGTGGTCGTAGTCGCTCCGACTGGGCGTGTAGACCTCGTTGGCGGCCTCCACCTGGAGCGGGTGCAGCACCCACTTCCCGTCGAAGCCGAGCGCCGCGGTGCGCCCGGCCGAGCGGCGGAACGCCTCGACATCGCGGATCTGCAGGTAAGGGCCGTCGATCGCCTGCAACCCGTTGGCGCGGGCGGCCAGCAGGATGCGCATCAGAACGTAGTGGTAGGCGTCGCCGGTGTCGTAGCCGGGCGGCTGCTCGCCGACGACCAGCGTGCGCATATTGACCGAGGCCATGAAGTCCGCGGGTCCGTAGACCAGGCTCTCCAGCCGCGGCGAGGACGCGCCGATCTCGTCGGCCCGCAGCGCGCCGCGGGCGTCCTCGATCTGGGCCTCGATGCCGATCCGGCCCGGTTGCAGGCCGTTGGCCGCCTCGATCTGGGTCAGCAGCGTGTCCAGCCAGCGCACATGGTCGGGCGTGGTGACCTTGGGCAGCACCAGGCAGTCCAGCTCGGCGCCCGCCCCCTCCACGACCGCGATGACGTCGCGGTAGGTCCACGGCGTGTCGAGGGCGTTGACCCGCACGGTGCGCACTCTCCGGCCCCACCCGCCGGCGTCGATCGCGGCCGCGGCGTTGGTGCGCGCCGCCGCCTTCTCCGCCGGAGCGACGGCGTCCTCCAGGTCCAGAAAGACGGCGTCGGAATCCAGGCCGCGCGCCTTCTCGATGAACCTGCTGTTGGACGCCGGTACCGCCAGAACCGAGCGGCGCGACCGCGATGCCCCCGCGCTCATGCATCCTCCTTCGCTTCGACCGGACCGGGCGGCGGCCGCCGCCCGCGACCGCCGCGGTCAGCGGCGGCGCCGTCGCCGGACATCCTCGCAAACCGGCGCGGCAGCGTGCGCTCCCGCCGGCGGTTCCCGCAGCGGTCCGGCCGTGAGGCATGCCGCAGCGCACGGCTCGCCCCGCCCGACCGGACCGCGCATAGAGTGCGGAGCGGACACGAGTGAGGACCGGGGCGTGCGGGCGGCGCAGGAGACACGGAGCCGACGGCGCCCCACGGGGGGAAGAGGCGCGATGGACCGTCAGGACGAGCGCACGACCGGCCGCCCCACCAGCTCGCACTGGGGCGCCTACGACGTCCTCGTCTCGGGCGAGCGCGTCGTCGGCGTGCGCCCGGGCGCCGGCGACACCGACTCTTCGCCCATCAGCCGCAACGTCCCCGACGCCCAGCACCACGCCACCCGGGTGGCCGCGCCCGCGGTACGGCGCCGCTGGCTGGAGAACGGCCCCGGCGCGGACGGCCTGCGCGGCTCGCCCGCCGACGAGTACGTCGAACTGGACTGGGACGCGGTGCTGGACCTGCTGGCCGCGGAGTTCGACCGGGTCCGCCGCGACCACGGCAACACCGCGATCTACGGCGGTTCCTACGGCTGGGCCAGCGCCGGCCGGCTCCACCACTCCCAGAGCCAGGTGCACCGCTTCCTCAACACCATCGGCGGCTACACCCGCTCCCGCACCACCTACAGCCACGCCTGCGTCGAAGTGCTGCTGCCCCACGTCGTGGGCCAGGGCGGCACCGCCGACCTGCTGGAGCGCGCCCCCACCTGGGAGGCCGTCGCCGAGCACACCGACCTGGTGGTGACCTTCGGCGGCCTGCGGCTGTCCAACACCTGGAACGCCTCGGGCGGGCGGGCCCGCCAGACCGCCGCCGAAGGCATGCGCGCCGCCGCCGGCGCGGGTGTGCGCACGGTCTCCGTCAGTCCGCTGCGCGACGACACCGTCGACGAGATGGGCGCCGAATGGCTGCCCGCCGACCCCGGAAGCGACACCGCGGTCCAACTCGCCCTCATCCACACCCTGTTCGACGAGGACCTGGTCGACCGCGCCTTCCTCGCCCGCTGCACCGTCGGCGCCGGCGTGCTGCGCGACTACGTCGCCGGGGTGCGCGACGGGGTCGCCACGACCCCCGAGTGGGCCGAAGAGCTGTGCGGCCTGTCCGCGGGCACCCTGCGCGGTCTCGCCCGGCGCATGGCCGCCGGCCGCACGCTGGTCAACGTCGGCTGGTCGGTGCAGCGCACCCGGTTCGGCGAGCAGCCGCTGTGGGGCGGCGTCGCCCTGGCCGCCTGCCTGGGCCAGATCGGGCTGCCCGGCGGCGGGTTCGCCACCGGCTACGGATCCAGCGGCAACTACGCCGGCGGATCCACCCCCTCGGGGCTGCCGCGCTTCCTGCAGGGCATGAACCCGATCGACGCGTCGATCCCCGTCGCCCGCGTCGCCGACATGCTGCTGCATCCCGGCGAGCCCTACGACTACAACGGCCGGCGCCGCACCTACCCCGACATCCGCATGGTGGTGTGGTCCGGCGGCAACCCGTTCCACCACCACCAGGACCTCGCGCGACTCACCCGCGCCTTCGGCCGCCCCGAGACCGTGGTCGTCGCCGAGACCCACTGGACCGCCACCGCCCGCCACGCCGACATCGTGCTGCCCTCGACCACCTCGCTGGAGCGCGACGACATCGCCGCCAGCCAAGGCGACCTGCGGGTGCGCGCCATGCCGCGCGCCGTGCCCCCGCACGGCAGCGCCCGCGACGAGTACGACGTCTACGCCGACCTGGCCGAGCGGCTCGGCGTCCGCGCGGAGTTCACCGAGGGCCGCACCGCTGCGCAGTGGCTGCGCCGCATCTACGAGCAGTGGCGGGCGCGGTACGCGACCGCGCTGCCCGACTTCGACGCCTTCTGGGCGGCCGGCGGTGTGGACATCCCCGACCGTGTCGCCGACACCACCCTCTTCGGCGACTTCCGCGCCGACCCCGACACCCATCCGCTGGGCACGCCCAGCGGCCGCATCGAGCTGTACTCCGAAACGATCGACTCCTTCGGCTACGACGACTGCCCCGGCCACCCCGCGTGGCTGCCCGCGTCCGAGCGGCTGGGCAGCGAGCGGTCGCGCCGGTGGCCGCTGCTGCTGGTCGCCAACCAGCCGCGCGGCAAGCTGCACAGCCAGCACGACATGGGCGCCTACAGCCGGTCGCTGGAGATCGCCGACCGGGCGCGGATGCGCATGCACCCCGGCGACGCGCGGGCGCGCGGCGTCGCCGACGGCGACGTGGTGCGGGTGCACAACGACCGCGGCAGCCTGCTGGCGGGCGTGGAGACCAGCACCGACGTGCGCCCCGACGTCGTCCAGCTGTCCACCGGCGCCTGGTACGACCCCTCGTCGCCCGAGGCCACCTGTGTCCACGGCAACCCCAACGTGCTCACCGCCGACACCGGATCCTCGGCGCTGAGCCAGGGCACCACGGGTCAGCACGTGCTCGTGGAGGTGGACCGCTACGACGGCGACCCGCCGCCGGTGCGGGTTTTCGAGCCGCCGCGGCTGCGCCCGCGGTAAGAGCGCAGGCGGGTGCGGCGGGTGCGCGGCCGGGACCGCGCGGCTGTGGGCGGACCGTAGCGCGCCCGCTGCGGTGCGCACCCGTGCCGGCAGGGAGGCGCCGGTCACTTCCCGCTCCCACTTTCACCGGGTCCAGGGATAGGTTAGCCTCTACTAAGTTCGAGAGGATCGCGGAACCGCCCCGGAGGAACAGTGCTGCCCCTGCCCGCGCGCCGCACGGCCGCCGCCACCGGCGGAGCGCGATGAGCCTGGAACGGCCGTCCGCCGCCCCCGTGGCCGGAGACGACGGCGACACCCCCGACTCCGTCGTCGCAGCGGCGGCGCTCGACCGCCGCACCGACGCCACCGCGCGCACCCACGCCCTGCGCACCACCGGCCTGGCCGCGCTGACGGCGGCCCTCGCGGTGTGCGCGCTACTCAGCATCGCGGTCGGGGCCAAAGCCATCCCGCTGGGCGCCGTCCTCGACGCCCTGTTCAGCCCCGACGGCAGCTACGAGGCCAGCGTCGTACTGGATCTGCGCCTGCCCCGAACCGCGCTCGGCATCTTCGTCGGCGCCGCGCTCGGGCTGGCCGGCGCCCTCATGCAGGCCCTCACCCGCAACCCCATCGCCGAACCCGGCATCCTCGGCGTCAACTCCGGCGCCGCCGCCGCGGTCGTCACCGCGATCTTCGTGTTCGGCATGACCGGCGTCGACGCCTACGTCTGGTTCGCCTTCGCCGGCGCCGCGATCGCCGCGGTGCTCGTCTACGCGCTCGGGTCGCGCGGACGGAGCGGCGCCACCCCGGTGCGCCTCGCCCTCGCCGGAACCGCGATCGCCGCGGTCCTGCAAGGCTTCGTCTACGGGATCACCGTCCTCAACGAGTTCGTCTTCGACCAGATCCGCTTCTGGCAGGTGGGCTCCCTCGTCGGCCGCGACGTGGACATCTTCCTGCGCATCTGGCCGTTCCTGATCGCGGGGATCCTGCTCTCCCTGACCCTGGGGCCCGCGCTGAACGCCGTCGCGCTCGGCGAGGACCTCGCCGCCGCGCTCGGCGCCCGCGTCAACCGCACCCGCGCCCTGGTGGCCGTGGCGATCGTGCTGCTGTGCGGCGGAGCCACGGCGGCGGCCGGGCCGATCTGGTTCGTCGGACTGATCGTGCCCCACCTGGCCCGCACGTTCACCGGTCCCGACCAGCGGTGGCTGCTGCCGTACGCGGCCGTGATCGGAGCGGTGCTGCTGACCCTGGCAGATACGGCGGGGCGCGTCATCACCTCCGGCGGCGAGCTGGAGGTCGGCATCGTCACCGCCCTGATCGGCGCACCCGTGTTCATCTACCTCGTGCGGCGGAGAAGGATGGCCCAGCTGTGACTCTCACCCCCGCGCGCACCGGCACGTCCTCCGGTACCCCGACCGAGGACGGCGCCGCGGCGTCCCGCGGACGGCGCCCCGACCTCGCGATACGCACGCTGCGCCTGGCGGGCGGCCGCGTCAGCTTCGCCGTCCGCCCCCGCGTGGCCGCGATCTACGGCGGCCTGCTGGCCGCGACCGCGGTCGTGTTCGCCGTGTCGCTGGCGATGGGCGAGTACAGCATCCCGCTGCCGCGGGTGCTGTGGGCGCTGGCCGGCCAGGGCGAACGGCTCGACCTGTTCTTCGTCCGCGACGTCCGGTTGCCGCGCGCCTGGGTGGCGGTCCTCGTCGGGGCCGCGCTGGGCATCGCCGGCGGCGTGTTCCAGAGCATTTCGCGCAACCCGCTGGGCAGCCCCGACATCATCGGTTTCACCGGCGGCGCCTCCACCGGGGCCGTCGCCACCATCCTGCTGTTCGGCGGCAGCATGCTGCAGGTCTCGCTGGGCGCCATGGCGGGCGGAATCGCCACCGCGGTGCTCGTCTACCTGCTGGCGTTCAAGCAGGGCGTGCAGGGCTACCGGCTCGTCCTCGTCGGTATCGGCATCAACGCGCTGCTGATGGCGGTACGCGACTACCTGATCACCCGCGCCGAGCTCACCGAAGCCCTGACCGCCCACATCTGGATGATCGGCAGCCTCAGCGGCCGCGGCTGGGGCGAGGTGGTGGCGGTGTCGGCCGCCTCCGCCGTGCTCATGCCCCTCGTCCTCGCTCTGGGGCCGCGGCTGCGCATGATGGAGATGGGCGAGCAGGCGGCCCTGGCCCTGGGGGTGTCCGTCCAGCGCACCCAGATCACGGCGATGCTCGCCGCCAGCGCGCTGACCGGTGCGGCCATCGCCGTGTCCGGCCCGATCGGCTTCATCGCCCTGGCGGCTCCCCAACTCGTCCGCCGCCTCGCCCGCACCCGGGGCACCGCGCTGTTCGGCGCCGCACTCATGGGGGCACTGCTGCTGGCCGCCGCCGACCTGGTGGCCCAGCACGCGCTGGCCCCGGTACAGCTCCCGGTGGGCGTGGTCACCGCGGTCATCGGCGGCACCTACCTGGTGTGGGTGCTCTATCGGGAATGGCGCACCGGACATGCCTGAATCCGGCCACCAGACACACCTAGGAGAGACGATGCCCGATTCGGCCCGGCTGTGGGGCGAGAACCTGACCCTGGCCTACGACCACAGCGTGGTCTCCCGCGACCTCGGCATCACCATCCCGGACAACTCCTTCACGGTGATCGTCGGACCCAACGCGTGCGGCAAGTCGACGCTGCTGCGCGCGCTCTCGCGGATGCTCAAACCCAGTCACGGCGCCGTCCGCCTCGACGGGCGCATGATCGGCTCCTACCCCTCCAAGGAAGTCGCGCGCCGCCTGGGGCTGCTGCCGCAGTCCTCCATCGCCCCCGACGGCATCACCGTCGCCGACCTGGTGGCGCGCGGCCGCTACCCGCACCAGAAGTTCCTCAAGCAGTGGTCGCGGACCGACGAGCAGGTCATCACCGAGGCCATGGACGCCACCGGGACCGTCGACCTCGCCGGCCGCATGGTCGACGAACTCTCGGGCGGGCAGCGCCAGCGCGTGTGGCTGGCCATGGTGCTGGCGCAGCAGACCCCGCTGCTGCTCCTCGACGAGCCCACGACCTACCTGGACATCGCCCACCAGATGGACGTCCTCGACCTGTGCGCCGAGCTGCACCAGGAGCGCTCCTACACCCTCGTCGCGGTCCTGCACGACCTCAACCACGCGTGCCGCTACGCCACCCACCTCATCGCGATGAAGGACGGCCAGGTCGTCGCCGAAGGAAGCCCGTCCGACATCATCACCGAGGAGCTGGTGGAGGAGGTCTTCTGCATGCCGGTGCGCGTGATCCCCGACCCGGAGACGGGCACCCCGCTGGTGGTCCCCGTCGACCGCGGCGGCCGCATCGCCCGCCGCGACCGCCCGGACCGGCCCCTCGCCGAGACGGCCCCCGACACCACCGAGGACCGCCGCAGCGCGTAGCCGGGCCGGGCCCTCCGCCGCGGCCGGCGCGCCGCGGCAGGCACGCGGCACCGCCGCTCACCGGGCGGTGCCGCGTCGCGCCCCGGCGCGGAGGGACCGTCGGCACCGTCAGTCCATGACGACCAGGTCCACGCGCTCGGGCGATCCGATATCGCCGCGATAGCAGGCGCCCGCGTCGGCGCCGGAGCCGCGGGTCCCGGCGTCGCCGTCCGGGACGGGCAGCAGGCGGCACGTCCATTCGCCGACCTCGGCGACATAGCTCTGCGCCTGCTGCTGCGGCTCGGGGATCGCCAGGTAGTCCTCCACCGCCGTCCGGGCGTCTTCGCAGGACGTGTCGGCGAGCGTGGGCACCAGAAGGGCGCGCTCCACGTCGGGGACGCCGTCGACCGCGCCGCACATGCGGCTGTCCAAGCCGCCGAACCCGGAGAACGTCCACTCGTACTCGGCGCCGCCGGCGGTGTACGTCAGCCGCAGGGGGTGGCCCGGTTCCCCGGTCCACAGCTCGAAGGGCGCCCCGGTGTGCTCCGTGCCCTCCGCCGGGGCCGTGAACGTCCCGCTGACGTGGAGTGCGGTCGTGCCGTTCAGTTCGCCTTCGATCCGCTCGTCCACCCGCATGGTGTCCGCGAGCGCGTCGAAGGGGTCCAGGACCGGGGCTCGGGAGTCGCCCCACGCGGTCTCCGCGGCGGACGGCGAAGCGGAGTGGTAGCGGCCTTGGGAGCCGCCGCCGAAGTCGCGGCTGATGAGCAGCCCGGTGTCGGGACGGTGGATCCGAGCCGTGCTCCCGGCCGCCGGTTGCTCCGGATCTCCTTCCAGCGTGCGGGACTGGAAGACCGGGTCGCCGTCCGGTTCGGCCAGGATGTACTCCCGGTGCCGGACAGCACCGGCGCCGCCGACGTCGGCGACGGCGCGGTAGCTCTCGCCGGTCCGCAGTTTCTCGGCCGCCTCGGCGACGGCCTCGTCGGCAGTGCCGAACGGCGACTCGGGTGCGGACGACGATTCGGGGGCCGCCCCGGGGCCGCCGGCGAACGCGGCGGCGGTGAGGAAGCCCGCCGCACCGATCGCGATGGCCGCGGCCATGCTCGACGCCGTCACGATGGCCGTCGGCAGGGCTCCGGGCCGCCCTGCGGACGGTGTCTCATCGGTCCCGTCGATACCGTCGTCGGTGGTCCCGGTGGTCCCGGTGGTCCCGGTGGTCCCGGTGGTCCCGGCGGGTTCGGGACCGGCGAGAGCGGGTGCCGCGGTGCCCGGGGCCGGGGGAGCCCCGTCGGATTCCCCGGATTCCCCGGCCTCGGCCCCTCCGGCCTCCGCAACCGCCGGCCGCGCACCGGCGCCGCTCCAGCCGTCGGCGAGGATTCCGCGCAGCCTCGCGCCCAAGTCGCGGGTGGCGATCCCGGACGTGTCGTCGGGCGAGGCGTAGGCCACCAGTCCCCGGTAGGCGCTCTCGGCGGTCGGGCGGGCACCGGGGTCGGCGGCCAGCGCCAGTTCGATCAGCGGCGCGAGCTCGGTGGGGACCCCGGAAAGGTCGGGGGCTCCGTCGCGGGCGCGGCGGTGGACCTCGGCCGGATCGTCGGCGCCGCCCGCTCCGGCGGGCCGGAACGGGTGGCGGCCCGTCGCCGCGTAGGCGACGAGGCAGCCCCAGGAGTAGACGTCGCCGGGCGCGGACGGTCCCGCGGCGTCGGCGGTCTCGGGGCCGGCCCATGCGGAGTCCTCCAGCGATTCCCCGGCCGCGGCCAGCCCCGATCCGCCGGTGCCGCCGACCGCGTCGAGGCCGAGGATGCGCGGGCCGTCCGGCGCCAGAACGACGTCGCCGGGTGCGACGGCGCCGTAGGCGGCTCCGGCGAACCCGGCGGCGGTGAGCGCCTCGGCCGTTCCGGCCGCGAGCGCGATCAGGGCCGCGCCCGACAGCGGTCCGCTCTCCTCGATCCGGGAGCCCAGCGTCGGACCGGACGGGTAGGCGGTGGCCAGCCAGGGGCGGTCGCCGTCGGTGTCGGCGGCGAGGGCGGGGAGTACGCACACGCCGGCGAGGCCGCGCACGGCGGCGACCCGCTGCGCGACCGCGGCGCGGTGCCCGGCGTCGCCGGCGTCCGCCTCCCCCGCCACCCGCACGGCGGCGGGGGAGCCGTCGGCTCCCGCGGCGTAGTAGACGACGCCGGAGGCGTCTTCGGCCAGCCGGCCGGACAGCGAGCAGGGACCGACGGACGCCGGGTCGTCGGCGGCCAGAGGTCGCAGGTGCGGGGGGCGGGCCGCGGGATCGGCCCCGGTCTGCGCGCTCATACTTCGCTTCTTTCTGGTTGCGAGCCGGCGTCCGGCTTGCTGTCGCGGCTTCCCGGAACCGCCGGCGGGCGGGGCGGCCGAGGGAGCCGTGGTGGGGATGGGGCAGAGGGACCGCAGGAACTCGGGGCCTGCGGGAGCGGGCGGCGGTGGCCGCCGGCCGCGGGGGAAGCGGCGCCGGTGCCCGCGGGGGGACGCCCGAGCCGCGGAACCCGTGCCGGGGGTGTGCCGACGGGGGCGTGCCCCATCGGCGGCGAGGACACCGGCATTCCCCGCGAGGCAGGGTATTCGCTGAGTCGCCCCCGCGGCGAGGCAGGTGCCGCCCGGGGCACCCGCCGCCGGGTCAGGATCCGCTGCCGTCCGGACGGGGGACCTGCTCGCACTCCTCCCGCTCGGCGGTGAACGTGCCGCCCACCCGGTAGCAGACCGGCAGGCGGTAGTAGGGGTCTTCCTGCTGGTCGGTCTCGGCGAAATAGCTGATCGCGCCGGCGTCGGGCGCGCCTTCGAGGGTGGCGGAGAACTCCTGCTCGGCGTCGCCGGGGGCGAGCGTGGCCAGGGGAGCGTCACCGGCGGCGAACACGGTCGACCGGTCGATTCCGTCGGGCTGAGGGGCGCCGCCCCCCGGGTAGTGGAAGAACTGGCCGGGTTCCAGGACGAGTTCGCCGCCGTCGGCCAGGTACTCGCCTTCGAACGCGACCGTGACGGCGTCGCCGTCGGATTCCGCCGCGGTAGGCGTGATCCGTGCCACCGCCTGCCCGTCTACGACGCGCAGGTAGGAAGCGCCGTCCATCCGGGTGTAGGTGAGCCCGGCGTCGTTGCCCAGCGGTGCCGGGGCCTCCGCGCTCGCGCCCGCTCCGTCCTCCCCCGGCGTAGCGGCCGGCGGGTCCGACGCCGTCGGCGCCGGGAGCGGGTCGACGCCGCCGGCCGTGGCGGCCCGGAGCGCGTAACCGCCGCCCGCGGCGAGCCCGGCGGCGGCGACGCCCGCCGCCGCCGCTGTCGCGGCGGCCGTCCACGGTGAGCGCATCGGCGCCATCGTCATCCGCACCTTTCCGTGTCCGCGGAGAATCCGTCTGCGACCTCGTAGCACACGCTCATGGGCGGAGCCCCCGGGCCGCCCTCGGTGTACTGGGCGCCCCGCACGCTGAGCCGCCCGGTATCGGGGGCGCCGGGGACGGAGAACGAGACCGTATCCGAGGCCTGGAAGGCGTCGAGGTAGTTCGTCAGGTTCTCGTCCCGGGCGGGGTAGTCCCGGCCGCCGGAGGAGACCGCGAACTGTTCGGCGACGAGCTGCGCGGCACGCACTCCCTGGTACCCGGCGATCGCGGTGAAGCGCACGCCGTCGTCCGCCGCTGCGGCGCCGATCAGCTGGATCGTCCAGGTGACTCGGCCTTCGTTCGTCAGGACGAAGGTGTCGTCGCCGTCGACGGCGGTCACGTAGGGACCGTTGGTCGCGGAGCGTCCGTCGTCGCCGGCGCCCGCCGTGCCGTCCGCGCTTTCCGCGCCGCCCTGGCCGCCTCCGCCGCCGCCCGTGTCCGCAGGCCCGCCCTGGGCGTCCCGCCCCTCTGCCGTGCCGCCGCCGGCGGAAACCTCGCCCGTGATCCAGGAGCGGTCCTCGGCGACGACGCCCCGGGCGACATATCCGACGGTGACCGCGATCACGAGGCTGACCGCCGCCGCGAGCGCTACCAGCGCCTTCGGCACGCCGGTCGCCGGACGGGCCGCCGCGGGCGGCAGCACACCCGTCCACTCCGTCTCCAGCAGCCGTGTCAGCGCGGGTTCGCCGCCCGCCGCGGCGCCGTCCTCCGCGCCGTCGCCGGCAGCGGCGGGTCCCGCCCGCCGGCGCTCCCACAGGCCCCCGACGGCCCGCAGTGCCTCGGCCGCCGCGGGGCGCTGCGCGGGGTCCGCCGACATCGCCCGCTCCACCAGCGGCAGCAGGTCCGCGGGGACGCCGTCGAGGTCGGGCCGCTCCTCCATGGCCCGAAACGCCAGGATGTCGGGTGCCGCCGTGCCGTAGGGGTTGCGTCCGGCCGCGGCGAAAGCGATCAACCCGCCCCACGCGAACATGTCGGCGCGGGAATCGGGCTCGGCTCCGCGGTACACCTCGGGCGGGATCCAGCCGGGCGTGCCGACGAGGACACCGGTGGCGGTGACGGCGGTCTCGTCGCCCGCGCGGGCGATGCCGAAGTCCAGCACCTTGGGCCCGTCGGGGGAGAGGATGACGTTCCCGGGTTTCAGGTCGCGGTGCACGATCCCCGCGCCGTGCACCGCGACCAGCGCCTCGGCGATTCCGGCCGCGAGCGCCAGCAGCATCCCCTGCCCCAGCGGCCCCTCGTCGTGCACGTGCTCGCGCAGCGTCTTGCCGGGCACGTATTCGGTGGCCAGCCACGGCGTGCCGCCGGCGGTGTCGGCGGCACGGACCCCGGCCGTGCACGCTCCGCGCACCCGGGTGAGCAGGTCGACCTCGCGGGCGAAGCGCGCCCGGTAGTCCGGGTCCGCGGCGTGCTCGCTGTGCACGACCTTGACCGCCACGCACGCGCCGGAGCCGTCCACGGCGGCGTAGACCGCGCCCATGCCGCCGGAGCCGATCCGGCCCGCGATCCGGTAGGGGCCGATCACCCGCGGGTCGTCGCCGGACAGGGGCGTGAGCCGGTCGGGCACCGGACCTGTGGTGAAGACGGAGGTGAGTGTCATCGGTCCTCTTCGTCGGGGGTGTCGGCGGCCGGGCGCGCCGCGGGCCGCCGGACCGCTTCAGCCGCAGGGCCTGGGTATCCGCGGCGTCAGTCGTAGTCGTCGTCGCCGTCGGTGCACATGTCCCACGCGCGCCAGTGGTTGTTCAGGAAGTTCGTCTCGGTCCTCTCGTAGATGCGGTCCGTCCGGTAGCACAGGTGCGGATTGTGCCGGTCGCCGCCCGCGTCGAACACGATCGCGCCCGGATCGGCGATACCGGGGATGGTGAACGCGAACTCCTGTTCCGGGCTGTCCGGGGAGAGGGCGGCGATCTCGCCCGAGGACGCCGGGTAGGTGCGTGCCGACTCCGGGACGTCGCCGGCGTCGGGCGCCAGTTCCGCCACGGCCGAGCGGTCGGGCACGTAGAAGGTGTCCGTGTTCAGCATCAGCTGCCCGGAGCCGCCCGAGTAGCGCGCGGTGCCGCTGAACTCCAGTCCCGTGCCCGTCGGTTCCACGCCGTCCAGAGTGACCTCGTAGACCGTGCGGCCCTCGGCCTCGGAAAGGAAGATGCCGGGGGCCTCGGCGGTCAGCGACTCCTCGCCCTCCATCCACTCCGGAACCTCGGACTCGCTCGGCTCCGCTGCGGCACCCGCGCCTGCGGCGCCCTCCCCTGCGGCCCCGTCCGCGCCGGCGCTCTGCCCCTGCTGCCCGCCGCCGGATCCTCCGTCCGCGCCGTCCGGCTCCGGGGCCGCCTGCGACCACGGGGGACCCGCCGACCACAGGACCGCGCCGCCGCCGGCGGCCAGAACCGCGACGGCGGCGCCGGCCGCCAGTACCGGCGTCCGCCGGCGCCTGCGCCGCGGCGGGGCGAGGGAGGCCCACGAGGCCGGGTCGTGCCGGGGCCCGGAGGTCTCGCGCCACTCGTTGCGCAGCAGCCGGGTCACCAGCTGTGTCGGTTCCTCGTCGGCCGCCGACTCCACCGCGGTCGACTCCGACAGCGCGGCCAGGGCCCGCAGCAGCTCGCCCGTTTCCGGGCGGTCGGCGGGGTCGCGGGACAGCGCCCGCCGCACCAGTGGGAGCAGTTCCTCGGGGACCCCGTCGGTGTCGGGGCTCTCCCGCAGCGTGCGGTAGGCGATCATGTCCGCCTGGCCGGTGCCGAAGGGATTGCGCCCGGTCGCCGCCAGCGCGACCAGACCTCCCCACGCGAAGACGTCCGACAGCGGCGTGGCGTCGGCACCCTCGTAGCGTTCGGGCGCCACCCAGCCGGGTGAGCCGACCAAGCCGCCGGTGTGCGTGATCCCGCTCTCGTCCACGGCCCGGGCGATGCCGAAGTCGAGCACCTTGGGACCGTCGGGGGCGAGGATGAGGTTGCCCGGTTTCAGGTCGCGGTGCACGATGCCGGCGGCGTGGATGGCGTGCAGGGCTTCGGCCACGCCTGCGGCGAGGCCGACGAGCATGCCGCCCGACAGGGTCCCGTGTTCGCGGATGCGGGCCCGCAGGGTGGGCCCGGGAACGTACTCGGTGGCCAGCCACGGCCGGTCGGCGGCGGCGTCGGCGGCCACGAACCGGGCGGTGCAGAAGGCCGCGACCCTCCGGACCAGCTCCACTTCACGGGTGAAGCGGGCGCGGAAGACGGGATCGGCCGCGTATTCGCGGTGCACGACCTTGACTGCCAGGCACCGGTCGTGCTCGTCCACGGCTGCATAGACCGCGCCCATGCCGCCCGCTCCCAGCCGGCCCGCCACGCGGTAGCGGCCGATGTAGGCGGGATCGCCGGGGGCGAGCGGCTCCAGGCCGGGCGGCAGTGCGGGATGCGGCTCCTGAGACGACACGGGGGCTCCTGTGGTCCTGCGTGGGTGCTGCGTCGGTGCCGGCCCCGCTCGTGCGGCCGGGCCGGCGGGGCCGCGCGACCGCTTCGGAGGGCGGCCGCGCGAGGGCTGTCAGGAACAGCCCTCGGTGGTGAACGCGCCGCCGGCCGCACAGCACACGCCCAGCGGCGGCATCCCCGTTCCGTCGGTGCCGTAGTCCGGGCCTTGGAAGAAGACCGCGCCCGATTCCGGTGCGCCCCGCAGCACGAAGGGGGGCTCGATGACCGTCTCGCTTCCGCCCTGGGCGGTGGCGTAGGAGGTCATGACCCCCTCTTCGCCGGTGGTGTAGCGCTCGCCCCCGGATTCCGCATAGAGCTGGCTGTGGAAGATCTCGCCGGTCGGTTCGGCCGCGTTCCAGGCGAAGCGGACGAAGAACTCCACACCGTCGGCGGTGGCCGAATCGAAGCCCGCGCGGGTGTGGAGCGTGTCGCCGTCGTAGTCGCTGATCACCAGGCCTCCCTGGGAGCCGGTGCCGACCTCGCTGCGCCACGGCGGGTTCTCGGCGCTCTGCGCCAGATCGATCGGCGCGGCGGAGGGCGCGGCGGAGGCGTCCTGTTCCCCTCCGCCGCCGGCGGGGGGATTCGGCGCTTCCGGAAGGCGATCCGGCGGGTTCGGGATCGGTGGCGCCTCCCCCGCACGAGGAGGGGAGGAAGGACAGGGCGCCCAGTAGCGCGACGGGTGCGGCGGCGTGGTGGTATCGCAAGCGCGGGGCATGCGCAGAGGGCACGGAGATCTCCTGACGGCTCGGGTGCCGACGGCTGTGCGGACGCGTCGGCCGCCGGGGAAGGCCGCCGGCCGCGGTGGCCGGCAGCCTTCCCCGGAGCCGCGCCGATGCGCACGGGACCGCCCATGTGTGGCGCCTTCATCCGGGGGCACCGCCAGCGTCCCGCAGGAGGGGCACCGTGTCGACGCGATGCCGGGCGAATGCCGGTTCCGGCCACAGGCGCATCCGGCTCCGCCTCCGCGCAGGCGTCAGTCCATGCGGATGAAGTCGACCCGCTCCCGGGCTCCGAGATCCCCGGCGTAGCAGCCCCCGGCGCTTTCGCTGTAGCGCTCCCGGACCTCCGCCGTCGTACTCAGGCCGCAGGTCCACCCTCCGCCGACCTCGGCGATGTATCCGGTTCCCTCCTTCTCGCCGTCGGGCATGTCCAGATACTCCTCGACCGCCGAGCGCGCCTCGCCGCAGTCGGTCTCCCCGACGGTGGGCACCAGCAGGGCGCGGTCGACGCGGGGAACGCCGCCGACGGTTCCGCAGAGGCGGGTGTCGAGACCGTCGAACCCGGAATAGTGCCACGTGGTTTCCGACCCCGCGAGAGGGTCGTCGGACTCGAACACGTAGTCGAGCCGCAGCGGAAGGCCGTCCATCGCCGTCCACAGCTCGAACTCCAACCCGGGAATCCCCGACTGGCCCGGGGTCCCCGGAGTCGCGAGGTCGAACGTGCCGGCGATCCGCACCGCCGGGGTCCCGTCGAGACCGGTCGCGGCGCGCCCGTCCACCTCCATGGAGTCGGCCAGGCTTTCGAACGGCGTCAGCACAGCCTGTCGGGACTGCATGGACGCGACGCTCGCGTCCATCGGCCCGGTCGCGGCGGTATAGGAGCCGCTGAAATCGGACCCGGTCCACGAGCGCTCGATCAGCCGGTCCCGCTCCGGCCGGTAGATCCGGTCCATGGCCGCCTCGGGCGAATCCGGAACTCCGGCGATACTGACCGAATGGAATACGGGTGCGCCCTCGACGGTGGCGAGAGTGTACTCGTCCCAGCCGCGGAGCCCTTCACTGGGGCGCAGCTCCCGGGTGGCGTTGTAGCTGTCCGCGGAGTCCAGCGCGTCGACGATCCCGGCGACGATCTCCTCGGGCGGCCCCAGAGTCGGGGACGGCGACGGCGACGGGCTCGGCGCCGCTTCAGCCGTGTCGGACTCCGCGAGCGCGTCGACGGTGAGGTACCCGCCGGTGCCGATCGCGCCGACGACGAGCACCGCCGATGCCGAGAGGACCGCGATCTTGGTGCCCGCCGCCATGCCCGTGGCGGCGGCCGCGCCGCCCGCACCCGCCGCGCCGGAGGCGGCGGCGCCACCCGTACCCGCCGCGCCGGAGGCGGCGGCACCCGCACCCGCCCCCGCGGCCACCGCGGTGCCGCCCGCGGCACCCAGTGCCGGTACGGCGGCCACCCACAGCGCCGGGTCGTGCCAACTGGCGTCGATGCCGTGCCAGCTGCGCGAAACGAGGTCGCGCAGCCGGCCGACCAGGTCGCCGGTCTGCACGTTCGACGTGTCGTCGGGGGTGGAGAAGTCGACCAGCCCGCGGTAGGAGCTCTCGGCCGTGGGGCGGGCGGCGGGGTCGGCGGCGACGGCCAGTTCGACCATCGGCCGCAGCTCGCCGGGCACGGCGTCGAGGTCGGGGGCGGTCTCCAGCACGCGGCGCCGCAGCTCGGTCGCGTCGCCGCGGCCGAACGGCGGCCGGCCGGAAGCGGCGTAGGCGACCAGGCAGCCCCACGCGAAGACGTCGGCGGGCGGCTCGGGTTCGGCCCCCCGGTAGCGCTCCGGGCTCACCCAGCCCGGCGATCCGAACACCCGGCCGTCGGCGCGGTCGGCGTCGCTGCGGCTCATCGGGCGCGCGATGCCGAAGTCCAGGATCCGCGGTCCTTCGGGGGTGAGCATGACGTTGCCCGGTTTGATGTCGCAGTGCACGATCCCGGCGGCGTGGACGGCGGTGACCGCCTCGGCGGTGCCGGCGGCGAACGCGAACAGCATGTCGGGCTCCAGCGGCCCCTGCTGCTCGACATGGGAGCGCAGAGTCGCGCCCGGGACGAAGTCGGTGGCCACCCACGGCCGGGCGGCGTCGGTGTCGGCCGCGTGGACGGCGGTGGTGTAGACGCCCTGGACGCGCCGCATCAGATCGACTTCGCGGGCGAAGGCCGATCGGAACGCGGCGTCGCCGGCGTAGCGCTCGTGGATCACCTTCACGGCGATGCAGGTGCCGGAGTCGTCGAGTGCGCCGAAGACGGTTCCCATGCCGCCGGCCCCGAGCCGGCCGACGACGGTATAGGGCCCGATCCGCTGCGGATCGCCGGGGGACGTCGGCCCCAGCTCCGGGGGAAGGGGCGGATCGGATCCGGGCTGGGCACTCATTCGTTTGTTCGCTCTCGTCGCTGATCGGCGGGGTACGTTCAGGCGTGTCCGCCGGGGCGGCGGTCGAGCCCCGGCGGACGGCGGTCGTAGCGGTTACCAGACCAGGGAGACGCTGGCTCCGTCCGGTGTGATCATCGGGTCGGACTGCTCCTGGCCGACGGATGCGACGACGTCTCCGGCGCAGCCGCGGTCGGAGTACACGGTGGCGACCGCGGGGATGCCCGGGCTGCCGTAGGTGTTGGTGATCGATCGGATCGGGGCCTTGAGGTCGACGCATCCGGATCCCGCCGGCAGCGGGACCGTCTCGCCGGTGTAGCCGTATCCGGTGAATCCGCAGATGCCCGCCTCGCATTCCGCCGGTCGCGGCGTCAGCGAGTCGTCGGCTGCGGCGGTGAGGGGAGCGGCCGAAAGCGCCGCTGCGGCGGCTGCGACGGCAGCCGCGCGAGCGAGTGCACGCATGGGGATCGCCTTTCGAGTCGGGCGGCCTCGCGGACAGGCTGCCCCATGTTCCGGGCGGTGTCGACGCGTGGTCCGGTGCCGGATCCGGTCACGGCGGAACCCTCTGCCGCCGGCCTGCGGTGTCACCGGCGGCGGGGTTTCCGGCCATGCGGCGCCCGCCCTACCGGATGCCCGTCCGGCCGAAACGCACTCGGCTCGGACCTTCCCCCATCACCGATCTATAGGGTTGGCGAAGGCGCAGGTCGTTTAGTGTGCTCCCCGTGCACGCGGGGATGGTCCCAGCGACAGCGTCTACATCCCGCGCCCGCCGATCCCCGCACGCCACCAGAAGCGTCCCGTCCGGCTGGTCGGTCGAGGAGTACCTGGCTCGGACCTCACCCGTAGTGCCGTCAACCGCCGCAGCCGAGCCCCGCATACACGCCGGCGCCGCGCAGTGGCCCCTCCGCTCGACTTGGTGCCGCCCGGCGGGATACTCCGCCGCTTCCACCCGATCCAGTACCCCGCATACACGCCGACAGATCCACACCGCCCCCGTTCCGCAACCGGCGAACCCGACACCCCCGATCCGTCGAACACCCGCACTCATGGTCAGCGACAGCCTTTCCGGAGCCGCGCGAACCCGATCCGATCACCGCACATGCCCCGACATGACGAAACCCCCTCAGCCGAAGCCGAAGGGGGTGCAGCCTCACGGGGAAAGTGGTGGGTTACAGCTCCGCCGACCGCACGGCCGCCATGAACGCCGCCCACGCTTCAGACGGCAGCGCAAGAGCCCCAGCTTCCCGGTTCTGAGTGTCGCGGACGTTGGCACCTGCGACGTGTTCCCGTACCTCGACGCAGTTGGAGCCGCCGTCACTGTAGCTGCTCTTGTGCCAGCCACTACGAAGCTTATCCATGATCCAACCTCTTAATCTCCTTGCGCAGTGCCTCAAGTGTCTCGTCCGGGTTCTTCTTCCCGCGAAAGCCAGGGGGCTCCGTATCGCACCAGTACACGTGCGTAATCTTCCGTCTGCAAATGCGACGGAAACACCATAATCTGGTACTCATAGATCGCAGTTGCGCTGTCCACCAGCTCAGCGACCTCATAGCGCCAGGCTTCTTTCCCCTCGCCCGTCAGATCATCCCAGAGGCGATTCAGGCGGCCGTGGCCTATTGCGTCGTCCAACGCATGACGCAAGCGCGCGGATGACTTCGCTACGCCACGTTCGATGTCGGAGAGCTGGGTCCGCGAAGACTCGATGCGACGCCCAAGGGCGTCAAGCGTCATCTCAGCTTCTTGGCGCAGGCGGCGGACTTCCTGTCCATAGCGGCGGAGTGCCCTCTCATCGGGCTTGGATGTCCTCACACGCACATCTCACCATAGGTGCCGCCTATCTCTCCGGATAGATTCCGGTGATCTTCGGTGCTCCTTCGGAGCTATTCAGAGGATTGACCGACTCCCTTTATCCTGACTCCGCTCCACGTCAGGCTCGGGGCTGCGAGCAAAATGGCCCTGTCGATGCTTCGCGGGCACCGGACAGGGCCTTGATCCCCGACCTGGACCAAGCAGGTGGAGACCCATGCGCAACTCTAGCCGCCCCGACACCCGCACAACGGCCCGCACCCGCCCCTACGCGCCCGGTGCCCGATCCCGCCGCGTCCGCCGCCCGCGCGGGGCACGTCCGTACCTGGCGATGCAGCCCGCCCCCGAGCCCCCCCGTGCCCGCCCCCGCCGACGACATGGCCGACCTGCGGGCAGCGACCCGGCGACTGCTGGCCACCCGCCCCGACCCGGCCCACCCGGCCCCACCACGGCGGGAGTGCGCTGATGACGACCACGGCCCCCGGAATCCTGGTCGCCCGCACCTTCCCCGGTACCCCGGACCAGGTCGGCACCGCCCGCCGCTGGCTGGAGGACACCCTCACCCGCCCCCCGGGCGCATCCCCGACGCGACCACCGCCACAGCCGTGCTGCTGCTGTCGGAAACCGCCACCAACGCGCTCGCCCATACCGCCAGCGGCGCCCCCGGCTCCACCTTCACCGTCCACGTCCACGCCGACCGGCACACCCTGGCCGTGGCGGTCCAGGACGCGGGCAGCACCACCACCCGGCCCGAGCGCGCACGAACCTCGATCACCGACGACCACGGGCGCGGCCTGGCTCTGGTCGACGCCTTCGCCGATACCTGGCAACCACTGCCCACCGGCAACGGGATGGTCTTCACGCTCAGCCTCGCCCCGGCGCCGACCGGTACGGCCAACGGTGCCGGCGCCCGCGCGGTAGAGGGGCGCCTCCGGTGACCGGCTTCCCCTACACCGACCTCGGCCCCGACGGCTACGACCCCCACGGATGCCTCAACCACCGCTTCGGCGCCACCTGGCGGATCGAGTGCGAACCCACCCCCGGCGGGTGGTACTGGACCGCCACCCGCCGCCGGCCCGCACCTGCCGCAGCCGCCCGCCACGGGGTGCGCGACCGGCACGCGGGCGGGTTGAGCGCGGCCGAACTCTGGACGTGGCTGGAGGAGCAGGAAACCGCCTGGCAGCACTGGCACGACACCCAGCACCCGAACTAGCCCACACCGCCGAGAGACCGAGCGCACCGGCCGAGCGCACCGGCCGGGCGCGACGAGGGCCGTCCGGCCGCCGGGACCGCGCCGCTGCCATCCCCGCGTCGCGGCCCCGGTCATCACAGCGAGAGGAACGAGGAATGACCTCCACTCTTCCCGAGCAGACGACCACGACCCCCCCTGGACACACTCTGGCTGGACCTCACGCGCAAATGCCCGCTGGAGTGCACCCACTGCTACAACGACTCCGGCCCCACCGGCAGCCACGGCACCATGACCCGAGACGACTGGGCGCGGGTCATCGACGAGGCCGCCGCATGCAACGTCCGCCGCGTTCAGTTCATCGGAGGTGAGCCGACCGCACACCCGAGCTTCCGCGACCTGGCGAGCCTCGCGCTGGGACACGGGCTGTCCGTCGAGGTGTTCAGCAACCTCGTTCACGTAACGCCCGAACTCTGGCACCTGTTCACCCGGCCCGGCCTGTCCCTGGCGACGTCGTACTACTCCGACGACGCCGAGGAGCACAACGCCGTGACCGGTCGGCGAAGCCACGCCCGGACCCGCGACAACATCGCACAGGCCCTACGTCGGGGCATCCCGCTCCGGGCCGGCATCGTCGCGACCCACGACAACCAACGCGTGGAGGAGGCCCGCCGCGATCTGGAATCGCTGGGCGTATCCCGAATCCACGTCGACCACATCCGCCCGTTCGGACGCGGCGGCGGCGACGAGGAACCCGACGCGTCGCGACTGTGCGGCGACTGTGGGACGGGCAAGGCATCGGTCAGTCCGACCGGGGAGGTTTCCCCGTGCGTCTTCTCCACCTGGATGTCTGTGGGCAGCGTCCACGACGCCGCTCTGGGCGCTATCGTGGCCGGACCCGCCATGGGCCGGGCCAACGCGTCGATCCGCGACGTAGCCGCGGGGTCGGACGCCTGCGACCCCGATGCGGAATGCTCTCCCGGCGGCCCGCTGAGCGGATGCAACCCGAGGAACTGAGGACTCGATGAATGACCTTCCCGGGCCGGAACTCCGGGCGCTGATCGCTCCGCATACCGGCGAGGTTTCGGACATCCGCCCTGCCCAGCTCGGCCACAGCGCCGACGTCACGGCCGTGATCGAATGCGAGAAAGGCCCCTTCTTCGTGAAGGCGGTCCCGAACCGGCCCGGCGGCAAACGGGCGTCTCTGGTCCGGGAAGGGCTCATCAACCCCTACGTCCAACCGCTTTCCCCGGCCGTGCTGTGGCAGGCGGAAGACGACGCGTGGACCGTCCTCGGGTTCGAGGTCATCCAGGGCCGGACGGCCGACTTCACGCCGGGTTCGCCTGATCTGCCCGCCGTCGTGGAGCTTCTGAACCGCATACGGCGCCTCCCGTTGCCCGACATGGCACGGGACTGGGAAGAGACCCGCTGGGACCGCTTCACGGCCGATGAGCCCGAAGCCGCACACCTTCGCGGTGACACCCTCTTGTTCACCGATCTCAACCCGAACAACTTCATCGTCGGCGGAGGCCGGACTTGGGCTGTGGACTGGTCATGGCCGACGCGTGGCGCCGCACTCATCGACCCGGCGTCCTTCCTGGTCCAACTCGTTGCGGCCGGACACAGCCCGACGGACGCAGATGCCTGGGCGAACGAGTGCGACGCCTGGACCAGCGCCGACAGTGCCGCCATCGCCGTATTCGTCGCGGCCACGGTGCGCATGTATCGGGCCTTTGCCGAGTGCGACCCGGCGCAGTGGCGCAAAGCGATGGTGGCCGCCGTCGAGACGTGGGCCGACTACCGCAACGTCTCGGTGCCCGCATAGCGAGGAGGGCACTGGCTGAACATCTGGCCCGCTGGGGCTGAGCGGCTGTGCCTGACCGCGCCCACCCCTGCGACACGCCATCCGCACCAGCCACCGCGAACCGCGCGAGCGCTCCCAGCTCAGACCGGGTATACGCACGTCAGAGGGGTGGTAGTCGACCACGTCGACCACGTCGACCACGTCGACCACGTCGACCACGTCGACCACTACCCCGCCTAACCACGGTTGTCCCGGTCGGAGGGTTCCGCCGCCGGGCCGTCCGGCCGCCGGGAGCGGGTATCCGCCCGCTGTGCGCGGCCGGATACCCCGACATCCCGGCAGCCCGTCAGGTGCCGTCTCGGGCGCCTTTCGCTTTCCTGCGCCTGCGGAACCAGGAGAACACGATCCCCAGCAGCGCCGCGGAACCCGCCACCGGCAGCGCGCGCTTGAGCACCGGCAGCCCGACCGTGGACATCAGGTCGATGCTGTCGTCGCGCGGCCGGTCCGAACGGATGTCGGAACTCGGCCGGGAACCCGTGCTCGTGCGGTCCTCCGGCGCCCCGTCCCCCTCGTCCTGTCCTTCCGCTCCGCCGCCGTGGCCGCTGCCCGGCCGGGGTTCGCCGGCCTGCGGAGGTACGACCGCGTCGGCCGGGGCGGCCGCCTCGCCGGTGGCGCCCGCAGCCCCGGCGGAGGTGCCCGCCGCAGCGCCCGCCGCGGCGCCGGATCCCTCGCCGCCCCCGGACCGGTCCGCGGAGGCCTCGGCGCTTCCGCCGCCCGCACCGATCTGCTCGGGTGCGCGCCCCTGCAGCTCCACGGCGAGGTTCTCGGCGAAGCGGTCCACCAGCTTGGCACTGACGTCGGCCATCACGCCGCGCCCGAACTGGGCGACGCGGCCGGTGACGGTGAAGTCGGTGTCGACGGTCACCTCGGTGGTGCCGTCGTCCTGTTCGTACAGGCGAGCGGTCACCGTGGCCGAAGCCGTGCCGGACCCGCGCGACTCCTTGCCGCCCGCGTGCAGCTCGACCCGCCGCTGTTCGGCGTCGACTTCGGTGAAGTACGCCTCACCCCGGTACGTCACCGCGATCGGTCCGACCTTGACGCGGACCCTGCCCGTGAAGGAATCGCCCTCGGTCGATTCGAGCGTCGCGCCCGGCATGCAGGGCGCGACCCGTTCGACGTCCATCAGCACGTCCCAGGCCTGGTCCACAGGCACCGGAACCGTGAACCGGTTGTTCAACCGCGTGCTCATTCGCAGTGCCGCCTTCCTCGCGTGTTCGGCGTCGTCGGCTCCGGACCTTCGGCCGCCCCGCGCGGGCGCCCCGCCCCGGCTACTACCCGGTCGGCGCGGGGCCACCCGCGGTCACCGGCGAAAAGCGGGCCGGCCGCAGCCGGCCCGCCGCGCCGCCGACCGGGCTTCCCGCCCGGCGCCGGGTCAGGCCCCGGCCGCCGCGGCCAGCGCTCGTCCGGTCAGCACACGGGCCAGGTGGCGCCGGTAGTCGGCCTGTGCACTGAGGTCGTTGGGCGGGTCGGTGTCCGCGGCGGCCGACTGGGCGGCCTCCCGCAGCGTGTCGGTGCGCGCCGGGACGCCCCGGCACGCCTCCTCCACCCCGCGGGCGCGGATCGGTGTACTGCCCATGTTGGTCAGCGCCACCCGCGCCTCGGCGACGTCGCCGCCGTCGAGCCGGACGGCCGCCGCGACGCCGACGATCGCCCAGGCCTGCGCGGTCTGGGAGAACTTCTCGTAGTGGCCGGACCATCCGCTCATCTTCGGGAACCGCACCGCCGTGAGCACGTCGCCGATATCCAGCACCGTCGTCAGGTAGTCCTGGAAGAACTCCGAGGCCGGCACCGCGCGGTCCCCGTCCTCGCCGCTGATCAGGAATTCCGCATCCAGCGCGAGCGCGACCGCGGGAAGGTCGCCCGCCGGGTCGGCATGGGCCAGCGACCCGCCGAGCGTGCCCCGGTGGCGCACCGCCGGATCGGCGACCGTCCGCGTCGCCCGAGTCAGCAGCGGGCAGTGCTCGGCCACCAGCGGGTCGTGCATGACCTCGTCGTGCGTGGTCATCGCACCGATCCTGAGCCGGTCGCCCTCGTCGGTGACGCCCCGCAGCTCGGTGAGCCCGCCGAGGTCGACCACCACGTCCGGGTAGGCCAGCCGGAACCGCAGCAGCGGCGTCAGGCTCTGC
The DNA here is from genome assembly GCF_014204715.1 of Streptomonospora salina. NCBI lineage: Bacteria > Bacillati > Actinomycetota > Actinomycetes > Streptosporangiales > Nocardiopsidaceae > Streptomonospora > Streptomonospora salina. The sequence goes on from NZ_JACHLY010000001.1 coordinate 3,315,445, forward strand.
CCGCCCGCCATAACCTTGGGCTCTTCGCATTCGGAGAGCACCCGCACCGCCTCGGCGACGTCGCCGGGGCGCACATAGTCGAACTGTGCCGGGATCATCGCTGTCCTCCCTCGCTCCGGCCGGCCTCGCGCGCTTCGGCGACGGCCCGCCACACCCGCTGCGGTGTGCACGGCATCCGCAGGTCCCGCACACCGAACGGCCGCAGCGCGTCGACCACCGCCCCGACCACCGCCGGGGTGGACGCGATCGTCCCCGCTTCCCCGACACCCTTGGTGCCCAGCGGGTTGGTGGTCGCCGGCGTCGTGGTCCGGTCGAGCGTGAAGTCCGGCAGGTCCGCCGCCGTCGGCACCGGGTAGTCGGCCATCGTCGACGTCACGAGGTTGCCGTCGGAGTCGTAGGCGGCTTCTTCGAACAGGGCCTGCGCGATGCCCTGCGCCAGCCCGCCGTGCACCTGCCCGTCCACGATCAGCGGGTTGACGACCGTGCCCACGTCGTCCACCGCGGTGTAGGAGCGCAGGGACACGTCGCCGGTCTCGGTGTCGACCTCGACCGCGCACAGGTGCGTGCCGTGCGGGTAGGAGAAGTTCTCCGGGTCGAACGTGGCGTCGGCGTCCAGCGACGCCTCCGCCCCCTCGGGCAGGTCGTGTGCGGCGAACGCCGCCAGCGCGACCTCCTGCATGCTCGTGGAGGGCCGTTCGGTGCCGCGCACCGTGAACCGCCCGTCGGAGAATTCCAGGTCGCCCTCGTCGGCCTCCATCATGTGCGCCGCCAGTCGGCGCGCCTTGTCCAGCACCCGGTCGCAGGCTTCGACCACCGCCGTTCCGCCCACCACCAGCGAGCGCGACCCGTAGGTGTCCATGCCCTTGGGCGCGACACGGGTGTCGCCGTGCAGCACTTCGACGTCCTCGAACGGCACCCCGAGCCGGTCGGCGACGATCTGGCTCCAGGACGTGACGTGGCCCTGCCCGTGCGGCGACGTGCCCGTCACCACCTCGACCTTGCCGGTGGGCAGCATCCGCACCGAGGCGTTCTCCCAGCCGCCGGCGCCGTAGGACAGCTGCCCCAGCACCCGCGAGGGCGCCAGCCCGCACATCTCGGTGTAAGTGGAGATGCCGATCCCCAGCTGCACCGGGTCGCCGCTCTCGCGGCGCCGGCGCTGCTCGGCGCGCAGCCCGTCGTAGTCGAACAGCTCCACCGCCCGGTCGGTGGCCGCCTCGTAGTTGCCGGAGTCGTAGGTCAGCCCGGCGACGCCGGTGTGCGGGAACTCCTCGTGCGTGATCCAGTTGCGCCGCCGCAGTTCCATCGGGTCCATCCCGATCTCTTCGGCGAGCTCGGTGACGATCCGCTCGATGGCGTAGGTCGCCTCGGGGCGGCCCGCGCCGCGGTAGGCGTCGGTGGGCATCTTGGTGGTGAACACGCCGGTGCAGTGGAACGCGTACGCGTCCATCTTGTAGATGCCGGGGAACATGAACGCGCCCAGGATCGGCACGCCCGGCGTCACCAGCATCATGTAGGCGCCCATGTCGGCCAGCAGATCCACCTTGAGACCGCGGATGCGGCCGTCGGAATCGGCCGCGATCGACACGTCCTGGATCTGGTCGCGCCCGTGGTGGGTGGTCTGGAACCCCTCGGTCCGGGTCTCGGTCCACTTCACGGGTTTGCGCAGCCGCCGCGCCAGCAGCAGCGCCAGCACCTCCTCCGCGGTCACCTGCAGCTTCGACCCGAATCCGCCGCCCACATCCGGTGCGATGACGCGGATCTTGTGCTCGGGGACCCCGGTGGACATCGCCAGCATCAACCGCACGATGTGCGGCACCTGGGTGGCCGACCACAGCGTGAAGGAGTCGCCGTCGGGGCGGCACACCACCGAACGGGGCTCCATCGCCGCGGGGATCAGCCGCTGCTGGTGGTAGCGGCGGGTCACGACCACATCGGCCCCGTCGAACGCGGAGTCGACGTCGCCCGAGGCCATCGGCCACTCGAACGCCTTGTTGGCGCCCTGGCCCTGGCCGGAACCCGCATGCACCAGCGGGCTGTCCTCGGCCAGCGCCGACTCCATGTCGATGACGGCCGGCAGCGGCTCGAACTCGACGTCCAGCGCCTCCAGCGCGTCGGCGGCCGCGTAGGCGTCGCGCGCCACCACGCACGCCACGGCCTCGCCGACGTAGCGGACTTCGTCCACCGCCATCGGCGGATGGTCGGGCAGCAGCATGTCCTCGGTCACCGGCCACGCGCACGGCAGACTGCCCTGCTCGGCGGCGAAGTCGGCCCCGCTGTAGGCCGCCACGACACCGGGCTGCTGCAGTGCCGCCGAGGTGTCGACGGAAACGATGCGGGCGTGGGCGTGCGGGCTGCGCCGGAACGCGACGTGCAGCATGCCCGTCTGCCGGATGTTGTCGGTCCACTCGGTCTGCCCGGTGATCAGCCGGGCGTCCTCCTTGCGCAGGCGCGGGCTGCCGATCTGGTCGGTGCCCGACTCCGGTGCCATAGTCATGACGACGCACCTCCGCTCGCCGCGTGCGGCGCCGGCTCCTGCTCGCGGACCATCTGGGGCGGGACCCCGGTGGCGCGCGGCTCGGACTCGGGCGCCGCGGCCGTCTCGCTCATCGCGGCGGCGGCCTCGCGCACCGCCCGCACGATGTTGACGTAGCCGGTGCACCGGCACATGTTGCCTTCGAGACCCTGGCGGATCTCGTCGTCGCTGGGATCGGGGTTGTCGCGGAGCAGGTCCAGCGCCGCCATCATCATCCCCGGCGTGCAGTAGCCGCACTGCAGCGCGTGGAATTCGTGGAAGGCCCGCTGGATCGGGTGCAGGTCGCCGTCGGCGGCCAGCGCTTCGACGGTGGTGACGTCGTGGCCGTCGGCCTGGCAGGCGAGGACCGAGCAGCTCTTCACGGAGTGCCCGTCCATCAGGACCGTGCAGGCGCCGCAGTTGGTGGTGTCGCACCCGACGGGGGTGCCGATCTTGCCCAGTTCCTCACGTAGATAGTGGACGAGGAGCCGGCGCGCTTCGACCTGATCGTCGTAGCTGACGCCGTCGACGGTTACGCGGATATGTGGCATGGGGCCAAGACCTCCTCAAGTAGTGGCCACCTCAGAACTACTGGTCGTGGGAGGTCCGACCACGGTAGAACACCGGGTCAGGGCTATCCAGGCCCCTTAGCGCAACTTCTTGTTCAAAGGCCGCGCCACGGCCCGCTCCGGACGCGCTCCGGCCGCGCCGCGCGGGCGGCGTGTCGGCCGGCGGCGCTCACCGGCCGGAACCGGGATCCCGGCCGTCGCCCTCGGGGAGCTCCCGGCGCTTGCGCGAGGCCGCCAGAGCGCGGGCGATCCCGGCCACCCCCAGGCCCACCGCCAGCACCGGCACGGCCCACAGCGCGTCCAGGCCCCAGCGCGACGGCCCGGCCACGATGAACGCGGCCCCGAGCGCGATGAACAGGACACCCGCGACGAGCGATCCCCAGTCCGTTCTACGACGCCGCACGCCGCACCCCCAAGTCACCGATGCGCGAAACCAGGTCCACGACGAGCGTGGGGGGGTCGTCGGACACGGAGCCGCCTCCGGCCCCGTCGGTCCGGCGTCCGCCGCCGCCCGAGTCCGCCGCCCCCTCGGGCTCCAGCGTGCGGCGCACGTCCAACCCCGTGCCCCAGCGCACGGTCTCGTCGATGCGGACCTCCCCGAACGACGCGCGGCTGCGCACCTGCACTCGGGATTCCGCCGGCACGAGCACGGTCAGCGAGCCGAAGTCCACTTCGGCACCGACCTCCACCCGCTCGCCCGGCTCCAGCGGCACGCGCGTGAGGTCGAGCCGCGCCTGGCCGCCCGTCAGCGTGTAGGTGCGTTCAGCCGCCGCTACGGAGGTGGGGCGCCACTGCGGCGAACCCAGGTTCAGGCTCGTCAGGTCCACCGCGGCCGAGGCCATCAGCAGCACGACCGCGAGCGTGCCGGCGGTCATCAGCCCGCGCGGGTCGCCGACCCACGCCCCGACCACGGCGGCGATCCCGATCATCACGACGACGCTCCCGAGAAAGAGGAAACCGGTGCTCGGTCCGAACAGGGCCTCCAGGGGCGGCTTAGCGGACGTGCCGATCGTGATCGCGGCCGCCGCCGGGATAGCCCACCCCACGATGCCGAGCAGGCGTAGGCCGCGTGCGTCGCGCCGTTCCCGCCCGCTGGGGCGCCCGGGCCGCCGGCGTCCGTCGGCGCACGGCTCGGACGTGGTGTCCGCGGGGGCGCCGACGGTCCCGTCCGCGCCGTCGGCGCCCCCCGGCCCGCCCGGCCCGCCCGGGGCGCCCGGTCCGCCCGGGGCGCCGGTACCGCCGGCGCTCCGGGGGAGGCCGGTCTCCGCCGCGTCCTCGGCCTTCTCCGGCGCGCCCTCCGCCGCGTCTTCGGCCTTCTCCGGAGCGCCTTCCGCGGGGGAATCCGCGCCGCCGCGATCCGGGACGGCCACCACCGCCAGATCCACCGGTCCGGCGGGCGCGCGGGACCACGGCTGGGCGGGGTTGTAGTACGCGGGTTTGGGAGAGGGTTCGGGTGTCGTCGGCGGAGGCTCGTCCGACTTCAGCAGCCCCGGCAGCTCGCGGTAGGTCCGGCGCAGGTCGACGCCGCTGTTGTGGGCGACCAGCGCCCCCAGGATCAGCGGGGTCGCCAGCACCAGCGTTCCCCAGCCCACGCCGCCGATCAGGCTCAGCGCCACCGCTGCGGCCAGACCCAGCCCCAGCAGCGCCGGTACCGCCCGGTCGGCGATGCGCCGGTTCAGGAGCTGTTCGAACATCGCCGGTCCGCGTCCGGCGTCGCGCATCGCCATCCAAGCGCCGACATACAGCAGCACACCCGAGAACCCGGCGAGGCCGGTTATAGCGAACCCCACCCGCCATACGATCGGGTCGATTCCGGTGTAGGAGCCGAGCCCGGCGCACACCCCCGTGACGAGGCCGCGGTCGTTCTCCCGGATCAGCTCCGGGCCGTCGCCGGAGACGCCCGCGGTCGGCGGCACCGCCCCGGCCGCGGCCCCGCCGGCCCCGTCGGCAGCGGGGGCCGCGGGGGCCGCCTCGCCCGGACCGCGCGCCGGGTCGCCACCGGCACCGTGCCCGCTTTCGTTCAACGCTCTCGTGCCACCCTCGCCCGACGGATCTGCCGCATGCTTCCATCCTGCCCCTCCACCTGCGCCCGAGCCCATCGGGAACGCCCCTGACGCCACCCTGAGGGGTGCCGCCCGCAGTCCCGGGGCGGGTCCCTGATGCCGCTCCGCCCCCGGCCGGGGCATCCTGGATGCACGGGCGCGCTCAGGCGTTCCGCCGCGAGCGGGACGCCCGGCGCCGCCCCCGCGCGCCCGCACGCGGCGCGCGGAGCAGGTCGTAGGGGAAGGCGCGGACAGGGTGACCGAATCGGTGGGTCGACAGCCCCGGATGCCGCTGGTGCGCCCGCGGGACGGGCGCCTGGTCGCGGGCGTGGGCGCAGGACTGGCCCGGCACCTGGGCATCGACGCGGTCGTGACCCGGCTGGCGCTGCTCGCCCTGTGCTTCGGCGGGGTCGGGGTCGCCGTCTACATCGTCCTCGTGCTGTTCGTCCCGGTCGCGGAGGAGACCGGGGAGGACGCGGAAACCGCACCGGGCGACGCGGTGCCCTCCGCCGAGGGCACGGCCGAGGACACCGCCCGACGCAAGGGCCGCGACATCAGCCAGCTGCTGGCCTACTGCGCCCTCGCCGGCGGCCTGGGCATGCTCGCGCTGCTCTTCGGCGGCTGGTTCGAGCCGGTGCTGTGGTTCGTCATCTTCGGAGCGCTCGGCGCCACCATCCTGTGGCAGCAGGCCAATCCGGCGCTGCGCGAGGAGTGGATGTCCACCCGGGTGCTGGGCCAAAGCGGAAAGAGCTGGGCCCGCACCGGCGTCGGCGTACTGCTCGTCGTCACCGGCGCCATCGGATTCCTCGCCTTCCAGCAGCAGCTGACCGAGGCCCGCGCCGGGCTCACCTTCGCCGCCACGATCATCGCCGGGATCAGCCTGATCGCCGCGCCGTGGATCGTGAGCCTGGTGCGCGAGCGCGACCGGGAGCGCCGTGGGCGCATCCGCAGCCAGGAGCGCGCAGAACTGGCCGCCCACATCCACGACTCCGTGCTGCACACCCTCACCCTCATCCAGCGCCAAGCCGACGACCCCCGCGAGGTCCAGCGGCTGGCGCGGGTACAGGAACGCGCCCTGCGCAGCTGGCTCTACCAGCGGCCCGCCGACGCCGAAACCACGGTCAAACCCGCGCTGGAGCGGGTGGCCGCCGAGGTCGAGGAGGCCCACGGCGTGCCCATCGAAGTGGTGTGCGTGGGCGACTGCCCCATCGACGACGGCGTCCACGCCGAACTGCGCGCGGCGCGCGAGGCGATGGTCAACGCCTCCAAGTACGCCGGAAGCGACTCCATCTCGGTGTTCGGCGAGGTCGACCCCGACGAGGTGCTCGTCTTCGTCCGCGACCGGGGCACCGGATTCGACCTCGACACCGTGCCCGAAGACCGCATGGGCCTGCGCGGCTCCGTCCTCGGGCGTATGGAGCGCCACGGCGGCAGCGCCCGCATCCGCACCGCACCCGGCGAGGGCACGGAGGTCCAGCTGCGGATGCCGCGCGAACAGGATTCCGCCGCCTGACGGCCGCCGGACCGGGCACCGGTTGGCCGGACCCGGGCAGATCCGCCTGATCCGGGGGCGCTGTGGGTAGAGTCCGTGGTGTGGATGACGAGAACACGACCTTCGCCGAAAGCGGCGCGGCGCCCCGCGTCGTGATCGTGGACGACCACCGGCTCTTCCGCAGCGGTGTCCGCGGCGAGCTGGGCGACGCCGTGGACGTCATCGGCGAGGCCGGCGACGTCGACAGCGCGGTCCGGGCCATCGCCGAGAAGCGGCCCGACCTCGTCCTGCTGGACGTCCACCTGCCCGGCGGGGGCGGCAGCGAGGTCCTGCGCCGCGTCCTGCCGCAGCAGCCCGACGTCACGTTCCTCGCGCTGTCGGTGTCCGACGCCGCCGAGGACGTCATCGGGGTCGTGCGCGGCGGCGCGCGCGGCTACGTCACCAAGACCATCTCCGGGCGGGAACTCGCCGACGCCATCGTGCGGGTCGCCGACGGCGACGCGGTGTTCTCCCCGCGCCTGGCCGGGTTCGTGCTGGACGCGTTCTCCGCCACCGACGCCCCGCCCATGGACCCCGAGCTCGATCGCCTCACCCAGCGCGAGCGCGAGGTGCTGCGGCTCATCGCGCGCGGCTACGCCTACAAGGAAGCCGCCAAGGAGTTGTTCATCTCGGTGAAGACCGTCGAGACACACGTGTCCTCGGTGCTGCGCAAGCTCCAGCTGTCCAACCGCCACGAGCTGAGCCGGTGGGCCACCGCGCGCAAGCTCGTATGACCCGGACCCGGGCCTGCGCGCGGCGCCGGTGCTGCGCGCTCGCCCCGGTCAGCGCAGCGCGTCGGTCATGCGCGTGAAGAACGTGTCGCCGTCCACGTCGCCCACCAGGGTCACCGCCGGGCGTTGGTCGCCCGGGTCGCGGTTGGGGCGCAGATCGGCGACGGTCTGCCCGCGCGTGTGCGCGCCCTGCAGCTCCACGCGTACCGGAACCTCGTCGGCGTCGACCACCAGGCCGGGGTCCAGCAGCACGGCAGCCGCCAGCGGGTCGTGCATCGCGCATTGGCGGGTGCCGAACACCCGCGAGTACCAGTCGGTGTAGAAGCGCAGGAACGCCGCCGTGGTCTGCGCACGCGGGCCCTCGATCCGCTCCAGGGCGTCCAGCCACGCGCCCGTGGCGACGGTGCGCATCGTGACGTCCAACGCGACCAGCGTGGTGGCGAAACCGGCGCCCAGCACCGCCTCGGCGGCTTCGGGGTCGGCCGCCACGTTGGCTTCGGCCCAGGGGGTGGTGTTGCCGGGACGGCGCACGGCCCCGCCCATGATCACCACGCGCCCCAGCAGTTCGGGCAGCCGCGGCTCGATGCTCAGCGCCAGCGCCAGGTTGGTCAGCGGGCCGAGCGCGAGCACGTCGATCTCCCCGGGGGCCGACCGGGCGCTGCGGACCAGCGTTTCGGCCGCCGAGTACTCCGTCGGCGCGGCCCCCGGCTCGGGCAGTTCGACCCCGCCCAGCCCGTTCTCGCCGTGCACATCCATAGCCGCGCGCGCCGGCTGGGCCAGTGCGCGGCCCGCGCCGCGCGCCACGGGAACCTCCGGGCGTCCGTAGAGCTCCATCAGCCGCAGCGCATTCGCGGTGGTCGCCGGAACGTAGTTGTTGCCGAACACCGAGCCGACGCCGACCAGATCGGCGTCGGGCGACGCCGTCAGATAGGCGAGCGCCAGCGCGTCGTCGATCCCCGGATCGCAGTCGACGTAGATTCGCACCCGTGAAACCCCTCGTGCCGCGGATTGCGCCGTCCCGGCCTGGTTCGCGCGCGTTCGCACCGGATCCGGCATTGCGGGCACAACCCTAGACAACTCCACCGGGCGGTGCCGCCCGCGGTCCGGCCGCCTCCGCTGCGGGCGCTCCCGGTCCGGCCTCCTCCGCTGCGGGCGCGGCCGCCGAGCGCTCGCCGCGCACCCGCCGCAGCACCCGCTCCGGCGCGGGTGCCCCGAGCAGCCGGTCGGCCGCCACCAGGGCCAGCCCCAGCACCAGGAACGCGGCGCCGTAGCCCAGCAGGCTGCGGATCAGCCCGCCGTAGCCCAGCAGGGACACGTCGAGGAAGAAGTAGGGATAGCCCGCCATCGGGAACAGGGCACCGCGCACCGTGGTGAACACCGCGTAGGCCAGCGGGTACAGCAGCCACGCGGCCGCGTAGAACCAGCGCATCCGGCGGTGGCGGTCGAACAGCACGAAGTCGGCGGCCGCCAGGACCGGCGCCACGGTGTGCAGCAGGTCGCTGGAGTCCACGACCCACCACGGCTCGCCGACCAGCTCGCCCGCGCCGGCCGGAGGGACCAGTGTCGGCCCGTCGGACAGCACGAAGTTGAAGACCAGCCCGGTGATCAGAATGTAGAGCGTGATCGCGCCTTTGAGGCCGCCCGGAGGACCGGGGCGGCCGCGCCACGCCGCCCATGCGGCGAACGCGAAGCACACCGCCAGCAGGGTGTTGCTCTGGATCGTGAAGTAGATGAACGGGCGCAGCGCCTCCGCGCGCGCCACCTCCATGGCGATTCCGCTCACGGCCGCCGCCGCGACGGCGGCCCGGTAGAGCCCCACGGCCACCGGCATCGGCGCGCCTCCTTTCCGACGCCCGACGCTACCGCGCCGGCATCCCCGGATCGCGGAACGTGGTCTGCGACCACTGCCGGAAGCCGGTCCCGGGCGCGCGTGGGCCCGGGACGGGTGCCCCGGGGGCGCACGGAAAGCGGATACTCCCGCACCCCGCCCCCCGTAACCTGGAGGGCGTGTCGTCCTCCCAAGAGCAGCTCCTCGAAGGCCTGAACGCCCCGCAGCGCGAAGCCGTCACCCACGCCGGCGGTCCGCTGCTGATCGTCGCCGGTGCCGGCTCCGGCAAGACCCGGGTTCTCACGCACCGCATCGCCTACCTCCTCGCCGAGCGCGGTGTGCGCCCGAGCGAGGTCCTCGCGATCACCTTCACCAACAAGGCGGCCGCCGAGATGAAGGAGCGCATCGAGGCGCTGCTGGGCGGCCGGGTCGCGAGCGCCATGTGGGTGATGACGTTCCACTCCGCGTGCGTGCGCATCCTGCGCCGCGAGGCCGGACGGCTGGGCTACCCCAGCGGGTTCACCATCTACGACGCCGCCGACTCCCGGCGGCTGATGCAACTGGTGTGCAAGGAGCTGGATCTCGACCCCAAGCGCTTCCCGCCGAAATCCTTCTCGTCGCAGGTCTCCAACCTCAAGAACGAGCTGATCGACCAGGACGCCTTCGCCGAGCAGGCGCAGAGCGAGCAGGAGAAGAAGCTCGCCGAGGCCTATGCGCTGTACCAGCAGCGCCTGCACGAGGCCGGGGCGATGGACTTCGACGACCTGATCATGGTCGCGGTCAACCTCCTGCAGATGTTCCCCGACGTCGCCGAGTACTACCGGCGGCGGTTCCGCCACGTTCTGGTCGACGAGTACCAGGACACCAACCACGCGCAGTACGAGCTGGTGCGGCGACTGGTGGGCGAAGACGCCCCCGACGCCGCGGTGCCCGCCTCCGAGCTGTGCGTGGTGGGCGACGCCGACCAGTCGATCTACGCGTTCCGCGGCGCCACCATCCGCAACATCCTGGAGTTCGAGCGCGACTATCCGCAGGCCCGCACCGTCCTGCTGGAGCAGAACTACCGCTCGACGCAGAACATCCTCACTGCGGCCAACGCCGTGATCCGGCGCAACCCCGACCGCCCGGCCAAGAACCTGTGGTCCGAACAGCGGGTGGGACCCGCGATCACGGGCTATGTGGCCGACAACGAGCACGACGAAGCGGCGTTCGTCGTGCAGGAGATCGACAGGCTGACCGACGAGGGCGTGTGCACGCCCGGCGAGGTCGCGGTGTTCTACCGCACCAACGCCCAGTCCCGCGTCTACGAAGACGTGTTCATCCGTACCGGGCTGCCCTACAAGATCGTCGGCGGCGTGCGCTTCTACGAGCGCAAGGAGATCCGCGACATCCTGGCCTACCTGCGGGTGCTGGCGAACCCCGAGGACACCGTCAGCCTGCGGCGCATCCTCAACGTCCCCAAGCGGGGCATCGGCGATCGCGCGGAGGAGACCGTCGAGCTGTTCGCGGCGCGGGAGCGGACCTCGTTCGCGCGTGCGCTGCGGCGTGCAGGCGAGATCGACGGGATGGCCAAACGCTCGCTCAATGCCGTGCGGGAGTTCGTCGCGCTCTTGGAGGAGCTGGAGGGCATCGCCGCGGAGCGTTCGCCCTCGGAGGTGGTCGAGGCGGTGCTGCAGCGCACCGGATACCTCTCCGAGCTCGCCGAGTCCAAGGACCTGCAGGACGAGAGCCGGGCGGAGAACCTGGAGGAGTTCGTCGAGGTCGCCCGGGAGTTCGAGAGCAACTTCACCGGGTCGCGCTACGAGGAGCAGCCGGGCGGGGACGAGCCGGGGGAGCCCGGCGACGGGGCGCCCGCCGACGCGGCTCCGCCCGAGCCGACGCTCGTGGACTTCCTGGAGCAGGTGGCGCTGGTGGCCGACACCGACCAGATCCCCGACGCCGGCGACTCCGGCGGCGTCGTCACCCTGATGACGCTGCACGCGGCCAAGGGGTTGGAGTTCCCGGTCGTGTTCCTGACCGGTATGGAGGACGGAGTGTTCCCGCACATGCGCACACTCGGCGAAAAGGCCGAGCTGGAGGAGGAGCGCCGGCTGGCCTACGTGGGGATCACCCGGGCCCGGGAGCGGCTCCACCTGACGCGGGCGGCGGTGCGCAGCGCATGGGGTTCCCCCTCGTTCAACCCGCCTTCCCGGTTCCTCGACGAGGTGCCGGCGGATCTGGTCGAGTGGCGCCGCTCCGAATCGTCGTCGGCGGCACAGCCGCGGGGCCGGGGGGCCTCGCCGGCCCCGCCGCGCACGGCCAAGAGCGACGCTCCCTCGCTCAGTCCGGGGGAGAAGGTCAACCACGACCAGTTCGGTATGGGTGAGGTGCTGCTCGTCGACGGGACGGGGGACAAGACCAAAGCCCGCATCGACTTCGGTGCCGACATCGGTGAGAAGGACTTCCTGGTGAAGTTCGCTCCGATCGAGAAACTGTGAGCGTGTGCCGGGTTCCCGGCCGTGTGAGGGGGCGGCGGCGCCCGCTGCGTGGTCCGGGCACCGCTCGAAGGTCTGTAGGATGGAAACACCGACGCAACGGACGCCGAGTCGCATCGGCGGGCGGGTCGGTTCCTCCACTCGATTCGATCGGGACCGTCACGAGCACTCGTGACAGCCGGTAGAGTGGAGAACAGCTCGGCAGAAGCGCGGCCCGAAAGGGAAGACGCGGCGGAGCGGAATCGCAGAGTTCGCATCGAATCGGAATTCTTGCTAGAGTTCGGAAACGAAGCCGCGCACTGCGGTTAAAATATAGAAGCGGGAAGCGCGGAACGGTGTTCTGCGGATTCCCGCCGGGAGATTCCGTCTCTTGGGAAGAGCTCGGGCGGATCCGCCGGACGGCGGGTCGGGGCTTGTACCGGATGAGCGGTCGTTCCTTGAGAACTCAACAGCGCGTGTTTTTCTTTGTGCCAAGTTTGTTTTGGCCCCGTGGAACCGGCGCCTTCGGGCGGTTCGGTTCCGGGGTTCCTTTGATGGGCCCGGGTTGGCTCCGCGTGCTGCGCGGGGTTTTTACCGGGTCGTGTCGGGGTTCAGACCTTTAATGGAGAGTTTGATCCTGGCTCAGGACGAACGCTGGCGGCGTGCTTAACACATGCAAGTCGAGCGGTAAGGCCCTTCGGGGTACACGAGCGGCGAACGGGTGAGTAACACGTGAGCAACCTGCCCCTGACTCCGGGATAAGCCGGGGAAACCCGGTCTAATACCGGATAGGACGTTCCGTCGCATGGCGGGGCGTGGAAAGGTTTTTCTCCGATCAGGGAGGGGCTCGCGGCCTATCAGCTTGTTGGTGGGGTGAAGGCCTACCAAGGCGATTACGGGTAGCCGGCCTGAGAGGGCGACCGGCCACACTGGGACTGAGACACGGCCCAGACTCCTACGGGAGGCAGCAGTGGGGAATATTGCGCAATGGGCGGAAGCCTGACGCAGCGACGCCGCGTGGGGGATGACGGCCTTCGGGTTGTAAACCTCTTTTACCACCGACGCAGGCCCGTGCTTCTGTGCGGGTTGACGGTAGGTGGAGAATAAGGACCGGCCAACTACGTGCCAGCAGCCGCGGTAATACGTAGGGTCCGAGCGTTGTCCGGAATTATTGGGCGTAAAGAGCTCGTAGGCGGCGTGTCGCGTCTGCTGTGTAAGTCCGGGGCTTAACTCCGGTTTGGCAGTGGATACGGGCATGCTAGAGGTAGGCAGGGGAGACTGGAATTCCTGGTGTAGCGGTGAAATGCGCAGATATCAGGAGGAACACCGGTGGCGAAGGCGGGTCTCTGGGCCTTACCTGACGCTGAGGAGCGAAAGCGTGGGGAGCGAACAGGATTAGATACCCTGGTAGTCCACGCTGTAAACGTTGGGCGCTAGGTGTGGGGACTTTCCACGGTTTCCGTGCCGTAGCTAACGCATTAAGCGCCCCGCCTGGGGAGTACGGCCGCAAGGCTAAAACTCAAAGGAATTGACGGGGGCCCGCACAAGCGGCGGAGCATGTTGCTTAATTCGACGCAACGCGAAGAACCTTACCAAGGTTTGACATGCCGGGAAATCCTCCGGAGACGGGGGGTGCCTTCGGGCGTTCCGGCACAGGTGGTGCATGGCTGTCGTCAGCTCGTGTCGTGAGATGTTGGGTTAAGTCCCGCAACGAGCGCAACCCTTGTTCCATGTTGCCAGCACGTGATGGTGGGGACTCATGGGAGACTGCCGGGGTCAACTCGGAGGAAGGTGGGGATGACGTCAAGTCATCATGCCCCTTATGTCTTGGGCTGCAAACATGCTACAATGGCCGGTACAGTGGGCGTGCGATGCCGTGAGGCGGAGCGAATCCCTAAAAGCCGGTCTCAGTTCGGATTGGGGTCTGCAACTCGACCCCATGAAGGTGGAGTCGCTAGTAATCGCGGATCAGCAACGCCGCGGTGAATACGTTCCCGGGCCTTGTACACACCGCCCGTCACGTCATGAAAGTCGGCAACACCCGAAACGTGCGGCCTAACCCTGCGGGGAGGGAGTGCGTGAAGGTGGGGCTGGCGATTGGGACGAAGTCGTAACAAGGTAGCCGTACCGGAAGGTGCGGCTGGATCACCTCCTTTCTAAGGAGTCGTTGCTGTCGGCCCGTTGTTTTTCGTCGTGGGCCGGCCGGCTCGGAAGTGGACCCGGTTCCGGGTGTGCGCGGTGCTCGGGCGCCCTTGTAGGGGGCGCCGGGTGGCCGGTGCGCCGGTGCCGGGAGTGGTTGCGGAGGATGCACGCGCTGTTGGGTGTCTGAGGGGGCGGCCTGTGGGTCGTCGTCCCGGTGCCACCCCGACGAAGACCCCTGTGGGGTTGTGGTCGGGCTCGTGGTGTGCGGTTTGATTTGTGGATAGTGTGCGCGAGCATCTTGTATCTGCGGTGGCCAAGCAAGAGTGGCATACGGTGGATGCCTTGGCACCAGGCGCCGATGAAGGACGTGGGAGGCCGCGATAGTCCACGGGGAGCCGTCAACCGGGCGTTGATCCGTGGGTGTCCGAATGGGGGAACCCAGCCCGAGTTGTGTCGGGTTGCCGCCGTCTGAATGTATAGGGCGGTCGGTGGTGACGCGGGGAAGTGAAACATCTCAGTACCCGCAGGAAGAGAAGACAACAGTGATTCCCTCAGTAGTGGTGAGCGAACGGGGATGATGGCTAAACCGTGCGCGTGGGATAGGCGGCAGTCGTTGCGTGTGCGGGGTTGTGGGGTATGTCTGTTCCGGGTCTGCCGATCCGGTCCGTGGTGGTGTGTGTCAGCCGAAGCCGTTGGGAAGCGGCGCCGGAGCGGGTGAGAGTCCTGTAGGCGAAGGCGCATGGCATCGTGGTGGGCGTGGCCCCGAGTAGCGCGGAGCTCGAGGAATTCCGTGTGAATCCGGCAGGACCACCTGTCAAGCCTGAATACGTCCTGGTGACCGATAGTGGACGAGTACCGTGAGGGAAAGGTGAAAAGTGCCCCGGTGAGGGGTTGTGAAATAGTACCTGAAACCGTGTGCTGTCAAGCCGTCAGAGCTTCGCTTGAGTGCGGGGTGATGGCGTGCCTTTTGAAGAATGAGCCTGCGAGTCATGGTGTGTGGCGAGGTTAACCCGTGTGGGGTAGCCGTAGCGAAAGCGAGTCTGAACAGGGCGGTGGAGTCGCATGCTGTGGACCCGAAGCGGAGTGATCTACCCATGGCCAGGGTGAAGCGGAGGTAAGACTTCGTGGAGGCCCGAACCCACCAGGGTTGAAAACCTGGGGGATGAGCTGTGGGTAGGGGTGAAAGGCCAATCAAACTCCGTGATAGCTGGTTCTCCCCGAAATGCATTTAGGTGCAGCGTCGTGTGGTGCTCCCCGGAGGTAGAGCTACTGTTTGGCCGATGGGCCCGACCAGGTTACTGAGGTCAGATAAACTCCGAATGCCGGTGGAGTGAGCGCGGCAGTGAGACTGCGGGGGATAAGCTCCGTGGTCGAGAGGGAAACAGCCCAGACCTCCGGCTAAGGCCCCTAAGGGTGCGCTAAGTGGGAAAGGTTGTGGAGTTGCTGAGACAACCAGGAGGTTGGCTTAGAAGCAGCCATCCTTGAAAGAGTGCGTAATAGCTCACTGGTCAAGTGATTCTGCGCCGATAATGTAGCGGGGCTGAAGTGCGCCGCCGAAGCCGTGGGGCCGGCACGTTGGTGTCGGTTGGTAGGGGAGCGTCGTGCGTTCGGTGAAGCCGCCGGGTGACCGTGTGGTGGAGGGCGTGCGAGTGAGAATGCAGGCATGAGTAGCGATACCGGAGTGGGAAACTCCGGCGCCGATTGACTAAGGGTTCCTGGGGCAGGTTGATCCGCCCAGGGTGAGTCTGGACCTAAGGCGAGGCCGACAGGCGTAGTCGATGGATGACGGGTTGATATTCCCGTACCCGTGCGCGTGCGCCCGTGTCGATAGCCCTGATGCTGACCATGCATGCCCGTCTTCGTGCCTTCGGGTGCGGGGGTGGTGGTGTGCCTGGGACCCGAGGGGTGTGTAGGCAAGTGATGGGGTGACGCAGTGGGGTAGCTCTACCCGGCGGTGGTTGTCCGGGGGTAAGCGTGTAGCCCGGGGTGGTGGTAAATCCCTGCCCTGTTACAGGGGTGAGGCGTGATGCCGAGCCGTTTCGGCGAAGTGAGTGATCCCGTGCTGTCGAGAAAAGCCTCTAGCGAGTGCGTGTGCGGCCAGTACCCGAAACCGACGCAGGTGGTCAGGTAGAGTATACCGAGGCGTTCGGGTGATCCGTGGTTAAGGAACTCGGCAAATTGTCCCCGTAACTTTGGGAGAAGGGGAGCCCTGTCCGGTGATCAGGTTTTCCCTGTGAGCGGGGCGGGGTCGCAGATACCAGGGGAAAGCGACTGTTTATTAAAAACACAGGTCCGTGCGAAGTCGTAAGACGCTGTATACGGACTGACGCCTGCCCGGTGCTGGAACGTTAAGAGGACCGGTTAGCGCTTGTGCGTGAGGCTGGGAATCTAAGCGCCAGTAAACGGCGGTGGTAACTATAACCATCCTAAGGTAGCGAAATTCCTTGTCGGGTAAGTTCCGACCTGCACGAATGGCGTAACGACTTTCCCGCTGTCTCAACCGCGGGCCCGGTGAAATTGCAGTACGAGTAAAGATGCTCGTTTCGCGCAGCAGGACGGAAAGACCCCGGGACCTTCACTATAGCTTGACATTGGTGTTTGGGATGGTTTGTGTAGGATAGGTGGGAGCCGGTGAAGCCGCCACGCCAGTGGTGGTGGAGGCGTTGGTGAAATACCACTCTGGCTGTTTCGGGCATCTAACCTCGGGCCGTGATCCGGTCTGGGGACAGTGTCTGGTGGGTAGTTTAACTGGGGCGGTTGCCTCCTAAAGGGTAACGGAGGCGCCCAAAGGTTCCCTCGGCCTGGTTGGCAATCAGGTGGTGAGTGTAAGTGCACAAGGGAGCTTGACTGTGAGACGGACGTGTCGAGCAGGTGCGAAAGCAGGGACTAGTGATCCGGCGCCGGCGTGTGGAAGCGGCGTCGCTCAACGGCTAAAAGGTACCCCGGGGATAACAGGCTGATCTTCCCCAAGAGTCCGTATCGACGGGATGGTTTGGCACCTCGATGTCGGCTCGTCGCATCCTGGGGCTGGAGTTGGTCCCAAGGGTTGGGCTGTTCGCCCATTAAAGCGGCACGCGAGCTGGGTTTAGAACGTCGTGAGACAGTTCGGTCCCTATCCGCTGCGCGCGTTGGAGACTTGTGAAGGGCTGTCCCTAGTACGAGAGGACCGGGACGGACGAACCGCTGGTGTGCCAGTTGTTCCGCCAGGGGCATGGCTGGTTGGCTACGTTCGGGAGAGATAACCGCTGAAAGCATCTAAGTGGGAAGCTTGCTTCGAGATGAGGTCTCCTGCCCTGTGGTGGGGGTAAGGCCGCCAGGTGATGACTGGGTTGATAGGCCGGGTGTGGAAGCCTTGTGAGGGGTGGAGCTGACCGGTACTAATAGGCCGAGGGCTTGTCCGCCGTGGATGCTGGGTGCTCGCGCATGCTATGTTTTCTCCTGCTGGCCTGGTGTGTGGGGTCGGTGGGGGTTCCGCAGGTTTCGCCTGTGCGTCTGCCGTTGTTGGCGGGTGTGTGGGTGGTGGGTTTTGCGGTGGTGATAGTGGGAGGGTCACACCCGGTCTCATTCCGAACCCGGTCGTTAAGTCTCTTTGCGCCGATGGTACTGCCTCCATGGTGGGGGTGGGAGAGTAGGTTGCCGCCGCATTTCTTTGTAGAAGGGGGCGGGTCGTCGTCGGGCGGCTCGTCTCCTTCTTTTTTTGTGTCCGGGGGTGTGACTGGGGGTTGCGGTGCGGGTGCGTAGTGTCACAAGCCCGGGCTGGCCGGGTCGCGGGTGCTCATGGTGGCGGGTGTTCAGGGGTGGGGGGCGGTGGTGGGTGTGTGCAGGTGGCGCTCCCACGTCCGACACCCCACCGGACCGTCAGGCCTTGAGGGCCGCCCCCTTCTCCAGGCCGAGCAGGCTCTCCTTCCGCGAGACCCCGCCCCCGTAGCCCACCATGGCGCCGTCGGCGCCGATCACCCGGTGGCAGGGGACCACGATGGAGATCGGGTTGCGGTTGTTGGCCATGCCCACGGCACGCGAAGCGTTGGGACGCCCGATCGAACGGGCGATCCCGCCGTAGGTGGCGGTGCGCCCGTGCGGGACGGTCGTCAGCGCACGCCACACGGTGCGTTGGAACTCCGTGCCCCGCGGCGCCAGCGGCAGGCTGAACTCTCGCAGCTCACCCGCGAAGTACGCCGCCAACTGCTCGGCGGTCTCGCGCAGCGCCGCCGGCTCGCGCCGCCACTCGCGGCCGCCCTGTCCGTCGGACGGCAGTTGTTCGTGCGGGTTCATGTAGAGCCCTGTGAGCGCCGCTCCGTCGCTGATGAGCAGCAGCTCACCCAGCGGTGAGGGCACCACGTCATACAGCCGTGTCCCGTCGCCTGGGACGGTGAACCGCGCCGGCGCGGCGCCCACCGCCGACGGCTCGTCCGTTTCCAACCGCAGTGGCAATGCGTCCTGACTCGTGTTCCGGTCGGCGTTCATCGTTTTCGTCCTCGTCGTCGAGTGCCCGCCCCGTGGCGTCCGGGGCGGCGGTGGTCGTGGGCGTGCCGTCGGGAACCGCCGAAGGCGAGTCCCGGGAGGCGGCCCACAGGTGGTGTGTGGCATAGGAGCGCCACGGCCGCCACCGTTCGTGTGCGGCCTTTCCGGCCGAACGCGCGTCGCCGGGCAGGCCGAGGCGCTCCAGCGACGTGCGCACCCCCAGGTCCGATCCCAGGAACACGTCCGGGTCGCCGAGCGCGCGCATGCGGATGTAGTCCGACGTCCACGGACCGATGCCCCGCAGCCCGCGCAGCCGCGCGGCGGCCCTGTCGCGGTCGGCGCCGGGGCCCAGATCGATGTCGCCGGCCGCCAGCGCTGCGCTTACGGCGATGAGCGCCGCCGCGCGCCCGGTCGGCATCGGCAGATCCTCGGGGGAGGCGGCGGCCAGGACCTCCGGGCCGGGGAACGTACGGGTGAGGCCGCCCAGCGGGAACGCCAGCGGTGTGCCGAAGCGCTCGACGAGCCGACCGGTCACCGTGCGGGCCGCAGCGACCGAAATCTGCTGGCCGACGACGGCGCGGACGGCCGTCTCCGCGGGGTCGGCGCTGCCCGGGGCCCGCAGTCCCGGCCGCCGCGCGACGATCCCGGCAAGCGGGTCGCCGCCGGCGCCGAGCGCGTCGGCGACCGCGTGCGGGTCGGTGTCCAGATCGAGTAGTCTCCTGCACCGCTGCACTGCCGTTCCCAGGTCTTTCAGCAGGTCCAGGCAGAGCCGGCACCAGACGTGGTCGTCGGTGTCGCCGCGGGAGATGTGGACGACCCCGCTGCCGTGCGGCAGTGCGAGTACCCGCCGGAAGCCGCCGTCGGCGGCCTCTTCCACACCGGGAACGGCACGCGTGGCGAGGAAGCCGAACAGGTGGTCGAGGTCGATCGGGGGACGCAGCGGCAGGCGCAGCGTGACGGTTCCGGGCCCGGCGGTCTCCGCCGATCCCGTGCCGGCCGGGTCGCCGCAGTTGCGGGGATCCGCGCGGCCGGTACCGAACCGGCGCATCCCGGACGGGGACCGGGCGAACACGTCGCGCACGGTGTCGTTGAACTGCCGGATGCTGGAGAACCCCGCGGCGAATGCGATGTCGCTCATCGGCAGGTCGGTCGTCTCGATGAGCACCCGAGCGGTCTGGGCGCGCTGGGCACGGGCCAGTGCCAACGGCCCGGCGCCCAATTCGGCGACCAGCAGCCGGTTGAGCTGGCGTTCGCTGTAGCCGACCCGGTCGGCCAGCCCGGCGACGCCGTCCCGGTCGACGGCGCCGTCGGAGATCAGCCGCATGGAGCGGCCCACGACGTCGGCGCGTACGTTCCATTCCGGCGACCCCGGCGACGCGTCGGGCCGGCACCGTTTGCAGGCGCGGAACCCCGCCCGCTGGGCGGCCGCCGCGGACGGGAAGAACCGGGTGTTCACCTGTTTGGGCGTGAGGGCGGGGCAGCTCGGCCGGCAGTAGATGCCGGTGCTGGTCACGCCGACGTAGAACACGCCGTCGAAGCGCGTGTCCTTGCTGCGAACCGCCAGGTAACGCTGGTCGTCGTCCATCACGCCACCCATCCTCGTGCGCACACCGGTTCCACGCTAGCGGATTTCGGACATCGCGGTGCCGGGTGCGGGCCGTGCTCGCGGGCGGATCCGGCGCGGTGCCGGCTACCCGGGCCGGCCCGGACCGGGTCCGCTCACGCCGGCCCGGTTTCGTGCCGGGGGGTGTCGCCGTGCTTGCGCAGGTAGTCGATGAAGATCGGGCGCAGCTCCTCTTGGACGCGCGGGTCCTCGTCGGCGCCCAGCGCGTCGTAGAACAGGCCCGACGCCTGAGCGGCGCCGGCCTCGCCCGCCTCCAGGTTGCCGGCGGCGGCCTCGGCCGCGGGCAGGAGCCGCAGCAGGCGCCAGAAGAAGGAGACGTCCCAGCGGTGCCGCGCCACCGCCACCGCGCGGTCGCGCAGTTCGTGGGTCTCCAGCCGCTCCAGCGTGCCCCGGTCGTCGTCTCCGCTCGTGTCGCCACTCATGCCGGAGGGCTACCCGGACCTCGCGCGTTGAAATGGCGTGACGTACGTTACCGTTCGTCGACAGCTGCACCCGTGGTGGGCGGCGGCCGGATCACCGCCGGTCGCACGTGCTGCGCGATCGCACAGGAGGGACGCATATGGGCGGATCATCGGCGGTGCGGGTCGTCGTCGCCAAACCCGGACTGGACGGCCACGACCGCGGAGTGAAGGTGGTGGTCCGGGCGCTGCGGGACGCCGGTGTCGAAGTCGTCTACACCGGCCTGCGGCAGACTCCGGAGATGATCGTCGACGCCGCGCTGGAGGAGGACGCCGACGCGATCGGGCTGTCGGTGCTCTCCGGCGCCCACATGACGATCTTCAGCCGGGTGGTGGAACTGCTGGCCGAGAACGACGCTCGCGACATCACCGTGTTCGGCGGCGGCATCGTCCCCGAGGCCGAGATCCCGGAACTGGAGGCGATGGGCGTGGCCAAGGTCTTCACGCCCGGCACCCCCACCACCGAGATCAGCGACTGGGTCCGGCACAACGTCCGGCCGCTGCACGCGACCGGCGCCGGGGGCTGAGCGGGCGGCGGACGCCGCCGCGCGGGGAACCGGCCCTCCCGCCGGTTCGGCGCCGGCGCCGTGGCGGTAGCATGCCGTTTTCGTGCCTATTCATCCTGTCGGCCCGACCGGTCGGCCCCACCCTGCACCGCATCCGCCGCGGCACTGCGCCGCCCGACCGGCCTCACGGGCCCGGCGTCCGGCCCCCTACCGGGCCGTCTCGGCCGTAGCCGGCCAGACCGTTCGCTGCGCCGCCTGTGCGGTGCAGCGGCGGCGGTAGCGGCGTGGACGCCGGGCCCGAGGTCGTCGCTCTGCTCCTGGCGGCGGCACTGGCCGCGGGCTGGATCGACGCCGTCGTCGGCGGCGGCGGTCTGGTGATGCTGCCCGCGATGCTCGTGGCGTTCCCGAACGCCGCGGTGGCGCCCCTGCTCGGCACCAACAAACTCTCCGCCATCATGGGCACCGCCTCGGCCGCCGTCACCTACTTCCGCCGGATCCGCCCCGATCCCCGGATCGTGTGGACGACCGCGGGGCTGGCGCTGCTGGGAGCCGGCGGCGGTGCCGCGCTGGCCGGATCGGTCTCCTCCGACGCGCTGCGCCCGACGGTCATGGTGGCCCTCGCGGTGGTGCTGGTCCTGGTCGTGGCACGCCCCGCGATGGGTGCGGCGGCCGATCCCGCACTGCTGACCCGCCGGCGCATCGCCGTGGCGGTGCTGCTGGCCGGAGGCGGCGTCGGCTTCTACGACGGCCTGATCGGACCGGGCACCGGGACGTTCCTGATCATGGTGCTGACCGCGGTCGTCGGGCTGGACTTCGTGCACGCCTCGGCCACGGCGAAGGTGGTCAACACCGCGACCAACCTGGGCGCGATCGCGGTGTTCGCCTGGAACGGCGACGTGTTGTGGCTGCTGGGCTCGGGCCTGGCCGTGTGCAACGTCATCGGCGCACAGATCGGCGCCCGCATGGCGCTGAGCCGCGGCTCGGGATTCGTGCGGGCCGTACTGGTCGTCGTCGTGGTGCTGCTGCTGGCGCGGCTGGGCTGGGAACAGCTTTCCTGATCAGGGCCGCGACGGATGCGCGGCGGACGGGCGCGCCGCCTACACGGGCCGGCGCCGCTGTGATCGCGGTGTGAATCCGCACACTTCCTACCACAGGCGGACCGGGGGTGAACGGGGCATTCCGTCTCCTGCCGCCCGCGGTTTGACTGGTCAACGGCGCCCCGGTGTCGTCTGTCAAGCGCTGGGAAGGCTAAGCTTCCGCATGTTGCGGTTGGCGTCTCGAACCCTTTTTCAACGCGGTGCGGGCCTTATGCGGTTCCCGCGTTCCGGCGCCGGCCACCGCACATCACTGCAGCCAGCGAGTAACAAGGACGGACCCTCGTGGACCTGTTCGAATACCAGGCGAAGCAACTCTTCGCGGAATACGGGGTCCCCGTACCCCAGGGAAAGGTGGCGAGCACGGCCGCAGAGGCGCGTGCGATCGCCGATGAGTTCGCGGCGGCGGGCAAGTCCCGTGTCGTCGTCAAAGCGCAGGTGAAGGCCGGCGGTCGCGGCAAGGCCGGCGGCGTGAAGGTCGCCGACGACGCCGCCGACGCGCAGGCCAAGGCCGAGCAGATCCTCGGGATGGACATCAAGGGGCACACCGTGCACCGCGTCCTGATCGAGGAAGCGAGCGACATCGCGGAGGAGTACTACTTCTCCTTCCTGCTGGACCGCGCCAACCGGACCTTCCTGTCGATCTGCTCCGCCGAAGGCGGCGTCGAGATCGAGGAGGTCGCCGAAACCAACCCCGACGCCGTCGCCCAGGTGCCGATCGACGCCATCAAGGGCGCGCCCGCCGAGGTCGCCGCCGAGATCGTCAGCAGGGGCAAGCTGCCCGAGGCGGCCGCACAGGGCGCCGCCGAGGCCATCTCCAAGCTGTGGGACGTGTTCGTCGGCCGCGACGCCACTCTGGTCGAGGTCAACCCCATGATCCTCACCGGAGACGGACGCGTCGTCGCACTCGACGGCAAGGTCACGCTGGACGAGAACGCCGGCTTCCGCCAGGACCTGGAGAGCCTCGCCTTCGCAGCCGAAGGCGATCCCCTCGAGGTCAAGGCCAAGGAGAAGGGGTTGAATTACGTCAAGCTGGACGGTCGGGTCGGCATCATCGGCAACGGTGCCGGGCTGGTCATGTCCACGCTGGACGTCGTGTCCTATGCCGGGGAGGCCCACGGCGGGGTGCAGCCGGCGAATTTCCTGGACATCGGCGGCGGCGCGTCGGCCGAGGTGATGGCCGACGGGCTGGAGATCATCCTGGGCGATGCGGACGTGCGGAGCGTGTTCGTCAACGTCTTCGGCGGGATCACGGCCTGTGACGCGGTGGCCAACGGCATCGTGCAGGCGCTGGAGATGCTGGCGGCGCGCGGCGACGACGTGTCCAAGCCGCTGGTGGTGCGCCTGGACGGCAACAACGCCGAGCTGGGCCGCGAGATCCTGACCCGGGCCGGGCACCCCGCGGTGGTGCAGGCCCCGACCATGGACGGCGCTGCGGCCCAGGCCGCGGAGCTGGCCGCGAAGTAGAGGCGGGGAAGAAGGACGATGGCTGTTTTCCTGACCAAGGACAGCAAGGTGCTGGTCCAGGGCATGACGGGCTCGGAGGGCACCAAGCACACGCGGCGGATGCTGGCGTCGGGTACGCGTGTCGTGGGCGGGGTGAATCCGCGCAAGGCCGGTTCGGCGGTGGATATCGACGGCAGTGCGGTGCCGGTGTTCGCGTCGGTGGCCGAGGGGATGGCGGCGACCGGGGCGGATGTGACGGTGGTGTTCGTGCCGCCGAAGTTCGCTCGGGCGGCGGTGGTCGAGGCGGTCGATGCGGGGATCGGTCTGGCGGTGGTGATCACCGAGGGGATTCCGGTGCACGATACGGCGGCGTTCTGGTCGCATGCGCGGTCGGCGGGGAACCGGACGCGGATCGTGGGGCCGAACTGCCCGGGGTTGATTTCGCCGGGGGCGTCCAATGCGGGGATCATTCCGGCCGATATCACGCGGCCGGGGCGGATCGGTCTGGTGTCGAAGTCGGGCACGCTGACGTATCAGATGATGTATGAGCTGCGGGATATCGGGTTCTCCACGGCGGTGGGGATCGGTGGGGATCCGGTGATCGGGACGACGCATATCGACGCGCTGGCGGCGTTCGAGGCGGATCCGGAGACCGACGCGATCGTGATGATCGGTGAGATCGGCGGGGATGCCGAGGAGCGGGCGGCGGAGTACGTGCGTGAGCACGTGTCCACGCCCGTGGTGGGGTATGTGGCCGGGTTCACCGCGCCCGAGGGCAAGACGATGGGCCATGCGGGGGCGATCGTGTCGGGGTCGGAGGGTACGGCTCAGGCGAAGAAGGAGGCGTTGGAGGCGTCGGGCGTCAAGGTCGGCAAGACGCCCAGCGAAACCGCGCGCCTCGCCCGCGAGCTGTTCTGACGGCTGCGGGATCGCACGCCGCGAGTCCGGCGGCGTGTCCCGCGCGCCGCGCTCCGACGGGCCGGGCCCGCCACAGTGACCGGGTGGCGGGCCCGGCCCGTCGTCGTATCGCGGTAGCGCCGTATGCGGCCCGCGCCCGGCGGCGGTGGGCCACGGGCGGGCACGCGCCGCGTGCTCTCGTCCCCGTCGCCCGGATTCCCGGGCGGCCGGCTCCACACGGCCCCGGGGGCGGCGGGGCCGCCTCTGATCCGGCACACGAACTAGCACACGGACCCGGTGCTGCGCCGGGCGACACGCCCGCCGCGGAGGGGCGCCGGCGGGTGCGCGGCTGGCAGCATAGGGCGGGTGAGCGCGCCCGCACGTCCTTCCCGCAGCAGCGGCGGCGACCGCCCCCGCCGCGCGCCGTCCGGTACAGGCGGCGGCTCCGGCGGCGGCCGCGGCTCCAAAGGCCCGCGCGGCGGGACCCGTTCCCGCGACGAGCTGCGCCCGCTGTACACCGCCGGCGGTCTGGCGGCGGCGTCCTCGGCCGGTCTCGGGCTCGCCGTGCTGATGACCCTGACCGTCGCCGGATGGGTGGCGGCACCGCACGGCGCCTTCGGCGAGGACGTCGGCGAGGTGCTGCGCGCCGCCGTGCAGGCGTGGCTGGTGGGCCACCTCGTCGGGTTCGGTATCCCCGGCGGCGACGTCGCCATGCTGCCGCTGGGCCTGGTCGTGCTTCCGGGGCTGCTGCTGTACCGGGCGGGCCGGCGGCTGGCGCGCAACTGCGACCTGCCGCGGCTGCGCCACGTGTTCCGGGCGGCGCTGGCCGTGGCCGGGCCCTACGCGGCGATCGCGGGGACGCTGGCGCTCATCGGCCAGACCGAGGCGGTGCGTCCGAGCATGCTGCAGGCGCTCGTCGCCGGGTTCTGCCTGGCGTTCGGCGCCGGCGGCGCGGGTGTGCTGGTGCAGATGCTGCGCGACAAAGGCATCGCCAAGCGGCGGCTGCTGGAGCTGATGCCCGACCGGCCGCGTTCGCTGCTGGTGGGCACGCTCAGTTCCACCGGAACCCTGCTGGCCACCGGCGTCGTGCTGTTCGGCGTCGCGCTCGCGGCCGACCTGGGCGATGCCGTGGCGACCACCCGCGATCTGGCACCCGGGCTGGTCGGCGGCGTGCTACTGCTGCTCATCCAGTTGCTGTATGCGCCCAACGCCGTCGTGTTCGGCATGGCCTACGCGGTGGGGCCCGGGTTCTCGGTGGGGGCGGGCACGATCGTGGCGCCGACGGGCGTGTCGGTGGGGGCCCTGCCCACGTTTCCGATGCTCGCGGCGCTGCCCGACAACGGGCCGGCGCCGGTCCTGTCGCTGGCGGCGCTGGCGGTGCCGTTCGCGGCCGGGGGTCTGGGCGGTGTCCTGACCCAGCGCAGCGCACCCGCCGTGGTCAGCGAGGCGGCTCCGCTGTGGGGTTTCGTCTGCGGCGTGACCACGGGGCTGGCGTGCGCGGCCCTGTCGGCGGCGGCGGGCGGACCGATGGGCGCCGAGCGGCTGGCCGCCGTGGGGCCGTCGTCCTGGCAGGTCGGGCTGATCACGGCGCTGGAGGTGGGGTTGGCGGCGGCCATCACCGCGTGGGTGGCCAACTGGCGCTACTACCGGCTCCACGCATCCGAGGCCGGCGAGCGGGCCGCGGCCCCCGGCGGCGGCCGTGCCCCGGCGGGCGGAGGTGTGCGCCCGCGGCGCGCGGCCGACGCGCCCGCCGCCCCCGGCGGCTCGGATGCGGGCGCCGGTGCGCCGCGCCGGGACGGCGGGGAACAGGGGCCGGCGCGCCGCAGCGTGCGCGCCGCTCTGTCGCGCGTGCCCCGGCCGCGCGTGCCCCGGCTGCCGCGCCGCCGGCGCGCCGCCGAGGAGGACGAGGACTTCTTCGGTATCAGCTACGAGGCGGGGGGCCCGGAAACCGCTGCTGCCCCGGACCCCGGTGCTGCCTCCGAGGGCGCCGGCAGGACGGACGGGCCGCCGCTGCGGCGGGAGTGAGGCGCGCCGGGTGCGGGAGTGCTCACGGTGCCCGGGATCCCGGGGGCCGCGGCGGAACGCCGGAGAGCTTCAGAGCGTGCGGGCCATGGGCGGCAGGTTCTCGACCTGGAAGCCCACGCGCTCGGAGATCGCTTCGAGGAGGGTGTCGTCGCACTGCTGCTGGGAGGTGTGGGTGAGCGCCTGAGCCGAGCACGCCGAGTACTCCTGGTACTGGTCCCAGAACACCGCGTATCCCGCGATCATGAGGCCGGACAGGGTCACGCCGACCCACCCCAGGACCATGCTCGTCATGGCGCCGGGCGCCGTGGAGTTCTTGTCGCGGGCGGAGCGGCGGGCCCGGCGGCCCTGGAAGATGCCCAGGGCCGAGAGCACGATTCCGTAGGGCGGCAGCACCAGCCCGGCTGCGGAGAGGAAGAGTCCCCACAGCCCGCCTCGTTCGACGGTGCGCTGCTGCCCGTCGTTGGACGGCTGGGGCTGCTGGTCGGTCACAAAGGCTCCTCGCGGACGGCGCCTGGCGGCGGTCGGTCGACACCGGGTAGGGGAGGGGCGGCCCGGATTCGCGTGCCGGGCGCGTGCGTGCCCCGTCGGGGTCCCGTGGAGTAGACGCTACCTGCCGAGATAGGCTTGCAGCGCGGGCGGGGGAGCCCGCGCGTCCGCCGGCCGGCGGCCCCGAGCGCGCGCCTGTCGGTGTGCGCTCGCATACCCGCAGGCCGGGCAGGGGCCCGGCGGGGGACCGTGCGGCGTGTGTTCCCGCACCGTTTTCCATGAGGAGGAAGCACTCTGTCGTCGCGCGTTGTCGTACTCATCTCAGGCGCGGGGAGCAACGCGGCCGCCCTGCTGGAGGCCGCGGCCGATCCCGGATTCGGCGCCTCGGTGGTGGCGGTGGGTGCCGACCGCTACGGCGCGGGCGGGCTCGACCTCGCCCGGCAGGCCGGGGTCGAGGCGTTCACCGTGCCGTTCGCCGACTACGGCGACCGCGGCGACTGGAACGCCGCGCTCATCGAGCGGCTCGACGCCTACCGGCCCGACCTGGTCGTCTCCGCGGGGTTCATGCGCATTCTCGGCGCCGAGGTGCTGGAGCGCCACACGGTGGTCAACATCCACCCGGCCCTGCTGCCGGCCTTCCCCGGCGCGCACGCCGTGCGCGACGCCCTCGCTTACGGGGTCGCGATCACCGGGGCGACCGTGCACTTCGCCGACTCCGGTGTCGACACCGGCCCGGTGATCGACCAGGTGGCGGTGCGGGTCGACCCCCGCGACGACACCGCCTCGCTGCACGAGCGCATCAAGTCCGTCGAGCGGCGGATGCTCGTGGAGGTGGTGGGCCGCCTGGCGCGCGAGGGCTGGAGCGTCCAGGGGCGGCAGGTCCGCCTGGGCGGGTCCGGAACCCGACAGACCCCGTCAACCGAATACGTCGCAGAGGAGAACCGGTGAGCCAGCAGCCCATTCGGCGCGCGTTGATCAGCGTCTACGACAAGACCGGACTGGAGGAGCTGGCCTACGGGCTCGCCGAAGCCGGGGTGGAGATCGTGTCGACGGGGTCCACCGCCGCGCGCCTGGCCGAGGTCGACGTTCCGGTGACCCCGGTCGAGGAGGTCACCGGGTTCCCCGAGATCCTCGGCGGGCGGGTCAAGACCCTGCATCCGCGTGTGCACGCCGGCCTGCTGGCCGACCGGGCCGAGGCCTCCCACCGCGACACGCTGGAGGAGCTGGGCATCGGCGCGTTCGACCTGCTGGTGGCCAACCTCTACCCGTTCGAGGAGACGGTGTCGGCCGGAGCGTCGCTGGGCGAGTGCATCGAGAAGATCGACATCGGGGGCCCGGCCATGATCCGGGCCGCCGCGAAGAACCACAGCTCGGTGGCGGTGGTGGTCGACCCGGCGCGCTATGACGCGGTCGTCGAAGCGGCCCGGGGCGGCGGCTACGGGCTGCAGCAGCGCAAGCGGCTGGCCGCGCAGGCGTTCGCCCACACCGCGACCTACGACGCGGCCGTGGCCAGCTGGTTCGCCGGCACCTACGCTCCCGACGACGTCGCCGCCGAGACCGGCTGGCCGGACTTCTACGCCTCGGTCGGCAACCGTGCCGCGACCCTGCGGTACGGCGAGAACCCGCATCAGCGGGCGGCGCTGTACCGCGGCGACGGCACGAGCGGGCCCGGGCTCGCCGGGGCCGAACAGCTGCACGGCAAGGAGATGTCCTACAACAACTACGTGGACTCCGACGCCGCGCTGCGCGCCGCCTACGACTTCGCCGAACCCTGCGCGGCGGTCATCAAGCACGCCAACCCGTGCGGGATCGCCGTGGGCGCCGACATCGCCGAGGCCCACCGCAAGGCCCACGCCTGCGACCCGACGTCGGCGTTCGGCGGTGTCATCGCCACCAATCGGCCGGTGAGCGTGGCTCTGGCCGAGCAGGTGTCGGAGATCTTCACCGAGGTGCTGGTGGCGCCGGAGTACGAATCGGGTGCTGTGGAGATCCTGACCCGGAAGAAGAACATCCGGTTGCTGGTGGTCACCCCTCCGGACCGGGCGGCGCGCGCCGAGGAGCGCCGGATCAGCGGCGGCGCTCTGCTGCAGGCGGCCGATCTCGTCGACGCTCCCGGCGACGGCCCCGGCTCCTGGCAGCTGCTGGCGGGCCCGGCGGCCGACGACGCGGTGTTCGCGGATCTGGCCTTCGCGTGGCGGGCGTCGCGCGCGGCCAAGTCCAACGCGATCCTGCTGGCCGCCGACCGGGCGACGGTCGGGGTGGGCATGGGCCAGGTCAACCGCGTCGACGCCGCCAAGCTCGCGGTGGCGCGGGCGGGCGATCGGGTGCGCGGTTCGGTCGCGGCCAGCGACGCGTTCTTCCCCTTCCCCGACGGGTTGGAGGTGCTGACGCAGGCCGGTGTGCGGGCGGTCGTCCAGCCGGGCGGGTCGGTGCGCGACGAGGCCGTGGTGGCGGCGGCCGAGGAGGCCGGGGTCACCATGTACGCCACCGGGACGCGGCACTTCTACCACTGACCCGCACGACCTCCGCGGGCCGACGATCCCAGGGAAGGGACGAAGAACGCAGATGAGCGCAGAGATTCTCGACGGGAAGGCCACGGCCGCGGCGATCCGCGCCGAACTGGTGGACCGAATGGTCGCGCTGCGGGCGAAGGGGATGGCGCCGGGTCTGGGCACGGTGCTGGTCGGCGACGACCCGGGCAGCCGCTCCTATGTGGCGGGCAAGCACCGCGACTGCGCCGAGGTCGGCATCGAGAGCATCCGCCGCGACCTTCCCGAAACGGCGTCGCAGGAGCAGGTCGAGGGCGTGGTGGCCGACCTGAACGCCGACCCGGCCTGCACCGGCTACATCGTGCAGCTGCCGCTGCCGCGCGGGCTGGACGAGAACCGGGTGCTGGGCATGATCGACCCGGACAAGGACGCCGACGGCCTGCAGCCGGTGAACCTGGGCAAGCTGGTGCTGATGGAGCAGGCGCCGCTGCCGTGCACGCCGCGCGGCATCGTGGAGCTGCTCCGGCGCTACGACGTGCCGCTGAAGGGAGCCGAGGTCGTGGTGATCGGCCGCGGGGTGACGGTGGGGCGTCCGCTGGGGCTGCTGCTGACCCGGCGGAGTGAGAACGCGACAGTGACCCTGTGCCACACCGGCACGCGGGACATGGCCGAGCACACGCGCAGCGCCGACATCGTGGTGGCCGGGGCCGGTGTGCCCGGGTTGATCACCGGGGAGATGGTCAAGCCGGGGGCGGCGGTGCTGGACGTGGGTGTGACGCGCACCGAGGACGGATTGCGCGGAGACGTGACCGAGGATGTGCGCGAGGTGGCCGGGTACGTGTCGCCCAACCCGGGCGGTGTGGGGCCGATGACCCGCGCGATGCTGCTGGTCAACGTGGTGGAGGCCGCCGAGCGCCGGGCGGGCTGAGCGGATGCGGCCCCGCGGCCGCCGCGGCGGGTGCTGCGGCGGTGCGCGGGCGCTCCCGGGGCCGGACGGATCGCGAGCCGCCGCTGCGGTTCGGCCGGCCCCGTGCTGTCAGCTGGCCTTGCGTTCGTGGTCGAGGGCGGGCATCGGGCGGACGAGCCCGAGTGCGACGACCTCGTTGGCCAGGCGGGTGCGGCGGTTGGCCCCCTCGGGGACCCGGAACTTCTGGTAGAGGCGGAGGAGGTGCTGTTTGACAGCGGCCTCCGTCACGACCAGGTCCTCGGCGATCTCGCGGGCGGTGGCAGGGGAGACGAAGGCTTCGTCGGAGAGAGCGGGGCGACAGAGCGACGTGAGGACGTCGAGCTCCCTCCGGGTGAGTTCGGGTGCGGTCGTCCGCCGCACCTCGACATCGGGGTTGAGTTCCTCCCGGGGCAGGCCGCCGATCTTGCATCGCGCGCTGCCGAAACTGACGACGTCGCCCTCGTCGAGGACCCTGCGCGCGATCGGGCGGCCGTTGACCCTGGTGCCGTTACGGGAGAGGCCGAGGTCGACGACGTAGACGTAGGGGCCGCGGCGCACCAGCTCGGCGTGGAGTCGTGACACGCTCGCGTCGCTGAGGCGAATATCGGCCCCTTCTCCGCGCCCGACTGTGGTGACCTCGGAATTCAACGGCTGTACGTCCCCGCTCTCCTCGACCCGCATATAGGGCCCGTCCACGGTTGTTCCTCCCAGTGTGGGGCGCGGCCGATGAGGGAGTGCGCGGCAGGGCGCGGACGGGTGCCTCTCAGATCGGCTGTGGTGGCTTGTCGTCGCTGGCTGAGTGGGGTTCATAGGGGGTGGTCCTCGCTCGCCTTGGCACTCATCTCCTCACTGGTTACCCGGGCCGTGTCGGTTCTACGCTCTTACCCGGGAGTGAGACAGGCATCGCGGGGCGTTTACTGCGTTTCCCGGATTCCGGTGCCGGGCGAATTCGGAAGCGGTCACGGCCGATTCCGTGAGGCGGTGCGTGCGGTGGCGGCCGGCGCCAATAAACTGTGTGCGTCTTCGGCCCGTGGCGCGTCCGGGCGCCCGGCCGATCGGCGCGCCCGTGCGCCGACCCCGCATACGCCGCTCTCGCCTGCGGGTTCGCGGCCGGTTCGCCGGGGCGCCTCCCGGTGCCGGGCGGTCCGGCCGGAAGCGTGCGCTAGCGTGAGGTCGAAAGTGAGCCAGAACACGGTGGAGGAACCGGTAGCAGCCAAGTCCCGCCAGCCCGAGGAGGAACCCGATCCGGCTCCCGGGGAGCACGGGTCCGGGGTCGGCGAACGTGCCCCCGGCTGGCTGGCGCAGGTGCCCTATTTCCTGGTGCTGTCCACCATGTCCGCGGGGATCGTGGTCGTCGCGGCCGCCCATTTCAAGCGCGGGCCCGCGCTGATCGCCGGTGCGCTGATGCTGGCCGCGGTGTTCCGCGCCCTGCTGCCCGCCGACAAGACGGGGATGCTGGCGGTACGCAGCCGGTGGATCGACGTCGCCACCCTGACCGGTCTCGCCGTGCTGCTGATCGCACTCGCGTGGGTAGCGCCGCAGCTGTCCTAGTAGGCGTCTAATAAGCTTGATATCGAGATACCGTAGACGTTCGATCGACTTAGCCGCCGCCCGCCGACCACCCCGCGGAGGAGCCCTTCCCCCGGTGCGGCCCCGGACGGCCGACGGCTTTGCGGCGAGCTCATGAGGCGTGTCGTGGACACACCGGCCCCTCCGCGGCTGAGCGCGGCTCGCGCTCCAGCGCCCGCCGCGGCGCGCGTCCGGGCGTCCCGGTGCGGCCTCCAGCCACATGACGGCTAGCCGAAACGAAGGGACAGCCACCAGCCATGGCCAAGATCAAGGTTGAAAACCCCGTAGTAGAGCTCGACGGCGACGAGATGACGCGGATCATCTGGTCCTTCATCAAGGACCGGCTGATCCTGCCCTACCTCGACATCGACCTGAAGTACTACGACCTGGGCATGGAGGAGCGTGACCGCACCGACGACCAGGTCACGGTCGACGCCGCCAATGCCATCAAGGAGCACGGGGTCGGCGTCAAGTGCGCCACCATCACTCCCGACGAAGCCCGGGTCGAGGAGTTCGGCCTGAAGAAGATGTGGCGCTCGCCCAACGGGACGATCCGCAACATCCTCGGCGGTGTCGTCTTCCGCGAGCCCATCATCTGCGAGAACGTTCCCCGGCTGGTGCCCGGCTGGACCCAGCCCATCATCATCGGCCGCCACGCTCACGCCGACCAGTACAAGGCCAGCGACTTCAAGGTCCCCGGCCCCGGTACGGTCACCATCACCTACACGCCCGAGGACGGCGCCGAGCCCATCGAGATGGAGGTCGCGAACTTCCCCGAGGGCGGCGGCGTGGCCATGGGCATGTACAACTACCGCAGCTCCATCGAGGACTTCGCGCGCGCCAGCTTCAACTACGGGCTGGATCGCGGCTACCCGGTCTACATGTCCACCAAGAACACGATCCTCAAGGCCTACGACGGCATGTTCAAGGACGTGTTCGAGGAGATCTACGAGAACGAGTTCAAGGACCGCTTCGAGGCGGCCGGCCTCACCTACGAGCACCGCCTGATCGACGACATGGTCGCCGCCGCTCTGAAGTGGGAGGGCGGCTACGTCTGGGCGTGCAAGAACTACGACGGCGACGTGCAGTCCGACACGGTCGCCCAGGGCTTCGGCTCGCTGGGGCTGATGACCTCGGTGCTGCGCACCGCCGACGGCCGCACCGTGGAGGCCGAGGCCGCCCACGGCACCGTCACGCGCCACTACCGCCAGCACCAGCAGGGCAAGCCCACCTCCACCAACCCCATCGCCTCGATCTTCGCCTGGACCCGGGGCCTGGAGCACCGCGGCAAGCTCGACGGCAACCCGGCGCTGGTGGAGTTCGCCACCACGCTGGAGAAGGTCGTCGTCTCCACCGTCGAAGGCGGGCAGATGACCAAGGACCTCGCGCTGCTGGTCGGCGGCGACCAGGGTTTCCTCACCACCGAGGAGTTCCTCGCCGCCCTCGACGAGAACCTGCAGAAGCGCCTGGCCTGAGGCCGCGCCCTGCGCGCATCGGCGGAGCCGCCCCGGGCCGTCCCGCCCTCCGAGCGGAGGGCGGGACGGCCCGCGCATGTGCCGCCGCGCCGATTCGGCCGATCCCGCCTGCGCGGCAGTCCCCGGATGACAGGATGGGCTGTCCGGGGGCGTTCGGATACGCAGAGTAGTGTCGGCCGGTAGTGCGGCGAACGCCACTCTGATGTGATTCGCGTGTTTCGCGAACATTGCCCTATCTTGGAGGTATCCGCACGCCGGGGACACCCGGCCGATGCGAACCCCGAAATCATTCCGGCCGACGTGCCGGCCGTGCGCCCGCTGGGGGGTAGGCGCGCGCGGTGCGGAACGTCAGGGAAAGGGCCCGTCGCCTCGCGACGGGCCCTTTTCTCTTTCCTCGGGAACGGTCCGCGCCGGCGGCGGCCGAGGGTGCGGGCCGCCGGAGCGGGCGCGCTAGTCCTGCATGGCGTCCTCGGGGATCGGCTCGCCCGCCTGCATGGCTTCGAACATCGCGGCCGAGCGCGCCTCGTCCCACAGCACCACCGAGCCCGCGCCGGCCACCGTGGGCGTCGAGCCCACCGGAACGGACGTGGTCGCCGGGTCCTCGCGCATCGCCATCGCCATGGTCCCCAGGTCGAGCAGGTGGTCGTCCTCGTCCACCAGGAAGGTGTCGGTGCCCTCGGTCACCAGCGGCACCGAGCGGAACGGGTTGAGCAGCGTGCCGGGCGAGGTGGTCGTGGACACCAGTGCGCTGAAGAACTCCCGCTGGCGCTGGATGCGGTCCAGGTCGGCGCGCGGCGTGGCGCGCGTGCGCACGTAGCCCAATGCGGTCTTGCCGTCCATGTCCTGGCAGCCCGCCTCGATGTCGAGATCGGCCTTGGGGTCCTCCATCGCCTTGTCGGGGCACATCTCGACGCCGCCGACGGCGTCGACGATGTCCACGAACCCGGCGAACCCGATCTCGACGTAGTGGTCGATGCCGACGCCGCTGGCCTGCTCGAAGGTCCGCACGAGCCGGGTCGGTCCGCCGCCGAGCGCTTCGGCGAAGGCGGCGTTGATCTTGTTCTGGCCGATCTCGGGGATGTCCACGTAGGAGTCGCGCGGCACGC
This sequence comes from Streptomonospora salina, assembly GCF_014204715.1. Classification (NCBI taxonomy): domain Bacteria; kingdom Bacillati; phylum Actinomycetota; class Actinomycetes; order Streptosporangiales; family Nocardiopsidaceae; genus Streptomonospora; species Streptomonospora salina. The sequence goes on from NZ_JACHLY010000001.1 coordinate 3,349,835, forward strand.
TGACGATGCTGGGCTTACCGGTCTCGGGCACGTAGAGCACCATGATGGTGTCGGTGCGCTTGCCCTGCGCGTCGCCGGTGCCGAAGTCCTGCATCTGGTCCTCGGAGAGGCCGTCGCGGCTGTCGGATCCCACGATCAGGTAGGTCTCGCCCGGCTGGTCCTCCAGGTGCCCCTCGAAGTCCAGGGCCTGCACCCGCTGCAGCCGGGAGTCGGCCCACAGGTAGAACGCGGTCGGCAGCAGGACGAGGACGGCCAGCAGCACGATCAGGACGGTACGGCGGCGCTTGCGGCGCTCCTCGCGCCGGCGTCGGGCGCTCCCGGACCCGTCGCGGGTGCGCCCGCGGCCGCCCCCTCCACCGGAACGGCCTCCCGAGGAGGAGGGGCGCCGCCCGGGGCGGTCGTCGGCCGGCGGCATCCGCCGTGTGGACCCCGCGTGCCCCGCTCCCGAGCGCTGCTCGGAGCCGCGCGGACGGTAAAGCTTCTCGATCTCGTCGGCGCCGCCGTCGGGGGCGCGGCGAAACACCCCGGTCCGGTCGGCGTCTCCGCGACCCGCCCGGCCTCTTCTCCGGTTCGACCCGTCAGCCATGTGTCTGGTCGCCCATCTGTGCATACACCACTGTGCGGTCCGCCTTGGTCCCCTTTTTGCGTGTTGGGACTCGCCACAGCCTAGCCAGGTTCCGGATACGGCCGACCTAAAGCCGCTCCGCACCACGGTGCACGCGGCCCCCGCGGGGCGGATCCGACGGTGCCGGGGCGCCTCGACCGGGAGGTCGGCTCCGCGGGCGGCCGGTACCCGGATGTGTCGACCGGGCGGGTGAGGCCCCGCCGCGGGGGCGGCGGGGCCTCGGGGTCCGGGGCCGCCGTGCCCGGCCGGCCGCGGGCGTCACCGCAACCGGCGGGCGCCTTGGGAGGGAAGGGCGGCGCGCAGGGACGGGGCGGTGAAGTCCTGCGCGGCGAATGCGTCGGTCACGGCCGTGCAGACCGTGTCCAGGCGCGACTCGGGGACCAGGGCGACGGCGCTGCCGCCGAAGCCTCCGCCGGTCATCCGGGCGCCGCGGGCACCGGCGGCCACCGCGGTCTCCACCGCCAGATCGAGCTCGGGGGTGGAGATCTCGAACTGGTCGCGCATCGACAGGTGGGAGGCGGTGAACACCGCGCCGAGGTCGCCCAGGGCGCCGGCGCGCATCAGCCCCATCGCCGCGTTGACGCGGTGGATCTCGGTGACGACGTGGCGGACCCGCTTGACGAGGACGGGGTCCTCCAGTTCGGCGAGGGCCGCCTCCAGGTCCTCGACGTCGCGCAGCGCGTCGACGCCGAGCGCGCGGGCGGCGCGGGTGCACTCGTCGTGGCGGGCGGCGTAGCCGCCGGTGGTGTCGCTGAGCGTGTGCTCGACGCGGGTGTCGATGATGAGCAGCCGCAGCGCGGCCGCGTCCAGGTCGAAGGGCACGGCGCTGCCCGCTCCGCTGCGGCAGTCCAGGAAGAGGGCGTGGTCGGCGGTGCAGCGCAGCGAGGCGCTCTGGTCCAGGATGCCGGTGGGTGCGCCGACGTAGGCGTTCTCGGCGCGGCGGGCGACGGCGGCCATCGCGGGCCGGTCGCCGGTCAGTCCGGTGAGGCCGTGCGCCTCGGCCAGGGCCAGGAGCACCGCGCACTCCAGGGCGGCCGAGGAGGACAGGGCGGCGCCGATGGGCAGGTCGGAGTCGAGCAGGATGCGGGCTCCGGCGTCGGCGGGCAGGTGGCCGGCCTCGCGCGCGGCCCAGAAGACGCCGGCGACATAGCCCGCCCACCCCTCGACCGGGTCTTCGGGAGCGAGGCCGGCGGTGGTGAACGTGACAGGTTCGCCGGGGCGCTGGGCGCTGCGGACTTCGGCGGTGCCGTCGTCGGTGGGCGCGAGCGCGACGGTGACGCCCCACGGCAGGGCCATGGGCAGCACGAGGCCGTCGTTGTAGTCGGTGTGCTCGCCCATCAGATTGACGCGCCCGGGGGCGTGCCAGACGCCCAGCGGGTCCCGGCCGAAAACGTCGGCGAACGCGGCGGCGACGTCGCCGGGGTCGACGACGCGGTCGCCGTCGTGCGGCCCCTGCTGCCGGCTCCGGGGTTCGGCCCGGTCGCCGGCGGGGTCCTGTCGCGGTGCGGCGGGGTCCGGCGCGGCGGCCGGTCCGGCCGCCGCCTGCGGCTCGGCTCCGCGCCGGAACGGCGCGCGAAGGCGGTCCAACACGCTTGATCTCTCCTCGCTGGCTGTGCGGGCGCCGCACCCGGCCGCGTCCGCTGGGGTGTGGATCGACGGATCGGCGCCTGGGGGCGCCGCGGGGGTCAGCCGGCCGGCCGCCCGGCGGAGTCGCCGCCGGTGTGGAAGTCCCAGGCGTCGGCGACGATGCGGCGCAGTTCGGGCCGGCGCGGCGTCCACCCCAGCTCGCGGCGGGCGCGCTCGCTGGAGGCGACGAGGACGGCGGGGTCGCCGGGGCGCCGGTCGGCGGCGACCGCGGGGACGGGGCGGCCGGTGACCTCGCGGCAGACGTCGACGACTTGGCGCACGCTGAATCCGGTGCCGTTGCCGAGGTTGTACACCCGGTGCTCGCCGGGGCGGCAGGCGTCCAGGGCGAGCAGGTGGGCCTCGGCGAGGTCGGCGACGTGGATGTAGTCCCGCACACAGGTGCCGTCGGCGGTGGGGTAGTCCTCGCCGTAGACGGCGACGGATTCGCGCCGCCCGAGCGCGACCTGCAGCACGATGGGGATCAGGTGGGTCTCGGGGTCGTGGCGTTCGCCCAGGCCCGCGTAGGCGCCGGCGACGTTGAAGTAGCGCAGGCTGGCCGCACCGATGCCGTGCATGCGCGCGAACTCGGTCAGTGCGGTGTCGATGGCGGCCTTGGTGGCGCCGTAGGGGTTGCCGGGGCGGACGGGGGCGTCCTCGCCGATCTCGGCGGATTCGGGTTCGCCGTAGACGGCGGCGGTGGAGGAGAAGACGATGCGTGCGACGCCGTTGGTGCGCATGGCCTCCAGCAGGGCCAGCGTGCAGCCGACGTTGCCGTCCCAGTAGCGCTCGGGGCGGGCCATCGATTCGGGCACCACCGAGCGGGCGGCGAAGTGCAGCACGGCCTCGATTCCGTGGCCGGCGAGGACGTCGGCGGCGCGTTCGCGGATGCCGCCCTCGACGAAGCGGCACCCTTCGGGGACGGCCTCGCGGTGTCCGGTGGACAGGTCGTCGAGGACGGACACGTCGTGTCCGGACTCCAGCAGCTGGGCGGCGACGACACTGCCGATGTACCCGGCGCCTCCGGTGACCAGGACTCTCAACGCTGCTCCTTAGCTCTCGGTGGGGCGCGCCGCCGGGTCGGGAAGCGCGGCGCGGATGCGTTCGGCGGCGTCTTCGGGGGCGACGTCGTTGATCCACGCCGCCATGCCCGATTCGGACCCCGCGAGGTACTTCAGTTTTCCAGGGGCGCGGCGCAGCGTGAACAACTGCAGGTGCAGCCCGAATTCGGGGTCGGGCGTTCCGTCGGCGTCGACCGGGGCCTGGTGCCAGGCGGAGATGTAGGGCGTGGGCGGGTCGGTGCCGCCGGCCGGCTGGGGGAACAGGCCGTCGAAGGCGCCCAGCAGGTCGAGGTAGATGCCGGCGAGTTCGTCGCGCTGGTCGTCGTCGAGGCGGTCCAGGGTGGGCACGCGCCGGAGCGGGAACAGGCGGACTTCGTAGGGCCAGCGGGCGGCGGCGGGCACGAACGCGGTCCAGTGCTCGCCTTCGGCCACCACGCGGCTGCCGGCGCGGCGCTCGTCGGCGACCACGGTGTCGAAGAGGTTTGCGCCGGTGGCGGCGCGGTGTTTGCCGGCGGCCTCGCGCATGGCGGCGATGCGCGGGGGCACGAACGGGTAGGCGTAGATCTGGCCGTGGGGGTGCTGGAGGGTCACCCCGATCTCGACGCCGCGGTTCTCGAACGGGTACACGTGCGCGACGTCGGGGCGTGCGCCCAGTTCCGCGGTGCGGTCGGCCCAGGCCTCGACGACGGTGCGGGCGCGCGCGGGGGTGAGGTCGGAGAACGAGGCCGCGTGGTCGGAGGTGAAGCACACGACTTCACAGCGGCCGGCGCTGGGGCGGGCGAGGAGGGCGGGGTCGTCGCCGCCGTCGGCCGGTTCGGGGGCGGGGGCCAGGGAGGGGAAGCGGTTCTCGAACACGACGACGTCGTAGTCGCCGGCCGGGATCTCGCTCAGGCGCTCGCCTGCGGAGGGGTCGAGCGGGCACTCGTCGGGCGGGGGCAGGTAGGTGCGGTTCTGCCGGTGGGCGGCCAGGGCGACCCATTCGTCGAGCAGGGGATCGTAGCGCAGCTGGGATCCGGTGGTCGACGGCGGGAGCGGCCGGCGGTCGGCGACGTCGGCCCGACCGGTGTCGGGCGCTTCGTCGAAGTAGATGATCTCGCGTCCGTCCGCGAGGCTGCCTGCCGATCGAAAAACTTGTCGAGTTCGCACAAGATCAGTCTAGGGCATGGCATGAGCAGCGATACGAGACCGATTATGACTATTTTTGATCGATTTAGCGTTGCTGTGTCTGATGTTTGGTCAAGGTAGTGCCGCCCGGGTCCGTTTCGGCCGCTTGCCGGGCCTGCGGGAGCGGCGCCTTCTGCGGTCCGGGCCCCGTTGGCTAAGGTCGCCGGTACGCGCCGCCGGCAGGGCCGGGACCGACGGCCCGGCGGGGCGCGGATGCGCCGGACCCGGGAAGATCGTGAGAGGGCGGTGCCGATGGCCGCGGCGACGGCGCTGAAGGACCGGGTGCGGCACGTCCGCCACCTCGCCATGGAAACCTACTGGTCGGTGCGCCGGCGCCGCCCGGTCGTGGACCACGCGGTGCGCGCCGTCGAGCGCTATACCGGGTCCCAGGGCAACCGGTTGGCCGCCGCGGTCACCTACTACGCGTTCCTGTCCTTCTTCCCCCTGCTGGCGCTGGCCTTCGCGGCGGTCGGCTATGCCGCGGCCGTCGAACCGGACGCCCGCGACTACCTGGACCAGGCCATCCGGGGGGCGCTTCCCGGACTGGCCGAAGGCCTGCCGATCGACCGGATCGCCGAGGCGCGCGCCGGGGCCGGAGCCGTCGGCCTGCTCGGCCTGCTGTACGCGGGCGTCGGCGCGGTCGGGGCCGTGCGCGGGGCGCTGCACCGGGTGTGGCTGCACCGTCCCGCCGACGGTCCCAACTTCGCCGTCGCCAAGCTGCTCGACATCGCGGTGATGGCGGTGCTGGGCCTGTGCCTGCTCGGCTCCGTCGCGCTGACCAGCCTCGCCCAGGCGGCCACGAGCCCGGTGCTGGGCTTTCTGGGGCTGCGGGAGTCCGTGGTCGCGGTTGTGACGGCCCGCACTCTGGGGCCGGCGGTGGCCGTGGCCGCGGACACGGTCATCTTCCTGGTGGTGTTCTCCCGCCTGTCGGGTACCCGCCGCCCGCTGCGCCTGCTGTGGCACGGCGCGCTGATGGCGGCCGTCGGTTTCGAGATCCTGAAGTCCGCAGCGGCGCTGCTGATCAGCGGCACGCTGAGCGATCCCGTCTACGCCTCCTTCGCGGTGGTCGCCGGGCTGCTGGTGTGGATCAACCTGGTCATGCGGATGCTGCTGCTGTGCGCCGCCTGGACGGCGACGTGGCTGCCGGTGCCGCCGCCCTACCAGGGGGCCGTCCCCTCCGGGCTGCCGATCGGGCTGAGCGACGAGGACCCCCCGCGCGCAACCGTGCGCGAGGGCCTGGGCACCTCGGTGGCGAGCCTGCCGGCGCGTCCCACGCCGCGGCAGCAGCGCCGTTCCCGCATGCTGGCGCGGCTGCTGCGGGTGCGGGCCGCGTTGCGCCGCGTGGGCCCGCCGGCGGTGCTGGCCGCGGCGGCGGCCGGCGCGTGGCTGTGGCTGCGCCGCCGCGCAGGGCGCACCGACGAATGATGTGCTGCCAGCGAGGCAATCGCGACATTGCGGCGCAATCCGTCGGCATCGGTCGGCGCTTCACGGCCCGCATCGACCGCTGAGGTCACGTATCGGTTACTTCGGGGTAGTCTCCCTTCTTGTTGTGTAGCGTGATCTTCGAACGCGCGGACGGCACCCGCACGGCGCCGCCTGCGAGACCGCGTGTTCGGCGCTCGGACACGCCCACGCGTGCCCGGACGCGTGCGCGGGGGCGCGGTCCTCGGGCGGCCTGCGGGCACCGGCGGTGTCCCACCGCATCAGGCCGGGCCCGCGCCGGAAACGCCCGCCGGCCCGGGACCGGCCGGTCCCGGGCAGCGCGGGCCGCCGTCGGCGCCCGCGCAGCTCGACCCGTCCCACGTCGCCTGATCAAGCCAGGAACGGAACGCCTCATGACGCGTACTCACCATGCGGGCAGCGCCTCGCCTAGGGTGCGGTCAGTGTCGGTGCCCGACCCGGCCGGACGACAGTGCGGAGGTTGACCGTGGCCATCGAATTCAACGATTCCCAGCGCGCCACTCTCGGCGTGGAGTGGGAGCTCCAGCTCGTCGACGCGCACACCCGCCACCTCCGCCAGGAGGCCCAGCAGGTCCTGGGACAGCTCCCGGATCTGAGCGAGGCGCCGGAGAACCCGCCGCTGCGCCACGAGCTGATGCAGTGCACGGTCGAGGTCGTCACCGGCATCTGCGAGACGGTCGACGAAGCCCGGTCCGACCTGGCGGGCAGCGTCGCCCGGCTCGGATCCGTGCTGGAGGGCCGCGACACCGCCCTCATCTGCGCCGGCACCCATCCGCTGGACGACTGGCGCGACCAGGCCCTCTCGCCGGTCCAGCGCTACGGCGAACTCGTCGACGAGATGCAGTGGCTGGCCCGGCGCATACTCACCTTCGGCGTGCACGTCCACGTGGGGGTGCGTTCGCGGGAGAAGGCCATCCCCATCGTGAACGCGCTGGCCAGGTACCTGCCGCACTTCCTGGCCCTGACGGCCTCCAGCCCGTACTGGAGCGGCCACGACACGGGGCTGGCGTCCAGCCGGTCGATCATCTTCGGTGCGCTGCCCACCTCGGGTCCGCCGCCCCGCCTCGAGAACTGGGACGCGTTCGAGGAATATATGGAAACCCTGCTCCGGGCCGGGACCATATCGAGTATCAAGGAAGTGTGGTGGGACGTCCGCCCGCATCCCGATTTCGGCACGATCGAGATCCGGATGTTCGACGGTATCCCCACGCTGCGCGAGGTCGGCATGGCCGCCGCGTTGTCCCAAAGCCTGGTCCGGCTGTTCGATCAGCAGCTCGACCGCGGCTACGGGCTTCCCATGCCGCCCACATGGGTGGTCAACGACAACAAGTGGCGGGCCACCCGCTACGGCCTGGACGCCCGGATCATCACCGACGACCGGGGCACCACCATGCCGCTGCGCGACGACCTGTACGAACTGCTCCGCGAACTCGAACCGGTGGCCGCGCGGCTGGGCTGCGCCGAGGACCTGGGCGTGGCCTCCGAGATCCTCGACACGGGAGCGTCCTACGAGCGCCAGCGCGCGGTCGTCGACGGCGGCGGCACCCTCGACGACGTCGTGGACTCGCTGGTGGCGGAGTTCCGTGCCGACGTCTTCCCGGCGGCGCCCTCCGTCCCGAGCCAGGCCGCCGACCGGCGGGCGGGGGGCGGCGGCACCGGAACCGACCATGCGAACAAGAACAGGGGGCCATCCCATGCAGGGGCGTGACCTGCGGGAGCAACTGAACGCATTCCTGGCTCGCCACAAGCGCGAGTTCATCGAGTTCCGGCGTGATCTGCACATGCACCCCGAACTCGCCTTCGCCGAGCACCGCACCACCCAGCGGATCGCCGAGCGGCTGCGCGGCATCGGACTCGCACCCGAGCCCCTGCCGCACACCACCGGCCTCGTCTGCGACATCGGCACGGGTGAGGGCCCCACCGTCGCCCTGCGCGCCGACATCGACGCGCTGCCGCTCACCGACGAGAAGGACGTGCCCTACCGCTCCACCGTCCCCGGAGCCGCGCACGCCTGCGGACACGACGTGCATACCACCGTGCTGCTGGCGACCGGGCTGTTCCTGGCCCAGCAGGCCCGCGCGGGCGCGCTGCCGGGCCGGGTGCGGCTGCTGTTCCAGCCCGCCGAAGAGCTGCCCGGAGGGGCGCGTGAAGTGGTCGACGCCGGCGGCATCGACGGTGTGGACCGCGTCTTCGCGCTGCACTGCGACCCGCGGCTGCTCACCGGTCAGGTCGGCCTGCGCACCGGCCCCATCACCGCGGCCTGCGACCAGGTGCTGGTGCGGCTGTCGGGAGACGGCGGCCACACCGCCCGCCCGCACTTGACCTCCGACCTCGTCTACGCCTTGGGCAAGGTCGTCACCGAGCTGCCCGCCGCCCTGTCGCGGCGTGTCGACCCCCGGGCCGGGTTCAGCCTGGTGTGGGGACGCGTCAGCGCCGGCTCGGCGCCCAACGCCATACCCGACGACGGGGTGGCCGAGGGAACCGTGCGCTGCCTGGACGACGACGCCTGGCACGCCGCCCCCGACCTCATCCGCGAGCTCGTCGACTCGGTGGTCGCCGGCTACGGAGCCCGCGCCGAGGTCGACTACCGCCGCGGTGTCCCGCCCACGGTCAACGAGTCCTCCAGCGTGCGGATGCTGCAGCACGCCTGCGCCCAGGCGCTGGGTCCCGAGTCCGTCGCCGACACTCCGCAGAGCCTGGGCGGCGAGGACTTCGCCTGGTACCTGGAGCACGTGCCGGGCGCGCTGGCCCGCCTGGGCACGCACGCCCCCAGCTCCGGATCGCCGATGCTGGACCTGCACCGCGGCGACTTCGACGTCGACGAGGGCGCCATCGGTGTGGGGGTGCAGCTGATGTCGGCGACCGCGCTGACTGCGCTGTGGGAGTGCGCCCGCTCGGCCGGCAGCGACGCCGTGCAGGACGCGGCACTGGCCTGAGGTGCGCGCCGGCGGGCCGCACCGGGTGGCATCCTGAACGATATGAGCCACCCGTTGACCCTTGACGACATCCGGCGCGCCCCCAAGGTGCTGCTGCACGACCACCTCGACGGCGGGCTGCGCCCGGAGACCGTCGTCGACCTCGCCGAATCCGTCGGCTACACCGGACTGCCCGCCCGCGACCCCGGCGAACTGGGGACGTGGTTCCGCGAGGCCGCGGACTCCGGCGCGCTGGAGCGCTACCTGGAGACGTTCTCCCACACCGTCGCCGTGATGCAGACCCGCGACGCCCTTGAGCGGGTCGCGGCCGAGTGCGCCGAGGATCTGGCCGCCGACGGTGTCGTCTACGCCGAGGTGCGCTATGCGCCCGAGCTGCACCTGGAACAGGGCCTGTCGCTGGACGAGGTCGTCGAGGCGGTACTGGAGGGCTTCCGGAAAGGCCAGGAGCGCGCCGCCGCGCAGGGCCGGCCGATCGTGGTCGGCACGCTGCTGACGGCGATGCGCCACGCCGCCCGCTCTCTGGAGATCGCCGAGCTGGCGGTGCGCTACCGCGACGTGGGCGTGGTCGGTTTCGACATCGCCGGCGCCGAGGCCGGCTACCCGCCCACCCGGCACCTGGACGCCTTCGAGTACATGAGCCGGGAGAACTCGCACTTCACCATCCACGCCGGGGAGGCGTTCGGGCTGCCGTCGATCTGGGAGGCGCTGCAGTGGTGCGGCGCCGACCGGCTGGGCCACGGGGTGCGCATCGTCGACGACATCGAGCGCTCGCCGGGCGGCGGCCAGGACGGGGTCCGGATGGGGCGCCTCGCCAACTACGTGCGCGATCAGCGCGTACCGCTGGAGATGTGCCCCAGCTCCAACGTGCAGACCGGCGCGGCCCCCTCGATCGCCGAGCACCCGATCGGCCTGCTGCGCGAGCTGCGCTTCCGGGTCACGGTCAACACCGACAACCGGCTGCAGAGCGGCACGAGCCTGTCGGAGGAGTTCGCGAAGCTCTCCTCTGCCTTCGGTTACGGCTGGGACGACCTGCAGTGGTTCACGGTCAACGCGATGAAGTCGGCGTTCCTGCCCTTCGACGAGCGTCTGTCGCTCATCAACGGGCGGATCAAGCCCGGCTTCGCGCAGCTGAAGTGGGCGACGCAGTGAAGCCGTTGACCGCTCCGGCTTCGCGCCTGGCGGGCTGGGCCTGGGTGGTGATCGTCGTTCTGCTGCTGGCGGATCTGGTGCTGCGCGGCAGCGGCCCCGCCAGCCTGGCCGCCGGTGCGGTGCTGCTGATCACGGCGGGCGCGGCCTACGTGCTGTGGCTGCGCCCGCGCGTCGTCCCCACCAGGGAGGGCGTCCGCCTGGTCAATCCGCTGCGCGACACGTTCGTCCCGTGGCAGGCGTTCACCTGGGCCGACGTCACCGACGTGCTGCGGATCCACGCCGACGGGCGGGTCTTCCGGTCCTGGCCGCTGCGCGAGACCAAGCGTGCGCGGGTCCGGGAGAACCTGCGCCGGGCCGGCGACGGCCCCGTCCCGGCGCCGGACGCCGACCCGCGCACGATGAGCCCCGTCGACCTCGCCGCCCGGGACCTGCGGGCCGAAGCCGAGCGCCGCAGGGCCGAGCTCGGGGGCCGGGAGGCCGGCGGCGGGACCGGTGCGGGCGGGTCCGCGGTCGCGTCGGCCCCGCGCGGGCCGACGACGGTGTGGGGGCCGGACGCGTTGGTGGCGCTCGGCGCACCGGTCGCCCTGCTGGTCGTGGTGCTGCTGATGGTCTGAGCGGTCCGGGACGTTCGCGGCGCCGGCGGAGGGGTTGACCGCATCTCCGATTCCTGGTTAGGTAAGGCATGCCTAATGGTTGGGCGGCGGGTGGTGCACGCGGATCCCCCGCCGCTCGCGCACGCGGCATGGGCCAACCGAATAGGAAGCGCCGCCGGCACGGATCGCCACCCGTGTCGCTGCGGGGCGGTCCGGTTCAGGCCGGGCGGCCGCGCACCCGGCGGCGCGGTGCTCCACCCGGAAAGATGCGGCCGGGGCTCGCCACGGGGTCTGCGGGGACCCCGCTCCGCGCCGCATGGACACGAGTGCGCCCGACGGCCTGCGCGGACGGCCGCCGGGCGCACCGTGTCCGCCTGCGCGAGTGTGGCAGGCGCCGACCCGGTGCCACCGTCCCCGCATCGCCGCGCTCGGCGCCCGTAGCACCGACCCCCGGACAGGGCCGCCGAACCCGGAGTCAGGCCCGCTGCAGCGCCGCGCCGAGCAGCTCGCCCAGGCGCTGCGCGCGCTGCTGCACCACGTCCAGCGCCTTGAGCGAGTCGAACGGCTCGAAGACCGAGCCGATGGCGTCGTTGCTGACCACCGACATGCCGAGCACCTCGGCGCCCATCTCGACCGCGGCGATGGTCTCCAGCGCGAAGGAGCGCCCCACCAGGTCGGCGCCGGCCACCCGCAGCATGGCCAGCTCGGACGGGGTCTGGAACTGCGGCCCCAGGAGCGAGGCGTAGACCCCCTCGGCCAGCGACGGGTCGGCCTCGTGGACCGCGGTGCGCAGCCGCGGGCTGTAGGCCTCGGTGAGGTCCACGAAATCCGGCCCCGACAGCGGCGACGTTGCGGTCAGGTTGATGTGGTCGCGCACCACGATCGGCTGGCCCACGGCGAAGTCGGCGCGCAGCGAACCGGCCGCCCCGGTCAGCACCGCGACCGACGCACCGGCCGCGACGCCGGTGCGTACCGCATGGACGATCCGCATCGGATCGTGCTCTTCGTAGAGGTGGGTGCGTCCGCAGAACACCGCTGCGCGCTTGGTGCCGATGCGGACACTGCGCAGGGTCGCGTAGTGGCCGGCCGCGGTGGGCGCCACGAACCCCGGAAGCTCGGTGACGTCCAGCTCGGCGTCGGAACTGCCCAGCGTGTCCGCCGCCTCCGCCCACCCCGAGCCGAGGATCACCACGGCGTCGAACGCGTCGGCGCCGGTGCGGGTCTTGAGTTCGTCCGCGGCCCGGGCGGCCCGCTCTTTGGCTTCGGCGGTCCCGGTCGTTGGGCGTGCTTGTGTGGATTCGCTCACATCTCCGGAGAGTACGCCCGCGTAACCGAACCGATCCGGAACGCAACGCTACGTGTTCAAAATCGGCCGGAACCGGATGCGTCGCACGCGCCCGGCTGTCCCGGGCGCCCGTCCGGCCGCCGCATTCTTCGGCGGAACGGGCCGTAGGAACGGTGCCGATCCGGCCCGGGCGCCCCGTTGCGATTTCCGCCGCTCGGCATGGCGGACAATGGGGAGACGGCAAGCAGAGGCGTCCCAGACGGCGGCCCACGAGGCAGGCCGCACTTCGACGCGTGTCCGCCAGAAGGAGTGAAGCAGTGTGACCAAGGTCGTGATCATCGGCGGCGGGCCGGGCGGCTACGAGGCGGCGCTGGTGGCCGTTCAACTGGGCGCGGACGTGACGATCGTGGATCGCGACGGTGTCGGCGGCGCCTGCGTCCTGACCGATTGCGTCCCCTCCAAGACCATGATCGCGACGTCGGTGCGCTCCACCTATGTCCGGGAGGCCGACCGGCTGGGCATCGACGCCGCCGACACCGACGGCGGCGTGACGGTCGACGTGGGGGCCGTCAACGCCCGTGTGAAGCGGCTGGCCCAGGCCCAGTCCGACGACACCGCTTCACGCGTGGTCAAGGAGGGCGTGGAGATCGTCCCGGGCGAGGCCCGGCTGGTCGACCCCAAGATCGTCGCCGTCGGCGACCGCCGCATCCACGCCGACATCGTCCTGGTGGCCACCGGTGCCCACCCGCGCGAACTCCCCTCGGCCAAGCCCGACGGCGAACGCATCCTCACCTGGCGCCACCTCTACGACCTGCACGAACTTCCGGAGAAGCTGATCGTGGTGGGTTCGGGCGTCACCGGGGCCGAGTTCGCCAACGCCTACCAGGGCCTGGGCTCGGACGTCACCCTGGTCTCCTCCCGCGAGCGCGTGATGCCCACCCAGGACCCCGACGCCGCCGAGGTCCTGGAGGGCGTGTTCCGCCGCCAGGGCATGACGGTGCTGAGTCAGACGCGCGCGGAGTCGGTGACCAACACCGGCGACGGCGTGCTGGTCACGCTGTCGGACGGTCGCACCGTCGAGGGCAGCCACTGCCTGATGACGGTGGGCATGATCCCCAACACCGCCAACATCGGGTTGGAGGAGATCGGCGTGGGCCTGGACGACGGCGGGTTCATCCAGGTCGACCGGGTCTCGCGGACCTCCGCCGCCGGCGTCTACGCCGCCGGCGACTGCACCGGTGTGAACATGCTGGCCTCGGTCGCGGCGATGCAGGGACGCATCGCCATGTGGCACGCACTGGGCGAGGCGGTATCGCCGCTGAAACTCTCCACGGTGGCCTCCACCGTGTTCACGCACCCCGAGCTCGCGTCGGTGGGCGCCACCGAGAGCGAGGTGCGCAGCGGCAAGCTCGACGCCCGCGTGGTCAACCTGCCGCTGGACACCAACCCGCGCGCGAAGATGACCAACAGCAAGGACGGGTTCGTCAAGCTGATCTGCCGCCAGCACACCGGAATCGTGATGGGCGGCGTCATCGTCGGGCCGCGCGCCAGCGAGCTGATCCTGGCCGTATCGGTGGCGGTGCAGCAGCGCCTGACCGTCGACGACCTCGCGCACACGTTCGCGGTGTATCCGTCGCTGTCGGGCAGCGTCACCGAAGCGGCCCGTTCGCTCATGCAGGCTTCACCGGAGTAGGGCGCGGCCCCGGCGGCGCGGACGGGTCGCCGGGGCCGGAGCCGCGCCCTCCCGGAACCCGGCGCACGAAACGGCCCCGGCGGCGTGCCGGGGCCGTTTCGTGCGTGAAGGACGCGAGCGCGCGTGCTGGGCGGGCGGGCCCTAGAAGTCGAACCCGCCGAAGTCGCCTCCGCCGAAGTCGCCGAAATCGCCGCCTCCGCCGAAGTCGCCGCCCATGTCGGCGCCGCCTCCCATGTCACCGCCCATCATGCCGCCGCCCATCATGGACCCCATCATGGAGCCCATCATCATGCCGGTGAACATGCCCCCCATCATGTCCATGCCGAAGTAGCCGCCCGCGTAGGGGGCGTAGGCGGGGCCGGCGTCGTAGTAGGGCCGGCGCTGCCCGTCGACCTCGACCTGGCGGACGTCGGGGTCGCCGCCGGAGTGCACCGCCTGGGCGCAGGCGGGGCAGGCCGGAACCGACCGGCTGGTGCCGCCCGGAGGGGCCCACATCACGTCCTGGTCCGACGGGCCGTGCTGGGGGTTGAAGAAGCAGGGCTGGCGCCGTTCGGGCACCGGCTCGCCGTTCATCCGGGCGCGTGTGGCCACCATGGCGTAGCGGCCGTCCTCCAGTGCGGTGGTGACCTCCTTGACCTGCTCGGGCTCGGTGATGGTGTCGAGCGTGGCCTTGGCGCGGTCGTAGGAGTCCATCGCGTGGGTGTAGTCGGTGCGGGTGGCCTCGTCGACCGCGGAGAGGTCGATCCGCAGCCCGGCGATGTCCTCGCCCAGCCGCACGACGTCCTCGCTGGCCATCTCCTTGATCTCGGCCAGCTCCTTGGCCTTCTGCTCGTCGCGGCGCTTCTTGCCGCGGTAGAGGAAGAAGCCGCCGCCGGCGACGGCTACGACCAGCAGGCCCAGCAGGATCGCGCCGAAGGCGCTGGAGGCGGCGTCGGCGGACTCCTGGTCCTCCACGGCCTCGGGTACCGCGACCAGCGTGTCGACCTGGCCCTCGTTGCGGGACAGCAGATCCTCTCTGAGCGCGTCGTCCTCCGACGCGTCGAGCTCCGTGGAGTTGATCACCAGCGTCTGGGATCCGGCGAGCACCGCGTAGGTGCCGTCGCCGACCTCGGGCTGGACGTCCTCGATGTAGCTGTCGACGCTGGCCTCGGAGTTGAGCGTGCCCGAGGGGAGGACCACGTAGTAGGTGGGGTTCGCCGCGGAGTCGGCGGCGTCGGCCAGCGTGTCACGCTCGGCCTGGGGGAGCTGGTCGGTGGTGATGTCGGGGTCGATGTAGACGTTGTCGTTCCGCAGGTCGTCGACGACCGCGCCCGCTTCCGGGACGGAGTCGGCGCTGGCGGGTGCCATGGCGACAGCGGAGAGCCCCGCGGTAAGCAGGGCGGGTAGTACCAAGCGGCGCAACATGATCGTTCCTCTCGCCTCCCTCACTCTCATACGACGAACAGGGCGGCTGGAAGGTTCCCGCAGGGCGGGCGGCTCGTCGCCTCTCAGACTACGGGCGGCCCGCCCTCGGATGGCGTGCCGCCCGCCAAGGCGCGTCGCGGCGGGGCCGCGTCAGGTCGCCGTCGCGCCCGACCGGCCGGCGGGCTCGGCCGCACCGTCGCCGGCGGGCGCTTCGCCGGCGGCCGCTTCCGCGGACGCGTCGCCGTCGACGGTTCCGGCCGCGTCCTGAGCGGGGGCGGCGCCCGGATCCGCGCCGCCGTCCGGGGCGACGAACCCGCCGAGGCCGCGCGGGGCGTGGAAGCGGGCCACGTCCATGATCCGCTCCCGCTTGGCGACCAGAGCCGGCACGAACGCCTGCCCGGCCACGTTCACCGCGGTGCGGCCCATGTCCAGGATCGGGTCGACGGCCAGCAGCAGGCCGACGCCCTCAAGCGGCAGGCCCACCGTCGACAGTGTCAGCGTGAGCATGACCGTCGCGCCGGTGGTGCCGGCGGTGGCGGCCGATCCGATCACCGACACGAAGACGATCAGCAGGTAGTCGGTCAGCCCCAGCGGCACGCCGTAGAACTGCGACACGAAGATCGCGGCGATCGCCGGGTAGATCGCGGCGCATCCGTCCATCTTGGTGGTGGCGCCGAAAGGCACGGCGAAGGACGAGTAGTGGCGCGGGACGCCGAAGTTCGTCTCGGCCACGCGCTGGGTCACGGGCATGGTGCCCATCGAGGAGCGCGAAACGAACCCGAGCTGCACCGCCGGCCAGACGCCGGAGAAGAACTTCAGCGGCGAGAGCCCGTGCAGGCGGGCCAGCACCGGATAGACCACGAACAGCACCAGCGCCAGGCCGGCGTAGATCGCCAGCGCGAACGTGCCGAGGGAGCCCACGGTGGTCCAGCCGTAGCTGTAGACCGCGTTGCCCAGCAGGCCGAGGGTGCCCAGCGGAGCGAGCCGGATGACCCACCACAGCACCTTCAGCACCACGTCCAGGGCCGAGCGGGTGAAGGCCAGGAACGGTTCGGCGGCCGGTCCCACACGCACCGCCGCGATGCCGACGGCGATCGCGATGACGATGAGCTGCAGGGCGTTGAAGTCGAGGCTGGTGGCCAGCGAGCCGGCGTCCTCGGAGGTGTCGGCGGTCACCCCGAGGAAGTTGGCCGGCACCATGCTCTCCAGGAACGCCAGCCACGACCCCTGCGAGTCGGGCGCCTGCGCGGCCGCGGCGTCCACGTCGGCGTTGGCGCCGGGCCGGATGAGGCTGCCCAGGCCAAGGCCGATGCCCACGGCGATCAGCGCGGTGACGGCGAACCACAGCAGCGTCTGTCCGGCGAGGCGGGCGGCGTTGGCGGTGTTGCGCAGATTGGCGATGGAGGAGATGACCGCCAGCACGATCAGCGGCGGAACGATCGTGCGCAGCAGCGTCACGAAGGTCGAGCCGATGGTGTCGAGGGTCAGGGCCAGCCAGTTGGGGTCCTCGGCCGTACCGCCGAGCTGGCGGGCGACGACGCCCAGGCCGACACCGACGACGAGGGCGGCCAGGACTTGGACGGTGAAGGGTATGCGCCGCAGTGCGGATAGCACGGTGTGACTCCTGTTGTCAGGACGGTGACCGGTGTCCCGCGTTGGCGGGTCCACCCGGCGGGAAGGGCGGCGCGGCCGGCAGCGGCTCGCGCGCGGGCGCTCAGCCCTACCGACACGCCTGCGAGGCGACACGGCAGAGGTCGATGTGTCGCCGCACGGTCAGGTCCCAGATGTTCGTCACGACCAAGCACAATGGCGGCGGACATCGCGTTATTCCGGAATCCGCGGGCGGTGTAACGCGAATCACGCGCGCCGGCCCCGCTCCGCCGGAGCCTCCGGGGCACGTCGCCAGGAGTCCCTCGGGGGCCGCGGCGGAGGCGCGGTTCGTCCGCGAGCGCGTCGGTATCGCCGAGCACACGCCGCCGCTGTCCGCTCCTACCGCCGCCCCGGCGGTAGGAGCGGGAAACCCGTGCGACGGGCGGGACTCTCTAGGCGTCCTTGATCTCGCAGACGACACCGCCGTTGCTGAGACCGTCGCCCGGGGCCATGGCCAGCCCGGAGACCACACCGGCCTTGTGGGCGGTCAACGGCTGCTCCATCTTCATGGCCTCGATGACGATCACCGGGTCGCCCTCGGCCACGGTCGCGCCGTCCTCGGCGACCACCTTGACCACCGTGCCCTGCATCGGCGACACCAGCGCGTCGCCTCCCGCCGCGGCCGCGGTGCCGCCCGTGCCGCCACCGCCGCGCCGGGAGGCGCGCCGTCCCTGCGGGCGGCCCGGCGCGCTCCCGGCGGCGCCCAGTTCGGCGGGCAGCACGACCTCCAGGCGCTTGCCGCCCACCTCGACGGTGACCGGCTCGCGCTCAGGGGCGCCGTCCTGCTCGACCGGGCCGCTGTAGGGCTCGACGCGGTTGTCGAACTCGGTCTCGATCCAGCGGGTGTGGACCGAGAACGGGATCGCGGGGTCGGACGGGGCGAACGCCGGGTCGTCGATGACCGCCAGGTGGAACGGGATCACCGTGGGCATGCCGCCGACCCGGAACTCCGACAGCGCCCGGCGCGAGCGCTCCAGCGCCTGGGTGCGGGTGGCGCCGGTGACGACCAGTTTGGCCACCATCGAGTCGAACGCCTGCGGAACGGTGAACCCGGCCTCGCACCCGGTGTCGACCCGCACCCCCGGCCCGCCCGGCAGGTTGAGCGCGGTGACGGTGCCCGGTGCGGGCATGAAGCCGCGGCCGGCGTCCTCGGCGTTGATGCGGAATTCGACGGAGTGCCCGCGCAGCCGGGGGTCGCCGTAGCCCAGTTCCTCGCCGTCGGCGACGCGCAGCATCTCGCGCACCAGGTCGATCCCGGCGACCTCCTCGGTGACCGGGTGCTCGACCTGCAGCCGGGTGTTGACCTCCAGGAAGGAGACGGTGCCGTCGGCGCCGACCAGGAACTCGCAGGTGCCCGCGCCGACGTAGCCGGCCTCGCGCAGGATGTCCTTGGAGGACGAGTAGAGCAGGTCCTCCTGCTCGGAGCTGAGGAAGGGCGCCGGGGCTTCCTCGACGAGCTTCTGGTGGCGGCGCTGCAGCGAGCAGTCGCGGGTCGACACCACCACGGCGTTGCCGTGGGAGTCGGCCAGGCACTGGGTTTCGACGTGGCGCGGGCGGTCCAGGTAGCGCTCCACGAAGCACTCGCCGCGGCCGAACGCCGAGACCGCCTCGCGCACCGCCGACTCGTAGGCGTCGGCGACCTCGTCGAGGCTGCGGGCGATCTTGAGGCCGCGGCCGCCGCCGCCGAAGGCCGCCTTGATCGCGATCGGCAGCCCGTGCTCGCGGGCGAAGTCGGTGGCCTCCTCGGCGCCGGCGACGGGGTCGGGGGTGCCGGCCACCAGCGGCGCTCCGACCTTCTGAGCGATGTGGCGGGCCGCGACCTTGTCGCCCAGTGCCGTGATGGCCGAGGGCGGCGGACCGATCCAGGTCAGTCCGGCGTCGATGACGGCCTGGGCGAAGTCGGCGTTCTCGGCGAGGAATCCGTAGCCGGGGTGGACGGCGTCGGCGCCGGTGCGCTCGGCCACGGCCAGGATCGCCCCGATGTCGAGGTAGCTGTCGGCGGGGGTGGCTCCGCCCAGCGCATAGGCCTCGTCGGCGACCTTGGCGTGCAGGGAGTCGAGGTCGGGTTCGGCGTAGACGGCGACACTGGCGATACCGGCGTCGCGGCAGGCGCGCGCCACACGGACCGCGATCTCGCCCCGGTTGGCGATCAGAACTTTGCGCACGGTGGAACACCCTCCTGGTCCGGCGTCCGCGGGGGACCGCGCCGGGTCGTGACAAGTCTAGGAACGTGCGGGCATCGGCGGGGCGCCGCGGCCCCGGCCTGTGGACGGGCGCCGCCTCAGCGCGGTCGGTAGGCGGCCCGCCAGGCGCCGGGGCCCGGCGCGCGCGGCGCACCCAGCAGGTGTGCGCGGTCGCGCCAGCCCGACGGCGGCTGCGGCGCCGACGCGCCGTCGCTGGCCCGGGCGGCCCGACTGCGCGCCGCCGCCGCAGCGGCCAGCGCCGCGGTCTCCTCGGGAGCGGGATCGCCGCGCACCACCCGCAGCAGCGGCGCTGGCCGGGCGGGCGGTCGGGACGGGTCGCTCGTCATCGCTGCCCTCTCGTCCTCGTCTGGCTCCACCGCCCGCGGCTCGCGGCCCCGGGCGTCGGCCGGCCTTTCACAGCGGGATGTTCCCGTGCTTCTTCGGGGGCTGCTGCTCGCGCTTGTTCTCCAGCGAGCCCAGCGCCTTGGCCACCCGGGTCCGGGTCTCCGACGGCATGACGACCCCGTCGATATAGCCCCGTTCCGCGGCGGGGTAGGGGTTGAGCAGGGTGTCCTCGTAGTCCTGGATCAGCCGCGCGCGTTCGGCCTCGACGTCTTCGGCGGCCGCCAGCGTGCGCCGGTGCACGATGTTCACCGCGCCCTGGGCGCCCATCACCGCGATCTGGGCGGTGGGCCAGGCCAGATTGACGTCGGCGCCCAGGTGCTTGGAGCCCATCACGTCGTAGGCGCCGCCGAAGGCCTTGCGGGTGATGACCGTGACCAGCGGGACGGTGGCTTCGGCGTAGGCGTAGATGAGCTTGGCGCCGCGGCGGATGATGCCGTTCCATTCCTGGTCGGTTCCGGGCAGGAAGCCCGGCACGTCCACGAGGGTCAGCACCGGCACGTTGAAGGCGTCGCAGGTCCGCACGAACCGTGCGGCCTTCTCCGAGGCGTCGATGTCCAGGCTTCCGGCCAGGCTCATCGGCTGGTTGGCGACCACGCCCACCGGCCTGCCGTCGACGCGCCCGAATCCGACCACCATGTTGGTGGCGAACCGCGCATGCACCTCCAGGAAGGCGCCGTCGTCGAGGAGGTGCTCGATCACCCGGTGCATGTCGTAGGGCTGGTTGGCCGAGTCCGGGACGAAGGTGTCCAGTTCCCGGTCGGTGTCGGTGACCTCGTCCTCGTCCGGCGCGTCGGCCCGGGGCGGGTCCTCCAGGTTGTTGGCGGGCAGGTGCGCCAGCAGGTCGCGGACGTAGTCCAGGCCGTCCTGCTCACCGGAGGCCATGTAGTGGGCCACGCCGGACCTGGTGTTGTGCGACCGCGCGCCGCCCAGCTCCTCCATGGAGACGTCTTCGCCGGTGACGGTCTTGATGACGTCGGGGCCGGTGATGAACATCTGCGAGGTCTCGTCGACCATGACGACGAAGTCGGTCAGAGCCGGCGAGTAGACGTGCCCGCCCGCGGCTGCGCCCATCACCAGCGAGATCTGCGGGATCACGCCGGAGGCGCGGGTGTTGCGCTTGAAGATCTCGGCGTAGAGGCCGAGTGCGGCCACGCCTTCCTGGATGCGCGCCCCGCCGCCCTCGTTGATGCCCACGACGGGGCATCCGGTCGTGAGCGCGTGGTCGAGGACCTTGACGATCTTCTCGCCGTAGACCTCGCCGAGGGAACCGCCGAAGACGGTGACGTCCTGGCTGAACACCGCGACCGGCCGGCCGTCGACGGTGCCGTGGCCGGTGACGACTCCGTCGCCGTAGGGGCGGTGGGCGTCGAGGCCGAAGCCGGCGGAGCGGTGCCGCGCCAAGGCGTCGAACTCCACGAACGACCCGGGGTCGAGCAGCGCGTCGATCCGCTCGCGCGCGGTCATCTTGCCCTTGGCGTGCTCTTTCTCGACGGCTCGTCGGGACCCGGCGTGCACCGCTTCGTGCCGGCGGCGCTGGAGGTCGGCGAGTTTTCCCGCGGTGGTGTGGATGTCGATCTCGTCCGCGGGCAGCGGTTCAGGGGCTTCGGTGGCCATAGGTACTCACGATAGCTCTGGGTGCTCTGTACTGAAACGCCCCCCGCCGCCCGTTCCGGGGTGCGGCGCGGTGCACCGGTGACCGGGGCCGCGCGGCGGCTCCGGCTGCCGGAACCCCAAAGGGCGGAGAAGTGCGGCCGAAACCGCGGGAAACGGCAGGGGGCGGGGGCGTCCGCCGCCCGTGTTGCGGGTACGGCCCGCGGCAGAGGGGCAGCGGGGCGGGACGGCGGAGGGCGGTGCGCCCGCCGCACCGGCACCGGCCGGCCGCAGCGGCGGGGACCCGTCCGGCGGTCGGCATCCGCCGTACACAGGCCCTGCCCTGCGGCTCGTCCGCGGGGTCCGGCGGCGGTGTCCGAGCGCGCCCACGCTGCCCGCGTCCCTGCAAAATGGTTCAGACCAATCGTGGGTAAGGTCGTGCATATGACAGCGGTAAGCGCAGAACGCGACAGTGCTCGCCAGGAGATGCCCGACCAGCTGCGTGGCGATGTGCGCCTCCTCGGCGAGATGCTCGGCACGGTCATGGCCGAAAGCGGAGGCGAGGACCTTCTCGCCGACGTCGAACGGCTTCGGCGCGCCGTCATCGGCGCCCGGGACGGCTCGGTCGGCGGTGACGAGATCACCGCCCTGGTGGACTCCTGGCCGCTGGAACGCGCCAAACAGGTGGCCCGCGCGTTCACCGTCTACTTCCACCTCGCCAATCTCTCCGAGGAGCACCAGCGCATCCGCGCGCTGCGCGAGCGCGACGACGCCGACAACCCTCCGCGGGAGTCGCTGGCGGCGGCCGTGCGCACCATCCGCGAGAGCGCCGGCGAGGACGCGCTGCGCGACCTGGTCGAGAACATGGAGTTCCACCCGGTACTGACGGCCCACCCCACCGAAGCGCGGCGCCGGGCGGTCTCCACCGCGATCCTGCGCATCAGCGAGCAGCTGGACCTGCTGCACGGCGCCCACCCCGGCAGCACCGCCGAGGCCGAAGCCAAGCGGCGCCTGCTGGAGGAGGTCGACCTGCTCTGGCGCACCTCCCAGCTGCGCTACACCAAGCTCGACCCGCTGGACGAGGTGCGCACCGCCCTCGCCGCCTTCGACGAGACCATCTTCCAGGTGGTGCCGGAGATCTACCGGTCCCTGGACGCCGCGATCGATCCCGACGGGACCGGCCGCGAACCCGTACGCGCCCGCCCGTTCGTGCGCTACGGCAGCTGGATCGGCGGCGACCGCGACGGCAACCCCTTCGTCACCCACGACGTCACCCGCGAAGCCATCTCCATCCAGGCCGAGCACGTGCTCCGCGCGCTGGAGAACGCCTGCGGGCGCGTCGCCCGCACGCTGACCGTCTACAGCAACCTCACCCCCGCCGGCCAGGAGCTGCGCGACGCCTTGGCGGCCGCCGAGGCCGGCTACCCGCGGATCATGGCCGAGGTCGTCAAGCGCTCGCCCAACGAACCGCACCGCCAGGCGCTGCTGTTCGCGACGGAACGGCTGCGCGCGACCCGTGAGCGCAACGCCGACCTCGCCTACCGCGGCCCCGAGGAGTTCCTGGCCGAGCTGCGCCGCGTGCAGGACTCCCTGGCGCGGGCCGGCGCCGTCCGCCAGGCCAACGGCGAACTGCAGCACCTCATCTGGCAGGCCGAGACGTTCGGCTTCCACCTCGCCGAGCTGGAGATCCGCCAGCACAGCGAGGTGCACGCCCAGGCGCTGGAGGAGCTGCGGGCCGGCGGGCAGCTCTCCGAGCGCACCCAGGAGGTGCTGGCCACGCTGCGCGTGATCGCCTGGATCCAGGAGCGCTTCGGCGTCGAAGCCTGCCGCCGCTACATCGTCAGCTTCACCCGTTCCGCCGACGACATCGCCGCCGTCTACGAGCTCGCCGAGCACGCCATGCCCAGCGGCCAGACCCCGGTGCTCGACGTCATCCCGCTGTTCGAGACCGGCGCCGACCTGGAAGCCTCGCCGCACGTGCTCGACGGCATGCTGCAGCTGCCGCAGATGCGGGCCCGCTTGGAGCAGACCGGGCGCCGCATGGAGGTGATGCTGGGCTACAGCGATTCCGCCAAGGACGTCGGACCGGTGAGCGCGACGCTGCGCCTGTACGACGCCCAGGCCCACCTCGTGACCTGGGCCGAGGACAACGACGTGCGGCTGACCATGTTCCACGGCCGCGGCGGGTCCCTGGGCCGGGGCGGCGGGCCCGCCAACCGGGCGCTGCTGGCCCAGGCGCCCGGGTCGGTGGCGGGCCGGTTCAAGGTCACCGAGCAGGGCGAGGTGATCTTCGCCCGCTACGGCCAGCGCGCCATAGCCCACCGCCACATCGAGCAGGTCGGCCACGCCGTGCTGACGGCCAGCACCTCCGAGGTCCAGCAGCGCGCCAACGAGGCGGCGGCGAAGTACCGCTCGCTGGCCGACGGCATCTCCCGCGCCGCCCACGACGCCTACCGCTCGCTGATCGAAACCGACGGCTTCGCGGAGTGGTTCTCGGCCGTCAGCCCGCTGGAAGAGCTGGGGGAACTGCGGCTGGGCTCGCGCCCTTCGCGGCGCAGCGCCGCCCGCGGCCTCGACGACCTGCGCGCGATCCCGTGGGTGTTCGCCTGGACCCAGACCCGGGTCAACCTGCCGGGCTGGTTCGGACTGGGCACCGGTCTGGCCGCCGCACCGGACCTGGGCGAGCTGCAGGCCGCCTACAACGAGTGGCCGCTGTTCTCCTCGCTGCTGGACAACGCCGAGATGAGCCTGGCCAAGACCGACCGCACGATCGCCGAGCGCTACCTGGAGCTGGGGGACAGGCCCGAGCTGACACGGGTGGTGCTGGAGGAGTACGACCGCACCCGCGACCTCGTACTGAAGGTGACCGGCCACGAGCGCCTGCTGGAGAACCGCAGCGTTCTCTCGCGCGCCGTCGACCTGCGCAACCCCTATGTGGATGCGCTGTCCCACCTGCAGTTGCGGGCGCTGTCGGCGCTGCGCGGCGCGGAGTCGGAACCGCTTTCGGGGGAGGACGAGCGCCACCTGGAGCGGCTGCTGCTGCTGACGGTCAACGGCGTGGCCGCCGGTCTGCAGAACACCGGCTGACGGATCGGCCCCCGGCCGCGTCCGGGCCGTCGTGCGCACGACGGCCCGGACGCGGTTGAATGGGCCTATGAGCACACCCGCCGCAGCCGCCTCCGGCGGCGCCCCGGACGCGGGCGGCCACCGCCCGCCGCTGGACGGGCCCGCACTCGAACGCGCTCTGGTCCGCCCCGGTGGCCTGTGGCGCTCGGTCGACGTGCGGTCCGAGACCGCCTCCACCAACAGCGCGCTGCTCGACCGCGCCCGCGGCGGGGCCCCCGGGGGAACGGTCCTGGCCGCCGACCTCCAGACGGCCGGGCGGGGACGGCTCGACCGCGGGTTCGACGCGCCGCCGCGCGCCGCGCTGACCGTTTCGGCGCTGGTGCGCCCCGGCGTCGCACCGCCCCGCCTGGGGTGGCTGCCGCTGCTCATGGGCGTGGCGGCGGTCCGCGCGCTGCGCAGCGGCCCCGACGTCCCCGCTGTGCTGAAGTGGCCCAACGACCTCTTGGAGCGGAGCAGCGAGCTCAAGCTCGCCGGGATCCTCTCCGAAGCGGCCTTCCCCGGCGATCCGGACGCCGCGGGTGGGGGCGCCGGGAACGCGGGGGTCGGTGTCGTTATCGGAATCGGACTCAACGTGTCCCAGCGCCGCGGCGAACTGCCCGTCGACACCGCCTCCTCCCTGGCGCTGTGCGGCGCCCCCGGCGCCGACCGCCAAGAGCTGTGCGCGGAGCTGCTGAAGGAGTTCGCGGCGCTGTACACCGCCTGGGCGGACGCCGGCGGCGACGCCGAAGCGGCGGGCCTGGCCGGCGAGTACCACGCCTGCTGCGCGACCCTCGGCCGGCGCGTGCTCGCCCACCTGCCCGGCGGACGCGAGCTGCGCGGCCGGGCGGCCCGCGTTGACGCCGACGGGCGCCTTGCCGTGCACGACGACGCGGGCGCCGAGCACACGCTCAGCGCCGGCGACGTCGTCCACCTCCGCCCGGACGGGGGGTAGTCGGCGCACCGCCCGGGGGCGATCCGCGCCGGGCGGATCGCCCGCCCGCTCCTCGGCGCCGGTCGCCAGCACGTGCTGCCGCGCTTTCCCAGCGGTGCTGTGCGAGGATCGGAGTATGGCAACAGGACGGCGCCATCTGGCAGGCGACGAGGAGCTGATCCACGTCACCCGCAGGCACTGGACCACCGTGGTGGGAGCGTTCACCGCGCTCGTCGCGATCGCGGCCGCCGCCGCGGTCGTCGTCCGGCTGCTGCCGTTCGGGGAGGAATGGGCGCGCTGGACCTCCTACGCCGTGATCGCGGCCGCGGTCGTCGCCGCGGTCCTCCTGTGGCTGATGCCGTTCCTGCGGTGGTGGAGCGACCTCTACATCCTCAGCGACCGGCGGCTGATGAACAGGTACGGCCTGCTGACCCAGCACGGCCGGGACATCCCGCTCAGCCGCGTCAACGACGTCTCCTACAGCATGTCCCTGGGCGACCGGATCACCGGACGCGGGACGCTGACGGTGCGCTCCGCGGCGGAGCAGGACGGCTTGGAGCTGCGCGGCATCCCGCGGGTGCGGTGGCTGCAGAGCGAGATCTACCGCGTGGTCGAGGACTCCCAACGCCGCGAAGCGGGACCGGGCCGGGCGGGCCGGGAGGAGCGCGACGAGGACGGCCCGCCGCCCGACCCGGGCGAAAGCCCGTGAGCAGGGGCGGTCGAAGACGGAGTCTTCTTGACGCGCACCGCCTCCACGTACTAAACCGACAATGGCAGGCGGGCGACGCACCCCTTGAGCCGTCCGCCCGCCGCCTCCTCCCCGCAGCACCGCCGCCCACTGGTCTCCGACACGAGAGTTTCTGATGCCGTCGCGTCCCGACCCCACGGAGATCGAATCCGTCCTGCTCGGCGGGGAGGCCCGCTACACGCGGGAGGAGGCGATCCGGCTCTCCGGCGCCCCCGGCGACTTCTCCAAGCGGGTGTGGCGGGCGCTGGGCTTCGCGACCCGGGGCGAGGACGAGATCGCCTTCAGCGACGGCGACGTCGAGGCGCTGCGCATCACCGCCGAGCTGATGAAGGACGGCGTCCTGGACGAGGACGCCGCCATCCGGCTCGCCCGCTCCATGGGCCAGACGATGGCGCGGCTGGCGGAATGGCAGACCAGCATCCTGTCCACGCTGTCCCACTCGCCCGACAAGAGCACCGACGAGGAGCCCCACGGGCCGCTGGTCGGCATGGCCCAAGGGCTGATGCCCGGAATCGAGACCCTGCTGCTGCACATCTGGCGCCGCCAGCTGGCCGCGTCCGTGGCCCGCCGTATCGCCTTCGTGCGCAGCAGTGAGGACGCCGCGCCCACCTACTTCCCGCTGGCGGTGGGCTTCGCCGACCTGGTGTCGTTCACGACGCTCAGCCGCGAACTGGACGAGGTGGAGCTGGCCGAGGTGGTCGAGAGCTTCGAGTCCACCGCCACCGACATCGTGGCTTCGGGCGGCGGGCGCGTGGTCAAGACGCTCGGCGACGAGATCCTCTACGTCGCCAACACCGCCAAGCAGGCCGCCGAGATCGCGCTGCAGCTCGCCGACGGCGTCAAAACCCATGTCGAGGTGCCCGACGTCCGGGTGGGGCTGGCCCACGGACCGGTGCTGGCGCTACTGGGCGACGTCTTCGGCACCACCGTCAACCGCTCCTCGCGGCTGACCTCCTTCGCCCGTCCGGGCACGATCCTGATCGACGAGGCCACGGCCGAGCTGCTCAGCGGCGACTCGTCGCTGCAGGTGGTCGCTGCGCGGGCGCGCCACGCACACGGGCTGGGCCAGCTGCAGCCCTACGCCCTGCGCCGCAGCTTCGAGCCCGCCGGCCCGGCGGCCTGAGCATTCGCGCGCCCGCCTGTCTCCCGCCACCGCCCCGAGGGGCGCCGGTCCCACCGAGCGCGAGGTTTTTACCGGCACAGCGCCGGAGAACGGTGAAAACCCCGAGATCGTTTCGGCGGACCCGGCACAACGGGGACACTCGCGCTCAGTCGGCGGCGCCGCCGCGCGGACGGAGCCCGTCGAGGGCGGCGACCACGACCCGCTCGGCGTAGTCGCCGGTCAGTTCGCCGCCGCGAAGCATCCAGCGGTTGAGCAGCGGGCCCCAGATCAGGTCGACGGCCACGTCCGGATCGAGGTCGGCGGAAAGTTCCCCGGCCCGCTGCGCACTGCGCAGCCGGTCCTTCTTGAGCTCGCGCATCGGCCGTTCCAACCGCTCGGTGTAGGCCCGGGCCAGGTCGGGGTCGTGGGCGATCTCGGTGTTCAGGGCGCGCATCGGCTCGTCGTAGCGGGGATCGTTCAGTTCGTCGACGGTCGCCCGTAGCACGGCGACGAGGTCGGCCTCCAGGTCGCCGGTATCGGGTAGCGCCGGGGAGCCGCCGGAATCCTCGGACAGCATCAGGAACGCGTCGAACAGCACTGCGCCCTTCGACGGCCACCAGCGGTAGACGGTCTGCTTGCCGACTCCCGCGCGGGCCGCGATGCCCTCGATGCTCAGTCCGGCGTAGCCGGCCTCGCCGACGAGGTCGAAGGCGGTGCTGAGGATCGCTCGGCGCGACGCGTCGCTGCGCCGCGCGGGGTCGGGGTCGGTGCGCACCGCGTGCATGATCCCTTCCGCGAGCGGGTGAACGTCGGGGAATCCCTCGTGGCTGTACTCGGTGGGGAAAGCCGCGTGCGCGTGGAGGACGGAAACACGGGGTCTGCCGGTTCCGGCGTTTTCGTGCGTGCCCGTGAACCCCGGTAGTACGTGGGTTCGCATGCAGCTTCGGTACCGGTTCCGCCTGTACCCGAACGGTCCCCAGCGCCAAGCGTTGGCGCGGGCGTTCGGGTGCGCGCGGGTCGTGTTCAACGACGGGCTGCGGGCGCGGGAGGCCGCCCGCGCCGAAGGCGGGGCGCTCCCGACGACGGGCGGGTTGTCCGCGACGCTGATCACCGAAGCGAAGAAGACCGACGAGCGCGCATGGTCGGGCGACGTGTCCGCCGTGGTCCTGCAGCAGGCGCTGAGGGATCTGGACGCCGCCTACCGCACCTTCTTCGACGGCCTCAAAGGCACGCGCCCCCGCGTGGGCGCACCCCGGTTCAAGTCCCGCAAAGACCGGCGTCAGACCGTCCGGTTCACTGCCAACGCCCGCTGGAGGATCACGACCGGCGGCGACCTGTCGCTACCCAAGATCGGGAACGTGCGCGTGACGTGGTCCCGCGCGCTACCGTCGGTGCCGTCGTCGGTCACCGTGGTCAAGGACGCCGCCGGACGGTACTTCGCGAGCTTCGTCGTCGAGACCGGCCGGGACGAGACGCTGCCCGAGACCACCGGCGAGGTCGGCATCGACCTCGGGTTGGGGCACTTCGCGGTGCTGTCGGACGGCACGAAGGTCGACTCGCCCCGGTTCCTGCGCCGGGCCGAGAAGAAGCTCAAGCGGGAACAGCGCAACCTGTCCCGCACACAGAAGGGGTCGGCCAACCGGGACAAGGCCAGGGTGAAGGTCGCCCGCGCTCACGCCCGGGTCGCCGACGCACGGCGCGATTTCCACCACCGGCTCTCCACCCGGCTGATCCGCGAGAACCAAGCGGTGGCCGTGGAGACCCTGGCGGTGAACGGGCTCGCCCGCACCAGGCTGGCCAAGTCGGTGCATGACGCGGGGTGGTCGGCGTTCGTGCGCATGCTGGAGTACAAGGCCGCGCGGTACGGCCGGAGGCTGGTCAGGATCGGGCGGTTCGAACCCACGTCCCGGGTGTGCTCGGTGTGCGGCGTCAAGGACGGGCCCAAGCGTGCGGCGACTGCGGGGCCGTGCTGGACCGGGATATCAACGCGGCGGGCAACGTCGCCACGGCCGCCGGGCTGGCGGCATCAGCCCGTGGAGCGCAGGTAAGACCCGAACCCGTTCGGGCGCAGCGCGGTGAAGCGGGAACCCGCCGAAGCGGTCACCCGACCGCCGTAGGAATCCCCGGCTTTTAGGCCGGGGAGCGGAAGCCAATGGACGGATCTGTACACGCGCATGCGCACCACCGAACCGCTGGAGGCCTACGCTCCGCTGCGGGCGGAACTGGAGCGGCAGTGGTCCCAGGCCGAATCCGAGCCGGTCGACAGCGAACCCCGGATCGCCGCCGAGGCCCTGCTCACGCTGGTCGACAACGACGACCGCCGCTGCGGCTGCTGCTCGGCAGCATGGTCTACGACCTCGCCTTCGACGTCTCCCGGCAGCGTATGGACACCTGGGCGCGGTGGGAGGAGGTGAGCCGGGCCGCCGAGCATCCGGTGCCCGCGCCCTCGGCGTAGGGTGCGGCCGCACCCGCGCCGCACCCGCGCCGCTGCCGGGCGGCCGGGCGCGGCGCGGGTGCCTCAGCCCTGGTCGCCGCGCAGGTAGGAGGCCGCGTCCCGGGCCCGTGCGAGCAGGTCCGCGGGGTCCTCGCCGGCGACGTTGACGTGGCCGATCTTGCGGCCGGGGCGGACCTGCTTGCCGTAGAAGTGGACCTTGGCCTCGGGGTCCTTGGCCATGACGTGGATGTAGCGCTCGTAGACGGCGGGGTCCTCGCCGCCGAGCACGTTGGCCATCACCGTGTAGGGCGCGGTGCTGCGCGGGGATCCCAGCGGCAGGTCCAGCACCGCGCGCAGGTGCTGCTCGAACTGCGAGGTGCGGGCGCCGTCCATGGTCCAGTGCCCGGAGTTGTGCGGGCGCATCGCGAGTTCGTTGACGACGACTCCGCGGTCGGTCTCGAACAGCTCCACGGCGAGGACGCCGGCCACGTTCAGCGCGTGGGCGAGGTCGATCGCCAGTTGCTGGGCGGCGGTGGCCTTCTCGTCGTCCAGGCCGGGGGCCGGGGCGATCACCTCGCGGCAGATGCCGTCGCGCTGGACGGTCTCGACCACCGGGTAGACGGCCAGCTGGCCGTAGGGCGAGCGCGCGACCTGCACCGCCAGCTCGCGGCGGAAGGAGACCCGCTCTTCGGCGAGCAGCTGCACACCGTTCTCCGCGGCGCGCTCCAGCACCTCCCGGGCCTGGGCGCTGTCGGCGGCGACCCACACGCCCTTGCCGTCGTAGCCGCCGCGGGCGGCCTTGAGGACCACGGGCCACCCGGTCTCACCCGCGAACGCCTCGATCTGGCCGAGGGCGGTCACCATCCGCCAGCGCGGGCACGGCACGCCCAGCTCTTCGGCGCGTGTGCGCATGCGCAGCTTGTCCTGGGCGTGCTCCAGGGCTGCGCGGCTCGGGCGCACGCGGGCGCCCGCCTCCTCGATCTCCCGCAGGACGGGTTCGGGCACGTGCTCGTGGTCGAAGGTGAGCACGTCGCAGGACTTGGCGAAGGCCAGCAGGTCGTCCCGGCCCCGGTCGTCACCGAGGTGGACGTCGCCGCAGACGCGCGCCGCGCTGTCGGAGGGCGAACCCGCCAGGACCCGGAAGTCCACGCCCAGGGCGATGCCCGCCTGGTGGGTCATGCGGGCCAGCTGCCCGCCGCCGACCATCCCCACGCGGGGGACGGGCCGATGATGCTCGCTCACAGTTCCTCAACTCGTCGACGACTTCTACGCTGGTCCGCGGTCGGGGGAGTAGGCTGGAGCGGCCCCCGGGGCGGCTCCCCCCGGGAGTCTAGTGACCACCTGGGCAAAGGAGTGGATCCCCCTGTGCGATCGGTGCTCGTGACGCCGGAGCGGCTCCCGCGGCTGTTCCGTGAGCTGGCCAAGTTCGGCACGGTCGGAGGGGCGGCCTACGTGGTCCAGCTGGCCGCGACCAACCTGTTCTGGCTCGCTCTCGACGCCCCGCCGCTGGCGGGCCAGGCCCTCGGCGTGCTGATCGCCACCGTCGTGGCCTTCCTCGGCAACCGCTTCTGGACCTTCGGCCACCGCGCCCGCACCGGCCTGGCCCGCGAGTACGTCCTGTTCTTCGTGTTCAACGCGATCGGCCTGGGCATCCAGCTGGCCTGCTTGGGGATCTCGGTCTACGCGCTGGGCTTCGACGGCCCCCTGGCGCGCAACATCGCCGGCAACGTCGTCGGCGTGGGTGCGGGATCGGTATTCCGGTTCGTGTCCTACAAGCTGTGGGTGTTCCCGCCGCGGCCCGAGGAGCGTCCCGCCGGGGCGCCGGACGCTGCCGGAACTGCCGCATCCGCGCGCCGGGCCGAGCCCTCCTGAGGCGGCCGGCGCGGCGGTAAATTCCCGGTACGGGGCCGGCAAAGAATGCGCCAACGCCAGAAAATTGTCGCCGTATGTCCGCTATGCGGTCGGTGTGTTTTCGATCGACCCGGGTCTTTACGGCGCGCATCATAGGGAAATACGTGCCGCCGCTTTACGATCGGTCGTATGACCTGCGTTTTGCTGGCCGAGGACGATACGTCGATTTCCGAGCCCCTTGCCCGCGCACTCCGCCGCGAAGGGTACTCCGTCGACGTGACAGTCAACGGCAATGAGACTCTGGAACGCGCCCGCGCCGGCGACGTCGATCTGATGGTCCTCGATCTCGGCTTGCCCGAAATGGACGGGTTGGAGGTGGCTCGCCGGCTGCGCACCGAAGGCCACGGCACACCGATCCTCATCCTCACGGCGCGCGCCGACGAGGTCGACACCGTGGTGGGGCTCGACGCGGGAGCCGACGACTACGTCACCAAGCCGTTCCGCCTGGCCGAACTGCTGGCCCGCGTCCGGGCGCTGCTGCGCAGGGGCGGTGCCGAGGTGCCCGTGGTGCACGGCGTGCGCATCGACAACGAATCCCGGCGCGCCTGGATCGGCGACCGCGAACTGCAGCTCACCACCAAAGAGTTCGACCTTCTGCGCATTCTCGTGCGCGACGCCGGAAAAGTCGTCACCCGCGAGCACATCATGCGCGAAGTGTGGGACACCAATTGGTGGGGCTCCACGAAAACACTGGACATGCATATATCGTGGCTCCGCCGCAAGCTCGGGGACGACGCGAATCAGCCGTCGTACATCACCACGGTGCGGGGTGTCGGCTTCCGGTTCGAACGCGATTAGCCGGACCCGTCCCGCCGTCGGGGACGGGAGCCGGTCCCCGGACCGAGCAGTGGGGGTGTGACATGCGCAGGCGGATGCTGTTCTCCACGCTGGTGGTGACCGTGATCGCGGTCCTGCTGCTGGGGCTGCCGCTGGGCGCGCTGACCTACAGCACCATCCACTCCCAGGCCAGGCGCCAGGTCGAGCAAGAGGCCCAGGTCATCGCGGCCGAAATCGAAGCCGAGCTCGCCGATTCCGACCGGGTCGACCTCGATCGGCTCACCGAGGTGCACCCCGAACGCCACATCGAGATCAGGCTGCAGACCGGGGAGGTCTTCAGCGCCGGAGGCTGGGGGGTCGACCCCCGCGCGGACGACTCCCCGCCGAGCGTGCACGCCACCGCGTCCTCGGGCGGGGGCACCGCCGTCACCGTCTGGCGCGACACCGCCCGGGTGCGGGAGAACATCCTCAACGCCTGGCTGGGCATCGGATCGCTGTCGCTTCTGGCCGTCGGCGTCGCCGTCGGGCTGGCGATGCTGCAGGCCCGCCGGCTGACCCTGCCCCTGGTGGACCTCGCCGCCACCGCCGAGCGCCTGGGCTCGGGCATCGTCACTCCGTGGGGCCACCGTTACGGGATCTCCGAGGCCGACCGGGTCGCCGAGGTCCTCGACCGCAGCGCCGAGCGCATCGCCAGCCTCATCGCCACCGAGCGCCACTTCGCCACCGACGCCTCCCACCAGCTGCGCACCCCGCTGACGGCGCTGTCGATGCGGCTGGAAGAGATCATCGCCGAGGCCGACAGCCCCGACGTCGTCCGCGACGAGGGCGAGGCGGCCCTGGCCCAGACCGAGCGACTCGTCGACACCGTCGAGAACCTGCTGGGGCGGGCACGCAAAAGCCAGCAGCCCCAGGCGGAGGCCATCGACATCGACAACGCCCTCGGGCGGTTCGTTTCGGAGTGGGGGCCCATCCTGCGCAAGGAGGGCCGCGACGTCCTGCGGGCGGGCGATCGCGGGCTGTCGGCCTCGATCCCCAACACCGACCTCACCCAGATCATGGCCACCCTGGTGGACAACGCGCGCCGCCACGGCGCGGGCACGGTGACGATCCGCACGGTCGGCGAGGGCGGGTCGGTGCGTATCGAGGTCGGCGACGAGGGCCCGGGCGTGCCCGAAGATATCGCCGGACGGATCTTCGAACGCGAGGTGACCGGCGGAAACGGCACCGGGCTGGGCCTGGCGCTGGCCCGCCACATCGCGGAGTCGCAGGGCGCCCGCGTCGAGCTGATCCAGTCGCGGCCCACCACGTTCGCACTGTTCCTGCCCCCGGCCGGCGGCACGCTGGCCGAGTCGGGGCCGAGCCCGGCGTGAGCCGACGCCCTCCGGTGCGCACGCAGCCGCCGGAGCGCCGCGAGGCCGGACCGGTCCGGGGAGGGGCGAGCGGGGAGGCGGGCCGCGACCGGCCCGCCTCCGGCGCCCGCGGGCGGATCACTCCTGCAGGTTCGCGGCCTCGGCGCCGATCGTGGTGGAGTCGCCGTGACCGGTGAGCACCGCGGTCTCGGGAGCCAGCGGCAGCAGGCGCGTGCGGATCGAGTCGACGATGGTGGGGTAGTCGGAGAACGACCGCCCCGTCGCGCCCGGGCCGCCCCGGAACAGGGTGTCGCCGGTGAAGACGGTGCCGATCCCCGGCGCGTGCAGGCACACCGCGCCCGGACTGTGGCCCGGGGTGTGCAGCACCTCCAGCTCGACGTCGCCGGCCTGGAGCCACTCGCCGTGCAGTAGCTGCGCGTCGGGTTCGCGGCCGGGGTAGACCATCTCCCACAGTTCCGCGTCGTCGGGATGCAGCAGGATCGGCGCGTCGCCGAAGTCGGCGAGTTCGGCCGCGGCGTTGATGTGGTCGTTGTGGGCGTGCGTGCACACGACCGCCATGAGCTCGCGCTCGCCCAGAGCCCGGGCGATCCGCTCGGCGTCGTGTGCCGCGTCGATCACGATCGCCGCGCTCTCGTTGCCGACGATCCAGACGTTGTTGTCGACCTCCCATTCGCCGCCGTCGAGGCGGAATGTGCCGGAGGTGACGACGTGGTCGACGGGCCCCTGTGCCTCGGCCATTCAGTCGGCCTCCGCATCGCGCGGGTGCTGCTGCCGGTGCATCACTGTCGGCGCCTCCTTGCCTGCTGCGGTGTCGTGCGGCGGCCGACCGGAGCCGCCGCGCCCCCGGGGCGTGCGGCCGACCGTGCCGGTGAGCCCACCGTAGCGGGCGCGCGCCCGCCCGCAGAAGTCCCGCCGCGCGCCGCGGGCGCCGCTTCACGGGCACACGCCGTGCCGTCCGGCTCCGCCGGGGCCGCCGCAGCCGTAGGATCGCTCACGTCGTGCGGGGCAGCAGGCCGCCGCAGCGCTTCGCGCCCCGGGCGCGGAGGTGTCGCCGATCAGCGAATGGAGTGCACACGTGAGCGAGGACGCCCCTGCCGTCGGCATCGTGATGGGCAGCGATTCCGACTGGCCGGTCATGGAGGAGGCGGCCAAGGCGCTGGAGGTGTTCGGCATCGGTTACGAGGCCGACGTCGTCTCCGCCCACCGCATGCCCAACCGGATGATCTCCTACGGTTCCGAGGCGGCCGAGCGCGGCCTCAAGGCGGTCATCGCCGGCGCCGGAGGCGCCGCCCACCTGCCGGGCATGCTGGCGGCCGTCACGCCGCTGCCCGTGATCGGCGTGCCCGTGCCGTTGCGCCACCTGGACGGGATGGACTCGCTGCTGTCGATCGTGCAGATGCCCGCGGGGGTGCCGGTGGCGACGGTCGCGGTCGGCGCCGCCCGCAACGCCGGGCTGCTGGCGGTGCGCATGCTCGCCGCCCACGACCCCGACTTGCGCGCGCGCATGAGCGAGTTCCAGGACGAGTTGTGCAGCCAGGCCGAGGAGAAGGGCGCGCGGCTGCGCCGCCAGGTCGCGGCCGGTACGGCCTCGACCGGCTTCGGCGCCGGGGACTGATCCGGGCGGTCAGTCCCTGCCCCAGCGTGCCCACACGTCGGCGGGGATCCGGTCGACGATGTCGGTCAGCGCTTCCAGGCGCGCCTCTGCGGGGCCGGGGCCGCCGCCGTCGCTGGTGCAGATGAGTACGTCGCGGTCCATCACCAGGTCGGTGAACCCGTAGTGGCGCAGGTCCGCGCGCACGGGTTCGGACAGCAGCTCCGTGGCGAAGCGGGCCTCCGGGCTTTCGGCGTAGACGCCGTCGCCGTCGCCGGTGCTCCCGCCGGGGTCGCGGATGTAGATGTAGGGCACCGGGGCCGGGAGCGCCACGGCGCAGACCTCGATCCGCTGCCACGGGGCGCCGGGCGCGCCGTGGTGGACGTAGTCGAAGATGCGGAACGGCCGTCCGCGGTGGCGGCCGGTCAGCTCGTGGCGCACCCGGCCCAGCGGGCCGGGCGGCAGGGCAGTGCGCGGCCAGCCCCGGATGGCGGCCTGGTGGCGCTCGGCGTAGTTCCACCCGTGGGTGTCGGCGAGCTCTCGGCGCGCCTCGGCGCGCGCCGGGTCGATCGGCGGCGGGTCGGTGCCGGCGGCGGTGCCGTTCTGAGCGTCCGGGCGGTCTCCGGCCGGGCCGCGGAGGAAGCGCGGGCGTCGCATGGTCGCTCCTTACCCGGCTCGCCGCCGGGCCAACCGGCCGCGGTCAGCGCTACACACGGCAATTCGCCCGAATTCGGGTGTTAGGCGGCGAATCCCGGTGGAAGCCGCGTCATGCCCGGAGGCGCGGGGGTGGGCGTTCATCCCAGCAGCCGCGGCCACTCGATCGCCGGGCACCGGTCCATCACCATGGTGCGCCCGGCCGCGCCGACCCGTTCGGCGGCGTCCGCGTCGACCACACCCAGCTGGAACCACACCGTGGAGATGTCGGGGCGTCCCAGAGCCTCGTCGGCGACCGCACCGGCGTCGGAGGACCGGCGGAAGACGTCGGCGACATCGACCTCGAAGGGGACGTCGGAGAGCGACGCGTATCCCTGCTCGCCGTGCACCGTGGCGGCGGAGGGGTGCACGGGCACGATCCGCTTTCCGCGCTCCTGCAGGAAGCGGGCAACGCTGTAGGCCGGCCGCTGCGGGTTGTCGCCGAGACCGACGATCGCCCACACCCGGGCCTCGTGCAGCACGCGGCGGATCGCGTCCTCGTCGGCGACTGCGCTCATCGTCATCCCCCCATGATGCCTTGCTCTGTCCGGCCGCCCGGTCAGGGCCGGCCCAGCGCCCGGTAGGTCCATCCGCAGTCGCGCCAGTGCTGCGGGTCCAGCGCGTTGCGGCCGTCCACGATCCGCGGCTGGGCCGCCACCTTGGCCAGCTCGTCGGGGTCGGCGTCGCGGAACTCCGCCCACTCCGTCAGCAGCAGTACGACCTCGGCGTCGCGCACGGCCTCCAGCATCGTGTGCGCGTAGCGCAAGTCGGGGAACTCCTGCTTGGCGCGGTCCAGCGCCTCGGGGTCGTACACGGTCACGACACCGCCCAGCTCGGCGATCGCGGTGGCCACGTGCAGCGCCGGCGAATCGCGGATGTCGTCGGAGTTGGGTTTGAACGCCGCGCCGAGCACGCCCACGGTGCGCCCGGCGAAGCTGCCGCCGATGAGCCCGCGGGCGATGTCGACGGTGCGCGCCCGCCGCCGCTGGTTGATGGCGTCCACCTCGCGCAGAAAGGACAGCGCCGGCTCCACGCCCAGCTCGTCGGCGCGGGCCATGAAGGCCCGGATGTCCTTGGGCAGGCACCCGCCGCCGAACCCGAGTCCGGGTCCCAGGAACTTGCCGCCGATGCGGTCGTCGTGGCTCAGCGCCTCCGCCAGCTTCATGACGTCGGCTCCGGCGGCCTCGGACACTTCGGCCATGGCGTTGATGAAGGAGATCTTGGTGGCGAGGAACGCGTTGGCCGACACCTTGACCAGCTCGGCCGTCGGCAGGTCGGTGACCAGGAAGGGGATGCCCTGCTCGATCTGCGGTGCGCACAGCTCGCGCATGGCGGACTCGACGGCGGGGGAGTCGGTGCCGATGACGATGCGGTTGGGCCGCAGCGTGTCCTCCACGCCGAACCCCTCCCGCAGGAACTCCGGGCTCCATCCCAGGTGCACCTCCGCACCCGGGGGTGCGCACTCCGCGATGCGCTTCGTCAGCCGCCCGGCGGTCCCCACCGGCACCGTCGACTTGCCGATGATGATCGCCGGGCCCGTCAGCCGGGCGGCCAGGGAGTCGACGGCGGCTTCGACGAACGAGAGGTCGGCGGCGTCGGAATCGTCGCGCTGCGGGGTGCCCACGCACAGGAAGTGGACGTCGGCGAAGGCGGCGGCTTCGTCGTAGTCGGAGGTGAAGCGCAGCCGGCCGTTGGCGAGGTTGCGCTGGAGGACCTCCTCCAGGCCCGGTTCGTAGAACGGCGCCCGTCCGGCGGAGAGGCTGTCGATCTTGGACCGGTCGAGATCCAGGCCCAGCACTTCGAAACCGAGCTCGGCCATGCAGGCGGCATGCGTGGCACCCAGGTAGCCGGTGCCGATGACGGAGATCCTGCTGCGCGATTCTGCGACCAATGGTCCGTCCTTCCAAGCTGAGCTGGCGTCGCTGCCGTCCGCGCCGACGCGGTTTCGCCCTGCGGCGTTGGCATGCTACCGCCGGGCCGAGCAGGGGTCGGCGCCGGTGCCGGAGCTCCTGCGGGGCTCGCGGAGCCGCACAGCGGACCCCCGCGGCCCCGGAGCCGCCGCGCGCCGCGGGTTCTGCCTGTGCCGCCCGCCGGGGACGCTCCGCGTCACCCGCCTTCCCCGAGGTGTTTCCGGGATCGTGCCCGGTGCAACGTCGATCCGCGCGTCGGCTGCCGCGGACGGCCGCGGACGGCCGCGGACGGAAGCGGCCGCCGCGGGCCGGTGCTGCCGGACCCCCGGGAACGCGATGGTGCTGCGCCGGTACGGCGATCGTCGAACGGCCGCTCGGCCGCAAGATTACCCGTGGGCGAACGATGCGGGCGCCGCCGCCGGCAGCGGCGGCGCGGCAGCGCTCAGCCGCGGTCCTGCCACCGCGGCGACGGGGAACCGCGCGGATCGCCGGCGTCCGGGCGGTGCGGATCGTTCCAGCCCGACGGTCCCGCGGCGGGCGGCGGTCCGGGCTGCTGCGGCTGCCGGTCGCGCGGATCGGACACGTGGTAGCGCGGCGGCATCCCGTCGGCGTCTGGGCTCATCGTCTGCGTGGTCCCGGTGCCCTCCGGCGGGGCGCTGTCGCCGCCGGAGCGTGCCGCTGTCGTGCTGGAGCCGTCGTAAGGATCGTCGTCGAACTCGTCCCCGTCCCGGCTGCGCCAGCGCGAGGGCGGCAGGGCGGAGACGACGAGGGCCGCGCCCACCACGGCGAACACCGGTCCCCAGGGGAACCACGGCTGCTCACCGGGCCAATCGACCGTAAGCAGGTCGGCCACCGCCGGCACCGGCCGGGGCAGGTCCGCGGTCTCGGCGAAGCCCGCTGCGCCGAGGACCAGTCCGGGCACCAGCGCCGCCAGCGGCGACAGGCGCGACCCCGTCAGCAGGCCCAGCAGCAGCCCCACCGTGGCCAGCACGGAGACCGGCACCAGCCACGACGGCCCCGGTACGACGGCGGCCAGGTCGTGGTTGAGGAGACCGGCCTCGGCGCTCCAGTGCGGCGCCCAGGCGAGTCCGACCGCCAGAACCGGGACGGCCAGGATTCCGGCGAGCAGGCCCAGGAAATGGCGCAGGCCGTTGGACATGGGGGACTCCTCAGGCGGGGACGCGCGCGGACACCACACGCTAGCCCCGACTCCCCGCCCGGTGCCAGAGGGACTGCGGGTCCGGCCCCATCCGGTACGCACCGGATACGGGCGGGATGCCGACTCGTGTCGTGCCGAGCGGTCAGTCCCGCCCGCGCTGGAACTCCAGCGTGTCGCTCTCGGGCGCGCGCGAAGACGAATTCCAGCGCGGCCGGCCTATGCGCCGGCGCCGCATCGGCGTCGTCGTCGACTCCGGATCGCCTTCCGGCGCTTCGCCGAGCCCGCCGCGTCCGTGGAGTGTGTCAGGGCCGGCGCCCGTCGGGCCGTCCGGTCGGGCGGGCTCGGGACCGTGCCCGCCGCGCGGCCCGGGCACGCCGTCGGCCGGAAGCGGGCCCGGGTCGCCGGGCCGGGGCGCGTTGCGGGCGCGCCACCGCGACGGGACCAGTCCCGAGACGAACAGCAGGGTGCCCAGCGGCAGCGCCAGCAGCAGGCCGGGGCCCAGCGGGTGCAGGACCGAGTCGTCGGGGATCCAGCCGGGCAGCGCCGCGTCCACCGTCCCCGCGGCCATGACCGGCCACAGCGCGTAGCCCAGCAGCAACCCCCCGCTGAACAGCGCCGCCAGTGGCGAGACGCGGGCGCCGGCGAGGAACCCGCAGGCGACGCCGACGAACATCAGCACGCCCACCGCGGTCAGCCCCAGCGGTGCGAAGCCCGCGCCGCCGACCGCGGCGGAGACACGCTGGGCGGACCAGCCCAGGGCGGCCCACAGGGCCGGGGCGATGGCCGCACCGGTCAGCAGACCGATCACGTGGCGCAGCATCGTGCCTCCTCAGCAGAGCGCCGTACCTCCCGGTTCGGCGTCGGGAACCCCCACGCTATCCGGTGCCGCAGCGCCCTCGGCTGCGGCCCGAACGCCGCCGCTGCGGGGCTTTCACCCTTCGCAGACCTTCTCCCGGGCGGTGGCGGGCCCGGAGCCGGTCCCGCCGCCGGACCGCTGGGACGACGTGGACGCGGCCTGCTGCGTCTCGGCCTGTTCCGGCTCGGGCGGCTGCACCTCGCGGTAGTTGAACCCGATCACGACCTGGATCCGCTCGCCGAGCTCCTCGTCCTTCTCCAGGGACGAGCCCGGGACCGCCTCGGCCACCACGGCGGCCTCCTCCTTGTTGCCCGGGCCGTAGCGCAGCACGGTCTCGGGCACCTCGGTGCTGGACCAGTTGCGCGCGGCCGAAGGCACCCGGAAGCCGGCGTCGCCGAAGGCCCGGTCGGCTTCGGCGCCGAGCCCGGTGATACCGGTACCGTTGAACACTTGCAGGTGGATGTCCCCGGGGTCGGGAGACGTGCCGGACCTCCCCGCGGACGCCGACGCGTCCCCGCCGTCGCCGCCGCCGAGCGGCTTGTCGGCGTTGATCCGGGCGAACATGTCCGAGGCCTGCCGGCGGTCCCAGGTCACCGCGACGTCGCCGTGCGGAGTCCAGAAATCGGTCCGCTCGACGGGCACCGTGGTGAAGGTGACGTCGCCCAGCCCGATGCCGCGCAGCTGGCCGGTCAACGCGTTGATGGCGCCGGTGTCCAGGCTCTCGTCCACGGTGACCGAGTTCAGCGCCCGGTCGACGAAGTCGCCGAAGCGCTGCGGGTTCGACAGGGTGTCGGTGCTCGCCGCGGTCTCCAGCATGGCCGACAGGACCTGCTGCTGGCGGTCGATCCGGTCGAGGTCGCCGCCGGCGGTGGCGCGGGTG
The DNA here is from genome assembly GCF_014204715.1 of Streptomonospora salina. Taxonomy (NCBI): domain Bacteria; kingdom Bacillati; phylum Actinomycetota; class Actinomycetes; order Streptosporangiales; family Nocardiopsidaceae; genus Streptomonospora; species Streptomonospora salina. Next base: position 3,390,124 of record NZ_JACHLY010000001.1, read on the forward strand.
CGGGCGAAGGCCAGCGCCTCCGTACCGTCGACCCGGTGCGTGCCCGCCGCCATGTCCAGGTGGGCTTTCTCGTCTTCGATGGGCGCGGGCAAGCAGACCTCGATACCGCCGAGGCCGTCGACCATGTCCACGAACCCGGTGAAGTCGACTTCGATGTAGTGGTCGATGCGCACACGGGTGGCCGACTCGACGGTGCGCACCGCCAGAGACGGCCCGCCCAGCGAGTAGGCGGCGTTGATCTTGTTCTCGCCGCGTCCGGGGATGTCGACCCAGGAGTCGCGCGGAATACCCACGACGGTGACGTGGTCGCGGTCGTCGTCGAGGTGCACGAGCATCATGGTGTCCGAGCGCTTGCCCTCGGCCCGTCCCACGCCCAGCTCGTTCTGCCGGTCCCGCTCCATGCCCTCGCGTGTGTCCGAACCGATGACCAGGAAGTTCAGTGCCCCCTGGGCGCCCTCCTCGGGGCGGTCGCCGTCGGCCAGCCCGCCGAAGACGTCGAAGCGGTCGAGCTGCCCGGATACCCAGCCGGTGAGCGACCACGCGGTGCCCGACGCCAGCAGGACCAGAACCGACAGCGCCCCGGCCGTCAGCAGCGCCGCGCGTTTTCGCCGGACGGGGCCGCTGGGAGGGGTGAAGCCGCGCCGGGGATCGGGAGGTGTGGGAGCGGAACGCATGCGGGCAAACCCGCCGTCGCGTCCGGCTCGCTCTCCGCTGCGCCGGTCCTCGCCCGGGCGGTCGCTCACAGCACCCTCCGTCCGCTCGCCGCTGGAAGGCCTGCGCGGGCGCAACGGGGCCGGCGGCGCGGCGGGGAGCGGCCACTGCGCACCGTCTCCCGCCGCTCCGCGGGCGCTTTCACCGCCTGCCCCCGGTCGCGTGCAGGTCCACCGGCCCTCACGTTCGTTCCTCTAGGTTGTCACCGAATCCACCGATGGGTCGCCCGCTGTCACCTCTCGGCGTGTTGCCCCCTTCCGGATGAACGGGGCCCGATGCCGCGTCTTTTCGCCCCCGGTAGGACGCGCGCGGCGGGCGCACGGTTCGGTCCGCGATGCGCACCGCGGGTTCGGGGGCGGGCGCGGTCGCGCGCGGCGAGGCGCGGCCCGCAGGGGTGTCCCGGGTCGCCCTGGCCGGGCGCCGCCGGGCAGTGCAGTACCGTATCGACTGCGAAGCCGCGACCCGGCCTCGCGCTCCCTGCCGCCCGACCGTTGGAATCGCCCGTGACCTGGCCGGCCGTATCCGTCGTCATGCCCGTGCTCAACGAGGAGCGCCACCTGGCGTCCGCTGTTAGCCACGTCCTCGCCCAGGACTACCCGGGCGAGCTCGAGATCGTGCTGGCGGTGGGCCCCTCCACCGACCGCACCCGCGAGGTCGCCGCCGAGATCGCCGCCGCGGACGGGCGGGTGAAGGTCGTGGACAACCCCACCGGCCGCACGCCGGCGGGTCTCAACGCAGCGATCGACGCGTCCTCCCACGGAATCGTCGCGCGCATCGACGGGCACTCGATGATGCCCTCCGACTACCTCGCCGTGGCCGTAGGCACCATCGGGGAGACCGGTGCCGACAACGTCGGCGGCATCATGGCCGCCGAGGGCGAGACCCCGTGGGAGAAGGCGGTGGCCGCCGCCATGACCTCCCGGGTCGGAGTCGGCAACGCCCGCTTCCACACCGGCGGCTCGGGCGGCCCCGCCGACACCGTGTACCTGGGCGTCTTCCGCCGCTCGGCTCTGGAGCGCGTGGGCGGCTACGACGTGGCGTTCCTGCGCGCCCAGGACTGGGAGATGAACCACCGCATCCGCACCACCGGAGGCACGGTCTGGTTCGAGCCGCGGATGCGGGTCTCCTACCGGCCCCGGCCCGGCGTGCGCGCGCTGGCCAAGCAGTACTTCAACTACGGGCGCTGGCGCCGCGTGGTGTCCCGACAGCACAAGGGCACCATCAACCTGCGCTACCTGGCGGCGCCGACCGCCGTCTGCGCGATCGCGCTGGGGCTGGCGGGCGGCTTCGCGTTCTGGCCCGCCTGGCTCGTGCCCGGCAGCTACGCCGCGGCGATCACCGCCGCCTCGCTCCCGCTCGGCCGAGGGCTTTCCGCCAAGGCGCGCCTGAGCATCCCGGCCGCGCTGGCCACCATGCACATGGCCTGGGGGGTGGGCTTCCTCACCAGCCCGCCCGGCCTCGGCGCCGACTCCCGCGTCGCCCGCGCGAACCGTGAGCAGCACGCCTGAGCACGGGCCGCGCGCTTCTCGGCCGGCGGAGCGGCGCGAGCGCGCGCAGCCGTCCCGGTGAGCACGGGTCGGCGGCGTTCCGCCGTCACCGCTTCTGCCGCCTGGCCTTCAACGCGGCCGCCACGCCCGGGACGTCGTCGACGACGACCGCGTCCACGCCCGCGTCGGCGAACCGGGCGGCGTCGACGGGGCCGGGGCACCAGGTGACCACGTCCAGGCCCGCGCGGTGGGCGACACCGACCGTGTAGGCGACGTCGCGGCGGCCGGGACGCTCGGGCTCGCCGGTGAGGCCGAAGGACCGGGCGTCGACCGCCACCAGGCCGCAACCGAGCCCCGCCGCCCCCGCCACAGCCTGGTCCACGGGATTGCGCACGAACGGCATCCACGCCAGCGGAATCTCCGGAGCCCCCTCCCGCACCGCCAGCAGAACGGCAGGATCGAATGAGCAGACGAACACGTGCTCGCGGCCGGCGGCGGCGCGGCGGCGCTCGGCCTCGCGGCGCAGCGCGGGCAGCAGCAGCCCGGCGGTGCGCCGCCGCGGCGGGTCGACCGCGTCCTCCATCACCGACTTGACGTCGACGTCCACCCCCGCGCACACGGGGATGGCCGCGAACGCCTCGTCCAGCCGCAGCAGCCCCGCATCGCGGCACTCCCGCGCCGGGAGGTCGGCGATCGTCCGGCCGTCCGGCAGCGCCTCGTCGTGGTGGACCACCAGCGCGTCGTCGGCGGTGCGCCGTACGTCGATCTCGACCCACTGCGCACCGGAGCCGACCGCGGCCAGGTACGACTCCGCGGAGTTCTCCCGGTAGTCCGACGCCGACGAGCGCCCCGCGCCGCGGTGCCCGATGACCTCGGGCGCGCTGAACACCGTCACCCGCGGGCCTCCTGGTGCCGCTCCCCGTCCCGGGGCGGGCCGGCGACCGGGCCGCCGCGCACCCGCATCAGGGTCTCGGCGATCTCGACGTCGCCGGGATTGGTGACTTTGATGTTGGACTCGTCGCCGGGCACGATGCGCACCTGCGCGTCGGGCAGGTAGTCCAGCACCACGCCGCAGTCGTCGGTGGCCGCCAGCCCGGGGGCGGCCAGCGCCCGGCGGTAGGCCTCGCGCACCACTCCCAGCCGGAACCCCTGCGGGGTCTGCATGCGGCGCAGCGAGGCCCGGGGCGGGACGTTGCGCAGCACCTCGGCGCCGCCGGAGTCCGGAGCGATCTCCACGACCGTGTCGCCGGCGGGCACGGCCACGCCTACCGCGTCGGCCTCGGCCAGCGCGCCCACGCACCGGCCGATGACCTCCGGGGTCACCAGCGGGCGGGCGGCGTCGTGCAGGAGGACCAGGTCGTCGTCGCCGCGGTGCTCCAGCGCGCGCAGCGCCGCCGCCGACGTCGCGGTGCGGTCCGCCCCGCCCGGCAGGACGGCCGAGACGCGGTCCGGACACGTCCGGTCGGCGATCTCCCGGGCCTCGTCCAGGTGCTCGGGCACCATCAGCACGATGACGTCGTCGACCTCGGGTGCGGCGCAGAATGCGGCCAGGGCGTGCTCCAGAACGGGGCGCCCGGCCAGCGGCAGCAGCTGCTTGGGGGAGCCCCCGCCCATGCGGGCGCCGACGCCGCCGGCCAGCACCGCCGCCGTGACGTGGGCGCGCGCGCCCGCCTGGGGACGCGTGCCCGCCTGGGGACGCGCGGGCGTGGCGGAGTCCTGCGGCATCGTCGTCCTTTCCCGCTGCGGTCGCGGCCGGTTGCGGGCTCGCCCGCCGAGCCTTCGGCCGCACCAGCCGAGATTAGCCGACCCCCGCGGTGCCGCCGGGGCCGTGCGGCCCGCACCGCCCGGTGCGCCGGGCACCCGCCGGTAGGCTGGGCTGCCGCCGCACCGCCGGATCCGGCGGTGCGGGCGGCGCCGGGCGCACGGGCGGCGCACAGCGGAGCGGGAGGGAGGCGCCGGTGGCGTCGCGGTTGCTGGCCCTCTGGCACAGCCGGCGGATCGTCGGCCTGCTCGTGCGGCGGGACCTGAAGGTCCGGTACCAGGGGTCCGTTCTGGGCTACGCCTGGTCGATGCTGGAGCCCCTGGCGATGGCGGGGATCTACTTCTTCGTCTTCGGCCTCGTCTTCGACACCGACCGCGGCGTTCCCGGCGGCGGCGACGCGCCCGGCGGCTACCTGCTGTTCCTGATCTCGGGGCTGCTGCCGTGGCTGTGGTTCTCCCAGTCGCTGAACCGGGCGCCCAACGCGATCCTCAGCCACAGCAGGCTGATCACCACGCTGCGCGTCCCCCGGGAGGTCTTCCCGGTGCAGGAGGCCGCCGCCAAGTTCGTCGACTACCTGCTGACCTGGCCGGTGCTGCTGGCCTTCGTCGCCGTGCTGGGCGGGCGCACCAGCGCCCAGGGGCTCATGGTGTGGCTGCCGCTGGCGGTCACCGCGCAGCTGGTGCTCACCGTGGGGACGACCCTGCTGCTGGCGACGGTGAACGTGCTCGTGCGCGACGTCGAACGGATCGTGCGCATCCTCAACCGGGTGCTGTTCTACGCATCGGCCATCATCATCCCCTCGGGGCTGGTGCTGGATTCCGGCCGCTTCCCCGCCTGGTTCACGACACTGTTCCAGCTCAACCCGCTGTTGGGGATCTTCAAGATGCATCACGCCGTCTGGTACCCGGCCGACGCCCCCGGGGCCCTGGCCCTGACGGCGAGCGTCGCGGGACCGGTCCTGGTCCTGGCCGCCGGCTGTGCGACGTTCCGGCGCCTGGAGGCGCCGGTACTGAAGGAGCTGTGATGGGCGATCCCGTCATCGAGGCCGAGGGCCTCGGCATCCGGTTCCGCGCCGACCGCGGGCGCCGGCGCAGCCTGCGCGACCTGGTGCTCGGCGTCCGGCGCGCCCCGGGCACCGACGGCTTCTGGCCGGTGCGCGACGTCTCCTTCCGGATCCGCCGGGGCGAGTGCGTGGGCATCGTCGGCAAGAACGGGACCGGGAAGTCCACGCTGCTCAAGCTGATCGCCGGCGTGCTCATCCCCGACGAAGGCAGGGCCGGGGCCCGCGGCCGGGTCGCTCCGCTGCTGGAGCTGCGGGCGGGGTTCAACGGGCGGCTCACCGGCCGCGAGAACATCTACCTGGTCGGTTCCCTGCACGGGATGGCCCGACGGGAGATCGACGCCCGCTTCGACGCGATCGTGGACTTCGCCGGCCTGCGCGAAAGCGACATCGACACGCCGGTGCGGCACTACTCCAGCGGAATGAAGGTCCGGCTCGGTTTCGCGCTGGTCGCCCAGTTGGACCACCCGGTGCTGTTGGTCGACGAGGTGCTGGCCGTGGGCGACCGGGAGTTCCGGGAGAAGTGCTACCGCACCATCGAGCGGATGCTGGCTCAGGACCGGACGATGGTGCTGGTCTCGCACAGCGAGGACGACCTGCGGCGCTTTTGCACCCGCGGGCTGTACCTCAAGGACGGCGGTCTGGCGCTGGACGCCGGGATCGACGCCGTGCTGGAGGCCTACCGCCGCGACCGCGCCGCCGAAGAACCGGAGGCACCGGAGAGCGGCGCGCCGGACACGGCCCGGGAAGGCACGTGAAGGGCCGCCGGGCTCATCCGGGGCCGACGGGGGACCGTGGTCCCGCACGGGCTGCGGTGGCGGGGCAGCGGCCCGCCACCGGCGCGGCTGCCGGGAAACAGCAGGCGACGCGCAGCCCCGGCCCCCGCCCTCCGGGCTTAGGGGACTTTTCGCTCTTCCTGCGCGTTCGGTGCGCCGATGGTTGCGATGTGCGCCCCTGCGGGTAGACGGTGTTTCCGAGGCTGCGGGAGAGGGGCACTGCCGTGTCAGACGTCGACGCTCACGCCGGCCGCGGAGGCGGCGGGCGCCCCGGCGCTCCCGGCGGCCGGCCGCGCCGGGGCCGGATCAGCCCGTCGGCCATGACGCGGACCGGGCTCGTGCTGGCCGTCGCGGCCGCCGTGTGGTTCACCGACGGGAGCCTGCGCGGCGCCGTGGTCGGGTCGCTCCTGCTGGGCGCCGTCATCACCACCGACCTCCTCGCCGTCCGGCTGCGCGGCGGGCGCCGCGACCGCCTGGACCTGTGGCTGGCGCTGGTGCTGGGGCGGCTGCGCGAGTACATCGTCTACGCCGGGCTCGCCGTCGGCGGCACGGCCGCCGGCGTGCCCGACGCGTGGGCCTGGGCGGCGGGCGCGCTCATCGCCCTCGCGCTTCGCGACTCCGTGGCGGCCGCCCGCGGCGCCGACGTCGGCCGTCCCGAGTGGACGCCGGAGTCCGGCCTGCCGCGGCCCATCGAGGCGGTCGACCCCAGTCGGCCCCCGGACGACGGGGCACCCGGCGACGCCTCGCTCACCGCCGAGCTCCTCGGCGACCCCGATCCCCCGTCCGCAACGGGGGGTGACGGCCGCAACGAGAGCACCGGCGGTGCCTTCTCCGGCATCCGCACCGTTCCCAAAGGCGCCCCATGGCCGGGCTGGTCCGCGGCCCGCGCCGAAACCCCGGGTGCGCCGCCCGGCCCCGGCCGCGGCGCCGACGGCTCCGCGGCCCCGCCGGGGACCGGCGCTACCGGCGGTGACGGGCCACTCGCCGGCGGTTCCGGCACCGCCGGCCGCCCCGGGGCCCGTCCGCGGGCTGCCCTTCTCGCGCGGGTCGCCGCCTTCCCCCAAGCCGCGCGCTTCGGCACGGTGGCCCTGACGATAACGATTTGGGACACCCGGGTGACGTTCATCGCACTGATCGTCGGGTGTGCCTTCGCTGCCACCGCCGAACTCACCGGCGGCCCCGACGACACCGCGAGGTGAGCCGATGGGTGCTTCCCCACCGCCCGGCACCGGCATGGATCTGCGCTATCTCCGCGGCGACGGGCACCTGAGCACGGCCCTGGGCCGGCTCGCCGCCGGCGGGTTCCCCCCGCTGCTGCCCACCCTGGCCGGGGCCCTGGTTGCGGGTGTGCTGATGGCGACGGGCCTCAACCACCTCACAGGCATTACCCTGTTCGCACCGGTGGCCGCACTGCTGCTGTCCGGCGTCGCCTCTGGGCACCCGCACGACGGCCGGTTCGACCGGCTGGTCCCGCCCCTGCTGCGTGCGACGGAGTACCTTTATCTCCTGGCGCTGGGCTACGGGTCCGGTGTCCCCGGGCCACTGGTGTTCGTACTCGTGGCCGCGGTCGCCCTGCACCACGCCGACTCCGTGCACCGCACCCGCACCGGTCTGCGCCCGCCCGCTTGGCTCATGCGGGCGATGCTCGGGTGGGACGGGCGGATGGTGGTTCTGGCCGCAGGCGGGGCACTGGGCTGGCTCCCGTTCACCTACGGTGTACTGACGGGTTACCTTGCGGTGCTGCTCGTGTGGGAGTCCACGACGAGCTGGCTCGCGGCGCCGATCGCGGAAGCACAGGCTCCGCGCAACGAATCGGGAGGCGTGGACGCCTCCACGATGTAAGGAGGAACACGCCTACATGCTCGGTATGGTTCTTGCCGCAGGAGCGGGCCGCCGACTGCGCCCCTACACCGACACCCTGCCCAAGGCCCTGGTGCCGGTCGATGGTGAGACCACCATCATGGACATTTCGTTGCGCAACCTCGCCGCAGCGGGCCTGACCGACGTGGTCGTGGTCGTGGGCTACCGCGCCGAGGCCGTCGAGCAGCGCAAGCGGGAGATGGAGCGCCGGCACGGCGTCGCGATCACCCTCGCTTACAACGACAAGGCCGAGGAGTGGAACAACGCCTACTCCTTGTGGACTGCGCGCGAGCACTTCTCCGAAGGCGTCCTCCTCGTCAACGGCGACACCGTCCACCCGGTGAGCGTGGAAAAGACGCTACTGGCCGCACGCGGACCGGAACTGCTCCTCGCGGTGGACAGCGCTAAAACTCTGGCCGACGAGGAGATGAAGGTGACCCTGGACGGGTCCGGCCACCTCAGCCGCATCACCAAGCTCATGGACCCCGCCGACGCCGCCGGCGAGTACATCGGCGCCACCCTCATCGAGGGCTCGCTGTCGGACCGCCTCGCCGACGCGCTCCGGGCGACCTGGGAGCGCGACCCGCAGCTCTACTACGAGGACGGCTTCCAGGAGCTGGTCGACCGCGGCGGCAAGGTCGGCGTCGCTCCGATCGGCGAGGTCGACTGGGTCGAGGTCGACGACCACGACGACCTGAACCGCGCCAGGGAGATCGCATGCCGCTACTAGCCCGCATGATCAACGCCCCGCTGGCGATCGACGTCCGACAGGGCGCCATCGCTTCGCTGGGCTCTCTGCTGGCCGACCGCCGCATCGCCAACGAGGGCCGCATCGCCGTGGCCGTGGGGCCCGGCCAGGGCGCCCAGATCGCCGCCGAGCTCGATCTGCCCAACTGCGAGGTCTTCAAGGTCGACGGCGGAAGCGTCGACGTGGGCACCGAGCTGGGCAAGAAGCTGCGCTCGGGGGCCTACGAGGCCGTGGCCGGCATCGGCGGCGGCAAGACCGTCGACGTCACCAAGTACGCCGCGTCCATGGCCGGAATCCCCATGGTCGCCGTGGCCACGAACCTCTCCCACGACGGCATCGCCTCGCCGGTCAGCTCGCTGGAGCACGAGAGCGGCAAGGGCTCCTACGGGGTCACCATGCCGGTCGCGGTGGTGGTCGACGTCGACTACGTGCGCGCCGCGCCCCAGCGCCTGGTGCGTTCGGGCGTCGGCGACGTGGTGAGCAACCTGTCGGCCATCGCCGACTGGGAGCTGGCCGGCCGGGAGCAGGGCGAGCCGGTCGACGGAATGGCCGTCACCTTCGCCCGCACCGCGGCCGAGGCGATCGTCAACCGCAGCGACACCGTCGATTCCCAGGAGTTTCTGACCGCCCTCGCCGAGGCGCTGGTGCTGTCCGGCATGGCGATGTCGGTGGCGGGCTCCAGCCGCCCGGCCAGCGGCGCCTGCCACGAGCTGCTGCATGCGATCGACCAGCTTTACCCGGGGACCAGCAACCACGGTGAGCTCGCCGGTATCGGCGCCCTCTACGCCTACTTCCTGCGCAGCCGGTACCAGGGGTTCGGCGAGGCGCGCATGTACGAGATCCGGGCCTGCATCCGGCGGCACGGCCTTCCCGCCCTGCCCGCCGACGTCGGTCTGGACGAAGAGCAGTTCGCGCGAGCGGTGGCCCACGCCCCCGCCACCCGGCCGGGACGCTACACCGTGCTGGAGCACCTGGCCCTTTCGGACGACGACATCAGGCGGAGTGTGGCGGAATATGTCCAAGCCATCGATCGCTGAGATCCGCTCGGGCGGGCAGCCCGAGGGAATCAAGCAGCGGCTGAACGAGGAGCACTGGGCCGGTCGGCTCTACATGCGCGACCTGTCGCCCTACTTCAGCACGGTCTTCGTGCGGTTGGGTGTGCCGCCCAACCCCATCACCTACATGATGATGGGCTCGGGCGTGCTGGCGGGCGTCGTCCTGGCGCTGGGCGGCTTCTGGGCCGCCGTGGCGGCGGTCGTCCTGGTGCAGTTGTACCTGCTGCTGGACTGCGTCGACGGCGAGGTCGCCCGGTTCACCGGGCGCACCAGCGTCGCCGGGATCTTCCTCGACCGGATCGGCCACTACCTGGCCGAGGTCGCCCTGATCATCGGGCTCGGCGTGCGCGCCCAGGGCGGGCTCGACGCCGGCGGATGGGTGGTCGCCGGCATGGCCGCCGCACTCGGCGCCGCCCTGATCAAGGCGGAGACCGACAACGTGGTGGTGGCCCGCGCCAAGGCCGGACTCTCGGAGAAGATCGCCGACGAGCAGCTCCAGCCCCGCTCGCCGCGGCTGGGCACGGCCCGCAAAGCCGCTTCGGCGCTGCGGTTCCACCGGGTCATCCAGGCCGTCGAGCTGTCGCTGCTGGTGCTGGGCGCCTCCGTGATCGACCTGGTGCGCGGCGACCTGATGGCGACCCGGGCACTCGTTGCGGTGTGCGTCGCCGTCGCCGCCGTGCAGACGATCCTGCACATGGTCAGCGTGCTGGCGTCGCGGCGCCTGGAGTAGCCCGCGCCGCCCCCGGGGTGCCCCGGCGCCGCACCGCGCCGCCGGACACCCCGGAACCCTCGGAGCGGCGGCCCGGGGACGCGCTGCTTTATCATTCCGTTAGCCGTGATGTGCAACGGTCACCTTCTATCCACCATGCGTCCACGTTTACGAACGGTTCCCATGACCAGTCCAGGCGTGCCCAGCGAAACCGGCCCCGCGGCCTCCGAGCCGTTCGCCTCCGCGCCGCAGCGCAGCGCGGACGGCGCGGAGGCGCCGTCCCGTAGCGTCGGCGGTGAGGATTCGGCCGGGCACGGAGGTGAGGTGCGCTTGAAGACCTCCTGCGTCATCCTGACGATGGGGACGCGACCGGCCGAGCTGCGTCGCGCGGTCACGAGCGTCCTGGAGCAGGAAGGCGCCGACCTGGAGCTGATCGTGGTCAGCAACGGCGCCGAGCTGCCCCCGCTGCCCGACGGCGTCATCACGGTCATGCTGGACGAGAACATCGGCATCCCCAAGGGGCGCAACGCGGGGGTCGCGGCGGCCAGCGGCGACATCGTCCTGTTCCTCGACGACGACGGCTGGTACCGCTCGCGCGACCTCGTCCGCCACGTCAGCCGCCGCTTCGAATCCGACCCCGGGCTGGGCATCGTCACGTTCCGCATCGTCGACCCCGACGGCGGCCCCGACCAGCGCCGCTACGTCCCGCGCCTGCGGGTCGGCGATCCGCTGCGCTCCAGCCGCGTCACCACGTTCCTGGGCGGCGCGGCCGCCGTGCGCAGAACCGCGTTCGACGAGGCCGGCGGGCTTCCGGACGGGTTCTTCTACGCCCACGAAGAGAGCGACCTGGCCTGGCGCGTGCTGGACGCCGGTTACGACATCGAGTACGACGCCGAGGCGGTGATGTACCACCCCTCGACCCACCCCAGCCGGCACGAAGACTTCTACCGGCTCAACGCGCGCAACCGGGTCTGGCTGGTGCGGCGCAACCTGCCGTGGCCGCTGGCGCTGGCCCATCTGGGCGTGTGGATCTCCATCACCGTGGCGCGGGAGCGCTCGCTGCCGGAGTTGCGCGCGTGGTTCCGCGGGTTCCGCGAAGGCTGGCGCGGCGATTGCGGCCCGCGCAGCCCCATGCGGTGGTCGACGGCCTGGCGCATGATGCGCATCGGCCGCCCGCCCGTCGTCTGAGAGACGGCCGGGCGTGCAGGCACCCACCGTGGCCGAGGGTGCACCCGGCGGCCGCCGGGGCCGCGGGCGGGGCCGGGGCTATAGCGCGGCATCCGCTTGGCGGGTGGGCGGCGGCACCGCGGCCGTTCAACGGCCCGTACGGGCCGTGCGTGCGGAATCGCCTTCGCGGGCGTCGCGGATCGGGGCCGACGGCTGCATCGGCAGTCGCGGACGCCCCTGGACACCGGCCCACTCCTCCAGTTGGCGCACGAACGGGTCGGCCTGCAGCGGCCAGTGGAACGCGGCGCGGGCGATGGCGTGCCCGGTGGCGGAGTAGCGGTCGCGCAGTGCGGAGTCCGAGCGCAGCTGCAGCACGGCGTCGGCCGCCGCCGCGGCGTCGCCGAAGGGCACGACGGTGCCGCAGTCGCCTTCCGCGCTGTCGTTGACCAGCGCGACCGCCGCGGGGTTGGGGGTACTGACCACCGGCAGGCCGTGCGCCATGTACTCGACCACCTTGGTGGGCAGGGAGCTGCGGTAGTTCGGGGTGTCCTGCAGCAGGCACACGCCCGCCAGCGCGCCGGAGATCATGCGCAGGGCCTGGTCGTTGGGTACGAAGCCGTACCACTCCACGGCCTCCTCGCGGTGGGCGTCGCGCAGCATCGGGCGGATACCGGGGTCGGCCGCGCCGATGATCTCGACCCGCACCCCGTGCGGGCGCAGTGTGCGGCCCATCTCCACCAGTTCGGCGGCGCCGCGCGCGGCCGAGAGGTGTCCCAGGTAGACGACCCGGTCGGTTCCGGGGCCGCGCTCGGGTCGCTCGGGCACGTACGTGGTGTTGGGCACGACGGGGTGGTCGCGGGCGAAGCGGTCGCGGTAGCCCTCTTCGGCGAGCAGCAGGTGCATACGCTGTTCGGCGCGCCGTTCGAGCCCGCGTACGACCGGGGCCAGCGGGCGCCGCAGCGGACGCGGCAGCCACGGCTTGGTCAGCAGCGCCGCCGCGGCGTCTTCGTGGACGTCCCACACCGTGGGCGGGCGGGTGCGCGGCAGCGCGAGCAGGAGCTCGGGGTCGTGGAAGAGCAGGACGTCGGCCTGCGGAGCCAGGCGGGCCAGCGCGGTGCGGGCGGCGCGCAGCGAGGCCGTGCGGCGCCGGCCGGACGCGCGCGGAACGTTCACCGGGGCCAGTTCCTGCCACGGCGTGACGCCGCAGTCGGCGAAGGGAGCCATGTAGGTGACGCGGTGCCCGGCGTCGAGCAGCGCGCGGATCTGGCGGTGCAGGATGCGCGCGTCCTCGGGATGATGCACCACGGTTGCCACGAGAACGTGCATGTGCGAGTTCACCACTTCCGAACGCCGAATCCCGGCGCTGTCCGGTCGGAGCCGTTCCGCTCTGCCTGTGACGCTACCGAGCGAAGGGAACAGCAGGTGAATGCCGGGGTTACGCCGGGACGTTGACCGGGTGAAGGCCTGTGGGCTCCGGAACCGGGCCCGGGCCGGCGGCGGTCTTAGAGGACCACCATCCCCTCGCGTTCGATCGGCGCGGTGATGTGGCCGTCCTCGTGCATCGTGCCCGAGGGCAGGCGCCGCAGTACGCCGCGGGTGTCCAGGAGCAGCCGGGCGTTCTCGGTCAGCAGCTTGGGCGTGTAGGCGCTGTGGTCGGTGAGCAGGACGGTGAGGTCGGCCTCGGCCATGGCCTGCTCCAGATCGGTGGCGCGGGGGAGCGGGGCGCCGTTGAGGCGCCACTCTTCGACGTGCGGGTCGTGGTAGGTCAACGTGGCGCCCTTCTCGGCGAGCTTGCGGGCGACGGGACTGGCCGGGGACTCGCGCTGGTCGGCGATGTCGGCCTTGTAGGTCACCCCGAGCAGCAGCACCCGCGAGCGGGAGAGCGCCAGGCCGGCGTCGTTGAGCAGCTCCAGGGAGCGCTGCAGCACGTAGCTGGGCATGCGGGCGTTGATCTCCTGGGCCAGCTCCACGAACCGGAACGGGTACCCCAGGGTCTTGACCTTGTAGGACAGGTAGTTCGGGTCGATCGGGATGCAGTGGCCGCCCACGCCGGGACCGGGGTAGAAGGCCTGGAACCCGAAGGGCTTGGTGGCGGCGCAGGAGATGGCGTCCCACAGGTCCACGCCCAGCTCCTGGCAGAAGATCGCCATCTCGTTGACCAGGGCGATGTTGACGTGGCGGTAGGTGTTCTCCAGCAGCTTGGCCATCTCGGCCTCGCGGGTGCCGCGCGCCTGGACCACGGTCTCGACGAAGCGGCCGTAGAAGGCGGCGGCGCTCTCGCCGCACCGCTCGGTCATGCCGCCGACGACCTTGGGGGTGTTGGCGACCCCGAAGGTGGCGTTGCCGGGGTCGATGCGCTCGGGCGAGAAGGCGAGGTGGAAGTCGGAGCCGGCGACCAGCCCGGACTCCTCCAGCAGCGGCCGGAGTACCTCGTAGGTCGTGCCCGGGTAGGTGGTCGACTCCAGGACCACCAGGGTTCCGGGCGCGAGGTGCCCGGCGATGGACCGGCCGGCGGCGGTCACGGCGCCGAGGTCGGGGCCGCCTTCGGCGGACAAGGGCGTGGGGACGCAGATGACGACGGTGCGGGCGCCCGCCACCACCGACGGGTCGGTGGTGGCCGTGAAGCCGTGCTCGAGCATCGCGGCGATGTCGGCGGCGCCGAGGTCGTCGATGTGGGAGCGTCCCTCGTTGAGGCCCGCTGCCACCGCCGGGCTGGCGTCCAGGCCGGCGACGGTGAGCCCGGCGGACGCGGCCTGGTGCGCCAGCGGCAGGCCCACGTAGCCCAGACCGACGACGACCAGGTCCGATGTTGGGGTTGCGACGTCCACTGGGGTCACCCTCGCCTTCGTTTCGTGGTGGGAGTACCGAAGTACGGTTCACCGCCGCTACTCCGTGTCCGTGCACAGGGACGTGCGAGTGCGGCGACCCGTTGGCACGATTCCGGAGACGGCCGAAACCGGTCATCTCCGCGAATCTCCTGCGGATTCTCCGAGTCGGTGTCTGGCGCGTGCCGAACGTCGTTGCGGTATCCAGTCGGCTGCACAGGGCGAACGCGGTCGCCTCTCCTCGTGGCCGACTCTAGAGCAGCACGCCGCGCCCAACAGGCCGAAACCCACAGTCGTGGGGAGGAATTTACGAGCCCGCTACCCAGGATTTCTTTATTGTCCTTATCGGGGCTATCGGGGCTATCGGGGCTATCGGGGCTATCGGGGCTATCGGGGCTATCGGGGCTATCGGGGCTATCGGGGCTATCGGGGCTATCGGGGCTAATGGTGCTTGGGAGTACGAAAAACCTGGGAATTTCATGATCGTCGGGATGGGCGCCGGGGCGCACACCGGAATGCGCGTCGGCGCGGGCTCTGCGCGGCGCGGTCAGGCCCGCAGGGACGCGTAGGCCTCGATGTAGCGGTGCGCCGCCGCCCGCCACGTGCGGTCGCGGCCCACGCGCTCGCCCGCCGCCCGGCCGTAGGCGCGGCGCGTGTCCGCGTCGGCGGCCAGCTTCTCCAGGCAGTCGGCCAGCTCGCGCGGGCTGTCGGGGCGGACCAGCTCGCCCGTGGCGCCCGGCTGCACGATCTCGCGCAGCGCCGCCAGATCGGAGGCCACCACCGGTAGTCCGCCGGCCATCGCCTCCACGGGCTTCAGGGGCGTCACCAGGCGGCTGACCCGCTCGTCGCGCCGCGGCACGGCGAACACGTCCAGCGCGGCGTGATGGCGGCGGACGTCCCCGGCCGGCACCCGGCCGGGGAAGGCGGCAGCCGACCCCAGTCCCGCCGCCGCGGCGCGCTCACGCAGGGCCCCCAGTTCCGGGCCGTCGCCCACGATCAGCGCATAGGCGTCGACTCCGCGGCGGCGCAGCTCGGCGACGGCGTCGATCAGCGTGTCGAGGCCCTCGTAGCCGTAGCAGCTGGTCGTCGTGCCCACCACGAACGCTTCAGGCCCCGCGCCCAGCTCACGGCGCAGGCCCGCGCCGTCGGGCAGCGGTTCCAGGAACGACTCGTCGACCGCGTTGGGCACGGTGATCACCCGGTCGGCGTCGACGCCGCGGCCCGCGATCTCGGCGCGCATGGTCTCGCCCAGCGTGACGACCAGGTCGGCGGCCCGCATGCACGCGGTCTCGCGGGCGCGTTCGACGGTGTAGAACGCGTCGCCGGTGCTGCGCGAGGGATCGCGCGAGAGCCAGGACTCCTCCAGGAACCCCCGCACCTCGTAGACCACCGGCAGCGACAGCCGCCGCCCGAGCTCCAGCGCGAGCCGGGCGTTGACGTGGTTGCTGGCCGCGTGCAGCACGCCCGGGTCCAGCCGCCGCGCCAGCGGCAGCCCCAGCCGCAGCCCGGCCCGCAGCTCCGCGGCCTCGCCGTCCGGAGCCAGCCACGGCAGCAGCCGGTGGTAGTCGACGCCGTCGACCTCCACCCGGGGGCGTGTATCCGGGATCCCCTTGGTCAGCGGATAGCCCGCCCGGGTCACCACATGGGGTTCGAGCCCGGCGGCCAGCTGTCCCTGGGAGATGCGGTGGGTCCGCTGGGTGTAGCCGGCGTTGGTGTGCGGCAGGGCGTTGGTGACCAGGTGCAGGACGCGGTGGTCGGCCCCGGGCGATTCCCGACCGTTCATCGTGTCGTGGTGCGGCGTTCTCCCCCGCAGAGCTACCGTTGAGTCGGGCCACCGGCCCGGAGGGGCTTCGCCGACCTCGCGACCCGTCGTCAGGGCACGACGGTGCTCCAGCGCACTGCGCCGCCGGCCTCGGGGAAGGCCCCCGAGGAGCTCCTCGGCGGCACCGGGCTGCTCGACGGCCAAGGCGAACGCGGTCAGACGGGCGAGGCGACGGGGGGAGGCTCCATGGGCGGCCCCGCGGACCGTGTCGAGCGAATCCGCCCGGTGGCCGGCGTCCCACAGGGCATAAGCCCGGCCGAGCGCGCCGCTGCGCCGGAGTACGGTTCGGACACCGGCGCGCGCGGGCCCCGGCAGCAGCCGCAGTCCCAGCAGCGGCAGTCGGGCGGGCTCACGCCTGAGGTGCCGCCAGGTCAGGCTCGCGGTGAAGGTGGCCGCTTTCAAGAAATTGCGCACGGTGGAGTATCCAACCACGTCGACGTGATCCGCCGGTGACGCCTGGGCGTCCGACGAGGACGAGTCCGGAGATCCGAAACGAAGGGAACACGATGTCGTCAGCACCGGCCGCCCGTTCCGGCAGCGACCGAGCCGACCGTCCCGCCGAAGGCGCGGAGGCTCCCGGGCATGCGGCCGAGGCGGTGCGCTCCGCGCCCGCCGACCGGCCGGGCTCCGCCGAGATCGTGCATATCGTCGGCGCGCGGCCGAACTTCGTCAAGGCCGCGCCGGTGGTGGCGGCCCTGGAGGCCCGCGGGCTGCGCCAGTCGGTCGTGCACACCGGCCAGCACTACGACGACCGCATGTCGGCGGTCTTCTTCCGCGAGCTGGGACTGCCCCGGCCCGACGTCGACCTCGGTGTGGGCTCGGGCTCGCACGCCGAGCAGACCGCCGCGCTGATGACCGGCCTGGAGCGGGAGTTCATCGAGCGTTCACCGGGACTCGTCGTGGTCTACGGCGACGTGAACTCCACGCTGGCCGCCGGGATGGTCGCCGCCAAGCTCCACATCCCGGTCGCCCACGTCGAAGCCGGGCTGCGCTCCTTCGACTGGTCGATGCCCGAAGAGGTCAACCGCCGCCTCACCGACCAGCTCGCCGACGTGTGCTTCGCCACCAGCCCCGAAGCCGTCGGCCACCTCGCCGCCGAGGGGGTCGCGGTGGACCGCGTGCATCTGGTCGGGAACCCGATGATCGACACGCTGCTGGCGCGCCTCGACCGCTTCGACACCGCCGCCCTGCGCGAGCGCCTGGACCTTCCCGGCTCCTACGTCGCCGCGACCCTGCACCGGCCCGCCAACGTCGACGACCCCGAAACGGTCGCGCGCCTGGTCGCCCGCCTGCACGAGGTCGCCGACCAGATCGACGTCGTGATGCCCGTGCACCCCCGGGGCCGGGCGTCCCTCGACGCCGCCGGCCTGGCCGAGCACCCGCGTATGCACCTGCTGGAACCGCTGGGCTACATCGACTTCGTGGCGCTGGTGCGCGGCGCCACCGCCGTGGTCACCGACTCCGGCGGAGTCCAGGAGGAGACCACGATGCTGGGTGTCCCCTGCCTGACCCTGCGGCCCAACACCGAACGCCCCATCACCATCACCCACGGCAGCAACCGGCTCGTCACCGACTCCGAACTCCCCGGCCTGGTCTCCAAGATCCTGGCCGGAGCGGGCACCGACACCGCGGCCCTGGCCGCCGTCCCCCCGATGTGGGACGGCGGCGCCGGCGAGCGCATCGCCACCGTCCTCGCCGACTGGACGTCCGGCGTGCCGGCGCCGGGACCCCGCCGCAGCGCCTGACCCCGTGCCCGACCGGATCCCGATCCCAAGGCAGGAAGTATCCCGTGAAACGGCGTGAACTGAGCCACACCGAACAGCTGAGGCAGGCCCTGTCCGAGCGGGAAGCCCAGCTCCAGGAGGCCAAGGCGCGACTGGCGGCGCTGGAAGGCTCCACCTCGCTGCAGGTGGGCCGCGCCCTGACCGCCGCGGCCAAACGGCCCGGGCGCGGCCTCGTGCAGCTGCCCCGCGAAATGTTCCGGCTCTGGCGCAAAGCCGGCCGGACCGGGCCCGCGACCGGTCGGGGCACCAAAGCCCAACCGGTGCGCTCCTTCGACGCCGAGCGCGAGGAGGCCCGGCTGCTCTCCGGAGGCGTGGGCGTGCGCGACAGCCGGCTCGTCGTCGCCGGCGTCCTCGCCCCCGAGATCCGCGCGGCACTGGCCCCCTACGTCCGGGTCGTGCCGCTGCGGCCCCAGGACGCGCAAGCGGCCTTCGAGTCCGTCGACGTCGACATCGTGTGCGTGTCCGCCTCGGCCGCGGCGCCCGGATCGCTGTGGGCCCACGCCGGCGACCCCGCCGTCGGAGACCGCACCCGGGTGCTCAACTGGGTGATCGACTCCGCGCAGGCGCGCGGCGTGCCCACCGTCCTGATCGCCGACGCCCCGGCACCGCCCGGGCTGGCGGCCCTGGACTTCGACCACGTCCACCGCGGCGATGCCGGCGTCCCCCTGCACTTGTTCAACCCCGTGGCCGCCGAACCCGAGCGCGCCTCCGAACCGGCCTACGTCCCCTCGCCCGCACCGGCGGGGGTCGTCGCCGACCGGCTGGTCGAGCGGCTGTCCGAGGACGGCATGCGCCGACTCGCCGGCGTCCGCGAGGACGCGCAGGAGCTGCCCGCCCGGCTGCGGGCCTGCTCCGGCGTCGTCGTCGGCGACACCGCCCTGGCCGATCGGGCCCTGGCCTGCGGCGCCCGGGCGCTGCTGCTGGGCGACACCGCACGCGGCGCGGACGAGGGGGCCGGCGAGCGCGACACGACCCTGCGCAGCGTCGCCACCGACGTCCGGGCCCTGCGCTCCGGCGCCGCGACGGACGAACTGGCCCGGCTGCGCGCAGCCGGGCCGCTCACCTCCGAGGAGCTGCGCCTGGTCCTGCGCTCGGTGTTCCTCACCGACGCGACCCCGGTACGCCTCGCCGAGATCTTCGGCCGCCTCGGATTCGCGCCCGGCTCGGGCAGCCCCTCGCTGCCGCTGAAGAACCGCCGGACCGCGCTGCTGGCCCTGCCCGGCGACGACGCCGAAAGCCTCGCCCTGGCCGGTGATGCGCTGCAGCAGTCCCACCCGCCCTTCGAGGTCGTGGTCCCCGACAGCGCGGCGGGACTGGCCGGGATCGAGCGGCTGCACGCACACGGCGTCCCCGTGCGCACGGTCCCCGGGGCCGCACCCGTCGGCGCCCCGCAGCCCGAGGACTGGGCGCGCCTCGCCCGCGCCGCCGACGTGCCGTGGACGGCGCTGTGGGACGGCCCCCGCGGGGAGCACTTCCTCGCCGACCTGCTGTGCGCCGCGGAGTGCTCCGACGCCGACGCGGTGGGTCCGGCCGTCGCCGGACCCCAGCCGCAGCCGCCCGGGGACGCGGCCGATGCGGTCGGCCACGCGGCGGCCGAGCAGGAGTATGTTTTCGTGAGTTCCGTCGCTCCGGAGCTGGCCCGCCGCGAGCTCGTCTGCCGCGCACTGCACCCGGGCGTGTGGAACAGGCACGGCGCGCGGCTGCTGGCTCTGGCACCCGTGCTCGGACCCGGCGCGTCCCGGTCCGAGCCGGAGGCCCGGACCACGCCCGGCGCCGGCTGATGCCCCGGACCGCCCCCGAGCCCACCGCAGTCAGCACGATCCGAACGTGCCGGACGCCGGCCGCCCTCCGCGACGGCCGTGCGGGCCGGACCGGCGTCCGTGCGAGCACGGCCCCCAGGATCGCAACGAAGGGAAGTACGTGACCAACCATCCTCGCGAACGCGATCCCGCGAGCGGCGGCGACGACCGGGGCTCCCGGGCCGGCGGCGCCGCCGGCCCGGGGAACGGGCCCGCCCGCGGCCTGCGCGCACTCGTCTACGGCGATGTCGACCTGAACATCATCGACGGATCGGCGATCTGGGCGCAGTCCATGACCCAGGGCCTGGCCGCCGCCGGGTGCGAGGCAACGCTGCTGCTCAAGGCGCCGGTGACCACCGACCGGCTGGTCGCGCCGCTGGCGGAGGTGCCGGGCGTGACCGTCCGCCGGCCGCACGAGGAAGGCCTGGTGCCCGAGGCGGGACGGCGCGGCCTGACACCGGACCAGGCCGTCGAGCTGATCACCCGGCTGGACGCCGAACACGGCTACGACCTCGTCGTCGTCCGCGGCAGCCGGCTCGCCGTCGCCGCCGCTCAGAACGAGCAGCTGGACGGGCGGCTGTGGACCTACCTCACCGACGTGCCGCAGAGCGTCGCCGGGATGACCGCCACCGCCGTCTCGGAGATCTCCGACATCGCCGTGGCGTCGCGGCTGCTGCTGTGCCAGACCGAGGAGCTGCGCGGGTTCCTGGAGTCCTCCGTGCCCGCCGCCTGCGGCAAGAGCGTCCTGTTCCCGCCGGTGGTGGTCACGCCGGACGACGCTCACGGCACGGGCGAACCCCACCAGCCGCTCAAGCTCGTCTACACCGGCAAGTTCGCACCTCGCTGGAACACGCTGGAGATGACGGAGCTGCCCGCCGCCCTGGCTCGCCGCGGCGTGCCCGCCGAGCTGCACATGATCGGCGACAAGGTGCACCGCGACTCGCCGGAGTGGGCGCGCTCCATGAGCCGGGCCCTGGAGTCCACCGATGGGCTGACCTGGCACGGCGGCAAGCCGCGGGCGGAAGCGCTGGCGATTTCGGCCCAGTGCGACGTCGGCCTGTCCTGGCGGTCGCCGGAGATGGACGCCAGCCTGGAGCTGTCCACCAAGGTCCTGGAGCTCGGGGCGCTGGGGCTGCCCGTCGTCGTCAACCGCACCCCGATGCACGAACGGCTGCTGGGCGCCGACTACCCGCTGTTCGCCGGTGAGGACGCCGACTCGGTCGCCGACGCGCTGACCCTGGCCGCCGACCCGGACCTGTACCGCGAAGCGGCCGAACGCTGCCGCACCGCCGCCGCGGACTTCAGCCTGGACCGCGCCGCCGAGCGGTTGCGCAGCTACCTGGACCTGGTCTTTCCGCAGGCGCCGGCGGGAACCGACCCGCAGCGGCCGGTCAAGGTGGTCA
Organism: Streptomonospora salina; assembly: GCF_014204715.1. Classification (NCBI taxonomy): domain Bacteria; kingdom Bacillati; phylum Actinomycetota; class Actinomycetes; order Streptosporangiales; family Nocardiopsidaceae; genus Streptomonospora; species Streptomonospora salina. The sequence goes on from NZ_JACHLY010000001.1 coordinate 3,411,092, forward strand.
TCGCCGGCCACGACCTGAAGTTCTTCACCCGGCTGTCGGAGTTCCTGACGTCGCTGCCCGGTCTGGAGGTGCGCGTGGACCAGTGGGAGTCGCTGCGCAACCACGACCAGTACCGCAGCAGGGAGCTGGCCGCCTGGGCCGATGTCGTCATCTGCGAGTGGTGCGGCCCCAACGCGCTGTTCTACGCCGAGCACAAGAGGGCCGGCCAGCGGCTGGTGGTGCGCCTGCACCGCTTCGAGCTCTACGCGGAGTGGCCGCGCAAGCTCGACATCGACAAGGTCGACGCGGTCGTGTGCGTCAGCCCGTACTACGCGTCCCTGACGCGCGAGCTCGCCGGATGGCCCGCCGACAAGGTCGTCGTGCTGCCCAACTGGGTCGACGTCGACCAGCTCGACCGGCCCAAGCTGCCCGGAGCGGAGTTCACCCTCGGCATGGTCGGGATCGCGCCGTCGCGCAAGCGGTTGGACCGCGGTATCGAGGTGCTGGGCGAGCTGCGCCGGCGCGACCCCCGCTTCACGCTCGCGGTCAAGACCAAGCAGCCCTGGGACTACTGGTGGGTGTGGAACCGGCCGGAAGAGCGCGAGTACTACGAGCGCACCTACCGCACCGTCCAGCGCGACCCGCTGCTGGCCGAGGGGGTGGTCTTCGACCCGTTCGGCCCCGACGTAGCCACGTGGCTGCGCCGGGTCGGGTTCATGCTTTCCACCAGCGACGACGAGAGCTTCCACTTGGCCCCGGCCGAATGCGCGGCCTCGGGGGGCGTTCCCGCGGTGCTGACCTGGCCGGGAGCCGACACCATCTACTCCGGTCGATGGCTGCACGACAGCCCGGCGGAGATGGCCGAGGCCATCCACGGCGTCGTCTCCGAGGGCCGCTTCGACGCCGCGCGCATGGCGGCCAGAGCCGAGATCACCGGGAACTACTCGCTGGACCGTGTCTGCGGCATGTGGACCGACCTGGTCGTGCACGGCAAGGTTCCCGCGGTGCAGGATCCCGTGGGAGCCGCGGCCGCCTGAGGAGCGGCCCGGAGCCGGGGGCATCCGGACCGCGGGGGAGCTCAGCGGGGGCGTTCGGGAGCGGGCCGGCGTCGAGGCCGGTACCGCCGCCTCGCCGATCGCGGCCGGGCGGCCCTCGGCACGGACGATCGAAGCCGCCCGGGCGCATCGAAGCCGCCCGGGCGCCCGTGCCTGTGTCGACTGCGATGACGCGGGACCGCGTCCGGGAAGCCGCGGTCGCCGATGAAGCTCATGGGGCGGCGGGTCGGTTCTCCGATGGGCGGCCCTCTGCGGGGCGCCCATCGCCGGCGCCCCGCAGAGCACACCGCCTAACTGCACTGCTGCTTGGATTCCTCCGCTGTGGTTCCGTCGACGCCGCCGGGCGAGGAGCCGCCACCGCTGCCCGCGGTGCTG